>JAFYGI010000063.1 GCA_017543265.1 Bacillota bacterium | reverse complement strand
TATTACAATAACAAAAGAATTCAGGCAAAAACAAAATGGATGCCCCCTGTAAAATACAGAGAAGCATCCATGTGTGTAGCCTGCTTATAAATCAATGTGTCCAGGATTCTGGGTACATATCAACTCATGACCAGCTCCTTTATAAAATCGTATACATTTTCGGAGTAAACTTTTTTTGTAAAAATGCGTTCAATTCTATTGACCTTTTGACAAAAAACTTTTATAATGTATATATAAAGTTGTTAGATATGTACAGGTAAAATTTTTTCTCAAAAATCATACGTTTTAAGAATTTTTGTCACTCATTCATAATCTGCCCTTTTCTCGTTGTTCTTGCATCATACGATAAAATGTGGCAGTTGAACATCCTATCATACATACTGCATTTTGCCGTTTGATTTCCTTGTTTAGATATTTTCTGAATATACCTGTGTAATCATCTGAATTAAATTCGGGCGGTCTGCCAAACACTACACCTTTTGCCTTTGCCGCCGCAATACCTTCCGCTTGCCTTTGCCTAATATTTGTCCTTTCATTTTCAGCAACGAAAGAGAGCAGCTGTAGCGTAAGATCGCTGATAAATGTACCAAGCAAATCCTTGAACTGTCTGGTGTCTAATATCGACATATCTAAAACAACAATATCTGCCCCAATTTCCTTTGTGATATGCCGCCATTGATTTATAATCTCCTCGTAGTTTCGTCCCAGCCTGTCTATGCTTTTGATTACCAAAATTTTACCTTTTTTCAGTCTTTTAAGCATTTGTTTGTAATTATCCCTGTTAAAGTCCTTGCCGCTGGTCTTATCGCAAAATATTAAATCGGGCTGCACGCCGTATTCTGTTAAGGCAATAATCTGTCTGTCTTCGTTCTGTTCTCGGCTCGATACTCTTGCATAACCTATATACTTTCTATTCATTATTTTACCCCTTTTTGTCCCGAAATTTCGGGTTATTTTTATACTATCTCCATTTTATAATAGTAATACTACTGAATATATCCTATACAATCTTTTTTATCTTTAAACTCATTTAAGTTCTGAAATCAAAAATAAAATTAAATAAAAATGGTATCATAAGCAAATGTTTATGGATGCAAAATTTGTTGTAATATATTAAATTATGTGATATAATACAGTTATATTGCGGTTTAACTTTAGTATATTGTAGAAAGGAAGATAATTATGTTTGCAAAGTTTAATGTTACATACAAATTATTTACACAAAAAACAGTTGATGAATTAAATCTTCAGTCTGATGTTTATTATATAGAATTATCTGAGCAAATGGGACTGACTGTTCCTCCTGACATATTTTTAATAACTTGTGAATTACTGAAAAATATTGAGTATAATATGGCTTATGATATTTTTAAAAATGCGATTCTTTCAATATACTCAAAATTCAAGAAAATTCAACACAATCAAATGGAAAAAACAGAATTCATTATCTCCTATAACGGAATAGTTAAAAAAATAATTTTTCCTTTTAACCTAACAGAAGAACAAAAAGATAAACTTGTGAATGCGGCTATAGAAGAGCTTTTGAAAAATTAACGGAGTAAAATATGACAAATAAAGAAAGATTATCTATTCTTCAACAGTTATTTGATAATGGGAAAAGTAATTCTTCACACCTCAAAGAAATGCGTGAACACCTACAGAATAGTAATTATTCGTGGGCGTTTGATCAAATTGCCAAATCCTATTATGAAATGCCAACAGACTATCAAAATACGCATTTTTATGATATAATCAAAGATTCTTTTTTTATATTGGAAAAAACAATAAAAGAAAAGAATCTTGTTTTTAAGGATACTAATGTTATACCAAAGCCTTTACCCGCTTTTGGAACTATAGAACGTGGTGAATATTATGCGTTTATAGAAAAAAGTAACGATAATACGGTAATTGTATTTAACAACGGGCTAATAAAGTTAACACAAAGACTTTCAGAATTACTAGCAATAGAATGGTGGCTTAATAAAAAACAATTAATTACAAAAAAACTACAAGATTTAATTTTAAGAAACTTTCTTGATATATTAATGTGCTATTATCTATTTTCAGATGCATATAGAGCAGTGCCTTTACGATTTTGCGAAGCGGATTCGTTTGGAAATCTTGAGCCTAATCAAATATATGAATTAAGATCTTCTTTTGATTTTATGAATGGATACGATGATCAATCTTATCTACTTTTTGAAACGGAAGTACAGAAGACAGCGTATTTATGGATTGCATCACATGAGTATGCACATATATTATTAAATCATCAAAATAAAAGTACAAAAAATGAGACTCTGTCAATTGAAAATGATTCATGGAAACAAGAATTTGATGCAGATTTATTAGGTGCAATTATAGCTATGGAAAGTGAGTGTTCATTTATTACTGCAACAGGAATATATTTTGCCTTATCATGTGTATTCATGAGCGGTTTTAATTTAAATCCAACAGAATATCCTCCAATTAGAATGAGAATGAAGAATGTTTTTGACTACATCAATATTCAAAAAGAATATCTTATTAGTGATTATAGAATTGTAAATCATATTTTTGTACCAAAACTAGTTGAATTTTTTAAGCTAGTAGATACTATTAACAATAGTGAGATGGTTTTTATAACAGCGGATAATTTGCAAGATTATATTTACAAAAAATATCCATTATAATACTATTCAAACTTGAATATGTTTATCAAATTTACAACAAAAAATGCACTTGCAAAAGATTTAATAATAAATATCTTCATGTGAGTGCATTTTCATTGTGTAGTATAATAACTATATTAACTATTTTTGATACATACAATTGTCGCTCAATTCTTGTTATAAGTTCTTATGCCAATATCAGCAAAATGGTGTAAAATTGGTGTATTTTCAGTTTTTTATTTCTTGTAACACGCAATATAAGCGGAATTCGTTGTAATAATCACATAAATTGAAATTTGTTCGGATGTTCTTGTGTATGTTGTGTTTCAAAAATAATACCAAAGCTAATTGAGCTGAAGCGTCTGCAAGTATGGGAATTATTATTGGATAAAGTGAAAAATAACGACAGCTGCTCGATATACGCTAAGAATCTATATACTATTAGTGACTATGGCGTACATATATCTGAAAATATTTTGTAAAACAAACACTACTATTTGTGACAAAATAATTAATTGTATGTTATAATTCACAAGTGTAAACAATCCAAATAGGTAAGTTACAAAGGCAGCCAAATATCGACAAAAACACATAAGCACATCCGCAAGGGCAATTTTTAAGGATCGGTCCCTGCTGGTGTGCTTTTTTACAACTTGGCGATGGCATAGCAATTTGCGAGGGCATTATAAGGGTCTTTCGGTTCCTCTGCAAGCATAGCCAGCGGGTTCCTCGTGGCGTTTTCAAAGGGAGGTTTCGTTAACCTCCACTTTTTACCGCCTAACGGGGTTCCCGCTGACAACTTGCAAAGTTTTCATCTTTGATTAGATTAGGCGAACCTAAGACCCTTGTTTCTCTGCAAGAGAAAATATTAAGTGATAGGCATGTACATCGTTTGGTATATTATAAAATTGACTGTTATTGATTTTATACTTTTCAATTTTGTTGTGATAATATATGGATTATCAATATGTCAAAGAGTTTCTGTTTCATATACCAATTCTTGTTGAATTTTTATTTTGAAGCTGAAGCAATCATAACAAGAAACAGGAATCCAATTATTGCAAAAAAGCATCCATCGCATCCACAACCATCTGATGAATCGGAGTTTCCTTTATTAAGTAGAATGATAATAATAATTATCAATAAAAAAACTATCACAGTTATCACCGTCCTATAAGCTACAATAAAAAATGTCTGTATACGAAAAATATCTATAAAAAGCTAAGATAAACTTTACATTTATACTATAACAAATTTTTATAAATAATGCAACAATGTATCGACATTATTTTTATTTAATTGTATAAACCTGACTTACATAATTTCAATTTCTCTTGTGTTATATTTAACGGTATGGTATAATATTTATAAACTTGTCAAAGCCACATACAGTTGTCTTTGGGATGTTTGTTATGCGTTATGCATATAAGCATAGGATATGGATTGTATGATGTATTATTAAACGTAATTTATTTTAGCATTGATTTTGCTTTTTGGGCTTAAACCTTAGTCCGGATATAATTAATCGAGGTGATGAAAATGAAAAACAAAGTTATGGCAATAATTTTGTTCTTAGTACCTTTTGTACTTGGCACAATAGGATATTATATGAATGGTATTAGTGTAATCGATGCCTTTTACGGATCCTTTGCATTATATATGGTAAATCCGGTATTAGATGAAAAAAATATTTTTGTTGAAGTTGCAAGATGGCTTGCACCGGTAACATTAGCTAATGGGTTGGTGTTAGTTGTAAAGGAATGGAGAGAAAAGATAAAAAAACGTATTTATAGTCTAAAACCAAACACAATTGTTATATACGGAAGTGCCAATAATACAAGTCTTTTAAAGAGTATAATTCCAAACTCTATTGTGGCAGATAATAATGAAATTTATAAAACGGAAGAAATAATAGTTTCTTTTTCAAATGATAACGAAACATTAAGTTTTCTTGATACCAACAGCCTAGCATTAAAGGGAAGAAAGGTTTATGCAGAACTAAAAGAAATAAATCCGCAATATATGGATAAATGCGAAATTAAATTCTATAATACAGATGATATAATTGCAAGAGAATATTGGAAAAAGAGAAATTTGGTGAATTTTTATAAATCCCATAAACTAAAATTGGATATTGCGATTATAGGTGAAAATAATGCTGCCGTTCAGATTTTGGAAAAGGCGCTGCTGAATAATCTATATTCGATAAAGCAGCAGTTTACATATCATATATGGGATTCAAATCGTCTGTATGAGAATTTACATAAGGATTTCGATCCGATGAATGATGACAAAATAATTTATCACCATGGAGATATAAAAGAAGATATAAATATGATGCCTCAAATGGATCGGATAATTATATGCTATAACGCCGAACATAGCTTTCTTAATGCATTGTTTGAATTATGTACAGAAAATGAAATTGATTTTTTAGGCGACAGCGGCAAATATATTGATTTTTTTTATGATAACAAGAATGTACATTTTATTGATGCAGACAAGAAATATATTACAGACGAAAATATAAGAACAAAAAAACAATATGAAGATGCTATGGATCTTAATTATAAATATGCAAGCAGATATGGGACAGCAGCAGCCCCAGAAGAGGAATGGGATAAGTTAAACAACTTTTTGAAATATTCTAATGTTGCGGCGGCGGACTATCATGATATTCGCTTAATAATAATGGAAGCAGACAATACCGCCGATGTTGACGAGCAGATGAATGAATTGGAACATATACGCTGGTGCAGATTTCATTCAATTAATCATTGGAAGTACGGAAGCGACGAAAAAGGGAAAAAAGATGTGAAAAAACGCTTACACCCTTGTTTGATAAAATATAGTGAGCTTTCAGCGGAAGATAAAGCAAAGGACAGGGAAACAATCGGATTGCTTTTAGATCGCAAAAGAATGAGTTAAGGAAACACTGATTAAATCGAAAAAGCAAAAAATTACGCAGCAATAAGTATAAATCAATAATGAACAGTATCTATGCAAAGTCAAATGATATTTGATTTTCGGAATGTTTGGGACATATAAAAATGGGGGGCTTTTTAGTGGGCAGAGAATATGAATATTATGCGTTTATAAGCTATAGCAGGGCTGATGAAAAATGGGCAAAATGGATACAGCATAAGCTTGAGACATATAGATTTCCTATCGCTTTAAAAAAGGAGTACAGAAACTTACCAAAGAAAATTTTTCCTATATTTAGGGATAAGACCGATTTGACAAGCGGAGAACTCCAAGAACAACTTAACAAACAATTGGACAATTCCGAATATCTTATTGTTATATGTTCACCTAATAGTGCCTCATCACCATGGGTCAATGCAGAGGTTCGCTATTTTCAGGAAAATCAAAGAAATGAATATATTATTCCTTTTATTATTGATGGGGCACCACATTCTGATAAAATCGAAAATGAGTGTTTTTGTCCTGCACTTTTGAACGGTGATAATGAACTTTTAGGGATAAGCACAAAAGAATTAGGAAAAAAGAACGCGCTTTTAAGGGTGATTGCGGCAATAATGCACCTCAAATATGATACCCTTTTTATGCGCGAACGCAAAAGGGAAGTAAAAAACAGAATTGTAATGTCATCGGTTATATTGACCTTTTTTTTAATTGTAGTTTACGCTATATGGTATAATATTCCACACAGCACGTATTACTATAGCTACACTTTACGAAATGAGATACCCGAAGGCCTTGCAAAAATGACAAAATCCGAGCGCAAAAAAGTTAATCTCGCATATAAGATAGTTACTCAAAAGAATAGGGTCGTACGGCTTGAGATAGTCAATTCCCTAGGTAGGCCCATCTCGCTCAGGCCGGTGGTGTGTGAAAACTATTTCAACAAATACCCAATAGCGGAGTTTGAATATAAAGATAAAGAGCTCAGCTCAATTACCTACAAAGATGAAAATGGTACGGCACAGCTAAAAAAAAGTTACCAAAACATAAATACGGTCAATCTTGTGAACCCTAATAACACTTCGGTAGTCGGGAACATCCCTTCAGAACTGAGAAAAAATACTTCTCTCGGATCGGCTGCCTTATCCGCATTTCACGAAAGCGTGGAAATAACTGCCGAAAGACTTATCCATGACGAAAGTGGATTTTTGACGGAAGAATATTATATGTGGGATAATCGTGGTGTTCCTGCTTGTGACAGCGAGGGCGTTTACGGAATGAGATATGAATATGACGACATCGGCAGAATTAAAACAGCATACGCACTTGATAAAGATGGCGATTTGCTCGAAAGTGAACTAAAAAAGATACGTACCGAATATGAATATAACGAAAAGTCACAGCCCATATTGATAAGCTTTTACAACACAAATGGGGACAGAGTCATATCTCAAGAGGAGGAATCTGCTTCGGTAGCGGCCGAAAGAGACGAACTTGGACGTATTACCTCTTTTGCTTTCTACGATATCGAAGGTAGTCCCTGTTACAATTTCAGCGGCGGTTATGCAAAGGCGATACAAACTTATGACGACAGAGGTTTCTTGACGGAATTGATGACTTGCGGCGTCAAGGGCGAGCCTATCTGTCCGAGGGAGGGCTTATACTCCGTTCAAAAATTCGAATACGATAACAGAGGCAATTTGATAGGTGGCTCATTCTTCGATGAAAACAGAAAACCCAAATGCGATGTTTACGGAGTATACATTTATGAATTTGAGTTTGACAACAAAAACAGAGTGATTGAAGAAAGAGTATTCGGAAAAGACGGAGAACCTGTAATATATCAAGGCAACCATATAGACTCCGTTGCAAAAAATTTAACCGAAAGCGGAGCTTTAAGGATGGGAGAATTTTCTTTGGGAGGCAATGTGCATATGAGCAGGATAGAATACCTTAACGACAATGTCGAAAAACATACATATTATGATACCGATGGCAAAGTTACTTTTTGTTACGGCGGTTATGCATCTGTGACCGTAAAGAGAAACGAGAGCACCGCCCCCGAGAGAATAGACTATTTTGATACCGCGGGCAAACCTGTTAGAGCGGTGCATAATGCTGCTACAGTTATTTATGAATATGATTACGCGGGACGTCAGACTGCAGAGATGTATTTTGATGAAAATGGGACACCCTGTTCCAACGTTTACGGATACTCAAAATGCAGAATAAACTTTGATGATATGGGCAGACCAGAATCCATGGAATATTTTGACGAAGAAGACAGACCTTGCATGGCAAAGCTGTCAGACGGCTATGCGTCAAGCATCGTAATGGAACGGGATTCACGCGGACATATAACCTCATGGAAATACAAGGATCAAAATGGGAACCGTATTCCTGTCGGAGGTGTTTACGAACAAAAAGTAGAATATGATGAATACGGTAAACGCACGGAAAACAAGTTTTATGATATTAACGGAAATCTTACAGCGGGATCGAAAGGTTATTCGATAATCAACTATGAATATGACGAACTGAACAGACTCGTATCGGAAACTTATAAAGACTCGGACGGGAAATATGTGACGGATGGATATTACCGCACGGAATACAAATATCATAAGTTGAATGAAATAAAAAGTAAAAAGAGTTATTTTTTGAACGAAAACGGTAAAGATGCCGTTTACGAGATAAGATATGAATTTGACGAAAGAGGTATCGAATCAAAGGAAACAAAATATGATGGTGATGGAAATATCATTGAAACAGACGGATATGCCACTGAAGAATTTGAAGTAAATATCTGCAATCTATGTACAAAAAAGACCCGTTTAGATAAAAACGGAAATTGGGCAGACAGCGACTTTGCTGTGCTGGAATACACTTACGATGATCTTGGAAGATGTATTTCACACAAAACATATGTCAATGACAACGGCAAACTTTCAATGTCTTATTCCGATGAAATCGAATATGACAGTTATGGTGGAGAAAAAAATATATTATTTATGATAGTGGCGGAAACATAGTTACAGATGATTTCGGTGTTGCATATAGTCTGTACGAAAACAACGCAATGGGAAATAGGGTTCGCTGTACTCACTATGATTTAAACAACAACCAAGTATTCCACCCGGAAAGTGGCTGTGCATCTTATACTGCCGAGTACGGCGGACATGGTTATCCCATTCTGTACACAAAATACGATGCAGATGGGAATTTGATGACTGCTTCAAGCGGCTACTCTGCATATGACGAAATAGAATACAACCGGTACGGAGATATAATAAAAGAATCCTTCTATGACGAAAATCACCAGCCGTTTGTGGATAAAAGTTTGGGCTATGCGCATTTTGAAGAAGAAAAAAGCGGTGATATATACGGCAAATATATCAAGATATACGATGAATACGGAGATATTATCGATTCATATTTTGAACTGCCGGTAGTGGCAAAAGAACCATTTGAACAAAGTGAAGCTGCCATAAAGGGTATACACCAAAATGACCGAATTCTTAAATGGGGTGAGTGGTGTGTATTTGATTACAGTAATTATGAAGATGTCGACATGATGAAATTTTATGATGAAGTAAATGACATTGTTAATGCCGATAAAACAGTCGTATGGTGTAGAAAAATTGGAAATAATTATGAAGTGATGAGTGCGCAGTTAGAAAGTAGAAAAAATGAGATTTACCTGAATATCGGTAATGATAATGTTATACCATTTGATGAAATGGATATAATAAAATCATATTACGAACAATATACAGAAAAACATTAGCTTTAATTAACCTACCATACGCTTTGAATTATTGTATTTAAAAATATGGACAATGTTGTAATATCAAGTTGTGTCAAATCGTTTGAAAGAGCCTTATTTTACGCAATATAAGTATTACAGAGTCAAAATTTTTTTAATATAAACAGGGGTATTAGGGTTTCCCTAACAAGATTTTAAGGCGTAGCATTAAAAAACGCAAGTCGGGTGCCCATCGTGGGTGTAAAAGTGAAGATTAGTGATAATCTTCCTTTGAAAACACGGAGGGTGCCCGCTTGCTATACTTGCAGGATAGTGAAAATAAGTCCAAATATCAAGTAAAAATAAATTTTTTTTGGATTTTTCATGTCCCTACCACAATTATGGATGAATGTCAAGACTGATATTTTTTGAAAAAATATGATATAATAGACTCGTTAAAGAAAAGGGATGTTCTTATAAAAAGGGAGGGGCTAAAAATGATTTTGGCATATTTAATTACGGACTGAAATTTAACAAACAGGTGAATATATTTGGGGGAAAATGAAAAAAATAAACATCAGGAGGGATGCAAATGATCAAATCGAAAAACATAGTTTTTGAAGAGAGGACTAAAAAATTTATTGAATACTGTGCTTTAATGTCTGTCAACAACACGGTCTTTGCGGACGGGTTGATAGACGAAAAATTGAGGGACAGGGTAGCGCAAAAACTTAAAAGCGAGTACAAAGCTTACAGAAGTGCATAGAAAAATCTTCCTTACAGTACATCTTAATATATCTTAAAAAACAATTGAAAAAAACGATGTGATGATATATACTTTAAATAGAGTATGTAATCGGGGAAGGAGGAAAAATGGATATTCTGAAAGTAAGAGAGGAGATGCGTTACAGGCCTCTCAGGGACATACCTTTGCGTGTTGTGTATTATGCGAGGGTATCGTCCGACAAAGACGAGCAGTTAAATTCGCTCAAAAATCAAAAGGATTACTACGAAACTTTTATTTTATCAAACGAAAACTGGGAGCTTATCGACGGGTACATCGACGAGGGTATCTCGGGCATAAGCACAAAAAAGCGTGAGAATTTTCACCGCATGATAAACGATGCGGCGGCGGGGCGGTTTGATTATATAATCACCAAAGAGATCTCACGTTTTGCGAGAAACACGCTCGACAGCATTAAATACACGCGGCAGCTTTTGAACAACGGTGTTGCGGTTTTCTTCCAGAATGACAACATAAATACGCTTGACGAGGACAGCGAATTTCGCCTTACCATTATGGCGGGCGTTGCGCAGGACGAGATAAGAAAGTTATCCAGCCGTGTAAAATTCGGTCACAGGCAGGCTATAAAAAACGGTGTTGTTATGGGCAACTCGTGGATATACGGCTATGAAAAAAATGACGGCAAGCTGATCGTAAACGAGGAAGAGGCCGAGATGGTACGGCTTATTTACGGGCTTTATGCAACGGGCGATTACTCAACGCCAAAGATAGAGGCAATGCTTTATGAAAAAGGCTTCCGCAACCACAACGGCGAAATGATAAACCGCCGCGTTATCGGCAACATTATCAAAAATCCGAAGTACAAGGGCTATTACTGCGGCAACAAGGTCAGGGTTATCGACCTGTTTACCAAAAGACAGAAGTTCCTTGATGAAGAGGATTGGGTAATGTGGAAGGATGAAGAGGGTCTTACCGTGCCCGCCATTGTTGACGAGGAAACATGGGCGGAGGCTAACCGCATTTTTGAAAAGCGCAGCAGCGGCATAAAGACAAGGGGCTGCTCCTATAAGCCCAACAATTTGTTTACCGGCAAGGTATTCTGCGCCGAGCATGATGTTCCCTATCATTTAAAGGCACGTAAAGGCAGAAACGGCGAAAACACGGGTACTTTGGTATGCAGTCACAGGATAAAAAACGGTGCGGACAGCTGTCCCTCGTTTCCCGTGAGAGAGACCGAGCTTGTGGAGATAATTAACGATATGCTTATGTCGGTATATGAAAATGCGGACGAATTGGCGGAAAAATACGCGAAATATCTTAACGAATGCCGGGCCGAAAAGGAAACGGACGTAAACAGCGAAAGGCTGAAGGAGATCGAGCGTGAGCTTAAAAAGCTTAACACCAAAAAGGACAAGCTGCTTGAGCTGAGTATGGACGGGAGCATCCCTAACAGCGAATTCAAACGGCGTAATAAAGCCTTTAACAGCGAGATACTACAGCTTGAAAAGGAGCAAAAGCTTTTAAATGCCGAAAAGACACAGCCAAAGGCACAGCCCGAGGACATAGCCGCCGATATAAAAAGAAGAATAAGATTGCATATATCCGACGGCACGCTGGAGCTGACACCGGGGTCTATCGACCACATGATAGAGAAAATTGTTATTAAGCCTACGGGTGATTACAGGGCAGATGTTAATATTTATCTGCGGACTCTTGCGCATGGAACATACCGATTGGTTAAGCAGCAAAGCGGTTGCGAAACTGCCAAAGCCGCTGAAACAGCGGGCTGCGATGCGGGATGTTCCGAGAAATTATGGAAGAAAATGATCGAAGCACAGGAAAAGCAGATGGCAGGCAAGTAAGCCGCAAAACTTTTTTTAAAAAACAAGCAATAAAAGTATAAATGGTTTGGTACGCAAAAGCGCCTTTGCAGACAATGCAGGGGTGCTTTTATTTTTTTGCTTTGTACAAAACATAAATCATGTATAAAATTATTAAGAATTCCGAACAATTAATAAAAATCACCAACTTTCATTGACAAAAAGGGTCGAATAAGATAAAATATAGTAAAGTAATTTTTGTACGGAAAGGAAGTACACAGATGCTCAAAAGAAAAGAACTACTGACAACTGCCGCTCTGGCGCTTGTTATGCTTATGACGGCGTGCGGCGGACAAAAAGAAGATGTGCCGGACGATAGTGCAAACGGCAGCATAAATGAGATATCCCTTAATGATAATAATAAAGAAGACCCCGATGACGAAGAGAATGACGAGCTTCAAAAGCCCGATGAGGCAAAGCGTATAAATGTAAAGGCCGCTGTGGTCGGCGACTGCACGGGCATTGGCTTTGCGCCGATAATGGGCTGGGGTGAAAAGGACAAAAACCACGAAAAGTACGAGCTGTCCGTAAAGGCCACGGCTGACGAGGCCGCTGCGGAGCTTGAAAGCGGTGCGGCTGATGTTGCGATACTGCCGCTTGACAAGGCGGTCAGGATGTACAATGACGGCAAGGACATAGTTTTGCTGGCAACAAATACCTACAACAATATCTACATTGCCGATCTTTCCTCTATAGGCACCGAAAAAAGCGCACTTGCGGGACAGACGGTCGTTTATGTGAATGACGGCTCGCTTACGGCCTCGGTTGCCGAAAAGATACTTGAAAAGGCGGGCGCACAGGCACAGAGTGCCGAAAGCGGCGACAGTCTCCAGGCTGCTCTGGAAAGTTCTTCCGTTAAGCTGGCTGTCACATCGGAGCCTTATATAACACGCGCAAAAATGCAAAACGACAACATAGAGCTTGGCCCCGATGTTAAGGAGCTTTGGGCGGATGTTGACGGCAGTGAGATAATCTCCAGCGTACTTGTTGCACGCGGCAGCTTTGTCAAGGACAATGCCGACAGCATGATATATATCATGGATGATTTCAGACAATCGGTAAATACCGTTATTTACGGCGTTACCAAAACATTGGAGTATTCAAGCAAATTTAATATAGTTGCCGATAAGAGCGAGGCTATATCCAGCATGAAAAACTGCAATTTCACCTTTACGGAGGGTGAGGATATGAAGCGGGCAGTGCAGTCCTTCCTTGGCGCAAACAGCGCGGTTTTCGGGGACAAGCTGCCGGATGACGGCTTTTATTATATCGGATGATAATACGACCGCGGAGATATTTCCGCGGTTTTTTTGTATTATTTTACAGCATATTCTGACCGCGAAAATATTATAATAATTATGATATTAGGAAGCAAAGATACTATTTTCGGAGGTTCGGATATGAGGATAAAAAAATTTACGGCTGTTTTTATACTGACTGCGTTGATGCCTGCGTGTGCGGTCAATGCGGCGCAGCCGCCGTCTGTTGATGCTGCGGCGGCGATACTTGCGGAGGCCTCGACGGGAACGGTGCTTATGGAGGAAAATGCCGATACGCCGCTCCCGCCTGCAAGCGTGACAAAAGTCATGACGCTTTTGCTTATTTACGACAGCGAGGCGCAGGGAAAAATAAAATGGGATGATGTTGTGACGGTATCGGAGCACGCGGCAAGCATGGGCGGGTCGCAGATATTTCTGGAGGCGGGCGAAAAACAGACGGCAGCCACGCTGACAAAGGCTGTTGCCATAGCCTCGGCAAACGATGCGGCCGTAGCAATGGCCGAATATATTGCGGGAAGCGAGTCGGCATTTGTGGAGATGATGAACGAACGCGCAAAGGGTCTCGGCATGAAAAATACCGTTTTTAAAAATGCCTGCGGCCTTGATACCGAGGGGCATGAAATGAGTGCAAGGGATATTTCGCTTATGAGCCGCGAGCTTATAACAAAGTATCCGCAGATAACGGAATATACCACAAAATGGCAAGATATGATAACTCATAAAACGGCAAAGGGCGAAAGCGAGTTTGGGCTGACCAATACAAACCGCCTTATAAAGTGGTATGACGGTGCAACGGGGCTTAAAACGGGCTCTACGGGCAACGCCAAATACTGCCTGTCGGGTACGGCCAAGCGCGACGGCATGGAGCTTGTTGCGGTCGTTATGGGCTGTCCCGAGCCAAAACTGCGCTTTAAAGAGGTTATGAAGCTGTTGGACTACGGCTATGCCAATTATATGCTTTTAAAGGGCGAGCCTGCGGGGAAAATTGTTTCAAGTGTGCCCGTTCTGGGCGGAACAGAGGACAGCGTAAATGCGGCGGTTGCGGAAAATGTGTCCTATCTGGCACAAAAGGGCAGCAAAAAGCTGGAATATAAAACGGATCTGCCCGAAAATATCAAGGCACCGATAAATGCGGGGGACGAACTGGGCGTGATAACCTATACCTGTGACGGTGAAGAGGTGGGCAGCAGTAAGCTTATTGCCGAAAAAACCGTGGAGAAGTGCGGCTTTGGCAAAAATCTAAAAGAAGTGATAAAGCTCTGGTTTATCGGATAAAAAAAGACGGTATTTTACAGCAGGATACGCTGTAAGATACCGTCTTTTGATATATTACATTTTTTCGGGCTCGGGATAGTCAACGCCGAAGGTCTCAACGGTAACATCGTCCATTACCTGATCCTCAACGGGTCTGTCCATCATGCCTGTAGGTACGCTTGCAAGCTTGTCAACAATATCCATGCCCTCTATTACCTTGCCGAATGCGGCATAAGCGCCGTCAAGGTGGGGCGCATCCTTGTGCATGATGAAAAACTGCGAGCCTGCGGAGTTTGGCATCATGGAACGTGCCATCGAAAGTACGCCCGCTGTATGCTTTAAATCGTTTTTAAAGCCGTTTTGCGCAAATTCGCCCTTTATGCCGTAGCCGGGGCCGCCTGTGCCGCGTCCCTGCGGGCAGCCGCCCTGTATCATAAAGCCCTTTATTATGCGGTGGAAGATAAGACCGTTGTAGAAGCCCTTATTTATAAGGCTTATAAAGTTATTTACCGTGTTGGGCGCAATATCGGGGTAAAGCTCCGCCTTGATAATGTCGCCGTTTTCCATTTTGATAGTTACTATGGGATTTGCCATGTTGTTTTTCCTTTCTTAGTAAATATTTATTTGCAGCGGTCTGAAATCCAGATAATCGCTTGCCGTCAGATAGTAGTTTGTGCCGTTTACATTGCCGCTGATGCCCGTGGCGTGTGCGGCGGGTGCGTGCAGATGTCCGTAAACAACGGTCTTTACACCGTATTTTTCTATTATATCCATAAATGCCGAATGCTCGCATTTGTCGTTTGCGGGCGGGTAGTGCAGCATGACGATAAATTTGTCATATCCCGCTTTTTGTGCCGCTTGCAGCGACATTTCAAGCCTGATGCACTCGCGACGGAATATTTTTTCGTCACGGGGCTCATACATGGTGTCGTTGGGGCAGACCCAGCCGCGTGTGCCGCATACGGCGAAATCGCCCAAAGGATAATAATTTGTCCTTATAAAGTACATATTTTCATCCAGGCTGTTAAGCGTTTGCACCGATGCCCACCAATAGTCGTGGTTTCCGCTGGTAAAAACCTTTTTGCCATTTAAGGTACGCAAAAATTCAAGGTCGGGGGCAAACTCCGTCATATTCATTGCCCATGAAATATCACCCGCAACAAGCACGGTATCGTTATCGGTCACGGTGCTGTTCCAGTTTTGCTGTATTTTAAGGTGGTGATCCTTCCAGTTGTCACCGAAAATATCCATCGGCTTGTGTTTATACAGACTTAAATGCAGGTCTGCTATTGCATATATGCTCATATCAAACGTATCTCACATTATATATCTCGGCCATGGTTTCAAGCTTTTGATTAAACTCGGACAGCTTATCGACATTTCCCTCCTGGAAGATCTCCATAAACTGCTTGTTAAAATCGTTCATATGCTCGACCTTGCCGTAGGCGTAAAGGTTATGTATGTTTTTGACTATCTCGTTTACAAGAAAGTCCTGTGTCTGCTGTGTTTTTTGCGCCTGCAAAAGCTCGCCGCGTATGGTGGTCATTTCCGTATCCAGACGGAAAGCCGCCTCGGCACAGTTGCGCAGCCTTTCCTGCAGCTCCACGGGCAGATGTCCGTCATACTTGTAGCGCAGGGAGTGCTCTATCGTCGCCCAGAAATTCATCGCAAGGGTGCGTATCTGTATCTCGCATTTGAGTATGCGCAGTTGGTTCTCGTACATTATTTTATATTCAACGGTCATGTGATAGCTGCGGTAGCCGCTGCTTTTGGTGTTGGTCACATAGTCCTCCTCCTGTATTACCTTCATGTCGTAATCACTGCGGGAGCGGATAATGGCAGCCACCTTTTCGATATCCTCAACAAAGCGGCAGATTATGCGTATGCCCGCTATATCCTCCAGCACGTCAAGTGCCTTGTCCACGGGTATATTGCGGCTGCCTGCCTTTGTCAGTATGCTGGCTATGCTTTTTACGCGACCCTCGACCTGTTCTATAGGCGAGTGTATCTGCGCACGCTTAAATTCGCGCTGAACATTTTTCAGTTTTAAGACCATTTCGTCCACTGCCTGTTCGTATGGCAGCAGAGCGGTATTCCAATTTATAATTCCCATAAAAATTCCCCCAATTTTTTTTAGTATAACATAACTCAAAAAGTTTTACAATGGGTTATAGTAATTTTATCATATAAAACTTACGAAAAATGCAAAAAACTGTTGGGGGATAAAAAATTTCAATATCTGTGATTGATATAATAATCTATAAGCGACTTTTTGGTGCCGCTTTCAAACACACCCTCGTCGGTAAGGCGCTTTTTTATCAGCTCACTTGTGGAGTGAAGGATAGTGTTGTTGTTTTCCTTTAATACTATTTCAAACAGCCTGTTTTTAAGCTCCTTGCTGCGCACGGAAATATAATAGGCGGTAACACCCGTAAAATCCAGCAGCTCCAGCACTTTAAGCGTGGCCCTGTCCTTGCAGGCGTAATAGTAGTTCATCCGCTCGTTAAAGCTGTATTCGTACTCTCCGTATGCGCCCATCTTGCAGTCCTTGGCCATGGCGTTATAGTATTGGTAGTTAAACAGGGCCTTGTCCACGGTGTCGATATTTTTGAACGGCTTGATATTAAGCGAAAGCACCGCGTCAAGGTTTCTGTCCAGATATTCTCTTTTGGTCATGTCGCCTTTTATATATTGGTCTATCAATGCCTGGCGGTAGCTGAAATACTTCTGTAAGGCGTTCATTGGATCACATCCCGCAAATAAATCTTTTATTATTACTTATTTTATGTTATTATACTATTGCAGAAAGATTTTTTCAAGGGGGGCAGCAAAATTTTGACACACCTGCAGTCTGCCTTACCGTTATTTATTGAAAGGAAATATAAAATGAACACAAATAACCGCGAAATAGAACGAAAATTTTTGGTGGCAAGTCTGCCCGAAAACCTTGATGATTATACCCATTATAACATACAGCAGGGCTATATCTCCACCGACCCGACGATAAGGCTGCGCAGACGTGACGATGAATATATCCTTACCGTAAAGGGCGCGGCTTATGCAAACGGTCTTGACCGTGCGGAGTTTGAGCTTTCGCTCACGCGCGAGCAGTACGATAAGCTGTGGCAGAAGGTCGAAACGGGGGCAATAGTCAAAAAACGCTATCTTGTGCCGCTTGACGGGGAGCATACGGCGGAGCTCGACATTTACGGCGGGCAGCTTGACGGTTTTATGAATGTCGAAGTGGAGTTTTCTTCATTAAAAGATGCGCTTTTGTTTGACGCGCCCGAATGGTTTGGTGCAGAAGTAACAGGAGACAGGCGTTATTCCAATGCTTCTTTGGTAAAATATGGCATTCCTGTAAAATAATATAATTTACTCTTGATTTTTTCCTTTTAATGGTATATAATATACATAAATGGTAAAAATTACCAATTATAAAAAATATATATCCAACGGAGGGAAAATTAAATGAATAACGAAAAAATCAGTATTTTGGTGGCGGACGACAATAAGGATTTTTGTGACTGCCTGTGCAACTTTCTGGAAAAACAGCCCGATATGGAGGTCATATCAAAGGCCTATGACGGTGTGGAAGCGTACAACAAAATACTTTCCGACAAGCCGGATATTGCACTGATAGATGGCATTATGCCAAAACTTGACGGGATAGGCGTGCTGGAAAGGCTGGCCAAGGACGGCAACGAAAACCTTACCATGTGTATAATGCTTACCGCCATAACGGGGGAGCAGATAACGCAAAAGGCATTTACGCTCGGCGCAAAGTATTACATAGCAAAGCCCTTTGATATGGAGCTTCTGGTGTCGCGCATACGCCAGCTGAAGGAGCCCGTGCCCGTTAAAAACACAAAATACGGCTATGCAAGGCTTGCGGATGTGGACCTTGAGACCAGGGTAACGAATATCCTGCATGAGATAGGTGTGCCCGCACACATACGCGGCTACCATTATATGCGCGAGGCGATACTTATGGCCATTGACGATATAGATGTGCTAAACTATATCACAAAAGAGCTTTATCCCACTATAGCCAAAAAATGCAATACAACGCCCAGCCGTGTCGAGCGTGCCATAAGACACGCGATAGAGGTGGCGTGGAGCCGCGGCAAGGTGGATGCTATAGACAGTCTTTTCGGCTATACGGTATCCACACACAAGGGCAAGCCCACCAACAGCGAGTTTATTGCGCTTATAGCCGACAGACTGCGTTTAGAATTGAAAGCGGGTTGATATAACTGTAGATCCCGCTGTTTTAGCATGATACAACGGCAAAATCCCTTATGCGGGTTAGGTTACGAAATATAGTTACGTAACCTAACCCTTGTTTTATTGGGATAAAACGGGTACAAAAGAACCAAATTTTAAAAATTTTTTTAAAATTGTGAATTTTTTTTTGTGATTTTGTTTGACGTATCGTATAAAAAGTGGTATTATATTAAGTAAATAAGGCTGTGCTTCCGTTTTGAGGGCTTTTTCCCTTAGCAGGCGCCTCGCAACGGCAAGCTGTATATCCGGCCCGCTTAACATTTTTACGGAGGTGATTTTATGAGTACAAAGGACGCATTGGCATTGCTTGAAAGCGTAAGCGACGATAAAAAGGTCTTTCTTGACATTGCCAAATCCTATGTGGCTGATAAATTAAACGTTTATTACAGTGTGGAAAACTGTATCTGCCTTAAAGAGGACGATATGATCCCCTTCGGTGAATTACCGGAATTTGCCGAACTCAGACAGAAAGTCAACAACATCGAAAACGCTAAGGGTATTATCGATGATTTCTTTGAGATAGATGACGACATCGCAAAGATCAACCAGTATCTTGACGACGAGCTTCTTATCGCTTACATGGAAGTTGACGATTATGACAACGACAGCAGTGCAGAGGGATTTTCTTCATCGGTTATGCCGTCATACGGTGCAGACGAGGATGAGGAAGAAGAGGAAGAGGGCTATCCCTTATTCCAGGACAGCGACTCTGTTGACGAGGCAGATGAAACCGAGCAGCCGGAGGACAACGATACATCCAGCGACACAGAGGGTGAACCTGCACAGACATATCCCGACGAGCCTCAGCTTGGCAACTTCTACGGTGGTTATGATTCCGAAGAAGAAACACCCAAGGAAGAGGAAAAACCCGCTGAGCCCGAAGAGACCGAAGAACGTATCGTTGGTATCTATAAAGAAGAATATGATACATCATGGGCACCCGATTATGAGCCCGATGAGGATGACTACTTCCTTAAGCAGTCCGAGTCGGAGCTTCTCGGTGAGGATGAAAAGCCCAAGCTTAATTCGCTCTTTACCGACGATGTTACAAAGACGGAGAAGAAGGATATCCTTGACGAGGCCGCATATATTATCGACCAGGGCAGCAAGTTTATCTTCACCGGCGCATCGCCGCAGGTATATCTTAACAAGCGTTTTGAGTATTTAAGAATAAAGTACGCTCTTAAAAATATCGAGGACGGCGAGGATGAGGATCCCGAGATCGAGATCATCAAAAACGAGCTTATAAAGCTGCGCGGCTATGCACAGCGCGGCGTTATCATGCCTGTTGAGGCTGTACGCTACGATATGATGATGGTTGAGAAGGTTTACGGCCTTCTTAAGGAGTTTGACGAATCACTTTATCCCGCAGGCGCAATACCCAATATCGACGACATCCTTAAGCTTATGGATGTAAGCGGTGAGTATGACGAAAAGGCAACAAAGCTTCACCAGTTCTACATGGTAGATACCATCAACTTCCTTAAGACTATCTACAAGAACTGCTCCGGACGTGAGCTTGATAAGAACAAGCGTATCTCCGTTGAAAGAGAAAAGCTTGACGACAAGCACTTTGAAGATATGCGCAATCTGGAAAGAGAATTCTACGCCGCAAGAAAGAAGATATTCGGCGGCGGCAAGAGCGACTACGAAAACAAGAAGAAAGCTCTTGAGGATGAATACAACGCAAAGGTCAAGGAACTTGAAGACAGTATACAGGCTGTTATCGAGCAGGATACCAAGATGGTCGGCAAGAATATGAAGCTGTATACAAGGATCGATAAGATCTTAAGAAACAACGTTCTTTGTTTCCAGGCGAAATAATCAGATGAATCGAGGTGTGAACTATGGCTGATGGAGCAAATAAGTTACCGGCAGGTTTCAGTGTCGGCGACACTTTGGCAAGCCGTTATGTATTAAAAAGAGTAATAAATCCCGATAATGGCGAGGCAGCATTGTTTGTCTGCGAGTATGATGATTTCCCCTTCCTTGCAAAGGTTTATTTCCCCGGCAAGGAGCCTTCCGCCGAAAAGACGGAAAAGGAAAAATCCATGAATTCGCCTTATCTTGTTAAAAAGTCCGATAGGTTTACATGCAACGGATGCAGCTGCGAGATAATGCCTTTCTTTAACAAGGCAGACCTCATCTCAAGCGGCAAGGCAGTTAATGACAAGCGTTTGTTTGAAACTATCATCCCCAATGTAAACGAGGCACTTAAGGTGGTGCATGACAGCGGTCTTACGCACGGCAATGTAAAGCCCACCAATATTTTCTACAGTCCTTTCGGTCCCGACCAGGTGCTTTTGGGTGACCTTGGCGTGGATCTGGCCAACATAAGCGAATTTACAAAGCAGACGGGTTTTGCTTTCCTTCCGCCCGAAAACTTAAAGGGTATCTTCGGTAAGGAGGCCGACTATTGGTCGCTTGGTATCACGCTTGTTATGCTGGTAACGGGCAGGGGCGTTTTTGACGGCCTTAACAGAAAGCAGATGCTTAAAAAGGCTGCTACCTACGATCTGGAAATACCGGATAAGGCAAGCGACAAGCTTAAAAATATCATCCGCGGTCTTACCGTAAAGGATTATAAGACGCGCTGGGGTTATGACGAGATCAAGAAATGCCTTGCGGGCGAGGATGTACCCATCGTTGATGAGTATGTATACGAGCCGCCTACAGATGTATATCAGTTTGACGGCGTACCCGTTAAAGGTCTTGAAAACATCGCACAGGCGTTTGCGCAAAACTGGAGCGCAGCAGTCAGCTGTGTAGGCGACCCCGCACTTTTGGAGATAGTTGACAACTATGCGGAGGATAAATTCCCCGAGGTCGTTGCAATCTGCAAAAACGAGGATAAGGATAGGGCGCTTTTCGACCTTATATCCATCCTCAATCCTTCTCTTCCGCCTTATTGGAAGGGTCAGGAGATCGGCGATATCGCGCAGTTTGCAAACGAAATGGCGATCGCATACGACAAGGATCCCTTCCTTGATTCGCTTAGAAGCGGTATCGTAAGCCTTGTTGCACAGCAGCGCGGCATGGACAGCAGTGTTGTTGACAAGATCAAGAGTGTTGAGCAGGAGGCCGCAGAGGGCGGCGGAAACGAGGAAATGATAGCTTACAAGCTTAACTACTATGTTTCCGGTGACTATACCTACGATTTCAGAAATACTCCCTGCAAGAGTGTTGCAGACCTTGTTCAATATATCCGTGCAAATGTCGATAATCTTGATTCGATATGCGCAGAGTTTATTGACGACACAAGGTTTTTCGCATGGCTTGAGGTTCTTGGCTACAGTGATGAGGTCAAGAAGTGGAGAGCCGCTCACGCAATGTATTAATATAATTAAACCACAAAAAGGTCTTTCCTTCGGGAGAGACCTTTTTTGCATAAAAAAACAGGCGGAAACCTGTTTTCCGCCTGTCATTCACCATAACTCAATATACTTATCCCCGCGCGTTTTGCCATCAGCAATATCTCGTCCTTTTCCTCGCAGGAACATACATAATAAAAGGTATATATCGACCTTATGTCGGGCTCGATTATCACATAGCCGTCATAATGCCATTTTTCCTCCAGCACGGTACACCAGTCGCTGTCATCGGCATCGGGGTCAAACCAACCCGTGTTAAACTGGAGATTGTGCTTTTTCGCAAGGGGCTCCACAGCCGCCGCAAACTCCTCAACATCGGGGCTGACGGATACACGCGCCATAATGCCCGCCTTGTACATTTCGTATGCAAAGGCATTAAGCAGGATATATTCGGTGTTGCGCTTGGTCGCGCCCTCTTTTAAAATGTCGTTAAACTCCCTGTCGGCGTAGCTTTCGTCAATATCATCGGGAGGGATTATCTCGGGATGAGCCATCAGATAGCTTAGCGGTGAGTCCGCGCATTGCTCCAGACGCGCTATAATATCCTTGTCACCCGTAAACATCATAACAAATTGATTAAAGGTAACGGGCTCCATGTTTTTAAGAAACTTTTCAAGCTTCCAGCCGGATACATCGGGCTCCAGCTTAAGGTCGGTATATGCCGACATTATGCGGAAAGCCTCCTCGGGCGGTACGTTCTCGCTTTTGTAGTTCCGGTAGCCGTCCTCCTGCTCAAAGCCCGCATACAGACAAAGCTTTTTCGTCTTTTCGTCCTTTGTGTATTCAATACATATACAGCCGTACTGCGGCGGCTCTTTGGGCATCAATGTAAGCGTTCTGCCGACATCTATGTCAAGTATGGCCTCGTGCAGCTGTTCGGTCGTAAATCCGTTTATAAAGGCCGAAATATCGTTCAGGGATAAGAGCGCCCAATCCTTGTGTGTATCCTTTTTCAGAAAATCAAATAGTCCCATTTCATTCCCTCGTTTTGTTATTCGCCCAGATATGCCTTTTTTACCTTATCGTCGTTCATAAGCTCCTTGGCATCGCCGTCCAGTACGATATTGCCCGTTTCAAGCACATACGCCCTGTCCGCTATGGAAAGCGCCTTTTTTGCGTTCTGTTCCACCAGCAAAATAGTGGTGCCGCTTTTGCTTATCTCCCGTATTATGTCAAATATCTCGTTTACATACAGGGGCGAAAGTCCCATTGACGGCTCATCCATCAGTATAATGGACGGCTTTGACATAAGCGCACGACCCATCGCAAGCATCTGCTGCTCGCCGCCCGAAAGTGTGCCCGCTATCTGCGTTTTTCTTTCTTCAAGACGCGGGAAGCGCTTGTATATCTTTGCAAGGGTGTCGCTTATCGCCTTTTTGTCCTTGCGTGTGTATGCGCCGAGCATAAGGTTTTCGTATACGGTAAGCTCCTGAAAAATACGTCTGCCCTCGGGGACGTGTGCCATACCCATACCGACTATCTTGTGTGCGGGAGTCTTTAAAAGGTTTATGCCCTTAAAAGTTATGCTGCCGCTTTTGGCGGGTACAAGACCCGTTATAGTGTGCAGTATAGTGGTCTTGCCCGCGCCGTTTGCGCCGATAAGGGCAATTACTTCGCCCTGTTCTACACGGAAGGAAACATCCTTTATGGCATTTATCATGCCGTAATATACCTTTAAATTTTCAACAGTAAGCATTTTTATTCCCCCTTATTCTCCCAGATATGCGGTAATTACGCGCGGGTCGTTGAGGACCTCGCTTGTCTTGCCCTTGGCAAGCTCCGTACCGAAGTTAAGCACGGTAACTTCCTCGCAGATACCGCCTACAAGACGCATATCATGCTCTATAAGAAGGATCGTCATATCAAAATTATCGCGTACAAAACGGATAGTGCTCATCAGCTCCTCCGTTTCGTTGGGGTTCATGCCCGCCGCAGGCTCGTCAAGCAGCAAAAGTTTCGGCTTTGTCGCAAGCGCACGCGCTATTTCCAGCTTACGCTGCTTTCCGTAGGGCAGGTTAAAGGCAAGGTTGTTTTTCTCGTTTTCAAGGTCAAATACCTTTAAAAGCTCGACAGCCTCGTCGTTCATGGACTTTTCCTCGCGGTAGTATTTCGGCGTGCGGAATACCCCGTCAAATACGCTGTACGTCTGGTGATTGTGCAGACCTACCTTTACATTGTCAATAACGGACATATTGGAAAACAGCCTGATATTCTGAAATGTACGGGCTATACCCATGCGGTTTATCTCCATGGGCTTTTTGCCGTTCAAAAGCTCGCCGTCCAGCCTGAATGTGCCGGTAGAAGGCTTGTAAACGCCCGTCAGCAGGTTAAAAACCGTTGTTTTGCCCGCGCCGTTGGGGCCGATAAGGCCGTAAAGCGTGCCTTTTTCAATATTTACGCTGAAATCGTCAACGGCCTTAAGACCGCCGAAGTTTATACCCAGATTTTTTACCTGTAACAATGACATTTAAGCGACCTCCTTTCCCGTTGAAGGACGAAGTCTGCCCTTTATCTTCGAGCGCAGCTCCGCAAGCTTGGGTGAGGAGCTTGAAAGCATCATCACGATAAGTGCTATCGAATATATAAGCATTCTGTAGTCCGAAAGGTCGCGCAGCACCTCGGGCAGTATGGTTATTATTATTGCCGCTATTATGCTGCCCGTGATATTGCCCATGCCGCCAAGCACGACGATAACAAGTATCTCTATGGATTTGTTAAAGTCAAATGTACCGGGCTTTAAAATTGCCAGATGGTGTCCGTAAAGCACACCTGCCGCACCTGCGAAAAACGCAGCCATAACAAAGGATATAAGCTTGTAGAACACTACGTTTATACCCATTGCCTCCGCGGAGATGATATTGTCGCGTATGGCGGTTATTGCGCGGCCGTGGCGGGAGTGTACCAGATTGACTATAACAATAATGGTAAGCATTGCCGCAATGTAGGCAACGCTGAAGTTTGAAAATTTGTTGATGCCTTTAAGACCGCCTGCGCCGCCCGTAAATTCAAGCGAATTTATAATGGAGCGGATTATCTCGCCAAATGCAAGTGTAACAATGGCAAGGTAGTCGCCGTTGAGACGGAGTGCGGGAAGGCCGATTATCACGCCGAAAATTGCCGCAACAAGGCCGCCGATAATAAGTGCAAGCGGAAACTCGATATATACGGGCAGGTCAAAGTGTATCGTAAAAAGACAGCCCGCATAAGCGCCGACTGACATAAAGCCCGCGTGGCCGAGACTGAGCTCGCCGAGAAAGCCTACAATAAGGTTAAGGCTTACCGCCAGCATTATGTTTATGCAAATGGGCACCAAAAGACCCGCGCCCTGTCTGCCGAGCGTTCCCGAGGAAATAAGCGCATTGCATATTATAAATACGGCTATGCCGAGTACGGAGAAGATAACGGGCTTTTTCTTTCTGATAAGAAAGCTTTTGAATTTTTCCATTGCCGATACCTCCTTAAACCTTTTCTATACGTTTTTTGCCCAGAAGACCCGTAGGACGGAAGAGCAAAACAACGATAAGTATGCCGAAAACTATCGCATCGGCAAGATCGGTGCTGATGTAGGTCTTTGCCATACTTTCGATTATGCCCAGCAGTATGCCGCCGAGCATGGCACCGGGGATGGAGCCGATACCGCCGAGAACAGCGGCAACAAAGGCCTTGATGCCGGGAAGAGAACCCGTATAAGGGCCTACAAAGCCGTAGGACGACATATAAAGTATGCCCGCAACGGCAGCAAGTGCGGAACCGATGGCAAATGTCAGCGATATGGTCGCATTTACGTTGACACCCATAAGCTGTGCCGCACCCTTGTCCTCCGATACGGCGAGCATGGCCTTGCCCATTTTTGTTTTCTTTATGAAAAGTGTAAGAAGTATCATAATAACTATGGTAACGCTGAGCGTTACTATGCTTTCGCCCGAAACATTTATGCCGTTTACGGTAAAGCCCTTTATTTTGATAAGTGAATCCACCTTCTGCTTATTAGAGCCAAAGATAAGCAGGGCGGAGCTTTGCAGAAAGTAGCTTACGCCTATGGCTGTGATAAGCACTGTAAGGGGCGAAGCGTTTCTCAAAGGCTTATACGCTATTTTTTCTATGCTCACACCAAGCACGCAGCATACAACGGCACATAAAAGCACCGCCAGATACCACGGCAGCCCAAAACGGGTGCTTGATAAAAGCAGGGTGTACGCGCCGACCATGATAATATCGCCGTGCGCAAAGTTAAGCATTTTTGCAATACCGTAAACCATGGTATAGCCAAGTGCAATAAGAGCATATACACTGCCCAGATTAAGACCGTTGAGCAGCTGCTCGCAAAATTGCTGCATAATTTTTTCTCCTTTCGTCCAGAACGGGATAATTCCAATCTTTAATATTATAATATATTTTGCGGTGTATTACAAGTGATTTTATTGCGAATTGACAAAAAAAGCCATAATAATTTATAATGTACCGATTTGCGGGGCACTATTATTAGTAAAAAATACGTTTATTTACACAATATATAGAAATGCCTTGACTTTTAAGCAAAAAAAGCATATACTTTTATTATAGGTGTACTGCGGAAAATATTACCTGCGCCCCGCGCGGGACTTTTTTCGCGGATACTAATAAGGAAGACCTGACACCGCACAGTCGGGGAAGATCAAGGAGATTTCTATGTATAATTCAGAAATAGCGGCTTATGCCAAATATCTGCCGCCCAGGGCTGTCACAAACGACGACCTGAGCCTTATGGTGGAAACAAACGACGAATGGATAAGAACCAGGACGGGCATTTCGACAAGACACATAACAACGGGTGAAACAGCGTCGGATCTGTGCGTCAAGGTCGCGGAAGAACTGATCGAAAAAAGCGGTATATCACCGCTTGAGATAGATATGATAATCGTTGCGACCATCACGCCCGACTTTGCCACCCCCAATACTGCCTGCCTTGTTCAGGCGGCAATAGGCGCGGACAATGCTTTTGCCTTTGATGTTTCGGCGGCGTGCTCGGGCTTTGTATATGCAATGAGCGTTGCGGACAAGTATATTAAATGCGGTACTGCAAAAAATATTCTTGTGTTCGGCTCGGAGGTGCTTTCGGCCATAACCGACTGGACAGACAGAAGCAGCTGTGTGCTTTTCGGCGACGGCGCGGGCGGTGTGCTTGTTAAGGCAAGCGAAAGCTGCGCGGGCGTTATCGCGGAGGACATACATTCAAACGGCGCGGACGGCCTTAAGCTTACGGGCAATTCGCTGCATATAGATACGCCGTTTTTTGATAACGATAAGGAAAAACAGCCTTATTTGTGGATGGACGGAAGGGCAATATTCACCTTTGCTACCAAAAAGGTGCCTCAAAGCGTTGATGCTTTGCTTGAAAAGGCAGGTGTTTCAAAGGATGATGTTGCATACGTCGTACCGCACCAGGCAAACTACCGCATAGTAGAGGCCATGGCAAAAAGGCTTGATATGCCGATAGAAAAGTTTTTTATGAATATTGACAAATGCGGCAATACATCCTCGGCAAGCATACCTATCGCGCTTGCGGAGATGGACGAGCAGGGCTTGTTGAAAAAAGGGGACAAGGTAGTTTTGACAGGCTTTGGCGGCGGCCTTACATGGGGCAGCCTTTTAATTGAGATATAAACAGGAGGTATACTATAATGGCACTTTCAAATTTAGGGATCATAGATGCGACAAGCATCAGTAACGAGCAAAAGAGAGTTATCCTTACGATAGTTGACGACATCAGCTGGGACACCACACCCGAGGAAAAGAAAAAGCATATCAAAATGATCGAGACCAAGATCAACAATTATTTCAAATATATCACTACGGGTCAGGTGCTTGACAATTATCCCGAATCCGTCGGCTACGGCGTGGGCATTGTTATACAGTGCAAATATCCCATAACCGTAAGGGTACAGGAGATCTACGCAAAAATTGCGGAAAAATTCAAGCAAAGAGACATCCTTTTCGGCTATTTTATCGAGCCGCAGGAGGACGAAACGGCAGCAGAGGACGATAAGGAAGGGGACGAATAAAAATGAGCAATGTAATATGTGACCTTTTAGGTATCAAGTATCCTATTTTTCAGGGCGCTATGGCGTGGATAGCAGATGCCAGCCTGGCAAGTGCGGTATCCGAGGCAGGCGGCCTTGGCATAATCGCTGCGGGCAACGCTCCCGCCGACATCGTGCGCGAGGAGATACGCAAGTGCAAGGAAAAAACGGACAAGCCTTTTGGCGTTAATATCATGCTTCTTTCTCCCTTTGTCGAGGATATAGTCGATCTTGTATGCGAGGAAGGCATTAAGGTAATAACAACGGGCGCAGGCGACCCCGGCAAGTATATGGACAAGTTCAAGGAACACGGTATCTGTGTTATCCCCGTTACGCCCAGCGTTGCGCATGCAAAAAAGATGGAAAAGCTCGGCTGTGCCGCAGTTATAGCCGAGGGTATGGAAAGCGGCGGCCATGTGGGCAGGACTACCACCATGGCACTTGTTCCGCAGGTCGTTGATGCGGTAAATATCCCCGTTATCGCGGCGGGCGGTATTGCGGACGGCAGAGGTATGGCAGCAGGTTTTATGCTTGGTGCAAAGGCCGTACAGATAGGTACACGCTTCCTTGTGGCAAACGAGTGTACGGTACACGAAAACTACAAAAAGAAGGTACTTAAGGCCAAGGATATGGATACCGTTACGACAGGCCAGATAACGGGTCATCCCGTGCGTGTGCTTAAAAACAAGCTTGCAAGACAGTTTGCGGTAGTTGAAAAGGAAGAGGGCGGCAAGGAAAAGCCCGACCTTGAAAGAATAGAGGCACTCGGCCGCGGCGCACTTCAGCGTGCCGTTAAAGAGGGCGATATGGACTTTGGCTCGGTAATGAGCGGTCAGATAGCGGGTATGGTCACAAAGGAGCAGCCCGCAAAGGAAATAATAGAAGAGATAATGAGCGAATTTACAGCTTTGGTAAAGGAATATTAAAATTATGAAAACAGCTTTTATTTTCAGCGGACAGGGTGCCCAGGCCGCAGGTATGGGCAAGGAGCTTTACGAAAACTTTGACTGCGTAAAGAATGTATTTGATACTGCGGATAAGGCTCTCGGCCTTAAAATAAGCGACATCTGCTTTAACGATGATCCGCGCCTCAACGAGACGGAGTATACACAGCCGGCTATCCTTACAATGAGTGTTGCCGTGCTTGAACTTATGAGGGATAAAGGCCTTAAGGCGGATTATGCGGCAGGCCTCAGCCTGGGTGAATATTCCGCGCTGGTGGCAAGCGGCGTGCTTGATTTCGAGCAGGCGGTGACACTTGTAAGAAAGCGCGGACGCTTTATGACGGAAGCTGTGCCCGTGGGCGAGGGCGGTATGTGTGCCGTTTTAAATCTCCCCGCGGAAAAGATACAGGAGGCCTGCGACAGCGTTTCCGACATCGGCAGGTGCATGATAGCAAATTACAACTGCCCCGGCCAGATAGCAATTGCGGGCGATAAGGCTGCGGTTGAAAAGGCTGCCGAAATAGTGACGGAAATGGGCGCAAAGCGTGCCGTTATGCTCAATGTAAGCGGCCCCTTCCATACATCGCTTTTAAAGCCCGCTTCGGACAAGCTTAAAGAGGAACTTAAAAATATAGATTTCCACGATATGCAGGTACCCGTGCCTACAAACCTTACGGGCGACCTTGTCGCAAGTGCCTCGGATATACCGGAAATACTCACCAAGCAGGTAATGAACCCCGTAAAATGGGATCAGTCTGTCAGAAAAATGATAGAACTCGGCGTTGATACCTTTGTTGAAATGGGTCCGGGCAAAACGCTTTCTTCCTTTGTCAAGAAGGTCGCAAAGGATATGGGCGCGGAAAATATCGAGGTATACAACATTGAGGATGTAAAAACGCTTGAAAAGGCGATCGGAGGATTGGGTTTATAATGGCTAAAAATGTTATTGTTACAGGCGGTGCAAAGGGTATAGGCAGGGCTGTTGCCGTTGCCTTTGCCAAAAAAGGCTGCAATATAGTGTTAAACTACAGAAGTACGGTGCCCGACGAGCTTATTAAGGAAATAGAGGGCTGCGGCGTGGAGTGCCTTGCCGTTCAGTGCGATGTCAGCGACTTTAAGCAGGCGGAGCTTCTTGTAAAGGCTTCTGTTGAAAAATTCGGCACGGTGGATGTGCTTGTAAACAATGCGGGCATCACACGCGACAAGCTTTTGCTCGGCATGAAGGAAGAGGATTTTGATGCGGTAATAGCAACAAACCTTAAGGGTACATTCAATATGATAAAGCATACAAGCAAGGTGATGCTCAAGCAAAAAAGCGGCAGCATCGTCAATATGAGCAGTGTTGTCGGCGTTGCGGGCAATGTGGGTCAGGCCAACTATGCCGCAAGCAAGGCGGGCGTTATCGGCCTTACCAAGGCGACCGCAAAGGAACTTGCATCACGCGGCATTACCTGTAATGCCATCGCTCCGGGCTTTATCAAAACATCAATGACGGATGTTTTAAGTGACAGCGTAAAAGAGGGAATACTGGCAAACGTACCGCTTAAAAGACTCGGCGAGCCCGAGGAGGTCGCAGAGCTTGCGGTATTTCTTGCAAATGCACCCTATATCACGGGTCAGGTCGTTAATATTGACGGCGGTATGATAATGTAAAACTGCTTTAATGGAGGAACATATTTTTATGGAAAGAAGAGTTGTTATTACCGGTATGGGTGCGGTAACACCCATCGGCAACAATGTTGAACAGTTTTGGGACGGCCTTAAAAGCGGACGAAACGGTATAGATTTTATCAAAAATTTTGATACGACGGACTTTAAGGTAAAGGTCGCAGGCGAGGTAAAGGATGATTTCGATCCCCTTGTGGCCGTTGACAAAAAAGACCTTAAACGTATGGACAGGTTTACCGTTTTTGCTATGGTTGCAGCCGACGAGGCTGTAAAGTCCAGCGGTATCGACCTTGAAAAGATAGACAAAGACCGCCTTGGCGTTGTTATAGGCTCGGGTATTGGCGGACTTCCCGTTATAGAGGAAGCTACTGTAAAGCTGGTTGAAAAAGGCCCGAGCAAGATAGGCCCGCTTTGTATCCCTATGACCATAGGCAATATGGCGGCAGGACAGGTCGCTATCAAATATCAGGCAAAGGGTACCTGTATAGACGTTGTTACGGCCTGCGCATCCTCGACAAACTGTATCGGTGAGGCGTTCAGGAACATCAAGCACGGCTATTCCGATTATATTATTGCGGGCGGTGCGGAGGCTACCGTATGCCCACTCGGTATCGGCGGCTTTACATCGCTTAAAGCCCTTTCCACCAATAACGACCCCAAACGCTCGTCAATGCCTTTCGACAAGGAAAGAAACGGCTTTGTAATGGGCGAGGGTGCGGGCATCGTGTTTATGGAATCACTTGAAAGCGCACAGGCTCGCGGGGCAAAGATACTGGCAGAGGTAGTCGGCTACGGCTCGACCTGCGACGCATACCATATGACAAGCCCGCTGCCCGACGGTACGGGTGCTGCAAAGGCCATGACGGCCGCTATGCGTGAGGCAGGCATCGAAAGCACACAGGTAGATTATATAAATGCACACGGCACCAGCACACATCTTAACGATGCAGGCGAAACAGCCGCTATAAAGATAGCCTTCGGCGAGGAGCAGGCTAAAAAAATAAGCATAAGCTCCACAAAGTCCATGACGGGTCATCTTCTCGGTGCAACGGGTGCGGTGGAGGTCATCGCAACGGCTCTTGCAATGCAGCACGGCATTATCCCGCCGACTATCAACTATCAGGTGCCGGACGAGGAATGCGACCTTGACTATACACCCAACAAGGCAGTTGAAAGGGAAGTGAAATATGCACTTTCCAACACATTTGGCTTCGGCGGACACAACGCTGTTTTATGCCTTAAAAAATGGGAGGGCTGAAAATGCTTTATTCACAGGATATAAAGGCTATTATACCGCATAGATACCCGTTTTTGCTTATCGACCGCGTTATCGAGCTCGAGGAGGGCAAAAGGGTCGTTGCCATTAAAAACGTGACCAACAACGAGGAATTTTTTAACGGACATTTCCCGCAGGAGCCCGTTATGCCCGGCGTGCTTATCGTTGAGGCTATGGCTCAGGCAGGTGCCGTTGCGCTGCTGTCGCTTGAACAGTTCAAGGGCAAGACCGCGTACTTCGGCGGCATAGATAAGGCAAAATTCCGCGGCAAGGTCGTTCCGGGCGATACATTAAGGCTCGAGCTTGAAATAGTCAAGCTTAAAAAGGTCGCAGGCATAGGCAAGGGCGTTGCTTATGTGGACGACAAAAAGGTCGCGGAAGCCGAACTGACATTTATGATAGGATAAGGAGGGCATTATGGCAGGTTTTAAATTACCCGATTTGGATACTCTCAGAAGCAGGGTAAAGGATATAAAGCTTGAACTGCCGGGCAAAAAAGAACCGGCAAAGGAAGATGTGCCCGTACCTGCGGGCGGTATAAAGTGCCCCTCGTGCGAGAATGTTTTTGAAAAGAAAGAGCTTGGAAAGCTTAAAATTTGTCCCAAATGCGCAAGATATTTCCGCCTTAACTCCAAGGAAAGAATTCGCCTGACGGCAGACGAGGGCTCTTTTAAGGAAATGGACGCGGCACTCAGGGCAAAAAATCCGCTTGATTTCCCCGATTATGAGGAAAAGATCGCAAGGATGCAGGAAAAAACGGGCCTTAAGGATGCCGTAATAACCGGTACCTGTACCATAGGCGGCGAAAAGACCGTTATAGGCGTAATGGACAGCGGCTTTATGATGGCATCTATGGGCAGCGTTGTCGGCGAAAAGCTTACAAGGGCATTTGAATACGCAACAAAAAACAGGCTCCCCATCATCATTTTTGCCTGCTCCGGCGGTGCAAGAATGCAGGAGGGTATCGTGTCGCTTATGCAGATGGCTAAGGTGTCCGCTGCGGCCGCAAAGCACTCACAGGCAGGGCTTTTGTACATAACCGTGCTGACCGACCCCACAACGGGCGGCGTTACCGCAAGCTTTGCCATGCTCGGCGACATTATCATCTCCGAGCCCAAGGCGCTTATCGGCTTTGCCGGCAGACGTGTTATCGAGGGCACTATAAAGCAAAAGCTCCCCGACGAGTTCCAGACAGCGGAGTTCCAGCTTGAACACGGCTTTGTGGATCTCATCGTTACAAGAGAAGAAATGCCTATAAAGCTTCGTGATATTTTAAGGCTTCATTCGGGCAGAAAGGACGGTGCGGAATAATGGCAGGCGCTTATGATAACGTCAAAATTGCGCGTAAGGTGTCAAGACCTACCGCACTTGATTATATAAACCATATTTTTGAAGGCTTTGTCGAGCTGCACGGTGACAGACAGTTCCGTGACGATAAGGCTGTTGTCGGCGGTGTTGCATGGCTTGTGGACAGACCCGTGACCGTTATCGGTATACAAAAGGGCAAGTCCATGGAAGAAAATATCGAGCGTAACTTCGGTTCGCCGCATCCCGAGGGCTACCGCAAGGCGCTTCGCCTTATGAAGCAGGCGGAAAAATTCGGCCGTCCCATAATAAACCTTATCAATACCAGCGGTGCATACTGCGGTGTCGGTGCAGAGGAACGCGGACAGGGTGAAGCTATTGCAAGAAATCTGCTTGAAATGGCGGAGCTTAAGGTGCCCACGATATCCGTTGTTATCGGCGAGGGCGGCAGCGGCGGTGCGCTTGCGCTGGCCGTAACGGACAGGGTTTGGATGCTTGAAAACTCCGTTTATGCCATACTCAGCCCCGAGGGCTTTGCAAGTATCCTCTGGAAGGATGCAAACCGTGCAAAAGAGGCTGCGGATGTTATGAAGCTGACCGCAAACGATCTGCTTGAAATGGGAATGATCGAAAAGGTCATAAAAGAGGTCAAGGGCGGTGCCCAGAATGATTTCGGTTTTACCGCAAACCTGCTTAAAAGCAAACTGGTCACAGAACTGGATATGCTTTGCGATAAGCCTATAGATCAGCTTTTAAGCGAAAGATATGCACGCTTCAGAAAATTCGGTGAATTCAGCGAGTAAGATAATGAAACTGTCATAAATAAAAAGCGAAGAACGGGTATAGATCCCATTCTTCGCTTTTTTTTATTTATCCGAGAAGAAATTTTCTATCTCGACCCATTTTGCGTTTACCGAGCCTTGTGCAAAAAACGGCTTGCCGCAGCCGCGGCCGTTAAGTGCGCCATTCATATCCTTTACAAGCTGTTTCAGGTCGCCGTCCTTTTGGGCAACTGCGTACTTGTAGCCGTTTTCCTCATCGCCCGAAAATACCGCGACAAGGCCGCTGTTTTGCTCTATAAGCGCGGCAGCCAGCTTTCTTACCGTGTCGGGGGTAAGATTTTTCTTGTTTAAAACTATTTTGTCACTAATGCCAACGTAATTTTCGGCTATCATATCCAGCATATTGTTTTCGGACTCGGACAGCTTTATTTTAAGCTGCTGATTTTCGCTTAAAAGTCTTTCCACGGCGGCAGATGTCTCAAAGACCTTGGCCGAGAGCAGGTTTGATATCGCCGAGTTTTCCTCAACGGCCTTTGCGCAGTATTCATAGGCGCGTTTGCCGCATATCATCTCTATCCTTACGCCCTCATGAAATTTTTGTACGGATATAAGCTTTACAAGGCCTATCTCCGCGGTGGTGTCAACGTGTGTGCCGCAGCAGGCGCAGGTATCGCCGTCGGGGAAGCGTATTATCCTTACCTCGCCTTCAAGCTCCTTTTTGCTGCGGTATTTAAGCGCTTTAAGCTCCTCAGCGGTGGGATAGAGCACCTCAACACGGCGGTTTTGCCATATATAGCTGTTTACATCAGCCTCTATTTCCTTTAACTGCTCTTTTATGATATCGCCGTCAAGGTCAACGGTTATCATATCCGCGCCCATGTGGAAGCCTACGTTGTTGTAGCCGAAGCGTGCGTTTATAAAGCCGCTTACTATATGCTCGCCCGAGTGCTGTACCATCAGGTCAAAGCGGCGCTCCCAGTCTATAACGCCGTGTACGCTTGTACCGACGGGTATCTCACGGGTCACATAGTGCACAACGTCCTCGCCCTTTTCCTGTACATCATAGACCGAAATGTCGTTTAATTTGCCTTTGTCGCAGGGCTGACCGCCGCCCTCGGGGTAAAATGCCGTTTTATCCAGCGTTACCGCAAAGCCTTTCTCCGCCTTTTCGCAGCTTGTTACCTCTGCATCAAATTCCTTTATATAAGCTGATTTGTAGTATAATTTTTCCATTTTGTTTTCCCTTATGCCTTTGTGTATTTCATGCTGCCTACTATAATATCCCTGACTCTTGACGGCAGCTCCTTTATTTCGTCCTTTGTCAGATCGGCCGTTTCTATCGGCGGATGTATAACCAGATTTACATCTGCGGGACGCACCTTTTTGTCATCCCCGTCCATTACACGGTAGGTGCCGTCTATCGTTATCGGCACAACAGGGACCTTTGCCTTGATGGCGGGCTTAAAGCTGCCTGCCTTGAATTCCTTTACGGGGCCGCCCTTGCTTCTTGTGCCCTCGGGGAAGATTATCATGCTGTAGCCGTCTTTAAGCTGCTCGTAAGCCTTTACTATGACCTGCATGGACTGCTTCATATCCTCTCTGTCAAGGAAAAGACAGTGTGTATGTACCATCCAGTAGCCAAGCAAAGGTATTTTTTTCAGCTCCTTTTTGGCCACAAAGCCCTTGCAGCATTCAAGCGTGCCGCACAGCACCAGTATATCAAAATTGCTCTGGTGGTTGGCAACAAACAGCACGGGTCTGTCCTTTGGGACGTTTTCAAGCCCCGTTACCTCCAGTCTGGCACCCGATTGCTTTATTCTTCTTTTGCCCCAGCGGATTACCAGATCGTTGGCCAGTTTGTCATGCGCCTGCATATTTCCTTCTTTTATGTAACGTGCGCATTTCGGCGCGGAAAGCATCATTTTAAGCAGTCCGAAGGCAAGACCGAGATTATAGATCAAAGTTCTTATCATTTTTTGACTCCTTTTTTAAAAAAAACCTTTTTATATTGACGAAAATGTGTTATAGTTATAGTATAATGGTTTTACAGAAAAAAAACAAGATATAAAAATCAATTATCAACGAAAATTAAGGGGGAATTTTTATGATGCCAACAGAAGCATGGTTAAAGCTTTGCAAACTTATGAAGGAGGACGAGCTGTATCTTCTTAAAACTTTTACCATACTTAACCATCCGTCGCTTGCATATTATGCAAAAAGGGACAGGGACAACAACCTTATCTTTTACGGCGAGCCAAAGATGGGCGGCCTGAAGATAACCGAGCCTATAGTGATGGGCAGGAAGGAGTTTGAGGCTCTTTTCCCGCTGTATTTCAGCAAGGAGCTTTTTGCGGAAAAATACAGGGACATAGTTCCCGACGCACCCTTCATCTTCCCGCTGATAGAAAAGTTTATCTTCAAGGAGCAGGATTTCCTCGAAGCAGACGAATTTGTCGAAGAAAAGCCCAAGGAAGATGATGAACCCGCAGTACAGAACCATGATGACGATCATCTTCGTTCCAAGAACAGACAGCAGGGCGGCAAAAAGTAATGCCCATAGATATCAACAGGCGGAGATTTTAAATGAAAGAACGAGAAATAGCACTTTACGCAATTATTGATATTTTAAACGAAAAGGCCTATAATAATATCGTGCTGCGCAGTGTGCTTGCCCGCAACAGCCATTTGTCAATGGTGCAAAGGGCGTTTGTGACGGAGCTGGTCAACGGCACGCTGCGCAATATGATAAATATAGACTATATCATATCGCTGTATTCCAAAACGGCGCTTGAAAAAATGAAGCCGCTTATCATCAATAACCTCAGGATAAGCGTATACCAGATAATGTATATGGACAAGGTGCCCGACAGCGCCGCCTGCAATGAGGCGGTGGAGCTGGCAAAGCAAAAGGGCTTTGCAACGCTCGCGGGCTTTGTGAACGGCGTTTTAAGGAATATTGCACGCAACAAGGATAATATTTCTTATCCCGATAAGCAAAAACACCCTGTGGACTATATCAGTGTGAAGTATTCCTATCCCGTGTGGATAATAGAATATTGGCTTAAAGAGCTGGATATAGACACCATAGAGAAAATATGTCTGTCAAACAGAGTGCCGCCGAAGGTCAGCGCGTGCATAAACACGCTTAAGATCGACAAGGCGGGGCTTAAAAAGGCGCTCTCGGCAGACAATATTGCCATGACGGACGGCGTATTCAAGGAAAATGCGCTGTATCTGTCCAAGACCCGTGATATAACGCAGACAAGGACCTTTGCCGACGGGCTTTTCCATGTTATGGACGAAAGCTCCATGCTGGCGGTCGATATCCTTGCCCCCAAGCCGGGCGACAAGGTGCTTGACAGCTGCGCGGCACCGGGCGGCAAAAGCTTTTACTGTGCATATAAAATGAAAAACGAGGGCGAGATCATTTCTGCCGATATATACGAGCATAAGCTGGAGCTTATACGCTCGGGTGCGGAAAGACTCGGTATCGGCATCATCAAGCCTGTTTTGTCGGATGCCTCCGTGCATAACGCGGCGTATGACGGCAAAATGGACTGCGTGCTGGCCGATGCACCTTGCTCGGGCTTCGGTCTTTTCCGTAAAAAGCCCGATATAAAATACAACAAGACCATGGAAGACGTTGAGGCACTTGCAAAGCTGCAAAGGGATATCCTCGGCACCTGTCAGGCTTATGTCAAGCAGGGCGGCTGTCTGGTTTATTCCACCTGCACCATATCGCTTAAGGAAAACCTTGAAAACGTAAAATGGTTCTGCGATACCTACGGCTTTGAGCCGGAGGATATAAGCAAATATCTCAACTTTGAATGTGCAACGGCAAAAGACGGCTATATACAAGTCCTGCCCTGTGATTTTATGACAGACGGATTTTTTATTGCACGTTTTGTAAAAAGGTGATATTATATGGATATACGTTCGCTTACAACGGCGCAGCTTAAGGAAGAAATGGTGCGGCTGGGTGAAAAGCCCTTCCGTGCGGGACAGATATTCGACTGGCTGCACGTTAAACAGGTGGGAAGTATTGACGAAATGACCGATATTTCCAAAGCCCTGAGGGAAAAACTAAAGGCGGAGTATACTCTCTCCAACATAGAAATAGTGGAAAAATTGATATCAAAACAAGATAATACAAGAAAATACTTGTTTGATCTGGGAAATGATATTATAATAGAAAGTGTGCTGATGAAATATTCCTACGGCAATGCGGTCTGTATATCTTCGCAGGCGGGCTGCCGTATGGGCTGCAGATTTTGTGCGTCAACGGTGGACGGCCTTGAACGGAGCCTTACCGCGGGCGAGATGGCGCTGCAGGTATATAAGATACAGCAGGACATAGGGGAGCGGATAAGCAATATCGTTATAATGGGCAGCGGTGAACCGCTGGATAATTATGACCAGCTTATAGCTTTTCTTAAAATAATGGGCGAGGGCATAAAGATCGGACAGCGGCATATCACGGTATCTACCTGTGGGCTTGCAGACAGGATAGAACAGCTTGCGCAGCTTAAACTGCAGATCACGCTTGCAATATCGCTGCACGCGCCCAATGACGACATAAGGCGCATGACCATGCCCATTGCAAACAAATACAGCATAGACCGCGTTATCGGTGCAGCAAAGGACTACGCAAATGTCACCGGACGGCGCGTTACATACGAATATGCCCTTATAAAAGGCGTGAATGACAGCGAGGACAATGCGCACGAGCTTGCTCAAAGGCTGTGCGGCAGCTTGTGTCATGTAAACCTTATACCCGTAAACGATGTCAGGGAAAACAACTTTATAAGAAGCGAGGAACGCACCATAAAGGCGTTTGCGGACATCTTGCAGGCAAAGGGCATAGAGACCACCATCAGAAGACGGCTCGGCAGTGATATAAACGCTGCCTGCGGCCAGCTTAGAAAGCACTACAAGGACAAAACAAAGTAACATAAGAGGTGTTTAAATGATTGCAGTAGGAAAGACTGATGTGGGCAGGGTAAGAACTGTCAATCAGGATAATATATTTGTCAGCACAGCACCTGTGGGCTGTGTGCCGAATGTATTTGTCGTTGCCGACGGAATGGGCGGCGAGCTTGCGGGCGATGTGGCAAGCGATCTTGCAATAAAAAGCTTTATTGCGTCGCTGACCTCACGCCAGGCAAACGGCGAATATCTCGACAACCTGATAACCGCGGTGACTGCGGCAAACGCTGACGTATACAACAAAGGCAGCTCCGCGCCGGAATTTAACGGCATGGGCACGACCTTTCTTGCGGTCACTCTGGCGGGCAATGTTTTATATGCGGCGCACGTCGGCGACAGCAGGCTGTATGCGGTCACGGATAAAAAAATAGAGCAGCTTTCAAATGACCATTCTTATGTTATGGAAATGGTAAGAAACGGTCAGCTCACGCAGGAAGAGGCGGAAAACCACCCCAGAAAAAATGTTATTACGCGGGCTGTCGGCTCTGCGGGACTTGTCAATGTTGACGGCATCATACGGCCCGTTGCGCATGATACGATTTATCTTATATGCAGCGACGGACTAAGCAATATGGTACACGCCGACGAAATAAGGGACATCGTCCGTAACAGAAATATGACAGTTGAGCAGCGTGCGGAGCGCCTTATCGCCAGGGCAAACGAAAACGGCGGCAAGGATAATATCTCCGCAGTAATAATCTCACCATGGGAAGACGGGGAGGTACAGTTATGAACATAGATATAGGCACAGTTGTACTGGGTAAATATAAGATCATAGATAAGCTTGGTGTAGGCGGCATGGCTGTTGTGTATCATGCAATGGACGAAACGCTGGACCGTGACGTAACATTTAAGGTACTCAAAGAGGAATTTATCTCGGACAACGAGTTTGTGAAGCGTTTCCGTGCAGAGGCCAAGGCGGCTGCCAAGCTTAACCATCAGAATATAGTAAGAATATACGACTACGGCAATGACGGCGATATTTATTATATTGCCATGGAATATGTTGACGGCTGTACGCTTAAGGAGATAATCAAAAACAAGGCGCCGCTGTCAAACGAGGAGACCATAAGCGTTGCGCTGCAAATAGCCGAGGGACTTATGCACGCGCACAATCACAATGTTATACACAGGGATATAAAGCCGCAGAACATACTTGTCACAAAGGACGGCAAGCACGGCAATATCAAGGTAACGGACTTTGGTATAGCGCGGGCGGCAACATCCAACACCATAAATGCCGAGGCTGTCGGCAGTGTGCATTATTTCTCGCCCGAGCAGGCGCGCGGTATGCACACCGACGCAAGAAGCGACATTTATTCGCTGGGTATAGTAATGTTTGAAATGATAACGGGCAGACTGCCGTTTGTAGGTGACAATATCGTCGAAATGGCGATAAAGCACAGCAACGACCCGATACCCGACATTAAATCATTCAATACAAAGGCCAGCCAGAGTATAATAAAAATAATAGACAAATGTACGAGAAAGCTTGCGGCAGAGCGCTATCAGAACGCAGAAGAGCTTATCAACGATCTTCGCCTTGCGCTGACAGACCCGAGCGGCAAGTTTGTAAAGGAAAATGACATAAACGACGGAAAGACCGTTGTTGCCACACCCGAGGAACTTCAGGAAATCAGAAACAAGACAAGGGATGCCTCCGAGCTGATAGTCGGCGACGATATATCGGGCGATGATATATCCGACGACGACTATGACGAGACAGAGGAGGAATTTGAAAACAGAAAGAACGAAAGAAAGGTCATTATAGGCTCCGTGGCGCTTGCGCTGGCAATAATCGCGGTGCTTACCTTCGGCATTTATTACGTTTATTCAAATGTTATCAATCCCACAGTCGTAGTACCCAGATTTATCGACCTTGATATAGAAACTGCGGAGCAGCTTGCGGAGAATAAAAAGCTTTATCTTACCAAGGAAAATATCAACGATAATAAGGTCGAGGCAGGTACGGTAATGGCACAGAGCATAGACGAGGGCATAAGGGTCGCAAGAAATTCGCGCATCACCCTTACCGTAAGCCTCGGCAGCGAAAAGGTGCCTATGGAAAATATACTCGATAAAACGGAAGAGGAGGCTGTAGCCATCCTTGAAGCCAAAAACATCCATATCGACGAGATAAAGTACGAAAACAACGAAAGGATACCCGTGGGTACGGTCATCAGACAGACACCGCCCGCAGGCACGGAGATAGGAAAGGACGACAAGGTCGTATTTTATATAAGTCTCGGTGCTGCGGAGGAAAATATCCCCGTGCCCGATATCCTCGGCATGACAAAGGAGCAGGCTACGCAGGCTCTGCAAAACTTTACCGTTAAATTCCTGGAGGAGTCCTACAGCGATAAATACCCTGTCGGTCAGGTCGCTTTCCAGGGTGTACCCGCAGGCACGATGGTGCCCTACGGCTTTACTGTCACCGCAACTATAAGCAAGGGCCCCGACCCTGCGCTTAAGCTTACGGAGGAGGCCACGACAGAGACCACCACAGAGTATCAGGCGGCACCTATAGAGCCCGTTAAAAGGGCTGTAAGCATACCCGTCATACCTTCGTTTGTCGGCAATCCGCCCACAAAGACCGTGGTGATAGATGTCGATACGGGCGAGGAAGTCATCAAGGACGAGCAGGGCAGGATACCCAACGGCGTGACGACACGTCTGCAAGTGGTGGAGGACAAGGAGTATCTGGAAAAGAACTATCTTGTCAAGGCTGTTGCGATAGATGCCGAGAATACGCGCATACTGTACGAAAAGTATGTTTCCGGCAAGGAGTTCCCGTTCTCGATAAACGATCAGATAGATAAGGATACAAACTATAAGATATATGTCGATAACGAGGTAATACTTGAACGGGAGGAAAAATATTGATACAAGGCAGAATAATAAAAGGTGTCGGCGGTCTGTATTTTGTGGCCGCCGACGGCCTTGTATATGAATGTGCGGCAAGAGGCATATTCAGAAAAAAGAAAATAATACCCACCATTGGCGACAATGTTGAGATAAGCGTGCAGTCGGCACGCGAGAAAAAGGGCACGATAGAAAGCATTATGCCAAGGCGTAACTGCCTTATCCGCCCGCGCGTTGCCAATATCGACTGCGCCGTTATCACCTTTGCGGCCAAAAGCCCCGACATAAATTTTGACCTGCTGGACAGATTTCTTGTGCTTGCGGAATATCAGAAGATAGAAGATATCGTTATCTGCATAAACAAAAGCGACCTGTCCGCGGCCGAAAAAATAAGCGGGATATATTCGCCGATATACAGGGTGTTTCATGTATCGGCGCTTGAAAACGACGGCATCAAGCCGCTGGGGGAATATCTCAGGGGCAAGGTCTCCGTGCTTGCGGGGCCGTCGGGTGTCGGCAAATCCAGCATCATAAACAGGCTCATCCCGGGCGAGACCCGCATGACGGGCGAGATAAGCCGCAAAATAGAGCGCGGCAGGCACACCACAAGACAGGTGGAGCTTCTCGGCGCGGGCAGCGATACATATATTGTGGACTCTCCGGGGTTCACTTCGCTCAGCCTCGACCTGATAAAGCCCGAGGAGCTTCAGCATTATTTTAAAGAATTTGAGCCGTATCTGGACGGCTGCCGCTTTAACGACTGCCGCCATATCGCCGAGCCGGGCTGCGTGCTTAAAGAACACGTCGGCAGGGAGATCTCGCGCGAGCGCTACGAGCGCTTTGTAAAGCTTTACGAAATGCTGTCTGACAATTAAAGGAGAACGTCAAAATGTATAAACTTTCGCCGTCGCTTTTGTCCTGCGATTTTGCAAGACTTGGCGAGGAAATCAAAATTCTTGAAAGCAATAATGTGCCCTATGTGCATATAGATGTTATGGACGGACTTTTTGTGCCGAATATTTCGATCGGTATACCCGTTGTGGAATGTCTCAGAAAAATAACCGACATCGTGCTTGACACACATCTTATGATAGACAGGCCCGAGCGCTATATCAAGCAGTTTGCCGCGGCAGGCTCGGATATAATCAATTTTCATGCCGAGGCCACGGAAAAGGGCGCACAGATAATAGACGAGATACACGCTCTCGGCAAGCGTGCGGGCGTGACCATCAAGCCCAAGACCTCACCCAAAACGATAGTACCGTACCTTGACAAGGTGGATCTGGTGCTTGTTATGAGTGTGGAGCCCGGCTTTGGCGGTCAGGGGCTTATACCCGAGACCCTTGAAAACGTCAGGTGGCTTGCGGAGTATAAAAAGGCCAACGGCTGCCGCTTTGAGTTGGAGATAGACGGCGGCGTAAAGCTTGATAACCTGGAAGAGGTAAAGCAGGCGGGTGCGGAGGTCATTGTTGCGGGTTCCGCCATATTCAAGGGCGATACGGCCGCAAATATAAAGGCCTTTAATGCCATGCTGAGGTAATTTTATGGATAAATTTCTGATAATAGGCAGCGGAGACTTCTGCTGCCCTTCTGATTTTAAGGAAAGATGCGTTATTGCCTGTGACGGCGGTCTTGACCATTGTGCGGCACACGGCATCGACCCGTACCGCATAATAGGTGATATGGACTCGGTCTCGCCCGAAAGTCTCGGGCATTTTAAGGACAGGCAGATGACAGTTTTTCCCGTAAAAAAAGATAAAACCGATATAGAGCTTGGCATAGAGCTTGCGTTTGAGCTTGGGGCAAAGGATATCGTGCTGACGGGCGTATTGAGCGGCACAAGGCTCGACCATACCCTGTGCAATATCCAGCTTTTGAAAAAATGCGCCGACAGGGGCATAGCCGCAAGGGCGATAAATGCCACCAACGATATCTTTCTTTTAAAGGGCGGTATGTCCGCGGATATTGCCGATACGGGGCGCTATATCTCCGTAATGCCGCTGTGCGAAAGGGCGGAGGGTCTTACCATGACGGGGTTTGAATATCCGCTTTGCGGTCATACGCTCGAACTTGGCACATCTCTTTGCGTAAGCAATAAAATATCCGGCAAAAAAGGTACCGTTTCGCTTGATAAAGGCGTAATTGCGATAATATCCGCAGAAGATTGAAATACCGTTGTGTTTTGCAGGTAAAAACGGCATTGTTTTTGCCCGAAAAGGGGGTCATATAAAAGCCCCTTTTATTTTTATGCAATTTTTTTTATAATTCATGAAGATTAAACTTGATTATTGTTGTAAAATTAGTTATAATGTAATGTGAGTTTATTATGGGTGCCTATGGGTTTGTGTATCCACATATATTAACGGAAGGAGTTTTATTATATGCCAATAATAGATTTTCTTGAACGCAATGCCTCGCTCTATGGCGACGAGACTGCGCTTGTAGAGGTTAATCCCGAGCAGAAGGAGCCGGGTAAAGTAACATGGAAGGATTACGAGCTGATACAGCCTACCTCAAATCAGTATTACAGACGCGAGATAAGCTGGAGCGTTTTTAACGAAAAAGCCAACCGTATGGCCAATATGCTTCTGGCACGCGGCATACAAAAGGGCAACAAGGTAGGTATCCTTATGATGAACTGCCTTGAATGGCTGCCTATTTATTTTGGCATTTTAAAGACCGGTGCTATTGCCGTACCCCTTAACTTCAGATATTCCGCGGACGAGATCCTTTACTGCGCCGACCTTGCGGAGCTGGATATACTTGTGTTCGGTCCCGAATTTATCGGCCGTATAGAATCCGTTGAGGAAAAATTAGGCAAAAACAGGGTGCTTATCTATGTGGGAAACTCCTGCCCGACATTTGCGGAGGACTACAACGAGCTGGTTTCTTTCTGCTCCAGCAAGGACCCTAAAATATATATAAGTGACGACGATTTCGCTGCCATCTACTTCTCGTCGGGTACAACAGGCTTCCCGAAGGCTATTTTGCACCGCCACAGAAGCCTTGTGCATTCCTGCAAGGTAGAGCAGGCTCATCACGGACAGACACGCGACGACTGCTTCCTCTGCATACCGCCGCTTTACCATACGGGCGCAAAGATGCACTGGTTCGGCAGCCTTATATCTGGCTCGAGAGCCGTTATATTAAAGGGCACCAAGGCGGAGTATGTGTTCAGCACCGTATCGCGCGAGCACTGCACAATAGTCTGGCTTCTTGTGCCCTGGGCGCAGGATATACTCGATGCGCTTGACAGCGGCAAGCTGAGAATAGAGGATTACAAGCTTTCACAGTGGCGTCTTATGCACATCGGCGCACAGCCCGTGCCCCCGTCGCTTATAAAGCATTGGAAGGAATACTTCCCCGACCACGACTACGACACCAACTACGGCCTGAGCGAGTCTATCGGCCCCGGCTGTGTACATCTTGGTGTTGACCATATATACAAAGTAGGCGCTATCGGTGTTCCGGGCTACGGCTGGGAATGCAAGATAGTGGACAAAAACGACAACCCTGTAAAGCAGGGCGAGGCGGGCGAGCTTTGCGTAAAGGGCCCCGGTGTTATGGTGGAATACTATAACGACCCCAAGGCCACCGCAGAGGTGCTCAAAGACGGCTGGCTCTACACGGGCGATGCCGCAATGCAGGACAAGGACGGCTTTATCTACCTTGTTGACCGTATAAAGGACGTTATCGTTTCGGGCGGTGAAAACCTTTATCCCGTACAGATAGAGGACTTCCTGCGCACAAACGACAAAATACACGATGTTGCGGTCATCGGTCTGCCCGACAAGCGTCTGGGAGAGATCGCGGGTGCCATTATCCAGCTTAAAGAGGGTGTGGAGTGTACGGAGGAAGAAATAAACGAATTCTGTATGGCTCTTCCCAGATACAAGCGTCCCAAGAAGGTCATCTTTGCCGATGTACCCAGAAACCCCACAGGCAAGATAGAAAAACCGCTGCTCCGCAAGAAATACGGCAAGGAATACCTTGTTGCGTATGAAAACGAGGAGCATTACAGCGAAAAATAATTATTTAAGGAGAAATAAAAATGAAAGAGATAATGTTGGGCAACAAGGCCTTTGCACGCGGTCTGTATGAGGCCGGTGCTGCGGTCGTAAGCTCCTATCCCGGTACGCCCAGTACGGAGGTCACCGAGGAAGCGGCTAAATATGACGAGATATACTGTGAGTGGGCACCTAACGAAAAGGTTGCCATGGAGGTCGCATTCGGCGCGAGCCTTGCGGGCAAGAGAAGCTTTTGCGGCATGAAGCACGTTGGCCTTAACGTGGCTGCCGACCCGCTTTTCACCATCTCCTACACGGGCGTGAACGGCGGTATGATAATCTGCGTGGCAGACGACCCCGGTATGCATTCCTCACAGAACGAGCAGGATTCAAGACATTATGCCATTGCATCCAAGGTTCCTATGCTTGAGCCCTCAAACTCACGCGAGAGCCTTGAATTTGCCAAGCTTGCATACGACCTTTCCGAAAAGTACGACACTCCCGTTATTATAAAAATGTGTACAAGGGTCGCACACTCCCAGAGTATCGTTGAAACAAGCGAAAGAGTTGTGCCCGAGCCCAAAAAATACGAAAAGAATATAGCAAAATATGTTATGATGCCCGGCAATGCCATCAAGAGACATCCCATCGTTGAGCAGAGAACCCTCGACCTTATCAAATATGCGGAGGAAACACCTATAAACCGCATTGAAGAAGGTAAGGACAACTCCGTGGGCATCATCACCTCCAGTACCTGCTATCAGTACACAAAGGAGGCTGTGGGCGACAAGTACCCCGTGCTTAAACTCGGTATGGTAAATCCCCTGCCCGTTGAAAAGATAAAGAACTTTGCCAAGACAGTAAAGCAGGTCATAGTTATAGAGGAGCTTGACCCCGTTATCGAAACACACTGCAAAAATATCGGTGTTGATGTAAAGGGCAAGGAGCTTTTCTCCTTACTCGGCGAGTTTTCGCAGTCTGTTGTTGCAAAGGCTCTGGGTGAGGCCGAAAAGGAAGCCTGTCCCGCAATAGAGGGACTTCCCGTAAGACCTCCCGTAATGTGTGCGGGCTGTCCTCACAGGGGCCTTTTCTACACACTTTCAAAGCATAAAATAAGGGTACTCGGCGATATAGGCTGCTATACTCTCGGTGCTGTTGCACCGCTGAGCGCTACGGATATGACACTTTGCATGGGTGCGTCAATAAGCTCTCTCCACGGCTTTAACAAGGCTATGGGCGATGCAAGCGAAAAGGATACCGTATGTGTTATAGGTGATTCTACCTTTATGCACTCGGGTATGACAAGCCTTGCAAATATTGCTTATAATCAGAGCAATTCTACCGTAATTATCCTTGACAACTCTATCACGGGTATGACGGGTCACCAGCAGAACCCCACAACGGGCTATAACATCAAGGGCGACCCCGCAGGCAAGATCGACCTTGAGGCACTTTGCCGTGCAATGGGCTTTAACCGTGTTGCGGTAGTGGACCCCTATGACCTTGCCCAGACCGAAAAAGTCATCAAAGAAGAGCTTGCCGCAGACGAGGCTTCCGTAATAATCAGCCGCCGTCCGTGCGCACTTTTGAAATATGTCAAGCATAAACCGTCTCTTCACGTTGATACGGACAAGTGCCGCAGCTGCCGCGCTTGTATGAAGATAGGCTGTCCCGCGATAAGCTTTAAGGACGGCAAGGCGCACGTTGACAATACGCTTTGCGTAGGATGTGGCGTATGCCAGCAGCTTTGCAAGTTTGATGCTTTAGTCGATGAAGGGGGTAATGTCTGATGGATACAGTCAATATAATGATAGTTGGTGTAGGCGGACAGGGTTCCCTGCTTGCCAGCAAGCTTTTGGGCCATGTTGTAATGACAAAGGGCTATGATGTTAAGGTGTCGGAGGTACACGGCATGAGCCAGCGCGGCGGCAGTGTTGTTACCTATGTGCGTTTCGGCGACAAGGTATATTCTCCGGTAATAGATAAGGGCGAGGCCGATTACATCATCTCGTTTGAGGTGCTGGAGGCTGCACGTTACCTTCCGTTCCTTAAAAAAGGCGGCAAGGTCATCGTAAATGCGCAGGAGATAGACCCCATGCCCGTTATCACGGGTGCCGCACAGTATCCCGAAAACCTTTTGGATAAAATGACGGCTGCGGGCGCTGATGTAAGTGCAATGGATGCACTTTCCCTTGCAAACGAGGCAGGCAGCCCGAAGGCGGCAAATATCGCGCTTATGGGAAGATTTTCCAAATACTTCGGCGACATAACCGAGGAGGAATGGCTCAATTCGCTTGAAGCCTGTGTTCCGCCAAAGTTTTTGGAATTAAATAAAAAAGCATTCTATTTGGGAAGAAATTCCTAAATACCACAGGAGAATCAAGTATGAATAACTATTTTAACCCCGAAATCGAAACAATGCCTGTTGAGGACATTAAAAAGCTTCAGAGCGAGAGACTGGTCGAACAGGTGAAGCATGTTTACGAGCATGTAAAGTATTATAAAAAGAAAATGGACAAGGCAGGCGTTAAGCCCGAGGATATAAAAGGCATAGAGGATCTGCACAAGCTTCCGTTTATCACAAAGGACGATCTTCGTGACCAGTATCCCTACGGCTTTGTCGGCGTTCCGCTCAAGGACTGCGTAAGAATACAGTCTACCAGCGGTACAACGGGCAGACGTGTGGTTTCTTTCTACACACAGGAAGATCTTGACATCTGGGAGACCTGCTGTGCAAGAGCGATCGTTGCCGCAGGCGGTACAAAAGATGATGTAGTGCATGTAAGCTACGGCTACGGCCTTTTTACCGGCGGTCCCGGTCTTAACGGCGGCTCACATAAATTGGGCTCGCTTACTTTGCCCATGTCATCGGGTAATACCGACAGACAAATACAGTTTATGCAGGATCTCGGCTCGACTATCCTTTGCTGTACACCCTCATATGCCGCATATCTCGGCGAAAGCATCAGAGAACGTGGGGTAAAGGGCAAGATAAAGCTTAAAGCGGGTATCTTTGGCGCCGAAGCGTGGACAGAGGAAATGCGCCGCAATATTGAAAGGCTTTTGGGCATAAAGGCGTATGATATTTACGGCCTTACGGAAATAAGCGGCCCCGGTGTTTCCTATGAATGTAAGGAACAGCGCGGTATGCATATAAACGAGGATCACTTTATCGCCGAGGTCATAAATCCCGTTACCGGCGAGGTCCTTCCCGAGGGCGAAAAGGGTGAACTTGTATTTACTTGCCTTACCAAAAAGGGCTTCCCGCTTTTAAGATACAGAACAAGGGATATCTGCGTGCTTTCACGCAAGCCCTGCTCCTGCGGCAGAACACATATCAGGATGAGTAAGCCTTTGGGCAGAAGCGACGATATGATGGTAGTAAAGGGCGTAAACGTATTCCCGTCACAGATAGAGACTGTTCTTCTTGCAAACGGCTATGAGGCAAATTATCAGCTTATAGTTGACAGAAAGAACAATTCCGATACCATTGCCTGTGATGTCGAGTGGCTGCCCGATAACCCGCCCAAGGACGTTATGGACAAGATCGAGCGTGAGGGCAAGCTTATTGCCAAGCTTAAATCCATGCTCGGCATAGCCGTAAAGGTCAAGCTGGTAGAGCCCAAGACCATACCGAGAAGCGAGGGTAAGGCCGTAAGGATCATAGACAAGCGTAAACTGTTTGAAGAGAATACATTGAAATAATGATAATAGATTTTCACACACACATTTTTCCCGAAAAGATAGCTGCAAAAAGTATCAGCTATTTGTCGGAAAAAAGCGGGGTAAAAAACAATACGGACGGCACCGCGCAGGGTCTTGCGGAGAGCATGGCGCAAAGCGGTGTGGATATGTCCGTTGTGCTTCCTGTTGCGACAAAGCCGCAGCAGTTTGACTCCATACTGCGTTATGCCTGCGAGGTAAACGAAAAGTATGAGGGCAGGCTTTTGTCCTTCGGCGGTATACATCCTCTTGACGAGGACTATAAGCAGCATTTAAGACAGATAAAGGCAGAGGGGCTTCGCGGCATAAAGCTGCATCCCGATTATCAGGACAGCTATATTGACGATATAGGCTGTAAACGCATTATATATGAGGCCTCCGTACTCGGTTTGATAACCGTTGTCCATGCGGGACGCGACATCGGCTGGGGCGACCCCGTGCATTGTCCGCCCGAGAGAGTCATCGGCGTAATAGACGAGATAAACCCCGAAAAGCTTGTGCTTGCACATCTTGGCGGCTGGGAGCAGTGGGATGCCGTGGCGGAGCTTATTTGCGGCAGAAATATATGGCTTGATACCGCTTTTTGCCTTGAATATATCAAGATGGAAAGCTTTTACGAAATACTTGAAAAGCACGGCTGCAGGCGTATGCTTTTTGCCACCGACAGCCCGTGGAGCCCGCAGAAGGGATATATAGACAGACTGACGCAGCTTTTGCCCGACAGCAATATAAGAAACGCCGTTCTGGGCGAAAACGCATGGAGACTTTTATATGGAGACCGAAAGGGAGGTCAGGAGTGTTAAGGACTCCGTGACCGAATGTGTAAGACTTGTTAAAAATGAAGATATCAACGGCGGTGCACGCCTTTTCGGCGGCAGGCTGATGCAGTGGATGGATGAGGCGGCAGGCATCTGCGCCATGCGTCACAGCGGTATGCTGATAACCACGGCGGCGGTGGATAATCTTCAGTTTAAAAAGGGTGCCGCTGTAGGCGATGTCGTTGCAGTAACGGCAAAGGTCACCTATGTCGGCAATACCTCTATGGAGGTGCGTGTGGACGTGTATGTCGAGGAGATAGAAACAGGCATACGCCACGTCATAAACCGCGCCTATTTCACCGAGGTATGTATCGAGGCGGATGGCAGGCCTGTCCCGGTACCGTATACCATAGTACCCGAAAATACCGCCGAGCAGGCGGAATGGGAGGGTGCGCAAAAGCGTATAGAAATGCGCAGACAAAGGCGAAGTCAGGGCTTTTGACAAACCTTGCCTGCGGTAAGGCCTGCGTTGCAACAATAAGGTCCGCGATGCGGATAAGCGCTGTATCCCAAGGGGAACGGCAGCAAGGAGGAAATTAAATATGGAAAATCAACAGACGGTAAACGTAAAGGGCATGGTGGAAGTGGCACTTTTCGCGGCAATAATGCTTGTATTGGCATTTACTCCGCTGGGCTATATTCCCGTGGGCGGTGTTAACGCAACTACGATGCATATACCGGTCATTCTGGCAGGTATTGTGCTCGGCAAGAAAAAAGGCGCTGTAACGGGCTTTATTTTCGGCCTTACAAGCTTTTTGAAGGCATCGTTTTTCTCGCCCAATATAACAAGCTTTCTCTTTACCCCCTTATATCCGGGCGGTAATGTGTGGAGCCTTGTTATCTGCTTTGTACCCCGTATACTTATCGGTGTTGCGGCTTCGGCTGTGTTTGATGCGATCAGGGCGCTTATAAAGGGCAAGGACGCGGATGTCACGGCACTTGCGGTAGCAGGCGTATGCGGCTCGCTTACAAATACCATACTTGTTATGGGTATGGCATATATCTTTTTTGCACAGCAGTTTGCTGATGCTGTGGGTAAAGAGGTGAGTGGTATACTCAATTATATCATAACGGGTGTCGTTGTGGGCAACGGCGTACCCGAGGCTATAGTTGCGGGCATCATCACCGTAGGCGTGGGCAAGGCACTGCTTGTTGTAAACAGAAAAAGGGAATTGGCATGATCTTAGCAATTGATATAGGCAACTCCAATATCGTGCTGGGCGGTATAACCGACGGCAGGATAGATTTTATAGCGCGTACATCGACGGACCGCATAAAAACGGCCGATCAGTACGGCATACAGATAAAAAACATACTTGAGCTGTATAACGTGGATATACACAAGATAGACGGCAGTATAATCGCATCCGTCGTTCCGCCCGTGCTTAACGCCATGAAGGGCGCAGTGGAGCTTGTAACAGGCTCTACGCCGCTTATCGTGGGTCCGGGTGTAAAGACGGGGCTTAATATTGTGATGGATAATCCCGGCTCTGTAGGTGCCGACAGAATTGTCTGCGCCATAGCGGGTCTTTCCATGCACAAGCCGCCGCTTGTTATGATAGATATGGGCACGGCCACAACGATAGATGTTGTGGACGGTAAGAAAAACTATATAGGCGGCTGTATTATGCCGGGACTCAGGTCAAGTCTTGACTCCCTGTCCGAAAAAACGGCACAGCTTCCCGAAATAAGCCTTGAACTGCCCAAAAACATAATCGGCAAAAACACGGTGGACTGTATGCGCAGCGGCTTTTTATACGGTTTTGCAAGTATGCTTGACGGCTGTGTGGAAAAGGTGGAGGAGCAGCTCGGCCAAAAAGCGACCGTGATAATCACGGGCGGGCTGAGCAAATTTGTAAAGCCCCTTTGCAGGCGCGAGATGGTTTATGCGGATGACCTGCTTTTGACGGGACTTTATATCATCTACAAAAAGAATACATAATTATTAAAAGGATATCCCCGCGGGTATCCTTTTTTATTCCCGTCTCAAACGTATGTTTTACACCAAGGTTACAAATATTACGGTTATGTTACACAAAAATTTAACTATCCGCTGTTTGAGGGGCGCTATGCCGCATTGATATTTTGTTAACTAAAAATTAATATATTTTGGGTTGACAATACTATATATAGAGTTGTAAAATAGTATAAGAACTAAATATGGGTGCGGACAGGAGCGCGCTGTCCGCTGTAGATATAGTTGTTTTGTGCTGCTGCGGGCATGATGTTTCCGCCATTGACGGGGCAGTCAGTCTGCGGTGACTGTTTTTTCGGGGTAAATATAACCGTTTGAATTTTGTTAAAACATTATGGTCATTTTTTGACCGGGGAGGACTATTTTTATGGAAAGTGAAGTAAAAAGGTATATAATCAAGAAGGACAATACTCTTGAATTATACGACAATAAGAAAATAATCGCGGCTATCACCAAATCGGCAAGCCGCGTTATGTATACATTTACACAGGAAGAATATGACAAGGTGTGTGATTGGGTCGAAACAAGGATAGAGCAGGAGGGCCTTACACAGATCCCCATACAGACCATGCACAACCTTGTTGAAAGCGCACTTGAGGCAATAGAGCCCAAGGTAGCCAAAAGCTACAAGGACTACAGAAACTACAAGAAGGACTTTGTGCATATGCTTGATGACGTATATCAGAAGGCACAGTCCGTTATGTATATAGGCGACAAGGAAAACTCCAACACCGACTCGGCGCTGGTTGCCACCAAGAGAAGCCTTATATACAACCACCTTAACAAGGAGCTTTATCAGAAGTTCTTTTTGACCACAAACGAAAAGCAGGCCTGCAAGGACGGCTATATCTATATCCATGATATGTCCGCAAGGCGTGATACCATGAACTGCTGTCTTTTTGATATGGCAAATGTTTTAAAGGGCGGCTTTGAAATGGGCAACCTTTGGTATAACGAGCCCAAGACGCTTGCAGTTGCTTTTGATGTTATCGGCGATGTTGTTTTGTCCACCGCAAGCCAGCAGTACGGCGGCTTTACGGTGCCCGAGATAGACAAAATACTGGAGCCCTACGCAGAAAAGTCGTTTGAAAAATACTGCGGCGAGCTGCGCGGCTATATGGAGTTTGCCAAAAACGGCGCTCCCATTACACAGGCCGATGAAGAATATATTGCAGATACAGCTAAAAAGCGCGTAAAGCGTGATTTTGAGCAGGGCTTCCAGGGCCTTGAATACAAGCTTAACTCCGTTGGCTCGTCCCGCGGCGATTATCCTTTTATCACCATTACCCTCGGCCTTGCGCAGGGTGAATTCGGTAAAATGGCATCCATAACCGCGCTGGAGGTACACCGCGGCGGACAGGGCAAAAAAGAAAACAAAAAGCCCGTTTTGTTCCCCAAGATAGTATTTTTGTATGACGAAAATCTTCACGGCGAGGGCAAGCCGCTTTACGATGTTTTTGAGGCGGGTGTGGAGTGCTCCGCGCACACCATGTATCCCGACTGGCTTAGCCTTACGGGCGACAGCTATGTTGCCGAGGCATATAAAAAATACGGCGTTGTTATCAGTCCCATGGGCTGCCGCGCCTTTCTTTCGCTTTGGTTTGAACGCGGCGGTATGCAGCCTGCGGACGAAAACGACAAGGCTATCACGGTAGGCCGCTTCAATATGGGCGCAATAAGCCTGCACCTGCCTATGATACTGGCAAAGGCACGCTCCGAGAGCCGTGATTTTTACGAGGTACTTGACTATTATCTGGAAATGATAAGGGGTCTGCACAAGCGTACCATAGAGTATCTTGGCGAAATGAAGGCCTCGACCAACCCCATGGCATACTGCGAGGGCGGCTTCTACGGCGGCCATTTAAAGCCTAACGACAAGATAAAGCCCCTGCTTAAGGCTGCAACGATAAGCTTTGGCATCACGGCCCTTAACGAGCTTCAGGAGCTTTACAACCACAAGAGCCTTGTGGAGGACGGCCAGTTTGCATTGGAAGTTATGGAGTATATAAATAAAAAGGTCGATCAATTCAAGAAAGAGGACGGCGTTTTATATGCGCTTTACGGCACGCCCGCAGAGAGTCTTTGCGGCCTTCAGGTAAAGCAGTTCAGAAAGAAATACGGCATCGTTGAAAACGTATCCGACAGGGAGTATGTATCAAACAGCTTCCATTGCCATGTATGCGAGCAGATATCGCCGATACAGAAGCAAAACCTTGAAAAGCGTTTCTGGAATTTGATGAACGGCGGCAAGATACAGTATGTAAAATACCCCATAGACTACAATAAGGGCGCTATAGTTTCACTTATACACCGTGCTATGGATATGGGCTTTTACGAGGGTGTGAACCTCAGCCTTTCGTATTGTGACAACTGCGGCCATCAGGAGCTTGAAATGGATGTATGTCCGAAATGCGGCAGCCGCAATCTTACAAAGATAGACCGCATGAACGGCTATTTAAGTTATTCGCGCGTACACGGCGACACACGTCTTAACGACGCAAAAATGGCGGAGATCGCAGATAGGGTGAGTATGTAAGTTATGAGATATCATAATATTACGCATGATGATATGTTAAACGGCGACGGCCTGCGCACCGTGCTTTGGGTGAGCGGCTGTACGCACCGGTGTGAGGATTGTCAAAATCCCGTCACATGGGATATAAACGGCGGACTGCCTTTTGATAAGGCAGCGGAGGAGGAACTTTTCCGTGATTTGTCAAAGGATTATATATCCGGTATCACATTTTCGGGCGGCGACCCGCTCCATCCGCAAAACAGGGAAGAGATAGCACGTCTTGCCGAGACTGTAAAGCAAAAATTCCCCGAAAAAAGTGTATGGCTGTACACGGGCTATCTTTGGGATGATATAAAGGATCTGGAAGCGGTCAGATATGTGGACGTGCTTGTGGACGGACCGTATGTCAAGCAACTGCGCGACCCGCAGCTTCATTGGAAGGGCTCGTCAAACCAGCGTGTTATCGACGTGCAGGCATCGCTTTCAAACAACAATGTAACTTTACACAAGGATAACTGATATGACAGACGATAAAATTTATTTTGCAAAGGTCAGACCCGATGCAAAAATACCGACAAGGGAGATCTGGAACGCGGGTGTGGATATATATCCCTGCTTTGAGCAGACAAACATGGTGATACCGCCGCATTCCACGGTACTTGTGCCCACGGGCATAGCAAGCGCCATCCCCGCAGATTACTATATACAGATATATGAGAGGGGTTCAAGCGGAAGCAAGGGCATTAAATACAGCGCAGGCGTGATAGATTCAAGCTACCGCGGCGAGTGGTTTCTTGCAGCTACCAACACCAACGACAAGCCCGTGCTTATAACCAAGCTTGACCTTGAAAAAACAGATGAAGCGATCCGGGAGTTGATCGAAGATGCCTATATTGTGTATCCCTACACAAAGGCATTGTTCCAGGGCGTTGTACACAGCGTGCATAACGAGCTGGAGCGTGAAGAGATACCCTATGATGTCCTCAAGGCTGTACCGTCCGAAAGAGGCGCGGGTAAGCTGGGCAGCAGCGGGAAATAAAATGCTTTTCATTTTACTCCTTTTTTGTGCCGCCCTTACGGGGCGGCGTTTTTTGTTGACTTTGCCCGTGCTGCGGGCGCGGTCATTATTATCGGAAATGCGGTGAAAGAATATGAAAGAACTATTTTTAAAACTTGACCTGTACATAAAACAGCACTATATACCCGAGCCAAAGCCTATGGCAGTATTTTCTGCGGCATTGGGGCGAAATTTCCGCCAAAAGGAGTCCGCTTGTGTGTCGGAGGAGGTCTGTGACAATGCGGCGGAGCCCATGCAGGCAAGCGGCAGGCATTTAAGCGATGTTATAGATCAGCTTGAAGAGACCTTCACAGAACGGCTTTTTGAGCTTATCGGCGAAAAGGGTCTGTCCAATGCCGAGGTCTACAAGCGTGCGTGCATAGACAGAAAGCTGTTTTCCAAAATGCAGTGCGACAGCAGCTATAAACCGTCCAAAAAGACAGCCTTTGCGCTTATCATCGCACTTGAATTGAACCTTGACGAGGCACGGGATATGCTTGCACGGGCGGGCTATGCCTTCTCTCCGAGCAGCGTTTTTGACCTTATAATCCGCTTTTTTATCGAAAACGGCGTTTATGATATGTATACGATAAACACCGCCCTTTACGAGCACGGCGTTCAGACGCTGGTATAAAATATCCCCGAAAATGTCGCTTCAAAAGCGACCACAAGCCATATTCTTTAATATATAATTATCTCAAAACAAAGGAAAACTACCCTGAAAGGAGATAATTATCATGAAAGAAACAAAAAACACTGCGGAGATCATCTTTATCCTTGACAGAAGCGGCTCTATGGGCGGGCTTGAAAGCGATACCATAGGCGGCTACAATTCCATGCTTAAAAAGCAGGATAAAACGCAAAGCATTTTTGTAACGACCGTGCTGTTTGACGACAGGGTCGAAACATTGTACGACAACGTACCGCTTGACAAGGTCGATGAAATGACCGAAAAGCAATATTTTGTCAGGGGCTGCACCGCGCTTCTGGACGCTGTGGGCAGTACGGTGGAGAGTGTTGGCAAGCGCCACAAAAACGGCATCCGTCCCGATAAAACACTTGTCGTTATAACAACGGACGGCATGGAAAATGCCAGCATAAAATATGACTATAAAAAGGTAAAAAAGCTTATCGAAAAAAAGAAAGAGAAACACAACTGGGAGTTTCTCTTTCTGGGTGCCAATATAGATGCCGCGGCAGAGGCGGGCAGAATGGGCATAAGCGCCGATAAGGCCGTTAAGTATAAGTGTGACCGCAAGGGCACGGCACTTAACTACAGGGCGCTTGCAAAGGCGGTATGCACTTTTACGCAAAAAGACTGCATGGCGGTACCCGAGGACTGGAAAGAAGAGATAGAAAGCTACTGCACGGAATAGGTCGGCTTATATATTTTTTGCCATGAGTGCATAATTATATCTGTCCACTATAAGCTCGCTGTAATAGCGCGGCTTTTGGCCGTGGATAAGCGCACCCACAGAGGGCTTTCCCTCCTGTGCCTCACGCATAAGCTCCGCAAGTGCCGAGCCGAGCCCCATATGTGAGGGATCTGCACCAAGGTACATAAATACCAGCCTTTGTGGGTCGTGCTTTATCCGTGCGCGGTCAAAAATATTTTTTGCCCTTGAATAATCGGGAAAGGCTATCATAAACGCCGCAAGCTTCCCGTCTTTGTAAACAAGCAGGTCGCGCTTAAGATTAAGCATTTTTTTTAGCGGCGTGTACAGCGCGATAAATTCCGCCTTTGTTATATCCCTGTATTCGGGAAAGCCGGAATATACACGGCTTAAAAGCTCGTATATCTCACCGAGCTGACGGCAGTAGTCCCTGCTTGTCATATGTGTAAATTCATAGCCGCAGGTCTTGAAAAATTCAAGTCTTCTGCGGCATTTTTCGTTGTGTGTATCGGGTATTTTGTAGATATTGGAGTGATACTGCTCGAATATCTCAAAACCGCTTTCACGCCATAATTTAGGGTAGTAGTGCGGGTTGAAGGGTTCGCCCGTATAGGTATCTTCAAATTTATCCAGCTTTAAGCGGCTGCCGAGCCAAAGCGAGCAGTTGTACGGCCCTATAAGCCTTTTTATGCCAAGACTTTTGGCACGGCTTTCCACCGACGCAAAAAGCATCCTGCACGCGGGAACATTGTCAAGCGCCTCAAAAAAGCCGATGTACGCCTTATCCTCGCCCTTGTAGTGCGCAAGTATGCAGCGGTTTACAAGCCGCCTGTTTTCGTCCAGCACGGCAAAGGGGATTATGTCGAAGTACCCGCTTAAAATATGTGTGCCGTTTAATATCTTTTCTTCCGTTTCCCTGTTTGGTGCGCTGCCGTATATTTCCGCGGGAAGAGCAAGAAATTTTTTCAGCAGTGCGGTATTCGGTTTTGAACATATACATCTGTATCTCATAATATCCTTATCCTCCCTCTGTCTGCATCCAGCTCCACGTTCATCCCCGTTTTAAGTATGCGCGAAGCGTTTTTTACGTTTACGACCGCGGGCTTTTTAAGCTCGCGCGAGATTATGGCCGTATGGCTTAAAAGAGAGCCTCTTTCGGCTATCATGCCCCTGCAGCCCTGTATAAGAAATATCCATCCCGGGTCGGTGGATTGTGTGACTATTATTTTCCCCTCGGCATTAACATTGGTCGGGTCGCTGACCACAAGCACCTCGCCCGTGACCTTTCCACCCGATGTTCCCACACCGTACAAAACACGGCTGTTCGATGCCGAAACGGTGTAAATGCCCGTCTTTTCAACAATTTTGTCCGCAAATATCAGCCGCCTGAAATAGGGCACCGATCCAAGCCCCGCATACAGCCGCTTTCTGTCCGCAATAAGCGCTTTCAGCGCTTTTGGGTCAAGGTGCAGCGCATTTTCAAGCTCCCTTGCATAAAGATAAAACACATCCTCTTTTTCGTCCAAAAGTCTGTTTTTTACCAGTATTTCACCTATATCAAGCATTATCGTGCGTATAAGGCCGAAAATACGGCTGCGGTTAAGGCGCGAGGTCTCGCGGTTTGCTATGCCTTTAACGGCACGCCTTGTAAACGGTGCAATAAATATTTTTTTGCGCGGCTGTTTTATGCCGCTTGGCTCGTGGGTCGCGGCATATACGTCAAGCAGAGCGGGGTCGGTGCGGTATGTGGGTGTTTCCAGCTTCAGCTCGCCCGATATCCTGTCGCCGTAAAGGTCGATATATCTGTTTTTAAGTGCGGTATATTCGCCGCTTTTTGCCCCGTATGCCTTATACGCCTTTATTACGCCGTCAAGAGCGAACACGGGCTGCATACTCTCGGGCGTTATGTCATCAAGCTTTTTGCCCCTGCCCGAAAGATGCGTAAAAATAAAGGCATACATATCATTTACAAGCGTAATGTCCCATACGGACAGTATCTCCGTCTTTATATCCTCATATACCGCCAAAAGCTCATATATATCGCCTGCCTGTGCGGCTTTAAGGCGGTAGAAAGGGTAGTTTTTTGCAAAATCGCCGTTAAGCTTTTTCATGTGCTTTGGTGTGGTGCACAGATAATATATAAACGAAAAAAGTATTTTTGCCCGCTGAAAGACATTTGTTTTTATCTTCGGCGCGTAAAAGTCGTTTTCCTCCACGCCGAGCATTTCCTGCCATATACCCGTTATCTTTTTTGAAAACGGCAGCAGCGACAAAAAGGCGTACCAATTTGAGATAACATAGTATTCACGCCCGTTTGCACAGGCGGTCATGTTTTTTAAAAACGGCCGCATTTTTTTGACCAGCTTTTTGTCGTTTGACAATCTTTTAAGACAGCCCTCAAAAATGCGGTAATACACCTCGTTTACAAAGCTTTGGGTAAGCGGGAGGGTGATCCCCGGATAGCTTTCCGATATATTGCTGCTGTCAAGCATTATTATCCTTTTCGGGTGTATGGATGTAACGGGACGTGCCTGCAAAATATAGACGATATCGTCCCTTATGCAAAATTCCATGTCGATATAGGTGCCGAACAATGCCTGTATGCGGTCGGCTGTCTGCAAAAGCGCAGTCAGAGTATCGCCGCTTGCCAAATCGCCTTGTCCGCCGCTGTACCACAGCTTGTCGCTGCGGTTAAAAAAATAGGTCTGCGTTTCACCGCTGTCGTTTACCACATTGTCGCCCGTGCCGCGGCCGACGGTCACGACCGCCTCATTAAGCACGCCACGCGGGTCTGCGGTAAATACCACACCCGACAGCGACGCATCTATCATTTCCTGTATTATAACACAGCCGTTTTCGTTTTTTATGCCCTTTGCCGAGGCATAGACCGCGGCGCTGTCAAGGCTTTTGAATACCTTTGAAACGGCGGCGGGCACATCCGCTCTTTTGACATTTAAAAGCGTTTTGTACTGTCCCGCAAACGAGTGTTTTTCCCCGTCCTCGCCGCCAAAGGAGGAACGCACCGCAAAAAGCTCCGCACGGCTGAACGAAAGGTCGATGTTTTTTGTGTCCGTCACCGTGATAAACGGCGGTACGTTAAAACCGTTTTTATATAAGATTTTAAGGTTGTCGGCTTTCATGCGTATCACCTCATTATATCGTCCACCCCAGTAAATATGTTGCAACCGTCAGTATCATCAGGCTTTCCTGTATGTAGGTGTATTTTTCCACCTTATCGACCAGCTTGTAAACGGTAGGATCTTTCTTGAATTCAATAAACTTTGCGCTCATCCACAGCACATTTATCAAAAGCGCTATTACGGAAAGCTTATTCAAATTCCACACCAGTATAAAATTGGTTATAATATCCGCCCATGTCATTATAAAGACAAAATCCACGCTTTTTTTGTAGCCGAAAAGCTTGGAGTAGGTGACATATTCTGTCTCGTCCTTTGGTGCGCGTATCTTGCGCGATACCTCCCATATAAGGGCGGGAAAGTAAAGTGTCATTACCGCAAGGCAGTTGGTCAGGTCAAAGGGGCGTATGCCGTATTTTATAACGACATAGCTTATTATGTATATATTCATTATTATCTGCACGGGGTTGTGCGTAAGCAGCGCCAATGGCAGGGATTTTTGTATTTTGTGCTTCTGGAAGAACCATATCGCCATAAGACTGCCGTAGGTATACAAAATTATGCAGAAAATAAAATTATTCATAAAAACAAAATTAAGTGCCAATGTAAGCGCAATAAGCAGGCTTACAAAAACAGCCAGATCCGTTTTTGTCGTTCTGCCCGACGGGAGCGGGCGGTGTGCAAACAGGCGGCAGTCCAGCTCGTAATCCTTAAAGTCATCGGCAATGCGCAGCCAGCATAAAAAGCTGAACACCGTAAATGCGCCCACACATTCGCCCGCGCCTATGTCAAAGCTTGTTACACCGTGGTTTAAAAGCACGATAAAGTATATCTCAAAAAACAAAAGCCCGCCCAGAACAATTCTCGGTATTATGGGGTACATTTCTTTAAAATATATATTAAGTCTTTTTATAGAAGCCGTCATTTTTATCACCTCATTTTAACTGTCTGTGTAAACGGGTATTACGGATCCCGCCTTATTTTAAGCCGATACAGTACAAAATTTACGGCTATGTGTATTGCCCCGCCAAGCACGATATACATAAAATAGTGCTGCCAAAGACCCGAAAACAGGCATATAACAAAGGCAACGCCTATTACGGAGTCTATCTGGTCGATAACAAAAGACAGCGGGGAGCGTGTTTTGCCGGGGCTTATATCGAGCCTGCGCTTTACATAGCTGTTTGGAAGCTCGCATATCATATAGGCAAAGCCGAGCAAAAAGCCCGTGTACAGGTTGAATATAAGCGTGTTTGCATGGTGCGTGTAAAGCTCGCTTGAAAGTGAGGATACGCTGCATACAAGTCCCGTTAAGACCTGAAATATCATGCAAAAGACTATCATGCCCGCAAAGCCCGCAAAGGTCTTGTTTTCGCCGAATATCCTTTTGCCGTCGCCTAAAGTCCTGCCGCCGTCGATGGGGGCGTTGTGCGCACGGTAAAAGTTTGTTTTGCAAAAAAGCATATTGAATATGCCGCCGAGTATGACGGGCATTATCGTTACAAGCAGAATATCCATTTCAGCACCATAGCTCCTTCACCGATGTAAAAGGCGAGACCCCACCATAAAACGGCTGCCGCCGCCATGTCCTTGAGTGCGCCTATTATTTTGTTGAATTCGGGGCATACAAAATCAGCCATATGCTCCATGGCCGTGTTCATGCACTCCGCAGAGCAGACACCCGCGACCGTGAGCATATAATAAAGATGGCAGTATATCGGCACCCGTATCAAAAGGTTTATCAAAAGTGCCGCAGAAAAGTTGTAAAAGTAGTATCTGAAATTTTTTTCATGCGCAAAGGCATACAATATGCCCTTGAATGCGGTTTTAAAGCTTGCGCCGAAGGTCGCGTTTTTCATGTCTGTCACCTCTTTAGTTTATCTTGTTTTGCAGGGATGCAATGTCTATGCCGAAAAATCTTACAGCCGCAAACACAAACAAAAAGCAGGCTGCAACGGATGCAAACATTTTTACGGCAGATGCCGTGCGGTTTTTCCTTTTTAAATAATCGCGGCTGAAGCTGAGTATCTCGGCAAGCATCCTTTCGTCGGCATCGGATGAGGGTCTTACAAGGTCATATGCCTCTGTGATAAGGTTATTCTTCATTAAAATCACCTCCAAGTTTTTCTTTTAATATCTTTCTGGCATCATGCAGATAATTCCTTATTGTGGACTGCGGTCTGAAGAGGGCCTTCGCTATCTCGACGGAGGAATAACCCTCGTAGTAATACATATAGACCACATTTTTAAGCTTGTCGGGCAGATCCCTTACGGCAGTTAAAACGTCGTTTGTCGGTGCGGGCGGGGCCTCGGTCTCCTGTACCTCGTCCAGGCTCGTGCGCTTTCGCCACCAGCTTCTCAGCACGTTTTTGCATATATTTGATGCCGTGCGTATCAGCCATGCCTTTTCGTGTTCCTCGCTCTGAAAATCGGGATTTGCCTTTATCATCTGTATAAATGTGTCGGAAACGGCATCCTCGGTGTCGGATGCGTTTTTCATATATGTAAAGCATACACGGTAAACCGTCAGCTTGTGCCGTTCATATATCTGCGTTATTCTTTCTTCCGTCATAGGCTTTTTCATCTTTTTGCCCTCCTTTCACTTATAATACAATCGAAACCGACAAAGTGTCGGAAAAATTTTCAAAAAATTTAAAAAAATTTTTATATTATTATTTTACACCCGTTTTTTCGGCTTGGCAAGGCAATAATGCAAAATTATTCAGCCGTAAATACCCGCCATATTGCACGGCGCCATATAAAAGGAAAAAAATACAACAAAACACTTGAAATATAGTTTTTTATATGTTATAATACCAATAGTTAACGTTGTTTAGGATAGAGTGGGTTATGCCCACTCTACTTTTATGCTACGGGAAATTCGGCGCTTTTATGCGCTTTGGCCTATATAAAGGCATTTATACGGAAAGGATGATACAATGCAGGCAAAGGAGATAGTCGCGCTGACAGAAAAGCTGTCAATGCCTATCCTTCAGCAAAACGGTCTGGAATTTGTGGACTGTGAGTTCGTAAAGGAGGGCGCAGGTCTCTTTTTAAGGCTGTATATCGACAAGGAGGGCGGCGTTTCCATAGACGAATGCGAGCTTGTCAGCAGGGCGCTGGATGAAAAGCTGCCCGAGGATATTACGGATAAGCCTTATATACTGGAGGTAAGCTCCCCCGGTATAGACAGAATACTCAAAAGAGATCACGAGTATATTAAGTACAAAGGCAGGGATGTCGAGGTAAAGCTGTTTAAGCCCGTGGACGGCGTAAAGCAGTTTGAAGGCGCACTTGTTGCCCTTGCCGACGGTAAAGTGGTCATCAACACGGTGGACGGGGAAATGTCCTTTGACAAAAAGGACGTTGCTTCCACCAGACTTGCCGTAAGATTTTGATTTTAAAGGAGGATAAAAACTAAAATGGACAGCCGAGAACTGATCAAGGCTCTTGATCTTATCGAAAAGGAAAAAGGCATCGACAAGGAAGTGATTTTCGAGGCGATAGAGGCATCACTCGTTTTTGCCTGCAAGAAAAATTACGGTACTTCGGACAATATCCATGTCGATATCAACAGAGAGACCGGCGAGATAAAGGTATTTGCACGCAAGGAGGTCGTAGAGGATGAATACGACGGTTTCCTTGAGATCGCGCTGGAGGATGCAAAGCTTATAAACCCCGCTTACGAGATAGGCGATTTTATCGACTTTGAGATCACTCCCAAAAACTTCGGCAGGATATCGGCACAGACCGCAAAGCAGGTCGTTGTGCAAAAGATACGCGAGGCGGAAAGAGAAAAGATATACAACGAATTTATACAAAAGGAACGCGAGATAGATACGGCCATAGTACAGCGCACCGAAAGAAAAAATGTTATAGTTGCGCTTGGCAAGTATGAGGCGGTGCTTCCGCTCAACGAGCAGATACCCGGCGAGACCTACAACTTTGACGACAGGATAAAGGTATATATCATGGAGGTACGTCAGACAACAAAGGGTCCGCAGATAACGGTATCACGCACACATTATGAGCTTGTAAAGCGTCTGTTCGAGCTGGAGATGCCCGAGGTAAAGGACGGCACGGTCGAGATAAAGAGCATCGCAAGAGAGGCGGGCTCACGCTCCAAAATGGCCGTTTACTCACAAAACGAGTCGGTGGATCCCGTAGGTGCCTGTGTCGGTAAAAACGGCGCAAGAGTAAATGCGGTCGTAAACGAGCTTAAGGGCGAAAAAATAGATATCGTTCCCTGGAACGAGGATCCCAAAAAGTTTATTGCATCGGCGCTTAACCCCGCAGAGGTAATTTCCGTTGATATAATCAACGAGGAGGAGCATTCCGCAAGGGTGGTAGTGCCCGACAATCAGCTTTCGCTTGCCATAGGCAAGGAGGGACAGAATGTTCGTCTTGCCGCAAAGCTTACGGGCTGGAAGGTGGATATCAAGTCGCAGACACAGGCGAAGCTTCTGGAAGAAGAGGAGGCGCTTGCGGTGCCCGACGACGAGGAGCTTCCCGATAATACCGATACGGCAGAGGAAACAGTCGATGAGGCTGTTGAGGAGGCTGCCGCAGAGACCGCCGAGGAAGCATCCGAAAGCGTCGATTGAGGTATTGACTTATGATAAACAGAAAAGTACCTTTAAGAAAGTGTACCGGCTGCCGCGAAATGAAAAGCAAAAAGGAGCTTATCCGCATCGTCAGAAGCGAGGACGGCGTATTTTCGCTTGATTTTACCGGCAAGATGCAGGGCAGAGGCGCTTATGTCTGCCCCAACCTTGACTGCCTTGAAAAGGCGCATAAGTCAAAGGGGCTGGAGCGCAGCTTTAAATGTGCGGTGCCTAAGGAAGTCTACGACAGGCTTCGTGCGGAGCTTGAAAGCAATGCAGATAAGTAGACAGACCGCATCCATGCTGTCGCTTTGCCAAAGAGCGGGCTTTATGGTCTCGGGCGAACAGGCCGTGGAGCTTGCCGTTAAGGATAAAAGGGCAAAGCTTATCATAATAGCACAGGATGCATCGGAAAATACAAAAAAGAAATTTTTGAATAAATCCAATCACTATAATGTAAATGTTGTTGTTTATGGCAGCAAGCAGGATCTTAGCAATGCCGTCGGCAAAGAAAATAAAGCGGTCTTTGCCGTGACGGATAACGATGGCTTTGCCCAAAGAATATTGCAGCTGACCGATCCCGCCTTGTCATAAACCTGTATATCAAGGTATCCGACCCGTACCCGTGCGGGAACGATCAAGGAGGTGGGTAATTTGTCAAAACTGCGTGTTCACGAATTGGCAAAAGAATTTAATATTACCAACAGAGAGCTGCTTGAAAAGCTGATAGAGCTTGATGTTGACGTTAAAAACCATATGAGCGGTGTTGATGACAAGACCGTAAAGGTGCTCAGGGGCATATACAAAAGCTACAGAACGCCCGCAGTACCTCAGAAAGAAGAAAAGCCCGTGCAGCCCAAAAAGCCAAAGGCAGCACCCGCTAAGGCACCTGCCGCAAAGGCCGAAAAACCGGAAAAGCCGGGAAAGCCCGTAAAGACCGAAAAGACCGAAAAGCCTGAAAAGACCGATGCAAAGCCCGTAAAGGCAAAGGAAGGCAAGCCTGCCGAGAAAAAGCAGGATAACAGAAAGGCCGAGGGCAAAAAGCAGGAGCAAAGGAAAAAGGACGACAGAAGACAGCAGGACGACGGTCAGCAGAATAGGCACGGCGACAAAAAGCACGGCGGCAAAAAGCAGGATATCCGTCAGGATGTTCAGCCCGTGCAGAACAAGAAAAACAAAAAGAACAAGAAAAACAAGGCACAGGAGCAGCCTGCACCTGTTGTTGAGGAAGTATCGGCAGACGACGAGATCAAGGTGATACAGATAAGCGACACCGTGACCGTAAAGGAGCTTGCCGACAAGATAGGCAAAACGGGTTCCGAGATAGTTATGGCGCTGATGAAAAAGGGCGTTATGGCAAGCATGAACCAGGAGATAGATTTTGATACTGCCGAAAAGGTATGCGAGGATTTTGACGTTATCGTTGAAAAGGCAGAGGAAATAGACCTTCTTGAAGAGGAATTCAAGGAGGTGGAGGACGATCCCAAGGACCTTAAGGAAAGACCTCCCGTTGTAGTTGTTATGGGTCACGTTGACCACGGCAAGACATCCCTGCTCGATGCTATCAGACATTCAAGCGTTACAGCAAAGGAGGCGGGCGGCATCACACAGCACATCGGTGCTTATACCGTTGCCATAAACAACAAGCCTATCACCTTCCTTGATACACCCGGTCACGAGGCATTTACCGCAATGAGAATGCGCGGTGCGCAGGTAACGGATATCGCCGTGCTTGTGGTTGCGGCAGACGACGGTGTTATGCCCCAGACTATAGAGGCTATCAACCACGCAAAGGCTGCGGGTGTTGAGATAATAGTAGCCATCAACAAGATAGATAAGCCCTCCGCAAACCCCGACCGCGTTAAGCAGGAGCTTGTGGAATACGGCCTTGTATCCGAGGACTGGGGCGGCGAGACTATTTGTGTACCCGTTTCGGCTGTTAAAAAATCGGGTATCGACCAGCTGCTTGAAATGATACTTCTTGTTGCCGAGCTTAAGGAATTAAAGGCTAATCCCAATAAACGTGCAAGGGGAAATATCATCGAGGCACAGCTTGACAAGGGACGCGGCTCCGTTGCCACGGTGCTTGTGCAGGACGGTACGCTCAAAGTCGGCGACCCGATAGTTGCGGGCGGCGCTTACGGCCGTATCCGTGCCATGATGAACGACAAGGGACAAAAGGTAAAGAAGGCAGGACCTTCAATGCCCGTTGAGATACTCGGCCTTAACGAGGTACCGCACGCAGGCGATATGTTCTATGTTGCGCAAAGCGAAAAGCACGCAAGACAGGTCGCTGAAAGCGTTATCGCAAAAGACCGCGAAAGCATGATAAAGCAGACACCGCAGAAAGTCAGCCTGGACGATCTGTTCAGCCAGATACAAAGCGGTAATATAAAAGAGCTTAATATCGTTATCAAGGCCGATGTACAGGGCTCGGTCGAGGCTGTACGTTCCTCGCTTGAAAAGCTTTCCAACGAGGAAGTGCGCATACGCACCATCCACGGCGGCGTAGGTGCCGTTACGGAGTCGGACGTTATGCTTGCAAGTGCATCAAACGCCATTATTATCGGCTTTAACGTAAGACCCGAGGCATCGGCAAAGGCTGTTGCGGACGACCAGAAGGTCGATATACGCCTTTACCGCGTTATCTACAACGCAATAGAGGATATAACGGCGGCTATGAAGGGTATGCTTGACCCCGTTTACGAGGAAAAGATAATCGGCCACGCAGAGATAAGACAGCTTTTCAAGGCATCGGGCGTAGGCACTATCGGCGGTTCGTATGTGACCGACGGCAAGTTCCAGCGCAACGCCAAGGTAAGAATAGTGCGTGACGGTATAGTTGTATACGAGGGCGAGCTTGCGACATTAAGACGTTTCAAGGACGATGTCAAGGAGGTAAACGCGGGCTACGAGTGCGGTCTGCTGTTCAATAAATTCAACGACATTAAGGAAGGCGACCAGGTGGAAGCCTATGTTATGGAGGAAGTTAAACGCTGATGAAAAAAGGCTCTAACAGAATGATCCGCATAAATGACGAGATACAAAAGGAAATATCCGCCATTATCCGCGGCGATCTAAAGGATCCCAGAGTGGGGGTCATAACGAGCGTGCTTAAGGTCGATACCACAAACGACCTTAAATACTGCAAGGTATATATAAGCGTTCTCGGCGACGACGAGAAAAAGCAGGAGGTAATGGGCGTGCTTAAAAACGCCGCAGGCTTTATCAGAAGCCTTATCGCGCAGAGGATAAACCTGCGCCTTACACCCGAGCTTAAGTTTATACTTGACGACTCTCTGGAGTACAGCTTTAAAATAGACAGTCTTATACGATCCGTTGTTAAGGATGACGAGGAAAATACGGAGGCTGATGAAAGCAATGACGATGTATGACAACAATATTTTAAAAGACATAGAAAATGCAGAGGAAATATGTATCGCAGGGCATATAAATCCCGACGGTGATGCGGTGGGCTCGGTGCTTGCGCTGGCGCTTTATTTAAAAAGGCTGGGCAAGACACCGCGTGTGCTGCTTGAAAGCATACCGGCAAGATTTGCCTTTTTCGGCGGTACACAGCTTTGGTACAACGGTGCATACGACGGCCTTGTACCCGATGTGTTTTTTGCCGTGGACTGCGGCGACAAGGCACGTCTGGGTAATGCCGGCGAGGTGTTCGACCGTGCGGGGCTTACCTACTGCATAGACCATCACAGGACAAATACGGGCTTTGCCGATGTCAATATCATAAATGCAAACGCATCCTCGGCAAGCGAGATAGTATTTGAGCTTATGAAGAAAAACGGGTTCGACCCCGAAAAGGACAGCGAGATAGCGGCGGATATCTATTCGGGCATAGTGTTTGACACGGGCGGTTTCAGACATAACTGCACGGGCAGACGCACGCACGAGATAGCGGGTATGCTGGTGGACGGCGGTGTGGATACATCCGTTATCCATTCGCGTGTGCTTTTTGAGCATACCTATCCGCAGGCAAAGCTTTTCGGCATTGCGCTTGGCAATATGAAGCACCTTGACGGCGTTACCTATACAACGCTTACAACTGCCGAAATAGAGGGCTGCGGCTGCACATCGGAGGATCTTGACGGTATAGTGGATTATCTGCTTAACCTCGATATTTCCGAATGTGCCGTGCTTGTTACACAGCGCAGCGAAACTGCGGCCAAGGCAAGCGTAAGGTCAAAAAAGATACCCATTGCCGATATAGTTGTCAGCCTCGGCGGCGGCGGTCATGCGCTGGCGGCGGGTGTTACCTGTGACGGTAGTGCGGCAGAGGTTGCCGAAAAGATAGTCGCTTTGATAGTTAAGGAAATAAAGCATGGATGAGAATATATCGGGCGTAGTCAATATTTATAAGGAGAAGGGCTACACCTCGCATGATATTGTAAATATAGTAAGGCGTGCCTTTAACCGTGCCAAAACGGGGCATACGGGTACGCTGGATCCGCAGGCGGAGGGCGTTTTGCCCGTTTGTGTGGGCAAGGCCACCAAGCTTTGTGACACCATAGCCGCCGATGTAAAGGAATACCGCGCACAGCTCACGCTTGGCGTTACCACGGATACGGAGGACCATACAGGCGAGATACTTGAAAGCCGCGCCGTGGAATGTACCCGTGAACAGGCAGAGGCGGCGGTGCTTTCCTTTATCGGCGAGTACGAGCAGATACCGCCCATGTATTCTGCCGTTAAGCACGAGGGCAGAAAGCTCTACGACCTTGCACGCAGCGGGGTCGAGGTGGAGCGCACCCCAAGGCTTATCAATATTTATGATATTACGGATATCGACTTTTCACTTTTTGACGAGCATAAGCTGGCCTTTACGGTGCGCTGCTCAAAGGGCACATATATAAGGACGCTTTGCAAGGATATAGGCGAAAAGCTGGGCTGCGGTGCGCATATGTCGGGCCTTGTCAGGACACGCAGCGGCAGGTTCTTAATAGAGGACAGCATCACGCTGGACAAATTCCGTGCCCTTATGGAGGCGGGAGAGACGGAAAAGGTGCTTATCCCCATTGAAAAGGTCGTGGGTGAGTGCAAAAGCTCAAAGGTAGCGCCAAAGGCCAACAACTACCTTTACAACGGCAACAAAATAAACGTGGGCTTTCTTTTTAACAAGGCCAACATAGAAAACGGCGACAGAGTGCTGTTATACGATAAAGACGGCAAAATAGCGGGACTTTACAAGGTGCGTGACGGCTTTGCCTATCCCGATATCATGCTTTGCTGACAGATCACACAAAGAGGTGATAATTTGATAGTTTATAACACGGATGATTTTATCATAGAAGAGCCGACGGCTGTTACTCTCGGCAATTTTGACGGGATACACCTCGGCCACCAAAAACTTATAGAAACCATAAAAAACAACAATTCGGGTCTTAAAACGGTCGTTTTTTCGTTTTATCCGCATCCCGTTGCCTTTTTCGGGCACAAGGGCGGGTTCAGAACGATGCTTGACCCGCGCGAAAAAAGCTTTGTGCTTGGCAATATGGATATAGACTATCTTATCCAGCATCCCTTCACACAGGAGTTTTCGTCGCTTTCGCCCGAGGAATTTGTTGATTACATAGTAAAAAAGGTCAACTGCAAAATGCTCGTTGTCGGCGAAAACTATAACTTCGGCAAGGGCAGGGCAGGCAATTACGAAACGCTGGAAAGACTTGGCAGGGAACGCGGCATAGAGGTCATTGCCATACCGTCGCTGACCTACCGTGATATGCGCGTCAGCTCCACAAGGATACGCGGCCTTATCGACTGCGGCAGGCTTAACGATGTTATACCCATGCTTAAAAAGCCGTACTTTATTATCAATAAAGTGGTGGAGGGCAATAAACGCGGCAGACAGATGAATTTTCCCACCATCAATCTTATCCCGCCCGATGAAAAGCTTTTGCCCGCAGACGGCGTTTATGTATCGCTTGTCAATGTAAGGGGCACGGTATACAGGGGCATTACAAATGTCGGCTATAATCCCACCTTTGACAGCGATGTGCGCACCGTGGAGACCAATATCATCAACTTTGACGAGGATATCTACGGCGAAGAGGTACTTGTGGGCTTTTACGATTGGATAAGGACAGAACAGAAGTTTTCAAGCATGGACGAGTTAAAGGAGCAGCTTGGCAGGGACAGACAGACAGCCATGTCCTTCCCGTTCCCGTACCTTGATTTTGAAAACAAATTCAACAAAAAGTAATTTGGAGGGTTTAATTATTTTAATACGGCAAATAATAATACTGTTTGTATTAATGCTTATAAAAGGCTGGGCGACCGCCATATCAACGGCGTTAAGGGTGCTTGACCTTAAAAAAGCAAAATATATATCCGAGACCGACAAGCAGACGGAGGAAAAACTTACCGCCTCCCTTGACAGGTTGGAAAAATACACCAACGCGGCAAGTGTGGTCACGGCGGTCACGGGTATACTGACGGGTATAGTGCTTGCGGTATTCGTTTATACTTTAAGTACGCATTATACCTTTACCGACCGCGATGTTGTGGATGTTTTGCCGTCGGTGCTGTTTATAGTGATATTTATTTATCTTTATACCTTTGTAAGTATCGTTATACCCAAGTTTCTGGCAGACCGCTTTCCCGATAAGCTGGTTTTAAAGACCCTGTGGGGTCTGAAGTTCTTTTCGGCGATACTCTTTCCCATAGTCTGGATGGTCGATCTGTCGTATATCCTTGTGGACAAGCTCCTTGGCGACAAGGGCGCAGACAACGAGGAGGTCAGCGAGGGCGAGATACTTATGATGGTCGATGCAGGCGGCGAGAGCGGCGGCATAGACGAGGCCGAAAAGGAAATGATAAATAACATTTTCGACTTTGACGACAAAATAGTGGGCGAAATAGCGACCCACCGCAAGGATATAATAGGGCTTGAAATAAATACAAGCCTGGATGAGATAATACAGATAATAACGGCCGAGAAATATTCGCGTCTTCCCGTTTACGAGGAAAACATAGACAATATAATCGGCATATTGAATACAAAGGATCTTATGACCACGCTTATCGTCAGGGGCAGTGAGGGCTTTGACCTTAAACGGCTTCTGCGTGAGCCCGAGTATGTGCCCTTTAACAAAAAGACCGACGAGCTTTTTTCCGAGATGCAGAAAAACAAGTTCCACATGGCCGTCATAGTTGACGAGTACGGCGGAACGGCGGGTATCGTCACAATGGAGGACCTTATCGAGGAGATAATGGGCAATATCCAGGACGAGTACGACGAGGAAGAACAGCCCGAGATAGAGGTGCAGGAGGACGAAAGCATCCTTATAGAGGGCAAGACCCCGCTGGAGGATGTTGCGGAGGAGCTTGAAATAGAGCTGCCCGTGGACGATTACGATACGCTCGGCGGCTTTATCGTCGGACAGATGGGTCATATCCCCGAGGAATACGAAAATGTGGTCATAGACTACGGCGGCTATACCTTTACCGTCGAAAAAATAGAGGATAAGCGTATAGCGGCAGTAAGGGCGAAAAAAAAGCCCGAATCGGCGGAGGAAACCGCACAGTAACATATTTACCCGAGTCAGGCAGATGTTCGCGTGCCTTTGGCATGAGGAAAGTCCGGGCTGCACAGAGCAGGGTGCCGGATAACGTCCGGTGGAGGCGACTCTAAGGATAGTGCAACAGAAATAAACCGCCCGCTTCGGCGGGTAAGGGTGGAAAGGTAAGGTAAGAGCTTACCGCTTTGTCGGTAACGGCATTGGCTATGTAAACCCCACCTGCAGCAAGGTCATTGGGATACACAGGCTGCTCGTCTTATCCCATAAATCGACCGCTTAAGCCCTTCGGCAACGATCGGCTCAGACAGATGAACATCAAATACAGAACCCGGCTTACAGCCCGGCTCGGTTTTTATGCGGTGCCCCAAAGGCACCGCGGTTTCATATAAAGGAGCATATCATGGTTATCGGCTGCTGTACACTGCGCTTTACCGCAGATTGGGTCACATCCCTCAAGGAAAAGCGCATGGTCGTAAAAAGTCTTGTGGAAAAGACAAAGCATAAATTTAATATTTCGGCCGCGGAGGTGGACTGTCAGGACGTACACAAGCTAATCGTTATAGGCATTGCCTGTGTTACGAACGATGCCGTGCACGCCCGCCAAATGATAGACAACGCCGTGGATTTTATGGAATACAGCACGGACGCTGTACTTGACAGCGCCGAAACGGAAATAATAAGAATATAGCTGTATTATAAATTTTATGGAGGTGAAGCGGTATGCGAAACTTCTCGGCAAAAGCCGATCTTGCAATAAAAAAGGCCATAGAGGCCGCACAGCTTCTTCATGCGGATTATATAGGCACGGAGCATATGCTGCTGGGCATACTGCGCGGAGACAAACGCTCCGTTGCGTATGAGGTGCTGTTAAGGGAAAAGTGCTTTGATGCGACTGTTTTCAACAATATCGTGTCCGACATGGCGCATACAAACCCAAAAAAAATGCTGACGGAAAAGGATTTTTCGCCAAAGCTCAACAAGGCGCTCGATTTTGCGTGGGAGGAGTGTTTAAGGAACGGACGCTCCGAGGTAAGCACGGATTATCTTTTGTACGCGCTGCTTGTAAGCGACAGGAACAATATCGCCATCAAGGTACTTAACGACCTTAAAATAAATATCAATAAAATAATAGACGATCTGGATTATATCATGAATTCGTCCGAACATCACGAATACGAGACCAATGCGCCCGTTTTCCATGACGACGACGGCATGATGCTGCCGCCGCAGCCCGAAAGTATGCTGGAGGCATACGGCCGCAATCTTAACGAATGGGCGAAAAACGGCAGACTTGACCCCGTTATAGACAGGGACCGTGAGATAGAAACGCTTATACGCATACTGACACGCCGCACCAAAAATAACCCCGTGCTTATCGGTGACCCCGGCGTAGGCAAAACTGCCGTTGCGGAGGGTCTTGCACAGCGTATTGCAGACGGCGGCGTGCATGAAATGCTTAAAGGCAAGCTTGTTTATTCGCTGGATATGCCCGCCATGGTAGCAGGCACAAAATACCGCGGCGAATTTGAGGAAAGAATGAAAAACCTGCTGGAGGAACTGCGCGAAAGGACGGATGTTATTCTGTTTATCGACGAGATACACTCCATACTTAATGCAGGCGGCTCGGAGGGCTCCATAAATGCCTCCAATATGCTTAAACCCGCGCTTTCGGCGAATGAACTTCAGGTAATAGGTGCTACGACCATAAAGGAATACCGCAAATTTGTCGAAAAGGATGCGGCCTTTGAGCGCCGCTTCCAGCCCGTGGAGATAGAGGAGCCGTCTGCGGAGACTGCCGTGGAGATGCTTTTAAAGCTTAAACCAAGCTATGAAAAGCACCACAGGATAGAGATAACGGATGAGGCTGCGGAGGCTGCGGTAAGGCTTTCCGACCGCTATATTACGGATCGTTTCCTGCCCGATAAGGCAATAGATATGCTCGATGAGGCGGCGGCAATGGTCGGTATGCGCAATTCTGGCAAGCGTACAGGCAGGGAAGCGCTTGAAAACAAGCTTAAACTGCTTGAACAGCAGGCGGAAGAACTTCTTGCCGAAAACGATTTTGCGCAGGTCAAAAAGCTTCAGACAAAAATATCGGGCATAAAAAAGCGTATGGAGGAAAACGGCGCAGAGGGTGCATTGCTCAAAAACGTCAGGGTAACGGCGGAGGATGTTGCCGTTGTTATTTCAAGCCATACGGGCGTACCCGTAAAACAGCTCCAAACAGACGAGATAAAGCGTCTTAAAAACATGGAAAAGGAGCTGCACAAGCGTGTCATCGGACAGGATGAGGCCGTAAATGCCGTTTCGCGTGCGATAAGGCGCGGACGTGTGGGTCTTAAGGACCCCAAGCGGCCTATAGGCTCGTTTTTATTCCTCGGTCCGACGGGTGTGGGCAAAACGGAGCTTTCAAAGGCCGTTACCGAGGTGCTGTTCGGCAGCGAGGATGCCATCGTGCGTGTGGATATGTCCGAGTTTATGGAAAAACACAGCGTTTCGCGCTTTATAGGCTCGCCTCCGGGCTATGTCGGCTTTGACGAGGGCGGTCAGCTTGCGGAGAAAATACGCAGAAAGCCTTATTCCGTCGTGCTTTTTGACGAGATAGAAAAGGCACATCCCGACGTTTTCAATATCCTTTTGCAGATACTTGACGACGGTTATGTGACCGATGCGCAGGGCAGGAAGATAAACTTTAAAAACACCGTTATCATCATGACCTCAAATGCGGGTGCAAGAAATATCAGCGCACCCAAAAGACTGGGCTTTATAAGCGGTGATACTGCCGAAAAGGATTATATAAGCATGCGCTCGGGCGTGCTTGAGGATATAAAAGAAGTTTTCCGTCCCGAATTTCTCAACCGTATAGACGAAACCATAGTTTTCCGTCCGCTGAGCAAGGACGAGATAAGGGGCATTACAAAACTTCTTCTCGATAAGGTAAAACAGCGTATGGCGGCTATGAGTATAGATATAAGCTTCGACAAAAAAGCTGTCGAAAAAATATCCGAGGAGGGCTTTGATACCGTATACGGCGCAAGACCGTTAAGACGCGCCATACAAACAAGCATCGAGGATAAGCTGGCCGAGGCCGTTTTAAACGGCGAGCTGGCTGCGGGTGACAAGGCAAGGGTCACATATAATACCTCATTTGAGATAAAGAAAAAATAAAAAAGCCCCTGCACGGCGATATTACGCTATGCAGGGGATATTTTTATGCTGTCTTTAAATCTATTACCAATCGGAGTCCCAATCCGTGCCGCCGCTGTCCCAGCTGTCGCTTGAGTCCCAGCTGCTGTCGCTGTCCCAATCGTCGCTGTCGTCGTCCTCCT
>JAFYGI010000062.1 GCA_017543265.1 Bacillota bacterium | reverse complement strand
TACTGACTGTAGTGTTTTTAGTTGTCTACTCAACTTTTGAATTGTTAAGGGATTGAGTATTAATTCTTTGATTATTCGGTTTTCAAAGTACAAGCTTTTTTCTTTGCTGTCGTAAGCGACAGCCTAATTATATTAACACAACTGTTTGTTGTTGTCAATACCTTTTTTAAAAAAAATAAAATTTTTTAAAAAAAACGGAGATGGAGAGATTTGAACTCTCGCGCCGCTTTCACGACCTACTCCCTTTCCAGGGGAGCCCCTTCAGCCACTTGGGTACATCTCCAAATGTCCTCATATAAGATAAGGCAAACGCAGAGGGCGGGATTCGAACCCGCGGCCCATTGCTGAGTCACCGGTTTTCAAGACCGGCTCCTTAAACCACTCGGACACCTCTGCAAATATAAATTGATGCACCGCCGTTAAGCGGCACATCAATTATGATACAACAAAAAGAAACAAAAGTCAATAGCTTTTTCAAAAAATATATAAAAATTTTCGCCCCGAAACGGCATAAACACTACATATAGAGTACCCCTGCGCCAAACAAACGGTATATAGTTTTTAACCTTCGTTTGCGGCCGCCGCCTTTTGTTTTTCTTCATTTATATAATGAAGATTTTTCTCGGCCACGGAAAGCATAAGCTTGATGCGGTTTATCTGGTTTACCTCGCTTGCACCGGGGTCGTAGTCCACCGCAACGATATTGCTGAACCTGTTCTGGCGTTTAAGCTCCTTTATGATGCCCTTGCCCGTGACGTGGTTGGGCAGGCACGCAAAGGGCTGTGTGCAGATGTTGTTGTATACACCCGTGCGCAGAAGCTCCACCAGCTCGGCGGTCAGGAACCAGCCCTCGCCCGTCTGGTTGCAAAGGCTGACAATATCCTTTGCCATTTCGCCCAGCTCGGCTATATCGGCAGGTGCCTCAAAACGCTTGCTGCGCCTGAGCGCATCACTCATGGGTCTGCGGTAGGTCTCCACCACCCTGATACCGATATTGGAAACAACGGTCGCCGAGTGCTTCATGCCGAAATACTTTTCTTTATAGGTAGAATTATAGAAGCAGTAGGTAAGGAAATTGAGCAGGTCGGGCACAACGGCCTCCGCACCCTCGCTTTCCAGAAGACCGACTATATCGTTGTTTGCCGTGGGATGGAATTTGACCAGTATCTCGCCGACCACGCCGACTCTCGGCTTTACCATGGTCTCGTCTATGGGCAGGTTGTCAAATTCCTCTATTATTTTTGCGATATTGCGCTTATATTCACCGTAGCGGCAGCGCTTTACCGCATCCTTGCAGACATCGTTCCACTTTTGGTAGAGCGCATTCGCCGAGCCCTTTTCAAGCTCATACGGGCGCACGCGGTAAACACAGCGCATAAGCAGGTCGCCGTAAAGAATGCTTTGCAGCAGACCCACCGCCAGCTTGGGCGAAACCTTAAAGCCCGGATTTTTTTCAAGACCCTGCGTGCTTATGGATACAACGGGAATATGCTCCAGACCCGCCTTTTTAAGCGCACGGCGGATATAGCCGATGTAGTTGCTGGCACGGCAGCCGCCGCCCGTCTGGCTGATAAGCACGGAAACATTGTTAAGGTCGTATTTGCCGCTCTGGAGAGCCTTTAACACCTGTCCCACCACAATAAGCGCGGGATAGCAGGCATCGTTATTGACATATTTAAGCCCAATGTCCACACAGTCGCGGTCGTAGGCGGGCATAACGTCGATATTAAAGCCCGCCGCTCTGAACGCTTCCTTTGCAATGTCAAAATGGAATGGCGACATCTGCGGCATGATGAGCGTATGGTTTTTCTTCATTTCCTTGGTAAAGACAACGCGGTTTGCCGTAGTCTGCGCGGCCCTTGCCTTTATATTTTTGCTGCGCCTTTCCTCCAGCGCCGCGAAAAGTGAGCGGATACGGATACGCGCGGAGCCGAGATTTGATACCTCGTCTATTTTTAAAAGTGTGTAGACCTTGTTGTGTGCCTTTAAAATGTCGCTGACCTCGTCCGTGGTGACGGCATCAAGGCCGCAGCCGAAGCTGTTGAGCTGTACCAGCTCCAGATCGTCGCGGGTGCCGACATAGGTCGCAGCCGCATAAAGACGCGAATGGTACGCCCACTGGTCGCGGACATTAAGGGGACGCTGAACATCGCCGAGGTGCGCGATGCTGTCCTCGGTGAGCACGGCGACACCGTAGCCCGTAATAAGCTCGGGTATGCCGTGATTTATCTCGGGGTCCGTATGATAGGGACGACCCGCAACAACAATGCCCGTCATGTCGTTTTCAGCCAGATATTCAAGGGTCTCTTCGCCCTTTTTGCGCATATCCTCGCGGTAACGCGCCTGTTCCTTCAGGGCAAGGCGTGCGGCCTTTGCCACCTCGTCCTTGTCTATTTCCGAAAATTCCTCCTGCAGACGCTTGATGAAATGCTCCTCGTTTGCAAGGCTGAAAAACGGATTGCGGAAATCTACATTTTTGGTGCGTATTTCCTCTAAATTATTTTTTATGTTTTCGGGATAGCTGGTAACTATGGGGCAGTTGAAGCAGCTGTCCGCGTTTTGTATCTCCTTATGCTCGTAAGCGATGCAGGGATAGAAAATAAAGTTGATGCCCTCGTCTATCAGGAACTTAACGTGGCCGTGCACAAGCTTTGCGGGATAGCACACCGACTCGCTGGGGATGGATTCTATGCCCAGCTCGTAAATGCGGCGGTTTGTCTTGGGCGTAAGCCTTACGCTGTAGCCCAGCTCCGTAAAGAAGGTGTACCACAGGGGGTAGTCCTCGTACATATTAAGCACACGCGGTATGCCCACAACGCCGCGCTTTGCCTTGTCGGGGTCGATGGGCTTGTAGCCGAAAAGCCTGTTGTATTTATAGTCAAAAAGGTTGGGAACGCAGCTTTTTGAAGGGTCCTTGCCCAAGCCGCGCTCACAGCGGTTTCCCGTGATAAAACGGCGGTTGCCGTTAAAGCGGTTTATTGTTAAAAGACAGTTGTTTGTACAGCCCTTGCAGCGTGTGAGGGTGGTCGTTATTTCCAGCTCCTCCAGCTGGTCGGACGAGAGGATGGTCGAGCTTTCGCCCTTGACATACTTGTCCCTTGCAATGACGGCCGCACCGAAAGCGCCCATGATGCCACTTATATCGGGGCGTATGGCATTGCGCGTGGATATCTTTTCAAACGAGCGCAAAACGGCCTCGTTGTAAAAGGTGCCGCCCTGCACGACTATATGCTTGCCCATCTCCGTGGGGTCGGTTATTTTTATTACCTTTTGCAGTGCATTTTTGATAACGGAGTACGCAAGACCCGCCGAAATGTCGGAGACCTCCGCACCCTCCTTCTGCGCCTGCTTAACGCGCGAATTCATAAAAACGGTACAGCGCGAGCCCAGATCTATCGGGCTTTTTGCAAACAGCGCCACCTTTGCAAACTCCTGCACGGGGAGCGAAAGACTTTTTGCAAAGGTCTCTATAAACGAGCCGCAGCCCGCAGAGCAGGCCTCGTTAAGCAGCACGCTGTCGATAACGCCGTCCTTTATGCGTATGCACTTCATATCCTGACCGCCGATATCGAGGATAAAATCCACATCGGGGTCGAAAAACGCCGCGGCCTTGTAGTGTGCAACGGTCTCTATCTCGCCAAGGTCTATCATAAACGCTTCCTTGATAAGTCCCTCGCCGTAGCCCGTAACACAGGCCTTTTTTATGGTAACGCCCTCGGGCATCATGCGGTATATCTGCCTGAGCGCACTCATTATTATCTTTATGGGGTTGCCCTCGTTGCCCGCATAGAACGAGTAAAGCAAGGTGCCGTCCTCGCCGATGAGCGCAAGCTTGCTGGTGGTGGAGCCCGAATCTATGCCCAAAAAGGCATCGCCCCTGTAATCGGCAAAGCTGCCCTTTTTGACAACGGCCTTGCTGTGGCGCTCCTTGAAGGCATTATACTCCTTCTCGTCCCTGAAAAGCGGGTCAAGGCGGGATATTTCCATTGTAAGGTGCTTTTCGCCCGCAAGGTTTTTTATAAGCTGTTCAAATGTAAAGACCTTTTCGTCCTTTGAATTGAAGGCAGCACCCATAGCCGCAAAAAGATGCGAATTTTCGGTCTCTATTATCTCGTTGGGTTCAAGACCGAGCACGTCCACGAACCTTGCCTTTAATTCGGTAAGAAAATGCAGGGGGCCGCCCAGAAATGCCACACGTCCGCGGATAGGCTTGCCGCAGGCAAGGCCGCTTATCGTCTGGTTTACAACGGCATGGAAAATAGACACCGCAAGGTCTGCCTTTGCCGCGCCTTCATTGATAAGGGGCTGGATATCGCTTTTTGCAAACACGCCGCAGCGCGCCGCAATGGGATAAATGACCTTGTACTGCTTTGCAAGCTCGTTAAGACCCGTTGCATCCGTCTGCAAAAGTGATGCCATCTGGTCGATAAAGCTGCCCGTGCCGCCTGCGCAGATGCCGTTCATACGCTGTTCAAGTCCGCCGGTTATATATATTATCTTGGCATCCTCGCCGCCTATCTCTATGGCAACATCGGTCTGCGGTATCACCCTGTCGATAGCGCCGGATACCGCCACAACCTCCTGGATAAAGGGTATGCCTATCCAATTTGATATGGAAAGACCGCCCGAGCCCGTTATCATTGCCGTAAACAACACATCGCCCATTTTTTCGTGCGCACTGCGTATAAGCGCCAGCAGGGTCTCCTGAATATTTGACAAGTGTCTTTGATAATCCTTAAAGCAGATATTGCCGTCCTCGTCCATAACAACAAGCTTTATTGTTGTGGAGCCGATGTCGATACCTGCCTTATACAATTTATTGTCCATGCTTCACCTCATAAAACGGGTAACAAAATCCTTCATACATTCGCGGGCAAAAAACACTTACCCACGTTAGCACTTATTATAGAACAAATTGCGACATATTTCAATAGTATTTTTTCCGAGTTTCTCCGTTTTTTGCATATTCGTTGTCCGAAACAGGGTAAAAACGGGGCAAATGCCGCCTTTTATGCCCACAAGCCCACGCATTGGCTGCTACTTTAAAAACCGATACCAAAAAGGAGCCGTTGCATTCAAGATCTGGTATCTTCAATGTTTCAGCTCCGTTTTTTAAAAGACTGATACTTTTATCAAATTTATTTGCTTGCACCAAGCAGGTAGGGTTTATCAAAGGTGGCGGTAAGCATGATATAGCTGAGCTTATTATCCTCCAGCGCCTTTTCTGCGTTAAGCACGCCAAGCCTTGCCTGCTTCACCGTAAACGCCGTTGCAAGACCCGCGTTATAGCTTACCACGGCCGAGTTATAATCGGTCACGGCCTGCTCCACATCAAGCTTGAGCTGTTTGTCCTTGAGTGCAAGCTGCTGTATGTTGTGGTAGGTGGAGCGGATATTTTTTTCAAGGCTCTCCTTGCCGTCATCCAGCGCACGCGCCGCCGTGTTAAGGCTGTTTCTTACACTTTTCTTGGACTCGTTTATAAGGGCGGGGTTTGTCCTCATTGCATATTCCGCAATATCGACATTGCCCTGAAGCACCTTGATACTGGGTGCGGTCAGCTTTTGCTTTGCAATAAACTTTTCAAGGTTAAAGTCCGAATAATCCTTTACCTGTGCATCGTATACGATATATATCTTCTCACTTGCGGGGAGACCGAGGGACATATTAAGTGCCTCCTTCTGGTTTTTGATGCTCTCCTCCAGCAGGTCTCTGTTTTTCTCAAGTTCTTCCTGCGCAAGCTCGGCCTTTTTAAGCTCTACATCGCTGGCATAGCCAAGCTCGTTTTTAAGACGGGTGTTTTCCACGCCCTCTGCGCCTATGGCAATGCTCTGCTCCAGCAGCTGCATCTGTATCTCGGAGCCCTTTATGGCCGTTATCTGGCTGACAAGCGCTATCTCCAGACCGTCCTTTATCATCTGCTCGTTTACCTTTGTAAGAGAGGTCTGGATGTCGATGTTTTTCATATTACGCGCAAGCTCGACGCCCGTTTCTATGTTGGTCTGAAGCTGCATTTCCACCGCAAGCGCAGTATCCGCCTGTTGCACCGTGTCTATAAGCATTGCGCTTATGGTGCCGTATGCCGCATCGACAGCAACCATTGTACGGCCGAGAGTATCTCTGGCTTCCTTCATATAGTCTATGCTGTCCTGTATATTTTTGATGTTGGAGTTTTTCTTTTCCGCCAGCGCCTTTGCCTCCTCAAAGGTAAGCACGCGCGTATCCTCGTCAACGCCGATGTTTGTATCAAGCAGTACATAATCGCTGTCGGCACGCATAATATCAATGTTTCTGGTCTCGGGGTCCCAGTTTACCCTGAACCCAAGGGTCTCGCCAAGCAGGCGCACGGGCAGATAAATGCTGCCGTTTATGCGCCGGATATCAAGGTCCGTATCCTCGCCGTTTACGGTCGCCATCATATCGTCCGCATTGATAATAACGCGCATTGTATCTATATCGGCCTTTGCCGTGCTGCTGTCGCTGTTCCAGTCCACCTCGCCGCCGAGCATCTCAAAGATGGCACGCATGGGCAGGTAGTTTTTGCCGTCGATATTAACGGCGGTCATATCCCCCGCAAGCTTCATGCCGCCTACGGTAAATGTAACATTGCTTTCCTGCGAAAGCGCATAAGCAGGCACGCTGCCGACTGCGGTAAGCACGCACATCAGCAAACAGGAAATGCGTTTTTTCATATTATAAGACTTCCTTTCAAAATGATATACAGTTAAGCCCCACCATATCGTGAGCTTCCGATCATCTTTTACGTTCACAATACTTTTACTGTTAAACTATTTTACCACAAAAACATTTTGCAGTCAATGTATATAATTAAGCAAAATACCGCGTTTTTCCATAGGTTTTTATACATGGTTACCAAATCAAACCGATTTACTGCCTTATAAAAACACCGCAGGGATACGGGCGGACACTTAATCGGTATCCCCCATAAAATTCAGTTCCTGCTGTATCTCCATGCGAAGCTGTTCGCCCACCTCGGGCAGTTCGGGCATGGCCTCGACCGTTTTAAAGCCGAAGTAACGCAAAAACTCGTCCGTGGTGCCGAAAAGTATGGGCTTGCCGGGGGCATCCAGCCGTCCCGCCTCGTCCACAAGGCCGTATTCCACCAGCTTGTTTACGGCATGGTCGGCGCTTACGCCGCGTATCTCCTCTATCTGTGCCTTTGTTACGGGCTGGCGGTATGCGATTATGGCCAGGGTCTCAAGCAGAGTGGTCGAAAGCACCTTGCGCCGCGGTGCCTGATACAGCTTTTTGATGCTGTCGAAATACTCGCTGCGGGTACACATCTGATACGACGTGTCTATTTGTATTATATGTATGCCGCGGTTTTCGTAATCGTCCATAAGCTCGGCCATGATAGAGTGCATGGTCTTTACATCCTGCTCCAGCGCAGATGCTATGTCCTTTATATCAACAGCCTCGCCTGATGCAAAAAGTATGGCCTCCGCCGCATATTTAAGCTGTTCTATACTCACGCTGTCACCGCCTTGTCATACTGTGTTATCTCTATCTCGCCGAAAAGGCCGTCCTGCCTTATAAATATCTCCTTTATTTTTATAAGCTCCAGCATGGCAAGAAAGGTCACGACTATCTCGTTTTTGCTTGCGTTTTTGCGGAAAATGCTTTTAAAGGTGATGGTGCGGTTGAGTGTGAGCAGGTTTGTGATATGGCGCTTTTTGTCCTCTATGGTGAATATCTCCCTTGTTACGGAGTTAAAGCCTGCACGCACCTTGTCGGTCTTTATCTCCCTGCGGCGCAGCACATCCTCAAAGGCCGCCATAAGCATCTCCATATCCGCGCCGTACAAAATATCGTCCACAGACTTGGGTGCCTCGCGCCTTATGCGCTCTATAAGGCGGTCGTCGGGCATTTTGTAATAGCTGTAGCCCGCGCTGCGCTGGCGAAAGTCCAGCTCGTCCGCCATTTCCTTAAAGCGCTTGTACTCGATAAGGCGGTTGATAAGCGCCTCTCTCGGGTCAGCTTCTTCCTCTTCCCCGTCGGTCTCGGGCTTGGGCAGCAGCATACGCGACTTTATCTCGATAAGTGTGGCCGCCATGACCAGAAACTCGCTCATGGAGTCCATAGAGCCCGTGTCGAGCATATCGATACAGCTTAAATACTGGTCCGTAAGCTCGGCTATGGGTATGTCGTAAATATTCATTTTGTTTTTTGCGATAAGGTGCAAAAGAAGCTCCATAGGCCCCTCAAAGGCCTCTATTTTAATGTTTATCTCCATTGTCGTTTACCCGAGTAATATTTTTTCAACTACCATATATACGTTTTCCAGCAGCGGTGTTATAAAGCCGAAGAACCACAAAAACAAAAATCCCATCTGTATAACGGGCGCATTCTGGCCGTACCTGAACGCCGCATTTGGCGAAAGGAAGCATTTAAGCACCTCATAGCCGCACATGGGCGGTATGGGGATAAGGTTGAAAATGGCTATCCTTAAAAAATATATTGAAAGCCACTGCAAAAAGGCCTGTAAATACGGCATTGCCGCGCTGCCCGACGCGGCGGAGTACACAAGGTTTGACAAAATATTCAGCACGGGTGCCATCAGCAGCGACAAAAGTATGGGCGAAAGAAAGGTAGTAAGCGTACCCGTCTTTTTGTTTTTGTAGCTGCGGGCATCCACGGCAGCGGGCCTGCCCCAGCCGTAGCCGTAGAAAAAGGTCAGCAAAAAGCCGATGGGCTCGAAGTATTTAAAGATATTTAGTGTAAGCATACCGTTTTTGCGCGGCAGGGTATCGCCCTGTATCGTCGAGACCACGGCCTTTGTTATCTCAAAAACATAAAGGACAATAAGTATCGCCGCTACTCTGATGGCAAGGTTAATTGCACCGTTTAAATCAAACATTATATTTCCTCCGTATCAAGATCGGCTGTTATGACCGTATTTGCTTCAAGACTTTTTGCAACGTCTATTATACGCTGGTTTTTGGAGCCGCGAAAGTTTAAAAGCAGGCTTTTCTGCGCCTCGATAAACGGTCCGTCCACCAAAAAATCCACATTTTCCAGCAAAATGCGCTTATCCGCATCCTTTAAAATATCCTCGTACAAAAAGCCCGTGTAGCAGAAAATATTGTACCCCGCCTTATGCGCCTTTTTTGCAAGGTCGGCAAGCGGCAGGGGCTGCATGAACGGCTCCCCGCCCGAAAAGGTCAGTCCCTCCAGAAGCGGGTCCTTTTGCGCCGCCGCAAGTATATCGTCCGTGTCCGCCATATAGCCCCCGTCAAAGCTGTGGGTCTGCGGATTATGACAGCCGGGGCAGTTGTGCGGACAGCCCTGTACAAACACCGTAAGCCTCAGCCCCGTGCCGTCCACGATACTGTCGTTCACTATGCCCGCAAGTCTTATCTCCATTACTGTATCCTCTTGAATTTCTTTTCCAGTTCGTACTTTGTCATTTCTATTATGGTGGGTCTGCCGTGAGGACAGCTAAAGGGGTTTTCAAGCTTTAAAATACGCTCGATAAGCTCCTTTGCCTCGGAATAGCTCAGCTTGTCATGTCCCTTGACCGCCGCCTTGCAGCTCATAGTGGCAATGGCATCAAGCCTTGCGCTGTAGGGTGTTGAAACAGGCTGTTCCTTCAGCATATCCAGTATTTCCGTAAAAAAGCCCGCATCCGACGGCTCGCGCAGGATGTAGGGCACGGCGCGAAGCGCATAGGCATTTGCGCCGAAGGGCTCTATATCAAAACCGAAGCTTTCCAGCAGCTCACGGTTGGACTCTATCACATCAGCCTCCGCCGCCGTCACATTTACGGCAACGGGCTGCAAAAGCAGCTGACTTACGGGACGTTCGCCGTCCTTTTCAAGCTTGCCGAGTATCTCCTCGTAAAGCGCACGCTCGTGTGCGGCGTGCTGGTCTATCATATACATACTGCTGCCCTGCTCCACTATCCAGTAGGTGTTGAACAGCTGACCGACTATTTTGTAATTATTGAAAAAATGCTTTTTGTCGTCTGTCTTGTCAAAAAAGTCCTGCTGTACGCCCGCTGTCGGCGTAAAGCTGCGCTCGACCACGGTTTTGGAGCCCATCGGCGTTTTTGCGGCAGCTGCTGCCTTTTCGTAGATGTCCCTGTGTATATTCTGCGCATCCGCGCTTTCCACTATGCGCTCCGCCGCCTTTTGCATGGCAGGGCTGAGATCGGCCATTTCCTCTTTTTTGCGTGGCTCTCTGAAAAGCAGGATATCCTCATCCACAAGCTTTTTGGGCAGCGCCGCCGTTTCCTCTGCGGGCTTTGGCGGGATATAAGGTGTCTGCTTTACGGGCTTTTGCGCATCCCACTGCGCCTTGGGTATAAGCACCAAATCTTTAAGGGTGCCGTATACCGCCCCGTACAAAAGGTCGTAAATAAAGTTTTCGTTCTGGAAACGCGCCTCCAGCTTGGTGGGATGCACATTTACATCCACCGTATCGGGCGGTACGGTCAGATCCAGCATAAACACGGGAAATTTGCCGACCATAAGCCTGCCCTTGTACGCATCCTCGACAGCACGGCTGACAAGGTTGCTTTTGATATATCTGCCGTTTATAAAGAAATTTTCGTAGCTGCGGTTGCCCCTGTTAAGCTCGGGCTTGCCTATAAGCCCGTTTAAGGCATAACCGTCCTTTTTGACGGACACGGGCACAAGCGCCTGCGACATATCCCTGCCGTAGATGTACAGCACCGCCGACGAGATATCGCCCTTGCCGTTTGTCTGAAAAACGGTGCTGCCGTTGTTGACAAACTTTATTGCGGTCTCGGGGTGTCCCAGCGCGATATGATAGACCGCATCGGACACATAGCCGCTTTCCGTCGAGGGCTTTTTAAGGAACTTTCGCCTTGCGGGGGTGTTGAAAAACAGGTTTTTAACGGTAAACACCGTACCCCGTGTGGCCGCGCAGGGCTGCTTTAACAAAACCTTGCCGCCCTCCAGCTCTATTTTTGTACCGGTCTCGTCGCCGTCGGTCTTGGTTATCATCTCCACCTGCGCAACGGAGGCTATGCTTGAAAGCGCCTCACCCCTGAAACCAAGCGTAAGTATATTGCCCAGATCCTCAAAGGTGCTGAGCTTGCTTGTGGCATGGCGCAAAAAGGCGGTCTCCACCTCGTCTGCGGGTATGCCCCTGCCGTTGTCGGTTATTTTTATAAGGGTCGTGCCGCCGTTTTGTATCTCGACGGTGACAAAGCTTGCCCCTGCGTCTATGGAGTTTTCCATAAGCTCCTTTACAACGGAGGCGGGACGCTCCACCACCTCGCCCGCGGCTATTTTGTTTATAAGCGAATTGTCCAGTACATGAATTTTAGCCATTTTACAACTTCCTTTTTAAAGATCCGCCGCCTTTATCTGCAGACTTGACAGTATCGTCCACGCCTCCTTGGGCGAGGTCTCGTCCATATCGAGATTTTTTATGTAATCCGTTATTTCCGCGTATTTTTCCACCGACCGCGCGGCAATGTCGGTCTGGTCGATGTATACGCCCTTTTCGTCGGTAAACATCGTTATACCCGTGTCGCCCAAAATGTTGAGGACCTCGTTTGCACGCCTTACAACGCGCTGGGGCACGCCCGCCAGCTTGGCAACGTGTACGCCGTAGCTTTTGTCCACGCAGCCCTCCTTTATCTTGCGCAGGAATATAACATCGTCACCCTGCTCCATTACGCTGACGCAGTAGTTTTTTATGCCATCCATGCGCTCGGCAAGGTTGGTAAGCTCCTGATAATGGGTGGAAAACAGCGTCCTTGCCTTTATCGACCTTGCAATATACTCGGTCACAGCCCAGGCAATGCTCATGCCGTCAAAGGTGGATGTGCCGCGGCCTATCTCGTCAAGTATCAAAAGGCTTCTGTCCGTGGCGTTGTTAAGGATATTGGCTACCTCCACCATCTCCACCATAAAGGTAGACTGTCCCGTGGCAAGGTCGTCCGATGCGCCCACGCGGGTGAATATCCTGTCAACAATGCCTATTTCGGCGCTGTCCGCGGGGATAAAGCTGCCCACCTGCGCCATCAGCACGATAAGTGCCACCTGACGCATATATGTAGATTTGCCCGCCATATTGGGCCCCGTGATTATCGAAACGGTGTTCACATCCGCATCGACATCGGTATCGTTTGGTATATAGCGGCAGTTGTCCTGTCTTTCCACAACAGGATGCCTGCCGTTTTGTATTTTTATTATCCTGTCGGAGGTCACAACGGGCTTTGAATAGTTGTATTTGTCCGCAGCGCTTGCAAGCGACTGTATAAAGTCCGTTTCGGCCACCAGCCCCGCCATGCGCATAACATCGTTGTAGCTTTGCGCGACCTTTTCCTTGACCTGTGCAAAAAGCTCCTGCTCCAGCGATGTCAGCCTTTCCTCCGCGGTAAGAAGTGTTTCCTCCAGCTCTTTAAGCTCGGGGTTGATAAAACGCTCGCCCGTGGTAAGGGTCTGGCGGCGGATATATGTATCGGGTACCTGACCGAGATTTGAATTGCTTACCTCTATATAATAGCCGTGTACCTTGTTAAAGCGTATTTTAAGGTTTTTTATGCCTGTTTTTTCTCTCTCGGAGGCTTCCATTTCAAGCAGCCATTCCGAGCCCTTGTTCATGGCATCACGCAGCTTGTCCAGCTCCGCATTGTAGCCGCTGCGTATTATGCCGACATCCCTTATGCCCATCGGCGGCTCGTCGCAAAGGCTGTCGCAAAGAAGGGCATAGACATTTTCAAGGTCGTCCCAGCGCGAATAGATGTCCTTCAGACAGTCGCATCCAAAGCCCGAAAGAATGCCGCGCAGCTCGGGCAGCAGCGCCAGAGATGCACGCAGCGCCACCATGTCCCTGCCGTGTACATTGCCGTACACCAGCTTGCTCATAATGCGCTCCATATCGTAGACCCGATTTAACGCACTGCGCAGGTCGCTGCGGGCAAGGGCATTGTCCTTCATCTCGCCCACGGCATCAAGGCGCAGGGTTATAAGCGCTGCATCCGTAAGCGGCTGTTCAAGCCTTGCACGCAAAAGTCTTGCGCCCATAGGCGTTTTTGTATCGTCAAGCACCCATAAAAGCGAGCCCTTTTTCGCCCCGTCCCTCATGGTCTCGGTCAGCTCCAGATTGCGGCGCGAGCTGATATCCAGCACCATGCCGCTCGTGCGCTCGTAATATTTTATGCCGCGTATGTTTTGCAGGCCGTTTTTCTGTGCCTCCTTGATATATGCCAGCAGAGCGCCCGCCGCGCTGACCGCGCAGAATTTGTCCTCAAGCCCGAAGCCGAACAAATTAAGCACGCCAAAATGGTTGCACAGGTTTATTTCGCAGCTTTGAAAATCAAAGTTGTATTCGTCGTAGTATGTTGGCGTTAAAGAGAAGATATTTTCTATTTTTTTCAGCTCTTCCTCGCTTACGGCATGGCTACATATTATCTCGGACGGCGAAAACTTGGCCGTCTCGTCGATTATCTTGTTAAAGCCCTTTGCGTCAAACTCGGCGGCGTAATACGCGCCCGTGGTTATGTCGCAGGCGGAAAAGCCGTAGCCCGTCTTATTTTTGAATATACTTGCTATATAGTTATTTTTGTCGGCCTGAAGCGCGTTTGTGTCCATAATGGTACCGGGGGTTATGACCCTTATCACCTCGCGCTTTACAAGACCCTTGGCGAGCTTGGGATCCTCCACCTGCTCGCACACCGCCACCTTGAAGCCGCTGCCGACAAGCTTGGCGATATAGCTGTCGGCCGCATGAAAGGGCACGCCGCACATGGGCGCAAAATCGCCGTTGCCCGCATTTTTCTTTGTCAGCACAAGATCCAGCTCGCGCGAGGCAATAACGGCATCGTCATAAAAAAGCTCGTAAAAATCCCCAAGCCTGTAAAACAAAAGCGCGTATTTATATTTGCTTTTTATCTGCATATACTGCTCCATCATCGGTGTAGCCTTTGCCATATCAAAAATACCCCTTTCGGCCTTTTGCCGTTATTTGCCGCAGTTTGTCCCGTCAGTGACAGCCGCCGCAGGTCGAACAGCTGCCGCTGCAGCCGCCGCCGTTAAGAAAATCATCGCCCGCTATGGTGGCATTGAAAACATTCATAGCGTGGTTTACAATGTTGTTGAAATTGTTTTCGGCAATAAAATACTGCTTTATTACCTCGTTTTCCTGAAGCTCCTTTATCTTTGCCGCAAGAATGTCGTTTTCCTTTTCTATTTCCTCCTTGGAAAGACTGCCGTCCTCCATCCTGTTTGCCACATTTTGGCGGTAGATGCTGTAGTCCGACATCATCTGCTGTGCGGTGCTGTCGCCCTCAAACACATAACGCGCGTCGTTGAGCGCCTTGCCCTCGTCCGTTTCAAGCAGCAGGTTTGCCAGTTCTCTCGATTTATCAAATATTATTGCTAAATTGCTCATTGTAATTCTCCAATCAAATAAAAAATTTTGCTGTCGGTTATTTTAACATCGACAATATCGCCTATAAGCTCCCTGCAGCCCTTGAAATGCACCAGCGTATTGTCGTCGGTACGTCCCGTCACAAGCGCGGGGTCGCTGCTTACGCCGTCCACAAGCACCTTGTAGGTATTGCCCACCTTTTTTTGGTTAAGCTCCTCCACTATGGGGTTTACCGCATCCAAAAGTCGGTTGAAATTGGCCTTTGCATCCTGCTCGCTTACCATGTTTGGCATTTCGGCCGCGGGCGTACCCGTGCGCTTTGAATAAATAAAGGTGAAGGCACCGTTAAAACGCGCCTTTTTGACCACATCTATCGTTTCGTCCACATCCGCCGCCGTTTCGCCGGGGAAGCCGACAATAATGTCCGTTGTTATGGCGATATCGGGCATGGCCGTCCTTATCCTGTCAACCAGCCCCAGATACTGCTCCTTTGTGTAGCGGCGGTTCATGCGCTTTAAAATTTCGTTGCTGCCCGCCTGAAACGGCAGATGTATATGACCGCACACCTTATCGCACTCCGCCATAGCCGAGATAAGCCTGTCCGACAGGTCCTTGGGGTGGCTGGTCATAAAGCGTATGCGCTCTATGCCGTCTATTTCGTTGACCATGCGCAAAAGCCCCGCAAAGTCGATATCCTCGTCAAGGCCGCGGCCGTAGCTGTTGACATTCTGCCCAAGCAGCATGACCTCCTTTACGCCGTCGGCGGCCAGAGCGCGTATCTCGCTTAAAATATCCCCCGGGCGGCGGCTTCGCTCACGTCCGCGCACATAGGGCACTATACAGTAGCTGCAAAAGTTGTTGCAGCCAAACATGATATTGACGCTGGCCTTATATTTGAACTTGCGCACCGTCGGCAGATCCTCAACTATATCGGCATAGTTGTCCCAGATGTCGAAAACGGGCGAGCTGCTCTCAATATTGGTCATGATAAGCTCCGGCAGCTTATAGATGTTAAAGGTGCCGAAAACTATATCGACGTGCCTGTATTTTTTCCGTATGGTCTCGATCACCGTGGGCTGCTGCATCATACAGCCGCACAGGGCTATCTTCATATCGGGGTTTTCCTTTTTTGCGTGCTTTAAAAAGCCAAGGTTGCCGTAGACCTTGTTTTCGGCATTTTCGCGCACACAGCAGGTATTGTATAAAACAAAGTCCGCCTCTTTTTCGTCCGCGCAGGGCTCATATCCCATTTTGCGCAGCATACCGTCCAGCTTTTCGGAGTCATGTGCGTTCATCTGACAGCCGAAGGTGTTTATAAAAAAGCGCGGTTTTCTGTCCTTTTTTCGGTTTATTTCGGCTATTTTTTCCATAAAGCCGTTTTGTCGTTCCAATTCTCCCTGTGAAGGAGCGGTAACGGGTGTTCTCATGCTATCACCTTACCCTTTCATTTTTCAAACCAAATTTTATTATAACAGATTTTCGCCTGATTGTATAGTAGAAATTTTTAAATAATGGCGTAAAAACAAAAAAAACTCATCCCGCCGTCGGGTGACGGGGCATGAGTTTTTATTGTGATAAATTTTTATTTTCTTGCAACGCCTGTTTTTCTTGCGGCATCGGAAACAGCCTTTGCTATCTGCTCCACCACGCCCTTGTTGAATGCGGAGGGGATGATTATGCCGTTTTTAAGGTCGTCCTCGGTCACAAGGTTTGATATGGCATCGGCTGCGGCAAGCTTCATCTCGTCGTTTATATCGCTGGCGCGTACATCAAGCGCACCGCGGAAGATACCCGGGAACGCAAGGACATTGTTTATCTGGTTGGGATAGTCGCTGCGTCCGGTTGCGATAACCCTTGCGCCTGCCTCCATGGCTATTTCGGGCATTACCTCGGGTACGGGGTTTGCCATTGCAAAAATTATCGCATCCTTGTTCATGGTCTGTATCATTTCCTTGGTAAGAAGGCCCGGAGCGGAAACGCCGATAAAGATGTCCGCACCCTTAACTATGTCGGCAAGGGAGCCGTCCTTTAAATTGGGGTTTGTGATATTTGCAAGCTCGGTAAGGGCGGGGTCGCGGTAGGTCTTATTGCGGTTGATAACGCCGTTTATATCGCGCATTGTGATATCCTTAAAGCCCGCCTTTAAAAGCAGCTTGCAGATAGCCGTGCCCGCAGCGCCTGCGCCCGACATGGCTACCACGCAGTCCTCGGGCTTCTTGCCCGTAAGCTTAAGCGCATTTCTGATACCCGAAAGCACAACAACGGCGGTGCCGTGCTGGTCGTCGTGGAAAACGGGTATATCGCAGACTTCCTTTAATTTTCTTTCTATCTCAAAGCAGCGGGGTGCGGAAATATCCTCAAGGTTGATGCCGCCAAAGCTGCCCGCGATAAGCGAGACCGCCTTGACAAACTCGTCAACATCCTTGGTGCGCACGCAAAGCGGAAAGGCATCCACATTGCCGAATTCCTTAAAAAGCACACATTTACCCTCCATAACGGGCATACCCGCCTCGGGGCCTATATCGCCAAGACCCAAAACCGCGCTGCCGTCCGTAATAACGGCCACCATATTGTGGCGGCGTGTCAGGGTGTACTGAAGCTCGGGGTTTTTCTTTATTGCAAGACAGGGCTCGGCAACACCGGGGGTGTAGGCTATGGACAGATCGTCCGTGTTTTCCACCTTTGCCCTTGATACTACCTCTATTTTACCTGCCCACTGCGCGTGCATTTCCATTGCTTTTTGCTTGTAGTCCATTATCTGCTCTCCTTTATTTTTCTTTTTTATAATTATAACAGAAAAGCCGATTTTTTTCATTAGTTATTTTCAATAATTTTTAAGTTTTACTTGATAATTTTATATAAATTATGTATAATAAGAATATATTATAAGCAGGACAGACCTGCAAAACGGAAACTAAACCGAAAGGATGTGTATTGCATGGATTTTATGGAGAATTACAAACTTTGGCTTGAGGACGATTATTTTGACGAGGCGACCAAGGCGGAGTTAAAGACCATCGAGAACGACCCCAAGGAAATAGAGGAGCGCTTCTATAAAAACCTTGAATTTGGTACGGGCGGTCTGCGCGGCATTATCGGCGCGGGCACAAACCGCATGAATATCTATACCGTATCAAAGGCAACACAGGGCTTTGCGAACTACATAAAAAAGCAGGGCGAGGCTGCCGTTAAAAAGGGCGTTGTTATCGCGTATGATTCGCGTAATTACTCACCCGAGTTTGCGGAGATAACCGCGCGTGTACTTGCGGGCAACGGCATAAAGGCCTATTTGTCGGACGAGCTGCGCCCCGTGCCTATGCTTAGCTTTTCTATAAGAAATCTTGGCTGTACGGGCGGCGTTGTTGTTACCGCCAGCCATAATCCGCCCGAGTACAACGGCTACAAGGTATACTGGGAGGACGGCGGACAGGTGCCTGCACCCCGCGACGGCGAGATAATAAACGAGGTAAACGCTGTTACAGATTGGTCGATGATAAAAAAGGCCGACCTTACCGAGGCCGTAAACAGCGGTATGATACAGTATGTCGGCCCGGAGATAGATGTGGCTTATCTTGATGCCGTGACCGATTGTATCGTAAACCCCGACATCATCAAAAACACCGACCTTAAGATAGTTTACACGCCCATACACGGCTCGGGCAACAAGCCTGTAAGACGTGCACTTGCAAAGGCGGGCTTTAAAAACGTATTTGTTGTGCCGCAGCAGGAGAAGCCCGACGGCAACTTTACAACAGTAGGCTATCCCAACCCCGAAAACAAGGCTGTATTTGACCTTGCCATAGAGCTGGCAAAGCAAAAGGGTGCGGACATTATCGTCGGTACCGACCCCGATGCCGACCGTGTAGGTGCGGTGGTAAAGACCACATCGGGCGATTACACCGTGCTTACGGGCAATATGACGGGTACGCTTATACTTGAATACATTCTTTCGCAGAAGAAGGCTCAGGGCAAGCTGCCCAAAAACGGCGCGGTTGTGTCCACCATCGTTTCAACGGATATGTCAAAGGCTATCTGTGCGGAATACGGCATGAAGTATTACGATGTTTTAACGGGCTTTAAGTATATCGGCGAGAAGATAAAGGAATTTGAGACCTCGGGCGAATATGTATATATGTTCGGCTTTGAGGAAAGCTACGGCTGTCTGTCGGGCACATACGCACGCGACAAGGACGGCGTATGCGCAACAATGCTTATCTGCGAGATGGCGGCATACTACAAGTCCCGCGGCATGAGCCTGTATGACGGTCTTCTGGAGCTTTACAAAAAATACGGCGTTTACAAGGAGACCATCCACTCCATCACCTTGCCCGGTCTTGACGGTGTTGCAAACATCGCAAAGGTAATGAGCAAGATGCGCGAGGACTCCCCCAAGGAGATAGACGGCGTTAAGGTCGTTGAAATGCGCGATTACAAAGAGGACAAGATAGTCGATCTTAAAACAGGTGAAACAACGCCTACAGGTCTTCCGTCAAGCAACGTACTTTACTACGTTCTTGAGGACGGCACATGGTTCTGTGTACGCCCCAGCGGTACCGAGCCCAAGATAAAGATTTATTTCGGCAGCAAGGGCAGCAGCATAGAGGAAGCGGACGGCAAGATCGCCAAGGCACAAAACGGCATTGTTTCGCTGGTTGACAGCATACTTGCATAAGAGGTTATATTATGGCAAAGGATTCACTTAACATCACTTACAACTGGCAGGACAGAAAAAGGCATTTAGGGCTGCCTATATCGTTTACAAAATATGCGGTAAGCGACGACCGCCTGTTTTTGGAAACGGGTCTGCTTAATGTAAAATTTGAGGAAATAAATCTTTACCGCGTAAGGGATCTGACACTTAAGATAAGCTTCTGGCAGCGTATTTTCGGCGTTGGCAGTGTCATTGTACACTCCGCGGACGAAACAAACGCACATCTTGAGATCAGAAATATCAAAAATCCCAGACAGGTAAAGGAACTTATCCACGCAAGCGTGGAAAAGGCAAAGGCAGAAAAGGGCGTGCGCATAGGCGAATACCTTGACGGCACGAGAGATGTCTGCGATAATTGCTGATAGAGAAGGTTTTATTATAACAAAAGGCCGACGCATTTGCGCCGGCCTTTTTGGCTGTCGATAAAGTGACAGCCTTGACGGAAAATTGACATTTTCCGTCAAATCACATTCGGGCTGCGCGCATCATAGATACACTTGCCCGAATATCTGTAGCAAAAACAAGTTTTGCTCCTCGGCGAAAACGCGGTTTCCGCCTGTGGATTTAAGTTTGCGACGCTACAGTTACTTTATACAATGAATTTACTAAATTATAAGAATTCATAAACTATATTACAATATAACTTTTTTGATAGTCCGGGCTGACGCATTTGCGCCGGCCTTTTTGATTGAGTGAGGGCTAAAGTAAGGTTATTGCCCTTTATTTCTCATTGACCTGTATTCTTGTTCCCGTTTCGTTGCAGATGACATAGTATTTATCGTTATACATATAGTCCGACTCGGAATATGCGGTATACATCGTGCTGTACCGGATATTAAAATCCTTGTCCTTATCGTACATATGCACATACACGCCGTCCAGGTCGGTGCCGTTTTTGAAAAGCTCGGTATTTTGCATAAGCTGTTCCTGCGTGATGCCGTCGTTTTCAAGCGCGTAGATATTCATACTTCCCCCGTCAAAATAGCCGAGCAGGTCGTTAAAAAATATTTTTGCATCCATATTTGCGTATCTTTTGGTGCTGCGCTCAAGGAAAAGGCTCTCATTCTTATTTACATAATGATTGTTATAATTATTATACACCGTCTCCTGTCCGCAGTTGTCAAAGGTCACCAGCTGCACGCTCACCCCAAGCTCATCCGACAAATAATCATAGAAATTTTTATAAAGCTTATCCAGCTCGTAATCGTCGGACAAATTGCCGTTGCGGTCAATGCAGGTTATTTTTTTGCCCGTACTGTCCACAAGCTCCACATATCTCGGCGCATAGCTGAAATACCCGCCATCAAGGGGTATACTCGGGGAATGATAGCCTATATCGCCCTCGCTGTAATGGGTGCAGTCGGTTATTTTTATCCCGTATTTTTGCTCCAGATAAGACGAGGCGGTTTGAATAAACCGGTTTTTTTCCTTATTTTCATAATATTTTGTTAAATAGCTGCCAAGCGCAGAAAAACAAATTATCAAAACAACAGCCAAAAAAACGACCGTAAAAAACTTTTTCATATTTTTCCCCTTTCGGACAAAAAAACGGACTGTCAAAAAGGCAGCCCGTTTTGATATTACTGTTTGTCGTTATCGTCAAAGATGTCGCCGCACTCGGGGCAGAACTTAGGAGGATTTGTGGGATCCTCGGGCTCCCAGCCGCACTTGTCACACTTGTAAAGAGGTGCGCCTGCGGGCTTTGGCTTGCCGCACTCGGAGCAGAACTTGCCCTTGTTTACGGCACCGCATGAGCAGGTCCAGCCGTCTGCCGCCACGGGCTGAGGCTTACCGCACTCTGCACAGAACTTGCCTGTATTGCCCGAATGGCCGCAGGAACAGGTCCAGCCTGCCGCTGCCTGAGGTGCGGGCTGCTGGGGCTGCTGTTGCTGCTGTGCACCCATCTGGAAGAGGTTTGCCGCATTCATGCCGCCTGCGTTCTGAGCCATGTTCATACCCATAAATGCGCCCATTACGCCCATACCGCCGTTCTGGTTGTTTGCCGCGCCGACCATAGCCTCGCCCTGTGCGCCCACAAGATGAGCCGCAGCCATGGTAGGATTACGGAATGCCGCATCACGCTGAAGCTTCTTGATAAGCTCCTCGTCCTCCTGCGATGCGCTGATAGAGGACACACCCACGGAAACGATCTCTATACCGCGGATATCGTGCCATTTAGCCGATAAAACCTCGTTAAGAGCATCTGCCATTTCCATTGTGTGGTTGGTAACTGCGCTGTAACGGATGCCCATTTCGCTTATTTTACCGAAAGCGGGCTGTAAAGCGGTCAAAAATTCGGTCTTCATCTGACCCTCGATAGTTTCGCGCTTGTACGCATCTGTAACATTGCCGCATACATTGGTGTAAAATCTGATAGGATCGACGATCCTGAACGAATATTCACCGAAGCAGCGAACCGAAATATCGATATCAAGGCCTATGTTATTGTCAACAACACGGAAAGGCACGGGATTTGGTGTGCCGTACTTGTTGTTCATAAGCTCCTTTGTGTTTACAAAGTAAACGCGCTGGTCGTTGGCTGTAGCGCCACCGAAGGTGAAACGCTTGCCTATGTTCTTGAATGATTCCTTAAGACCCTCGCCGAAACCGCCGTAGAATATACTCGGCTCTGTTGAGGAGTCATATACGAACTCGCCGGGCTCCGCGCAGACCTCTGCGACCTTGCCCTGCTCTACGATGAGCATACACTGGCCGTCCGCAACGGCGATAATACTGCCGTTTGAGATGATGTTGTCATTGCCCTTTGTGTTTGAACCCTTATTTACCCTTTTTGAGCCCTTTACCACAAGTATACTTTCGGGTATAGCTTCACAGTAAAAGTATTCGCGCCATTGATCCGCCAAAACCGAACCTGCTGCGGAAGCGATAGCTTTAATAAGTCCCATGAATAATTCCTCCCTTTTTATAAGAATAAAAATACGTCTGAAGATATTATATCAAAATTTTTGTAGAAAATCAACATAAATTACATCAATTATCTAATTATTTTGTTACTTTATCATTTTATCGGCCGCTATTCCGCAGCAAAGCAGCACCGCGGAATACAAGGCCTGTGCGCCCGCCGTACCGAAGATATAATAATGCGTCGGCAAAAAGCTTGGCACTATGCCCAGCGCAGGCACAATGTCTGCGATACATATAATATCGAACAATATTACAAAAAGTATCACAACGGGCATCAAAAGCCACGGTACCTTATCGTTTTTGATGATCTTTGCCGCAATGCAGCCTACACCCCACAGCGCCGCCAGAAGCAGGCAGAACCTTATAATATTTATCCGTGCGCCGCAGATCGCCAGCGCAGCAAGGGCGGAAAGGGCAAACAGCAAAAGCGCCGCCGCAACACATCTGCCCGCACCGAAGTAAACGCCCTTTTTTCTGTCGCCGATATAAAATGTACTGCCTATAAGCACCGCACAGGCCAGCACGGCGGCCGCCATACTCTGCGGCAGGCTGCGCTTTTTGGCAGATGATACCTCCGTTGTGGGCACCTCCTCAAAGCTTACGCAGACAGGGGTCGTTTCCACATATTTTTGATAAGATTTTTTAAAATCCTCGTTGTTTATGTCGATATTGCTTTTTTTTGCAAAGCTGTATGCGGCCTTGTCGCCGCAGACCTTTAAAACAGCCGCAAAAACAGCCTCCTTGGTGACATCGGACAAGACGGAAGCATAGCCCTCGCCGCAGACTATGCTTATCCCCTCAACATCCGAAATATTCGGCGGGAGTATAAAGCCGCACTCCAGCAGCTGTGTTTCCACATCACGCCGCATATCGTCCGCGGAGGAATACAGCTTAAATTTAAAGGCATCCTCGTTTTGCAGCAGGTACCGAGTTATTTCGGGCGAGGGGGTCTGTGTATATATGCCGATGACCGCACCCTCCGATTTTTCGGCAAACCCGCGGAAAATAAAAGCGAGCAGCGGCAGACACAAAAGCATCAGCACCACGGAGGGATGACGCAGCATACGCCTTGTATATATCAGGAAAGTCATTGTCTCACCCTCCCTTTTATTATTCCCGCAGCGGCTGCAGCGGCATAAATGCCTATTGCCATCGGTACAAAGTTCGTCTGAGGCACACGGTAGGAGTAGAGTGAAGAAAAGCACTTGAACACCGTGTTCATCGGCATAAAGACCGAAACTTTGTCAAGCCCCGCACCGCTCAGATATACCGCGGGCACAAAGCAGCCCGCAAAAAAGGCGCCCGCCAGAGTAAAGCCCGTCAGCAAAAGCACCGCACTTCCGCCGAACACCGTATAAAAACAGGTCACAAGCTGACCGCAGATAAATATTGCGGCCGCAGCCTCAATATATTTTATTTCCACAAAGGGCACTCTTTCGTTTATCAGCAGCATGGCAGGCACGGCAAAAAGCGCTATCACCAGCGTAACAAGAATCTGCTTTAAAACAAACATTACAGCCGCGTTGTACTGCCACAGCCTGCAATAGCTTTTAAAGCCCTGTCCGTAGTCATAAAACATAAACGAAAGCACCGTACCGATAAGCATACAAAACAGGCTGAGAGCCGCCGCACAGTAATACTGCGCCATATCGAGAGTGCCGTAGGGCGACCAGCTTTCCTTGACAAAAAGCCTGCTTCTGCCCATAACAAAGTTGACGTATTCCATATTGATACCCAAAAGCTGTGTGCGCGACAGTCTTTTTCCCTCTGCCGCGGCATAAATGCCCGCCTGCACCGATACAAGCATATCGCTGCCGACCGATACAAGACGGCGGAAAACGGATGTATTGCTGCCTTGGGGAACCACTACCACCGCGGGAGTGTTTGTGCCGTCCATTATGCCCTGTATATAGTTTTCGGGAAAGATAACGCCGCCGTAGTATCTGCCGTCTTTTATGCCGTCATACACGGCCTGTTTGCTGTCGGCGCTTTCAAGCACACAGATACTTTTTACGCTGTCCATTTCCGTGACCATGTTTATAAGCATACTTATATAACTGTCGCCGTCGGGCGCGTAATAGCCTATTTTCACCTTTGCGGCATCCTTGTCTGTCTTTGTGCCGCCGAAGTACAGCAAAACAAAGGCAACTATAAATAATGCCGCAGCACACAGAAGTATGCGCGGCATAAATTTTAATGTACGTTTAAGTTCCAGTAAAAAAAGTCTGAATGTAAGTTTCATTTTCCTTTGATATTGGTCTCAGGCAGCGCTTTCCGCGCTGTCGCTTGTATCGTCGTCCTTTTCATCCTCCGACTGTGTGGTGGTCTCCGAGGCTGTGGTCGTTTCACTCTGACCCTCCTGCGTTGTTTCCACCGTCACGCCGTCGATGCTTTCAAGTGCCTTGTTAAGGCCGTTTATCGCATTATCCAGATTTTGACCTATAGTAGTTCTTATCTGCTCTATCTGTGCCGCATCAGCCTTGAAAAGCTCGATAATATTGCCGTCGGGCGGCTGTACTCTCTGCTTGAACGGTTTGAGTGAGTAGCTGCCCTCCATTACAAGGGTGAAAGCGTTGTTGTAATCCAGCTTTATCTCCTGTGCGGTTATGGTCGTCATGCCGTTGGCCTTGGTAAGGGTACCGTTTGCGTTAAGGTCTATATAGCCACCGCTCGGTGTATTTACATCAACGCTGCCGTTTATAACGCCCGTCTTTTTGTCAAATGTGATATTTGTCTGCAATTCAAGGTCGTTCTTCTCGCCGTTGGTAAATACAAAGGCACGGTTGTTGACAAAGGTACTGTCGTAGTTATCGGTATTTTCCGTGTAGGATGCCGTAAGTGTCTGTGCGCCGCTTGCAAGCGTAAGCACAAGGCTGACATCCTCGTAGGGACGGCTTCCGCCGTACATACCGCCGTGCAGGTTTACCTTTACCTGGTCGCTGTCTATATTGTATACGGTGTTGAAATCCATATCCGCAATAACGCCCTTGTACAGGTATACCTCGGCATTTGTGTCTATGAACGATGCCCTGTTGAGTGTATCGAGCGTATTGTCCATGTGCTGATAATACTGCTCCACAAGCCTGTCGGAGCTGTCAAACATCTTTCTGTAGATGGATACATTGCTGTACTCTATCTCCGCATATTTTGCAAGATATGACTTGACTTTTTTGCTTGTTCTGAGCTTGCTTAAAACATTTACAAGGCTGTTTTTAAGGTCGTCACCCTTGATACTGAGACTGTAGCCGCGGCATTTTTTCTCCGCGCCGTCTATCATAACGGACTTTTTCTCCTTAATGCGTGTATATTCGGCTTTTTTGGAAAGATTGTCCATTTCCTTTGTAAATATCTGCGATACCTCGTCGGCAAGGCTCATCATCACCTCGCCCTGTGACTCGTCGCCGCTGAAAAGTTTAAGCGAAAAATCGTCGGTCTCGGATATGTCTATATCCTGACCCAGCACGGAATTTGAAAGCTGTGTCATGATATTGTCGCAGTCCATGGCAAGCCAGTCATCATATACACCGGGAGACGAGAACATTATCTGCTTGTTGTCGGTGTACATTTTAAACTGCGCCGCAGGCACATCCTTGTAGGAAATACCGAACTGCGCATCCGCGGTCTTTGAGGATGTGTTTTTGTTAAGCGTGCCGTTTACGCTTATATCCGACGCGCCTGCCGTGTTGTCCGTCACCTTTAAGGTAAAGCTTTGTGACAGGTCGCCCTTTTTGATATATTTTGCGGCATCATTACCGAGTATCGTGCGCACTATGTCGTCACGCTTCTGGTAGCTGCTTATGGTTTTGGCATAGGCACGCCTTACTGCGCCCTTGCTGCCCGAAAACAGACTGAAAAGCCCCGCAAGCAGCAGTCCTGCCAAAAGCACAAATACCGTCAGCACCAATGCGATGCGGAATATGCGTTTAATTCTTTTCTTCTTTTTCTTTTTGGGTCTTTGGCCCGTTGACGGCGTGCGTCTTTTTGCGGCGGGCTCGCTCACAGGCTCACGCTCTGTCCTGCTGCGGCTCTCCGACGGCCTTCTTATAGGCTCCAGTCCGTCACGGCTGTTTGTACGGCTGCGTCTTTGGGTGTCGTCCTCACGGCTGTGGGATGACGAACGTCCCAACAGCTCCTCACGGCTTGCGACCCTGACCTCGCGCCTTTTTTTATCGTTATCCTTCATTTTTCTCTCCTGTCTGCATATCACGATGCTTCAGCTCATCCACAATTTTATCGTATGGAGTGTTTTTGTCTATTTCCTTTAATACACCGTTTTTCATTAGCATAAGACGGCTGCAATGCTTTATCTCGTCATAATCGTGTGTGGTCACTACAAGGGTGCCGCCGTTTTGTATATAGTCGTTCAAAAGCTCCCATATTTCGGCCTTTGCCACAAAATCAAGCGCCGTTGTTGGCTCATCCATAACAAGGATGGGTGCATTGTTTGTCATTGCCACACAAAGGCTGACACGGCGGCGCATACCGCCCGACAGCTTGTTTACGGGCTTATTTATAAATTTATCTATACCAAGCTTTTTAATAAGCGGGTCGTCTTTAAACGGTATATCCATTGCCGAATACCACAGCTTAAGGTTATCCTTTACCGACAGCTCGTCAATAAGGGGATCGCCCTGGGGCAGATAGCCGAAAAGGCGCTTGAAATCCGCCCTGTTTACGGGCTTGCCGCCGTTTAATATACTGCCGCTGTCGGCCTTTATAACGCCGCAAAGTATCTGTATAAGCGTAGTTTTGCCGCAGCCGTTGCCGCCGATTATCGCCGTACAGTCGCCCTTTTGTATGTCAAGGCAGGCACCGCTCAATATCTGCGCCCTGCCGTAGCTTTTGTAAATACTGTCAAGCTTTAGCATAAGTTTTCCCTTCTTATCGGTACACATTTCTACCTATTATAATTATACCAAAATAGCAAATAATTTCAATAGGTTTTATTAAAATTTTATCGAGAATGTTAAAAAAATAGGACTCAAAGGGTACACCCGCCGATGACCGTCCGATTATTTAATTCGCTTACTGTATAATTTTTAATATGTTACAAAAGTGTTACAAAACTATACAAATTTATATACATTTGGTAAAAAAATTTTGTTAAATAATAAAATCAAAAAATGTTTCACGTGAAACAATTTTATGTTATAATTATATAAAGGATTTTTGAAATACAATTCAGATACCCTAATAGAAAATTAAAAAAACAAAGGAGAAAATTATGGGACGAGTTATTGCAGTTGCCAACCAAAAAGGCGGCGTCGGCAAAACAACCACCGCCATTAACCTTTCGGCATTTCTTGCACAAAAAAACAAAAGCGTGCTTGTGGTTGATTCCGACCCCCAGGGCAACACTACCACAGGTCTCGGTCTTGAAAAAAATAACGGTGAAAAGACATTTTACGATCTTCTTACCGGCAATGCGGATTTTTTTGAGGTAAAAAAGCACGTTGAATACTTCAATGCAATGGATATACTGCCCACGGATATAAATCTGGCAGGTGCCGAGATAGAGCTGGTCGAGCTGGACAGGCCAAACTACATACTGAAGGATATGGTAGATTCACTGTTTTTAAGGGACAGATACGACTACATCATTATCGACTGTCCGCCGTCATTGAATATACTTACACTTAATGCCCTTGTTGCCGCAGACTCGGTCTTGATACCGCTGCAATGTGAATTTCTTGCATTGGAGGGCCTGACACAATTTTTACATACCTATAATATAGTAAAAAATAAGCTCAACGCCAAAATAGAAATAGAGGGTATAGTATTTACAATGTACGACAGCAGAAATAATCTATCGCTTCAGGTCGTAGAGGAAGTCAAAAACTTTTTTGACAACTCGATATATAAATGTATTATACCGCGTAATGTACGATTAAGCGAAGCGCCGAGCCACGGTATGCCGATAAATCTTTATGACCCCAAGTCCAAGGGTGCGGAGGCATACGAGCTGCTGGCGGATACAGTAATAGAACATGAAAAGAGGTAATAACTATGGCAGCTAAAGCTAAAGGCCTGGGCCGCGGCTTAGGTTCTCTTATCAAGGAGGACATAACGGTCAATGCCGACACTACCCCGTCAAACGACAAGGTGTACTCGGTTGATATAAATAAAATAACGCCAAACAAGGAACAGCCCCGCCGTACATTCGACGACAGCAGCCTTGACGAGCTTGCCGAAAGCATAAAACAAATAGGCATAATACAGCCCATAACAGCCAAAAAAACTGGCGATTATTATGTGATAATCGCAGGCGAAAGACGCTGGAGGGCAGCAAGAAAGGCGGGCATAACGGAGATACCCGTCATTGTAAAAAATGACCTTTCCGACCTTGAAGCGCTTGAAATTGCGCTGATAGAAAACATCCAGAGAGAGGATCTTAATCCGCTTGAAGAAGCGCTTACATACAAAAAGTTTTCGGAGGAATTTAACCTTAATCAGGAAGCTATCGCAGATAAGGTGGGCAAAAGCAGGGCTGCAGTTGCAAACTCCATGCGTCTTTTAAACCTTGATAAGCGTGTACAGACCTTCCTTACGGAAAACAGGCTTTCAAGCGGTCATTGCAGGGCTCTTCTCGGTATAACCGACAATGACAAGCAGTTTGAAACGGCCGAGCATATAATCGAGGAAGGTTTAAGCGTTAGAGAGACCGAGGAGCTTGTCAGGGCGGTGAACGAGGCGGCAACAGAGGAAGAAAAACCCCGCAGCTCCGCAATAAAAGACCCTGTAAGGTCGAGAATATATCATAATATAGAAAAAGACCTTAAATCCATACTCGGCACAAAGGTAAATATAAAAAATCTAAAAAACAATAAAGGTAAAATACTTATAGAATTCTATTCGGACGAGGAACTTGACCGTATAGTCGGCATGATGAAAAGAATGCAGTAAATGTTTCACGTGAAACAATTACCGCATAAAGAAAGGTGGATCATATAATGCTTGCTTTTATAGAATCCCATATCGTTGCCGTTGTTGCCGCAGTATTTATACTGACCTTGGTCATGACAATTGCATTTTTGCTGGCAATGCTGGAGGTACGCAGGCTTAAAAACAAGTTTGAACGGTTTATGCGTCCCAACAGCAAAAACCACAATATAGAAATGCAGCTGACAGAATATCTTGAAGAGGTCAGAGATATTAAAAAGAAAAACGACGGTATATTTGAGGATATAGAAGATATAAAAAGGGTGCTTAAAACCGGTATACAAAAAATCGGTATCGTTAAGTACAACACGCTGGAGGAAATAGGCGGCGAGCTTTCCTATGCGATAGCTTTGCTTGACCAGAACGATTCGGGCGTGATTTTAAACAGCCTTTACTACCGTGACGGCTGCTATACATACGCAAAACAGATAATAGCCGGCGACTGTCTTACTCCCTTAAGTGAGGAAGAAAAAGAGGCTATAAAGGCTGCAAGAAACAACAGCAGCAATATAATTTTTAAAGAGCGAATGATCATCAAAAAGCGCAAAAGAGAGCTTTTAAGGGTCAAAAACACAAAAGGAACATCTAAAGGATAATGTATAAAATTTTATTTACGGACCTTGACGATACATTGCTTAACGACAGCGGCAGCATCAGCAAAAACAATATTGCCGCCGTGCAAAAGGCAATAAAAGCGGGCTGCAATGTTGTTATATGCAGCGGCCGCTCCAATATGAGTCTGGAAAAATTTAATAACGCACTTGGAATTAAGGACTATACAATTGGCTACAATGGTGGTATAATATATAAAGGCGACAAGGTGCTGATATGTCATTATCTTGAAAAGCAGCTTGTGCTTGATATAATAGACTACTGCAGAAGTTATAATGTGGATATACAGCTTTATCAGCATGATGCGCTGTGGCTCGATAAGGAAACGGAGCTTACAAAGGCATACTGCAAGCGCTCCGTACTGACACCGAATGTGGTTAACGACCTTAAACTGCATATCACCGATAAAGTAAACAAGGTCATTATACTTGCAAAGCACGAGATATTAAAAAAACTTGAAGCCAATATGCCAAAGCATATCTCTGAAAACTGCTGTACATTTTTCTCACACGATCATTTGTTTGAGTTTAATCCGCCCAATGTAACAAAGGGCACGGCGGTAACAGAGCTTACGGAGCATCTGGGCATACCCGTTTCACAGACCATTGCCGTAGGTGACAACGAAAACGATATACCGATGATACAGGCAGCGGGACTGGGAGTTGCCGTAAAAAATGCCATTCAGCCTGCACTTGACTGCGCAGACTATATCACGCAGGGCACCAATAACGAAGATGCCGTTGCGGAAATAATAAATGAATTTATTTTAACAGGAGGACAACAATGTTAGATATTAAATTTGTCAGAGAAAATCCGGAAATAGTAAAGCAAAACATAAAAAACAAGTTTCAGGACAGCAAGCTTGAGCTTGTGGATAAGGTAATAGAGCTTGATGCAAAGGCTCGCGCCGCACAACAGGAGGCTGACGGTTTAAGAGCAAACAGAAAAAATCTTTCCAAGCAGATAGGCGCTTTTATGGCCAAGGGTGAAAAGGACAAGGCCGAGGAAATAAAGGCACAGGTAAATGCACAGGCAGAAAGACTTTCGGAGCTTGAAAAGCAGGAAACAGAGCTTCAGGAAGAAGTCAGAAAAATAATGATGGTAATACCCAATATCATCGACCCCTCCGTACCTATCGGCAAGGATGACAGCGAAAATGTTGAGGTAACAAAGTACGGCGAACCCGTAGTACCTGACTTTGAGATACCCTACCACACGGAAATAATGGAAAAATTCAACGGTATTGACCTTGAAAGCGCAGGCAAGGTAGCGGGCAACGGCTTCTACTATCTTATGGGCGACATTGCAAGGCTTCACTCCGCAGTTATCAGCTATGCGCGTGACTTTATGATAGACCGCGGCTTCACCTACTGCGTACCGCCTTTTATGATAAGAAGCAATGTTGTTACCGGCGTTATGTCCTTTGCCGAAATGGATTCCATGATGTATAAGATAGAGGGCGAGGATCTGTTCCTTATCGGTACAAGTGAGCATTCAATGATAGGTAAATTTATTGACACTATCGTTCCCGAGGCGGAGCTTCCCTACACTCTTACAAGCTATTCACCCTGCTTCCGCAAGGAAAAAGGCGCTCACGGCATTGAGGAGCGCGGTGTTTACCGTATCCACCAGTTTGAAAAGCAGGAAATGATCGTTGTTTGTAAGCCCGAGGACAGTAAGATGTGGTTTGACAAGCTCTGGCAGAACACGGTTGACCTGTTCAGAAGCCTTGATATTCCCGTAAGAACGCTTGAATGCTGCTCCGGCGACCTTGCAGACCTTAAAGTAAAATCCTTTGATGTTGAAGCTTGGTCACCTCGTCAGAAAAAGTATTTCGAGGTAGGCAGCTGCTCCAACCTTGGTGATGCACAGGCAAGACGTCTTAAAATAAGGGTAAACGGTCAGGACGGCAAAAAGTATTTTGCACACACGCTTAACAACACAGTTGTTGCACCTCCGCGTATGCTTATAGCTTTCCTTGAAAACAATCTTAATGCCGACGGTACAGTCAATATTCCCGAGGTTTTAAGACCTTACATGGGCGGAAAAGAAAAACTGCAATAAAAAAACAGGCTTGTCCGATAGGACAGGCCTTTTCTTAAAAGAGGTGAATTTATGCCCGACTTAAATATATTTCCCGATACGCATATAATAGATATACAAAAATCAAGATCAATAGATGCTTTTATAAACAAATACAACATCAAAGACACGCGCATCAGACTTATGCCGGGCTGTAATATTTCACCCGAGCGCGTAAGCGGCATAACGATACGCACCAACCGCACTATCTCGCCCGACCTGCTCGGCAGCGATATAGGCTGCGGCATACTTGTTGCCAAGCTTGGCAATACGGATATTGATACCGATAAACTTGATAATATAATAAAGGAAAATATTCCCTGCGGCAGAAATATACATACCGAAAGCCCGATGAAATTTGATTTTGAAAACGACAAACCCTACACACGCTTTGAACGCTGTCTTGGCACCCTGGGCGGTGGAGGACATTTTATCGAGCTTTGTGCGGATGATGATGGCAATAAATTTTTTATTGTACACAGCGGCAGCCGCGGCTATGGTATGATGGTTTCATACTGCTATAATCACAATAATTATTTTTCCGAAACGGACAGAAAAAACGATTATTACAATAACCTGCGTATATGTATGCGTTTTGCCAAACAAAACAGAAGACTTATCGCGGATATTGTACTTGGTGAAATGGGTATAAAGGCCAAAGGCTTTGATGATATACCGCATAACTATTTTGATACAAATACAGGTATACTGCGTAAAAACGCGGTAGATGCCTCAAAGGACAAGGATGTTTTTATACTGCTTGGCAGGGGTGAGGGCTGTCTTGTCGGCAAAGGACTCGGCTGCGAGGCATTCAACTTTTCTGCCCCGTCATCAAGGGAGGACGAAAACCAAAGCATGGATACATTTATCAGCTCCCTGTCGGGCACAATTGAAAAAACAGCTATTTTAAAGCCTGTCTACAATTTCAGACCTTAATGTTTCACGTGAAACAAAAACCCCGCTTGCCGGACAAATACCGACAAACGGGGTTATATTTTTGCTTATTCTTCTGTGTTTTCCTCTATTTCGGCAGTTTCTTCCTCAATATCTTCCTCGGATATTTTTGCCATACTTACAACAGTAACATCATCACCTACATTTATAAGCTTAACGCCCTGTGTAACACGTCCGACTGTGGAAATATCGCGTATTCTGATACGGATGATAACGCCCTGACTGGTAACCATAATAAGCTCTTCATTGTCATTTACCATTGCAAGACCGATTATATTACCTGTCTTTTCGGTTATCTTATATGCTTTAAGACCCTTACCGCCGCGATTTTGTACCTTAAAGCTGTCACTTTCGGTACACTTGCCGTAGCCTTTTTCGCTTACGATAAGCACCTTTTTGTCCTTGCTTATTATCTCCGCGCCGATAACGCTGTCACCGTCGTTAAGGCTTATTGCCTTTACACCCGCCGCTGTACGTCCGAGACTTCTAAGGTCGTTTTCGTTAAACCTTATTGCCATGCCGTAATGTGTAACAACGAATATATCCATATTTCCGTCCGTCTTTTGTACGGAGATAAGCTCGTCATTGTCACGAAGGTTTACCGCAATAAGACCCGAACGCCTTATGTTGTTGAACATATTTACGGGTGTCTTTTTGATAACACCGCTTTTCGTTATCATCATCAGATATCCCGAATCATCGCTGAAATCCTTTGCCTGTATAACGGCGGTTATTTTTTCGTTTTCACCCATTTCAAGCACATTTATAATAGGCGTACCCTTTGCATTTCTGCCTGCTTCGGGTATTTCCCATGTCTTTATCCTGTACACCTTGCCCATGTTCGTAAAGAACAGAAGGTAGCTGTGATTGGAACTGAGGAAAAGATCCTTCACCGCATCCTCCTCACGGGTCTGCATACCGATAATGCCCTTACCGCCGCGGTTCTGGCTCTTATAGGTGCTGAGCGGTATACGCTTGATATAGTTAAGATGTGTCATTGTAATAACACTCATCTCATCCTCGATAAGATCCTCTATATCAATCTCGCCCATATCCTGAACAAGCCTTGTGAGTCTTTCATCGCCGAACTTGTTTTTAATTTCAAGCAGCTCCGACTTGATAACGCCGAAAAGCTTGTTTTCATCGGCAAGTATCGCACGCATTTCTTCCGCAAATTTTGTAAGCTCGGCAAATTCGTTTTGAAGCTTTTCGCGCTCCATACCGACCAAAGCCCTTAAACGCATCTCACAGATAGCATTTACCTGGAGCTCCGTAAAGCCGAAGCGTTCAACCAATCTTTCCTTTGCCTCCGGCGTTGTACGCGAGCTTCTTAATATCGAAATTACCTCGTCAATATTGTCAAGCGCCTTTAAAAAGCCCTCTAAAATATGCAGTCTTTCAAGCGCCTTTTTAAGGTCGAACCTTGTGCGCCTTGTTATGACTTCTTCCTGATGCTTTAAATAAAGCTCAAGCATTTGCTTGATATTAAGCACCTGCGGCACACCGTCAACTATTGCAAGCAGATTGACGCTGTAGGTCTCCTGCAGTTGAGAATACTTGTAAAGATTGTTTAATACAATTTCGGCGGACGCATCCTTTTTGACCTCTATAAGTATATGTATACCGTTTCTGTCGTTGGTGCTGTCCTGTATGCCCGAAATACCTTCTATTTTCTTTTCCTTTACAAGGTCCGCAATACCTGTTATCATGCGGGATTTATTCACCGCATAGGGAATTTCCGTTATAAGTATTTCCTCACGGCCGTTAGGCTTTGTTATTATCTCGGCCTGCGCACGCACTTTCAGCTTGCCGCGTCCTGTTTTATATGCGCTCATTATGCCGTTTCTACCCAGAATATTGCCGCCCGTCGGAAAATCGGGACCCTTGATATAATGACATATCTCGTCTATATCTGTTTCTCTGCCCTCTTCCACCCTGTTGTCAATTATCCTGACAATGGCGTTTATTACCTCCGACAAATTATGCGGCGGGATATTTGTTGCCATACCTACGGCAATACCCGTTGCACCGTTTACCAGAAGATTTGGTATACGCGACGGAAGCACGGTAGGCTCCATAAAATCGCCGTCATAGTTGGGCACAAAATCCACCGTGTCCTTATCTATATCGGCAAGCATCTCCATAGAAATACGCGAAAGACGCGCCTCCGTATATCTTGCGGCAGCGGCGGGATAACCGTCTATCGAGCCGAAGTTTCCGTGGCCGTCAACCAGCGGATAACGCATGGAGAAATCCTGCGCAAGCCTTACCAGCGCATCATATATCGCGGCATCACCGTGGGGATGGTACTTACCCATCGTATCACCGGTAATTCTGGCCGACTTTTTGTGTGCCTTGTTCGGTGCAAGACCCATTTCATTCATGGAATATAAAATACGCCTGTGAACGGGCTTTAAACCGTCCCTGACATCGGGCAAAGCACGCGCAACGATAACACTCATCGCATAGTCGATATAAGACGAACGCATGGTCTCGGATATTTCCGCATTGATTATTTTATCAAATTCTCTATTTTCGTCCATAAATTAACCTCTTATACATCCAATGTTGCATACTTAGCTTCACGCTGGATAAAGTTTCTTCTCGGCTCAACATCATCGCCCATAAGCATACTGAATATTTCATCCGCTATACGCGCGTCATCTATAGTTACCTTGACAAGTATGCGTCTTTCGGGGTCCATTGTGGTCTCCCAAAGCTGTGACGCATCCATCTCACCCAGACCTTTGTATCGCTGGATAGGCTTCATGCCCTCCGCACCAAGCTCCTCTATCGCCTTGTCGCGCTCGTCGTCGGAATAAGCATAGATTATCCTTTTGCCTTTTTCCAGCTTATACAGCGGCGGCTGTGCAAGATAAACATAACCGTCGTCAATAAGCTTTGGCATAAAGCGGAAAATAAAAGTCAAAAGAAGTGTCGTAATATGCGCACCGTCAACGTCGGCATCGGTCATAAGCACTATCTTGTGATAACGCAGCTTTGAAATATCAAAGTCCTCGTGTATGCCCGTACCGAAGGCGGTTATCATGGATTTTATCTCCTCGTTTCCCAGAATACGGTCAAGCCTTGCCTTTTCAACATTTAATATCTTGCCTCGAAGAGGCAGGATAGCCTGTGTTTTGGCATCCCTTGCCTTAACAGCCGAGCCGCCCGCAGAATTACCCTCGACAATATATATTTCGCAGTTTGTGGGGTCCTTTTCGGAGCAGTCGGTCAGCTTGCCGGGCAGCTTGCCCGTTTCAAGCGCATCCTTGCGCCTTACCAGCTCACGCGCCTTTCTGGCCGCCTCCCTTGCACGCTGTGCAAGTATGGATTTTTCAAATATAGTTTTTGAAACAGCGGGGTTTTCCTCCAAAAAGTATGTCAGCTTTTCGCTTAATACAGCAGCGACCGCCGTTGCGGCATCGGAATTGCCCAGCTTGTTTTTTGTCTGGCTCTCAAACTGCGGGTCCGCAATTTTTATGCTGACAATGCTTGTCATACCCTCGCGGATATCATCACCCGACAATTTTTCTGTATCCTTTAAAAGACCGAAACGCTTGCCGTAATCGTTAAATGTCTTTGTAAGTGCAGTCCTGAAGCCAGCTACATGGGTACCGCCGTCAACGGTATTTATATTGTTGACATAAGAAAAATTGCTCTCGTTAAAACCGTCGTTATGCTGGAAAGCGACCTCCACCACTATATCGTCCTTAACGCCCTCACAATAGAAGATATTCTCGTACAGGGGTGTTTTGGTCTCGTTTATATGGCTGACAAATTCCTTTATACCGCCCTCATAATGGAAAGTGGCAAACTTGTCGTCGGGATCCGCATCCTCACGCTTGTCAACTATCGTTATTTTAAGACCCTTTGTTAAAAATGCAGTCTCCTGAAAATGCTGCTTCAGCGTGTCAAAGGAGAAATGCGTGGTCTCAAATATCTCGTCATCGGGCATAAAACGTACATAGGTGCCCGTTTTTCCGCCCTCGCAGGTACCTATCTGCGTCAGCGGCTCTATAACATCACCGCGCTCAAACTTCATCTCGTAAAGCTTGCCCTCGCTGCATACATTAACGGTAAGCCACTTGCTGAGCGCATTTACGACCGATGCACCAACACCGTGCAGACCGCCGCTGACCTTGTATCCGCCGCCGCCGAACTTGCCGCCCGCATGAAGAATGGTAAATACTACCTCCACCGCAGGCTTACCCGTCTGCTGCTGTATACCGACAGGTATGCCGCGTCCGTCATCCTGCACGGAAATGCTGCCGTCGGGCTCTATAGCAACATGGATATGCTTACAAAAGCCCGCAAGCGCCTCGTCAACGGAGTTGTCCACTATCTCGTATACGCAGTGATGCAGACCCACCGAAGAGGTAGAGCCTATATACATACCCGGTCTTTTTCTTACCGCCTCAAGACCCTCAAGCACTTGGATTTGATTTTCGTTATATTCCTGCATAATAATTTACCTCGTCGCATGATTGCGATTTTTTTAAATTTTGCCTGTTTTCTGGGGTTTTAATATTTTGTGTACTCTACCATTAAAAAATACCCCAAATTCAATATATAACCATTATAACATAAATTTGGGGTATATTCAATATTTATTTTTTATTTTGTATCTACTTTTATTTATTTTTATTGAATATATTGCAATAATGTGATATCATTAAATAAAAAAGGGAGGTATCTTTTATGGTAGGAAAAATAATAGCTCTTATAATTGCCTTTCAGGTGGGCTTTTACCCATATGCTGCCAACATTGCTTCATACGATGATTCTGCCGTTACACAGCAGGCCGTCCAAAACCATATAGGCCATAAATATGCCGACAAGGCCGAGGGTATCGCATATTTTGAAAAAAACGATGCTTATTACAACAATTTAAGTCAGCGCGACCTTAACTGGCGTATGAAAAAAACAGGGGCAAATGTCGCGGAATTAAGGGAATACGCAAAGCAGCAGGTCAGGGATTTCACAGACGAGGAAAAGCAGTATCTTGACAACAGATTGGCGCATATTTCGCAGCGTTTTGACGAAATTGGCTTTAAATATTCCCTTGATAAGGATATTGTCTTTGTAAAGACCACTATGTCCGAGGAAATGGATGCGGGCGGCTATACCTTTGAAAATTACATATTTTTGGGCGAATCTATGATAGACGAATATTTAGAAAAGGGCGAGGACTATTTCAACACAATGGATGAGATACTTGCACACGAGATTTGTCATGTACTTTCAAGAAACGACAGGGATTTTCGCGCAAAGCTTTATAAGTCCATAGGTTTTGAGCTTGGCAATGAGCCCGAATTTTCGGGCGAGGTAAGGGAAAAAATACTTTCAAACCCCGATGTTGAAAAGTACGATTGCTTTTCCTATTTTACCGTTAACGGCGAAAAGAAAAAGGGTACCGTGGTAAGTGTATTTAACGAAGATTATAAAGAGGGCGAATATGCTTTTAAATATATAGTGCCTTATGTTGTTTTTTATGACGAGCCAAATAAAATTTATCCTATAAGTGAAATATTAGACTTTTACGAGGTTTTTGGCAAAAATACGGAATATATCATAGCCGCCGAGGAATGTCTTGCCGATAATTTCAGCTTTGCGGTGGTTTATGGCGAAAATCAAGATTATGAGAGCCCCGAAATAATAAAATATATTTTAAATGTAATGAAGGAATAAAAAATGTGCCGCGAAAATACGGCACTTTTTTTATATAATGCAGCTTGCGTGCCTGGTCACATGGCAGCTTATATTTACCGCCAGCGGCAGACCCGCGATATGTGTTGCATAGGTCTCTATATTAAGGCCGAGGACCGTGGTGCTTCCGCCCAGACCCTGCGGGCCTATACCGAGATTATTTGCCCTTTCAAGCAGCTCCTTTTCCATATCGGCGATATATTCTATCCCGGAGCTTTCATTTATGGGTCTTAAAAGTGCTTTTTTTGCAAGCTTGGCACAAAGCTCAAAATTTCCGCCTATTCCGACACCTACCACCATAGGGGGACAGGGATTGGGTCCAGCCTTTTCAATACAGTCTATGACCGCATTTTTTACGCCCTCGATACCGTCCGAGGGTTTAAGCATATATACCCTGCTCATATTTTCGGAGCCGAAGCCCTTGGGTGCAAGATCTATTTTCACTTTATCGCCCTCGACTATATCATAATGTATGACGGCGGGAGTATTGTCCTTTGTATTTACCCTTAAAAGGGGATCCGAAACTATGCTTTTACGCAGATAGCCGCTTACATAGCCTCTGCGCACGCCCTCATTTACCGCATCTGTAAGACTGCCGCCGACAAAATGAACCTCCTGCCCTATCTCCATAAAAATAACGGCCATGCCCGTATCCTGGCAAATAGGCTTTTTCTTTTGCTTTGCAAGGTCGGCGTTTTTGATGCATTGCTCCAGTATATCCTTGCCCACCGCCGATTTTTCGCAGCCTGCGCACTTCTGTAAACGTCCGTAAATATCCGCATTTAAGCAGCAGTTTGCATCGATACACATTTTTTCTATATTGTCTGTTATTATTTTTACATCAATTTCTCTCATATTTACCACCCAATACAATTTTCATCAATATTCACAATTGTATTATATCATACCGCCGTTAAATTTTCAAACAATATAAAAAAAAATCCTGTCATTTTTTTTTATGATGTGGTATAATGTCATTACCGACTAATATATAATTTTTTTATAATAATAAGATTTTTTTCGTATTTATAAAAAAATTTGGTTTTAAACATTATATCACAAATTATCAACACCACACTTTACAATGTTTAAGCGGTACACGGATAATTTATAACAAAAAGTGGATAACTTTTTCACTTTATCCACTTTTTATACCGAAATGTGGATAAAAAAGTGGATAAGTTGGTGATTTAACATCAAAAAACCGTATTTTTTAGGTTAAAAACCGATGAAATATTTATCCACAAACGGTTTTCGGGACATAATAAATACAGCAGGGAGAATAATATGGACATAAATTCTATATGGCAAAAAACCCTTGAATTACTGGAGGACGAAGTCTCCTTTATCACCTATCAGACGTGGTTTCTTGCAATGAAGCCCGTAAAATTAAGTGATGAAAGCTTTGTTTTTGAGGTAAACGACGGTTTTGTAAAAAGGACCATAGACAATAAATACATAAACCTTATACAAAATGCCCTTGCACAGGTCATAAACAGAAATGTTGCTGTGACTACCTATATAAAGGGCAGCGAAATGGCAATAAAGCCCAAGGAGGAAAAACCCGACCTTAACGAGCGGCAGATACGCGACCCAAACGGTCTGACAAAAAAATACCGCTTCGACAACTTTGTCGTAGGCTCCAGCAACAAGCTTGCCTATTCCGCAGCGGTGGCCGTGTCGGAAATGCCGGGTGATGCGTATAATCCGCTGTTTTTATACGGCGGCGTGGGTCTTGGCAAAACTCATCTTATGAACGCCATAGGCAACGAGGCACTTGAAAACACATCAAACCTTAAAATTGCCTATTTGTCGTGCGAGACCTTTATGAACCAGCTTATAGAGGCGATCGGGAAAAACAAAACACCCGAATTCCGCTCCAAATACCGTGAGCTGGACTTTCTTCTTATTGACGATATACAGTTTATATCCGAAAAAACGCAGACACAGGAGGAGTTTTTCCACACCTTCAACGAGCTTTTGCTCAACAACAAGCAGATAGTTATATCCAGCGACCGTCCGCCGTCGGAGATAAAGCATCTTGCGGACAGGCTTGTTTCGCGCTTTCAGGCGGGTCTGGTGGTGGATCTTAAACTGCCCGATTTTGAGACCCGTACCGCGATATTGCAGGCCAAGGCAAAAAGCCTTAACTATGACATACCAAACGATGTTATACAGTACATAGCGCAAAACATAAAAAGCAATATCCGTGAGCTGGAGGGCGTTCTTAACCGCGTTATCTTCTACTCCAAGATATATCCCGGCAATATCACGATAGATATGGCGGAAAATGCGGTCGAGGATATAATAAAAATGAACAAGCCCAAAATATCCATAGACTACATACAAGAGATAGTTGCAGCGCATTACGGCTTTACCACGGACGACCTTAAAAGCAAAACAAGGACAAAAAAGCTTGCGCTTGCAAGACAGGTGGCAATGTACCTTTGCCGCAAGATGCTGGACAGCAACTACAAGGATATAGGCAGAAAATTCGGCAATAAGGATCACAGCACCGTAATAAGTGCCTACAATAAGATAGAAAGTCTTGCCGATGAGGACGAGGATATCAAAAACACATTGATTAATCTTGAAAAGAAGATAAACAATCAATAAGGTAACTTGTCAACAAAAAATTGTAAAAACAATGTGGACAGACTGTTTTTTCTTAAAAATAAGAAAACCGGCGTGTGGATACGCATGGATAAAATGTCAGAAATTGTGACATTTTTCCACAGCCAAATCACATCAAAACCACCGTGTTTTACGGCGCCGTAAGCAGTTATCCATATAATAACAGCCCCTACTACTACTTCTACTAAATAATTAATATATAATATTTATATACAGCAAAACGGAGGATAACTCAGATATGCGTATTTCATGTGACAAAAAATTGTTGATGGAAAACATAAATATAGTACAAAAGTGTGTTTCTTCAAGAACCACCAACCCTATACTTGAATGTATACTTTTAAAGGCGGACAGGGACGGCTTCAGGCTTATAGCCAACGATCTCGAGCAAAGCATAGAGACTGCACCCATAGAGTCCGATGTCTATTCGCTTGGCACAGTTGCATTAAATGCAAAGATGTTTTTTGATTTTGTGCGTACCATGCCAGAGGGTATGATAGAAATATCCTGTGACGATAACTTTGTGACGGTAATTAAAAACGGACGTACAAATATCAATATATCGGGTCTTGACGGCAGCGAATTTCCCCTGCCCAAGATGATAGAGGACGGCGAGGGCGTTACCGTAAAAGGCAGCGAGCTCAGATCCATGATAAGGCAGACCATTTTTTCCGTTGCAGTGGGCGAATACAGACCAATGCTTACGGGCGAGCTGTTTGAGTTTGAGGGTCAGCGCTTTAATATTGTTGCCCTTGACGGCCACAGAATAGCCTACAGGACAAGCTTTACCGAAAAGGAGCTTAACAAAAAGCTGATAGTTCCCGGCAAGGCACTTACCGAGATAAGCCGCCTTATAGGCGACGAAGAGGACGTTGAAATGTTTTTCAACGAAAAATTTATCGAATTCAGGCTTAAAAGCTGCAATTTGACATCAAGGCTGTTCGAGGGCAATTATGTCGAATATTCAAGGATGTTTACAAACGATTACAAAACAAATATAAAAATTGACAAGGATGCTCTTTTGAGCAGCCTTGAAAGATGTATGCTGCTTATCGCAAGGGAGATAAAAAAGGTACAGGTAATACTGGAGATATCCGACGGCGTGCTTGCGATAAGCGCGGAAAACAGCATAGGCAAGGTAAATGACGAAATAGATATAGATTTTGAGGGCGAAAATATCAAAATAGGCTTCAGCCCGAAATATCTTATAGATATATGCAGGGCTGTGGACGAAAAGGAGCTTAATATGTTCTTTTTGGGCAGTCTTTCGCCGTGTATCGTCAAAAGCTGCGTAGGCAACGAGGATTACAAGTACCTTGTGCTGCCCGTAAAGATACAGTAAGGAGAAAAAAATGGAATACATTGCTATAGATACGGAGTTTATCAAGCTTGCACAGTTTTTAAAGTTTTCAAATGCCGTTTCATCGGGCTCGGATGCCAAGCATTTTATACAAGACGGAAATGTCAAGGTAAACGGCGAGGTATGCACCATGCGCGGTAAAAAAATATACGATGGCGATACCGTGGAGTTTGAGGGAAAGGTCTATAAGGCGGTCAAGGCTTAAAAATGTATATAGAAAGCATTGAACTGAAAAATTACAGAAATATATCGGATATCAAAATAAAACCGCATAAAAAAACAAGCGTTCTTTTCGGCAACAATGCCCAGGGCAAAACAAATATACTGGAGTCCGTGTACTACTGTGCAACGGGCAGGAGCCACCGCACAAACAATGACAAGGAGCTTGTGAGTTTTGATAAAAACGAGGCCTTTATCAAGCTTATGATCAGGGACGACTACGGGCGTATAGACCGCATAGATATAAACATCAGGTCAAACGGCAGAAAGGGTATCGGCATAAACGGCATTGCCGTCAGGCGCATAGGCGAGCTTCTGGGCACGCTTAATGTCGTTATGTTCTGTCCCGAAAATTTACAGCTTATCAAGGCGGGACCCGGCGAAAGACGGCGCTTTATAGATATGGAAATGTGCCAGATAGACAAGCTTTATTACTATAACTTAAAGCAGTATTACAAGGTCTTGAAGCAGCGCAACAATCTTTTGAAAAGCATCAAAAAAACCGATGATACGCTGGATATATGGGATATGCAGCTTGCGGAATACGGCGCGGGCATAATGGATCAAAGGACGGATTTTATAGAAAAAATTTCGGATATAGCCGCCGATATACACTCAAAGATAACCGCGGGCAGCGAAAGGCTCTCACTTGAATACAAGCCCAACGTAAGCAGGGATGCTTTTTACAAAAAACTGGTGCAAAGCAGAGAAAAGGACATTTATTACGGCAATACATCCATAGGCGTACACAAGGACGATATAGTTTTTTACGTCAACGGCATAAATGCGCGTGAATACGGCAGTCAGGGACAGCAGCGCACAGCCTGTCTTTCGACAAAAATGGCCGAGATAGAGCTTATAAGGCAGGAAAAAAATCATTATCCCGTCCTTCTTTTGGATGATGTTCTTTCGGAGCTTGACAAAAAACGCCAGGAGTATCTTATAAATAATATAGCTGATGTACAGACCATCGTTACATCTACGGGTATAGACGACAATATAAAAAGCATTTGCCGCGACGGCAGTATTTTTTATGTCGAAAACGGCAAAGTCATAAAAAAATAATGTGTGTATACCCGCGGCGTATCAATAAAATTTTACTTGTATTTAAAATAAAAAAAAGTTATAATGGATAAAAGGGCATCTTTAAATATCGGTATATGATATGTTTTTCGGTGCCCGCAGTAATATAATGATAAGGGGTGTTTCCTGTGAAAAAAGACATACTTGAAATTTTGGAAAACGACAGCAGAAAAACAGTTGATGAAATAGCGCTTATGCTCGGCAAGCCGGCAGCCGATGTTGCGGCCGCCATTGCGGAGATGGAAGCGGATAATGTTATCTGCGGTTACTCTACCCTTATCAATTGGGAAAGCATAAAGGACGACCTTGTTACCGCAATGATAGAGGTAAAGGTAACACCTAAAAGAGATATGGGTTTTGAGCATATTGCAAGGCGCATCTACGGCTTTTCGGAGGTTAAAAGCGTATTTCTTATGTCGGGCGGCTACGATCTTCTTGTTATGATAGAGGGCAAAAACCTTAAGGAAGTATCGACCTTTGTTTCCACAAAGCTTTCGGCGCTTGACAGCGTTTTAAGCACGGCAACACATTTTGTGCTTAAAAGATACAAGGAGCACGGTGTAATATTTGACAAAAGCACCGAAAGTGACGAAAGGATGATAGTTTCGCCATGAAAAGACCCGAAGATTATGTAAATAAAAGTGTTATGGATATGCCTTTTTCGGGCATAAGAAAATTTTTTGATATAGCAAGCGAAATGGACGACGTTATTTCGCTGGGTGTGGGCGAGCCCGATTTTGACACGCCATGGCCCATACGCGAGCGTGCCATATATACCCTTGAAAAGGGCAGGACGGTCTATACGTCAAATGCAGGTCTTATGGAGCTGCGCAGCGAAATATGCAAATACATAAAAAGAACGCTGGATGTGGACTATTCGCCCAAGGATCAGGTGCTTGTCACCGTGGGCGGCAGCGAGGCCGTCGATGCGGCAATGAGAACAGTAGTCGGCCCCGGCGATGAGGTACTGGTGGTCGAGCCGTCCTACGTCTGTTACAAGCCCTGCGTTACGCTTGCGGGCGGTACTCCCGTGGTCGTAAATACCACGGCCGAATACGATTTTCGTCTTCAGCCGCATCAGATACTTGAAAAGATTACCGACAAAACAAAGGCCATTATAGCCTGCTATCCCAACAATCCCACGGGTGCCGTTATGGAGTACGAGAATTGGGCAAAGATAGCGCAGGCGCTGAAAGATAAAGATATACTCATAATAAGCGACGAAATTTATTCCGAGCTTACCTACGGCGGCAAAAAGCACTGCTCACCCGTCCAGTTCCCCGAGCTGAGGGACAAGACAATACTTGTAAACGGCTTTTCAAAGTCCTTTGCAATGACGGGCTGGAGACTTGGCTTTGCAATGGGTCCCGCGCCCATAATCAAGCAAATGACAAAGGTACATCAGTATGTTATCATGTGTGCGCCCACCATCAGCCAGCGTGCTGCCGTTGAGGGTCTGAGAAGCTGTGAGGACGAGGTGGCAAAGATGCGCAAGCAGTACGAAATGCGCCGCCGCGTTATGCGTCAGGGCTTTCTGGATATGGGTCTTGAATGCTTTGAAGCTCTCGGTGCGTTTTATCTTTTCCCCTGCATCAAGTCAACGGGCATGACTTCGGAGGAGTTTTGTACAAAGCTTCTTTTTGAGGAAAAGGTGGCCGTTGTACCCGGTACTGCCTTCGGTGATGCGGGCGAGGGCTTTATACGCTGTTCTTATGCGTATTCTATCGACGACATCAAAAAGGCTCTTGCAAGAATAGCGTCTTTTGTCAAAAAAATATCCAAAAAGGAGTGACAGCATTGATATACGACGAATTAAAAAGCATCATAGATAACAGTGACAATATCGTCTTTTTGGGCGGAGCGGGCGTTTCTACCGAAAGCGGCATACCCGATTTCAGAAGTGCGGACGGCCTTTACAATACAAAAATAAAGTACGGAAACTCACCCGAAGAAATAATCAGCCACAGCTATTTTATGGCGCATACGGATACATTTTACGATTATTATTTCAACAATATGGTCTATATGGATGCAAAGCCCAATGTTGCCCATTTTGCACTTGCCAAGCTTGAAAAGGCGGGCAAGCTGAAAGCTGTTGTTACGCAGAATATCGACAATCTTCATCAGCTTGCGGGCAGCCAGAATGTGCTGGAGCTGCACGGCTCGGTCTACAGAAACTACTGTATGAGCTGCGGCGAGTTTTATCCCCTTAAGGATATAATAAACAGCGATGGTGTGCCCAGATGCAAAAAATGCGGCGGAATTATAAAGCCCGATGTGGTGCTTTATGAGGAACCCCTCGACAACGATGTATGGGACAAGGCATATAAGGCCATATCGGAGGCCGATGTCCTTATCGTGGGCGGTACCTCGCTTGTGGTCTACCCTGCGGCAAGCCTTGTAAGCGCCTACCGCGGCGACAAGCTTGTGCTTATCAACAAGGGCGAGACTACTTATGACAGCCTTGCAAAGCTGGCAATACATGACAGTATAGGCAGAGTTTTTCAGGATATTATGTAGGCGGCATTTTATCGACCCGCCCGACAAACAGCGCATATATATCTCAAAGACCTTTTCAAAGCGGAGATATATGCGCTGTTTTTTCATGAAACATCTGCTTTTAAAAATTTTTGAAAAAAAGTATTGACATAAGGCCGAAACAGTGATATAATTATTTCTGTTGTCGGACTTAAGACAACTTATGGGAGCATAGCTCAGCTGGGAGAGCATCTGCCTTACAAGCAGAGGGTCATAGGTTCGAGCCCTATTGTTCCCATTTTCATCATATGGCGGAATAGCTCAGTTGGCTAGAGCACACGGTTCATACCCGTGGTGTCGAGGGTTCAAATCCCCCTTCCGCTATTACAATAAGACGGAAGGTCGTTGGCCTTCCGTCTTTTATTATCCCAAAATCATCTCTTTAAAAATTTCTCGAAAAAATTTTCGATATTTTATATTGCTTTTTTTTTGATTATAGTTTATAATAACCTTATCAATAAAAAAAAGGTCGTGAATATATGGATATAAACAAAAGTGTTGAATATATCGTAAAAACCCTTGAGGGTAAAAAAATGACCCTTTCGGCGGCCGAAAGCTGCACGGGCGGCATGGTCTCATCCGTAATAGTCGATTATGCGGGTGCTTCGGCTGTTTTTATGGACGGTATAGTTTCCTACAGCAACGAGGCCAAGATGAAATTTCTGGGTGTTTCACCACAGACACTTGAAAAATACGGGGCTGTAAGCGCACAGACGGCGGAGGAAATGTGCCGCGGCGTGTCGCGCGAAAGCAAGACCGATATAGGTATAAGCACCACAGGTGTCGCAGGGCCCGGCGGAGGCACGCCTCAAAAGCCCGTAGGCACGGTTTACATCGGTATATGTATAAACGGCAGGGTAAAAACCAAACTGCTTGAATTGAAGGGTTCTCGCACCGAAATACGGCAGCAGACGACACAGATACTTTTAAACGATCTTATTGAAGAAATAGATAAACTTTAAGGAGAAAAATATGGCAAAATTAAAATTAAGCGAATCGGAAGTAAATCTGGCGGACGAAAAGTTTGAGGCTATGAAGACCGCCGTAAGCAAAATAGAAAAGGACTTCGGCAAGGGCTCTATAATGAAGCTTGGCGAAAACCTTAAAAACACAAGCGTTGACACGGTATCATCCGGTGCGCTTTCGCTTGACCTTGCGCTGGGCGTAGGCGGCATTCCCAAGGGCAGAATAATAGAGATATACGGCCCCGAGAGCAGCGGTAAAACAACGGTCGCCCTGCATATGGTGGCAGAGGTACAAAAAACAGGCGGCATTGCGGGCTTTATTGATGCGGAGCACGCACTCGACCCCGTTTATGCGCAAAATCTGGGCGTTGATATAAACAACCTCTATGTTTCCCAGCCCGACGACGGCGAACAGGCGCTTGAAATAGCCGAGACCCTTGTGCGCAGCGGTGCTGTGGATATTATTATCGTGGACTCGGTTGCGGCACTTGTGCCCAAGGCCGAAATAGAGGGCGAAATGGGTGACTCCCATGTCGGACTCCAGGCAAGGCTTATGAGCCAGGCTTTAAGAAAGCTTACCTCCGTAACGGCAAAAAGCAAGTGTATAGTTGTCTTTATCAACCAGTTAAGAGAAAAAATCGGTGTAATGTTTGGTAATCCCGAGACCACTACGGGCGGTAAGGCGCTTAAATTTTATGCTTCCGTAAGAATGGACGTAAGAAAGGGCGACCCCATCAAGGATGGCACCGAGATAATCGGCAACAGAACAAAGGTAAAGATCGTTAAAAATAAGGTGGCTCCTCCCTTTAAAAAGACCGAGTTTGATATTATCTACGGTCAGGGTATCAGCCATGAGGGCGATGTGCTGGATATTGCCGCGGAAATGGATATCGTACAAAAGGGCGGCGCATGGTACAGCTATAACAGCGACAGACTTGGTCAGGGACGTGAAAATGCAAAGAAATTCCTTAAAGAAAATCCCGACCTTCTGCGCGAGATAGAAAATAAGGTAAGGGTCGCAAACGGCCTTGAACCTTTGGGCGGCGCAAGTACGGAAGAAACAAAAGAGGAAGAATAAATTTTATTTGCGATAAGTTTATTTTAGTGTAAATAAAAAGACAATTAATTTGATTTTCGGTGTAAATTTACAAAAAATACAGCGGGAATGGACATAAAAAACAGCGGGTATACCTTTGCAGGATTGTTTCTGCCGCAAAGATATATCCGCTGTTATTTTTTACTGTTCTCTTAACTTAGCGCCGAGTTTTTCTTCCAGCTCCGCAAGAATTTTCTTCATGGGTGAGCTTATTTCCTCGTCTGTAAGTGTCTTGTCGGGTGCGCGGAAGAACAGGCTGTATGCAACCGACTTAAAGCCCTGCTCTATCTGCTTGCCCTTGTAAACATCGAAAAGTCTGATATCTTCAAGGAACTTGCCGCCCTTTATACGAAGGACATCCTCTATTGCCTTAACGGGCACCTCGTCGCGTACAAGCATAGCTATATCCCTTTCAACCGCGGGGAACTTGGGCAATGGCTTGTAAATATGGTCAAAGTCGGCGTTTTCAACAAGAGTGTTTATGTCTATTACTGCGATATAGACCTCCGTACCGATGCCGTAATTTTCGGCAGCCGAGGGATGAAGCTGACCCGCAAAGCCAATGTTTTTGCCGTTTAAGGAAATATCGGCCGTTCTGCCGGGGTGCATATAAGGCAAATTCTTATTTGCGGTGTACTCCGCATCTTTGATGCCCAGCACGCCGAAAAGCTCCTCTGCTATACCCTTTACGGTAAAGAAATCAACACCCTGACCGAACATACCTATTGTAAGCTTCGGCAGCTCGTCGGGCAGCTCGGTAAGCGGAAGTGCCTTGGGAATGTATATCTTGCCTATCTCAAACAGGCCTGCAGACTCGCTCCTGTGACGCTTAAAGTTGGTCGCAAGGCTTGTAAGCATACCGTTTAAGGTAATTGTACGCATTATGCTGAAATCCTCGCCCAGGGGGTTTGAGATCTTAACGGTTTTTCTTAAATCGCTATCTGCGGGAATATTCAGCTTATCAAATACCTTGGGGCTTTCAAAGCTGTAGTTCATGGCCTCGCAAAGACCCATAGCCACCATGGTATTTTTTATCTTGTCCTCTATCTGCTGTGAGGGGCTCTTTTTACCTACCGTGGGCGTACCTGCGGCAAGCGTGGACTCTATCTTGTCATAGCCGTAGAAACGTGCTATTTCCTCCGCAAGGTCGGCCTCTGCTTCAAGGTCGGGGCGGAAGGTAGGTATAACGGCCTTGTGTCCGTCTGCCTTTACCTCGATAAGCTTGAATAATTCTATCATTTCATCACTTGAAATATTTGTGCCGAGCAGCTTATTAATGCTTTCGGGTGAGTATTCAAGCGTTCTTTCCGTGCGCACATTGGGATAGCAGTCCACCATGCCGGGGCAAACCTCACCGCAGCCCAGCATCTCAACAAGCTGTACCGCACGGTTTACCGCAATAATGGAAAGATTGGGGTCAAGACCCTTTTCGTATTTTGCGGAAGCATCTGTTCTTAAACCAAGCTTTTTCGCGGTTATACGCACATTGGGGCCGTTAAAGTTTGCGCTCTCAAAAAGAATGGCCTCTGCACCCTCCGTTATCATGGAGTTTTCGCCGCCCATTACGCCCGCAACGGCAACAGCCTTTTCTGTGTCGGCAATTACAAGCATAGACGGGTCAAGCTCTCTCTCCTGACCGTCAAGTGTTGTTATCTTTTCGCCCTTATCGGCGTTTCTTACTATGATTTTTCTGTCCTTTATGCAGTCGATGTCAAAGGCGTGCATTGGCTGGCCTATCTCAAGCATAACATAGTTTGTTATATCCACAATGTTGTTGATAGGTCTTACGCCCGCTGCGGTAAGACGATGACGCATCCAAAGGGGTGACGGGCCTATCTTTACGTTTTTGACAGCTCTTGCAATATATCTGGGGCAAAGCTCGGGATTTTTTATCTCCACACTTATCATATCTGCCGCATTGCCTTCGCCCTTTTCCTCTACCTTTATTTCAGGGAATTTAAAGGGTTTTCTGAAGGTTGCCGCCGTCTCGCGTGCAAGACCCGTGATGCTGAAGCAGTCGGGGCGGTTTGAGGTTATCTCAAACTCCACTACTTCATCGTTTATCTGCAAAAGCTCCTTAACATCCGCGCCTAAGGGCACCTCCTCGGTAAATACATAAATACCGTTTTCGGGAGCCTCGGGATAATCATGGCGTGTAAAGCCAAGCTCCTCTATCGAGCAAAGCATACCGTTTGACTCAACACCGCGCAGCTTGCCTTTTTTTATCTTAACAAGCTCGCTGCCGTGGTATACATTGCTGTTTACCATAGCCACAGGCACAATGTCGCCCACCTTTAAATTTGACGCACCTGTAACTATTTGTATAGGCTCGCCGTTTCCAGTATCTATCTGTGTTACAACAAGCTTGTCGGCATCTGGATGCTTCTCTATTTCAAGCACCTTGCCCGTGATAATGCCGTCAATGTCCTTGCCCATGACGGTAAGGCTCTCCACCTTGCTGCCCGACAGGGTTATCTCGTCCATAAATTCCTGCGTTGTGCAGTCCAGATCAACATATTCCTTTAACCAACTTATAGGTAAATTCATTATTTCTCACCTCCGTTAAAACTGCTTTAAGAACTTGGTATCGTTTTCAAATAATAATCTAAGGTCGGAAATAGCATATTTTTGCATGGCAACACGCTCAAGACCCATACCGAAGGCAAAGCCCGAGTATTTTTTGCTGTCAATGCCGCTCATTTCAAGCACCTTGGGATGTACCATACCGCAGCCGAGCACCTCTATCCAGCCGCTGTCCTTGCATACACGGCAGCCCTTGCCGCCGCAGGCAAAGCAGCTTGCATCCATTTCCGCACTGGGCTCCGTAAACGGGAAGTGATGCGGACGGAAGCGAACCTTTGTGTCTTCGCCGAAAAGTTCCTTTGCAAATACCGCAAGTGCGCCCTTAAGGTCGCCCATTGTGATACCCTCGTCGATAACAAGACCCTCAAGCTGATGGAAAACGGGCGAATGTGTTGCATCTACCTCGTCCGAGCGGTAAACACGGCCGGGAGCTATCATACGGATAGGCAGCTTGCCCGACTCCATAACACGCACCTGCATAGGCGAAGTCTGTGTTCTTAAAAGAAAATCTCCCTCGCCCTCGATGTAGAAGGTGTCCTGCTCGTCGCGTGCGGGGTGATCCTTGGGGATGTTGAGCGCCTCAAAATTGTAGTAGGCCTGCTCTACCTCGGGACCCTCGGCGATCTCGTAGCCCATGCCGATAAAAATGCTTTTTATGTTTTCAATAACGGTCGTCATGGGGTGAAGATGTCCCATTTCGGGCACCTTGCCGGGCATTGTTACGTCAATGGTCTCTGCCGCAAGCTTTATCTCACTTTCCTTTGCGCGAAGCTCGGAAACTGTCTTTTCAAGCATATTCTCTATCTCGGCACGGACGGTGTTTACCATCTGTCCTACCTTGGGACGCTCCTCGGGACTTAATGCGCCCATACCCTTTAATATCTGTGTCAATTCGCCTTTTTTGCCTAAAATGTCTACCTTTATGGCATCAAGTGCTTTAAGGTCTGCCGCCTGTGCAAGGCGCGATGCTGCCATTTCTTTGATTTGGCTGAGCTTTTCTTTCATTTTTAAACCTCCTTAATTATTGCCTGTAAAATAAGAAACGTCCCTTACATAAGCAAGGGACGAAATATCGCGGTACCACCCAAGTTCCCGTAAACGGGCACTCTTGCGGAATGTAACGGTTCCTACCGTGACCCCCTACTCTGTTCAGGGATCTGACTCCAACGTGAAATTTCCGCATCTGCGTGAATCTAACGGTGCTTGCAGCCGATGACACCGTCTCTCTGTAGATAATACAGGGCGTACTTTGCGTTTTCATAGTCTTTTGTCTGTCGGGCACCCCCAAAATCATCATTGCGCCTGATTATCGGAGATCTCCCATCAAAATTATTTATAGTATATCAACTTGTGTCCCTGTTGTCAAGTATAAAATTTTGAGTTTTTTATTTTTGTAAAAAACTGTTGATTATTGACCGATTTAAGGTTATAATTAAAAGATAGAGTACAAAATTTTTACGGAGGACAAACTATGCACGAAAAAGTTATAGTTCTTGACTTTGGCGGGCAGTATAATCAGCTTATCGCGCGAAGAGTGCGTGAGTGCAACGTATACTGCGAGGTCAAAAGTTTTAAGACCCCTATAGATGAAATAAAAGAAGCGGCACCAAAGGGCATAATCTTTACGGGCGGCCCCAACAGCGTTTATCTTGACGAATCGCCGCGTATAGAAAAGGAATTGTTCGATTTGGGCATACCCGTGCTCGGTATCTGCTACGGCTGTCAGCTTATGGCATATACCCTCGGCGGAAAGGTAAGTGCGGCAGACACACGCGAATACGGCAAAACAAGCACCGTGTTTGAGATGGACTGTCTGTTGTTCAAGGGTCTGCCCGAAAATGGTATTACATGGATGAGCCATACCGACTATGTAAGCGAGCTGCCCGACGGCTTCCGCTCGACTGCGCATACAACGGATTGTCCCGTTGCCGCAATGGAGTGCGCCGAGAGAAAGCTTTACGGCATACAGTATCACCCCGAGGTAATGCACACGGAAAACGGTGTTGCAATGCTGCGTAATTTCCTGTATGAGGTTTGCGGCTGTGCGGGCGATTGGTCTATGAGCAATTATGCAAAAACCGCGATAGCCTCCGTCCGCGAAAAGGTGGGCAGCGGAAGAGTGCTGCTTGCGCTTTCGGGCGGTGTGGACAGCAGTGTGCTGGCGGCGCTTCTTGCAAAGGCGATAGGCAGTCAGCTCACCTGTATATTTGTTGACCACGGCCTTATGCGTAAAAACGAGGGCGATGAAGTAGAGCAGGCCTTTAAAAAGTGGGACATCAACTTTGTAAGGGTAAATGCAAAGGACAGGTTTTTAAGTAAGCTTGCGGGCGTTTCCGACCCAGAGACCAAGCGTAAGATAATAGGTGAGGAGTTTATCCGCGTTTTTGAGGCGGAGGCCAAGAAAATAGGCAAGGTGGACTTTCTTGCACAGGGTACCATCTATCCCGACGTTATCGAGTCGGGTGCAGGTGATGCCGCAGTTATCAAAAGTCATCATAACGTGGGCGGTCTTCCCGACTATGTTGATTTTAAGGACATAGTGGAGCCGTTAAGACTGCTCTTTAAGGACGAAGTGCGTCAGCTCGGTACGGAGCTCGGCCTTGCAAGCTATCTTGTATGGCGCCAGCCTTTCCCGGGTCCCGGTCTTGCAATAAGAATTATTGGCGATATAACCGAGGAAAAAATACAGATACTTCAGGATGCCGATTATATCTTCCGTGAGGAAATTGCCGAGGCGGGTCTTGACCGCGATATACACCAGTATTTCGCTGTCCTTACCTCCATGCGCAGTGTGGGTGTTATGGGCGATAGCCGCACATACGATTATACCCTTGCCCTGCGCGGCGTGACCACTACGGACTTTATGACCGCCGACTTTGCACGCATCCCCTATGACGTGCTCGAAAGAGTAAGTAATAGAATAGTAAACGAAGTCCAGCATATCAATAGAATAGTGTATGATATAACCACTAAACCACCTTCGACAATAGAGTGGGAATAAACGAGAAAGAGCTTGAAATGCTGTAAAATAGCTGGTTTCAAGCTCTTTTATTTTAAAAGCGTACTAAAAACGTACTAAATGAAATATTTATACGATTGCCGATAACATATCAGCTACCTGTTTATGCTTGTTTGGATACAGGTGAGAATATGTATTCAAAGTGGTTTCAATATTTTCGTGACCAAGCCTTTCTGATATGAGTAAGGGTAATACATTCATTTCAATCAGTAACGAAGCGTGAGAGTGTCTCAAATCGTGAATTCTGATTTTTTTTACTCCCGAACGTTTACAGCCTCTTTGCATTTCATTTGATAAAGTTGATTTGTGCATCGTGAACAGTCTTTCGTAAGGCTTATAATTATATATCATAGTGCTGTATTCCTTTACCATATCCATAATTTTGGGCGGCAAAGTTATTATTCTTTTGCTCTTTGGGGTTTTTGGCGGGTTTATAATATCTTTACAGCCTTGTCTTGCGTAGCTTTTGGTTATGCTAACTGTATTTTCAATGAAATCAAAGTCATTCAATGTAAGTGCCAATAACTCGCCCTCACGCATACCCGAGAAAAATAAAAGTTTAAATATTACTTCGAACATAGGGTTGTTTTCTTGCGCTATAAATGTATCAAATTCCGACTTCGTCCAAAAGTTTATACTGTTGGCTTTCTTCTTACCCATTGAACCACAGAGTGCGGCGGGATTCTGCGGAAGCTTATAAAACTTTATCGCATAATTGAATATAGCAGAAAGCTGATTGTGTACAGTTCTAAGGTAGGTCTCAGAATAGCCATTTTCGCTTGAAATTAGCTTGTTTTGCCAAGTTTTTACAGTATTTATAGTAACATCGCTGATATTCATATCGCCAAAATAAGGCAGTATTTTCGTACGAATAATGTGTGTCTTGTTGGCTACTGTGGTTTCTCTGAGATGTATTTTGCAATCTGCAATATATTCAGTAACGAGATTTTTAAAAATGATTTTAGGTGATGTTTCGCACCTGTTTAAAAAATCTGCTTCGAATGCAAGGGCTTCTTTTTTTGTCGAGAAGCCTTCTTTTTTCTTCTGCTTGCGTTTTCCCGTCCAGTCCGTATAATAAAATTTGGCATACCATTTGCCGTTTTTGCATTTATTTGCTGCCATAAAATTAGCCATCTTTCTGTTTAATATTTTTTTCTGTTTCATATCTTTTAACTAAATTGTAAAAAGAATTTTTCTTTAATCCTAATATAGTCATAGCTTTTACCGCTGTAAATTTCTTTGCCTTCCATTGGTCGTATATATCGTTCCAATTATCGGGAAACTGGACTTCGGGACGACCAAGTTTCTTGCCATTTTTCTTAGCGGCTTCTATGCCTTGCTTTTGCCTTTCTTTGATGTTAATACGCTCTTTTTCGGCGACGTAAGCGAGGATTTGCAGAGTTAAATCTGCAATAAATCGTCCGTCTATACTGCTGTTATCCGTAGAGGTATCAAGTAAAGGCATGTCAATGACCCTTATATCGGCACCTATTACATTTGTGATATATTGCCACTGCTCTTGTATTTGGGTATAGTTCCTGCCTAAACGGTCTATGCTGTATATTGTGAGCAAGTCGCCTTCACGAAGTAAAGGTGCTGTTTCGGGTGTACCAACAAGCAGATTATAATTTAGTCTGTCAAAATCTTTGCCACTTTGTTTGTCACAGTAGATATATCGGTCATTTGCTCCGATTGCTTTAAAGGCTTCGATTTGCCTGTCCATATTCTGTTCTTTGCTTGATACCCGAGCATAATAATATTCTGCCATATTGCTAAACCCCTTTCGTTTTGTATGTATATATTATAACATAAAAGTTTGTAAATGTCAATGTATTTAATAAACGTTTATGAAATTTGAAATGGACTTTGATAAACGCTAAATATATAAAAATAAATACTGATACATACAGTTTTAAAAGGTATACATTAATAAACAGTGTGTGGCTTAAAGAAACATTCTTTCTTCAATGTATTTTTTTGAAATTCTTCCACGAACAGTTATGTATCCTTTCTTTTCAAGCTCGGCATTCAACTGACGTATAATTTTATATGCATGTGTTCTTGAAATAGGAAAAATTTTCAAAATATCAGGTGCAGTATAAAACTCTTGATTATCCATGTTTGATATTTGACCTCCTTTCTTTTTCTATTTAGCTATTCTGTGGTAATATGCACGTCCCCATTTCTGCACAGAGCAGCTTTTATTTTTTATAAAGATTTTTAATAGAAAATGGATGAGAAAATGATAAGATAATATGATTTTGTTTTTTTTGTGTGTCAAAATAGAGGATTTTTTTGTGAGCATAATGCACAGGTTTGGTGTTTAAAATATCCAATTTAATGTGAATTATATTTATACAATGACGTGCGGGTAGGGGAAAGGTAGTGTTAAGTTGTGCAAGTTTAATGAAAATTGACGAATTATGAGCTTTTTGATCAAAAAAAGAAGAACACCTGCATTGTCAAGATGTGCTCTTCTTTTTTTGTGTGGAATACAACGATTTAACAATAAAACCTTGCATTAAAGTATTCTTTAGGAATTTTGCCACTAATGGTTATATATCCTTGTTTATTCAGTTCGCTGTTTAATTTTTTTATAATACGGTATGCAGTGGCTCTTGAAACAGAGAGAATACGTCCAATGTCTTTTGAGTCATAATAATTACAGATTGTCATTTTTTTGTTTGCCTCCTTTTTTTTAATCCCTTATTTACTCAGTGTAGGATATTAAATGGCTTTTATTTTTTATAAAAGATTTGTATTTAAAAATGGATAAAAATGAGAAAAAATAACATCAAAGGCAAAATTATGTCTTTAACTATTTGTCAGGACACAATTTTACCGGCATTTGATGAAAGCCAAGCTTCAAAATCTCTTTTCAATATGTAGAAATGTCTTCCTATCTTTGTGAACGGAATAGTATTATTTGAACGTATTGTCTGCATTTTTGATTTACTGATGCCCAATATTTTTTGTATGTCCTTATCAGTGTATACACTTTTTTCGTCGATCATAATTTTCGCACTCCTTTTTTATAAAAGTTTTTTATAAAAAATAGAATAACATATTAAATTTATTCAATTTATATGGAAACAAATAAAAATTTTATTATTGTGGCTACACCAAAATAAAATTACTGAATTTTTTTTAAAGTTTATCTATTTAAAATATGACTTTGAAGTGTATACTGTATATTTTTTTGTCCAATTACTGATAAATAATGTTATTAGAATAAAAAGGGCTTGTGTTATATGCAACTGTATACTGTATATTGTTAGGGTTGTTATTTGAAACAAAAATTTGGATATATGCTTCACAGTTGAAAATTTAAAAGTAGATGATTATATTATGAAAAGAAACGTAATAATCAAAAAAACATTAAAAAGCAGACTGTATCACATTGTACAGCATTTTGACACAGTTGAAGAAGCAAGAGAGTATGAAAAAAATATTATTGCAAAAGCTTTAAAGCATAAAATTGTAATAGGCTATGCTTATATTTTGCATGATAAGGATACTGAATTTGAAAATGATGCTAAAGGGAATTTAATAGAGAAACCCAAAAGACCTCATTACCACATATTGTTGCAGCTAAAAGAAGCTTATTCCTTAAGTCGTATTGCTAAATGGTTTTGTGTCGAAGATAACTTTGTAGATAAAGTTACAGGTCATGGTGGATTTATATCGGTTGCAAGATATTTGATACATATAGATGATAAAACCCAATTTCAGTATTCTCCTGATGAGGTAATATGCAATTTTAATTACGATCAAGTTATTTCAGCGGGCAAAAAATTAGTAAAAAAAAGCCAGCTTGACCAATGGATTGAAGATGTAGCACAAAATGGTAAAACGCTTGATGAGTGTTATAAAGAAAATGCAAAATTATACGTTAAAAATTTAAAAAAACTCAAACAAGCGGAAGAAGCTTATTTAAATAATAAGAAATTGCCGTTCAAAAGAATATCTATTTATGTTTTTGGAAAAGCTTCGGTTGGTAAGGATTGTTGTTGTCATGCGTTATCGAAAAGTTTGATTGGTAAGGACTCGGTTTTTGCGGTGGCTCAAGATAAGGCAGGCTTTAACGGATACAAAGGAGAAGAAGTATTATGCTGGAGTGATTTTCGGTCTCAAGACATAATAAAAGTATTGGGGGGAATTGGAAATGTATATATTGTTTTTAATCCCGAACCATCTGACCAAAGGGTAAATGTTAAATTTGGAACTGTTAAGCTGCTTAATAAAGTGAATTTTGTAAATGGGCAAGAAGATTATGTGGATTTCTTAAATGGCCTCACAAAAAAGGGAGAGGACAGCAATCAAGCGTATAGAAGGTTTCCTTATATAATACATTTGTTGGAAGATTATCTTATATTGTATGTAAATAGGGGGTATGCAACCGGTGATATTAACAAATACAAGGATTATGATGTAATAAAAATGAGAGGGAGCTTTGCGGAAATAGCAAAGAAAACCTATGATGTTTTTAAGGAAGAAGCATTGCAAAAGTTATGCCGTCCAATTGTTGATATAATAAATAAGACCGAAGATAGCGTGCTGTTTATGAAAAATAACGATTTAGATATATCCCACTATGGAGAGATTATAGAAGATGATTGTAGTGATATCGCAGAACAAAATATAAAGCAGGAGAAATCTTTCCAAAATCCATCCGTCAAAAAAGAAAAAAACAAAAAGGACCTATCCAAAGCGGTGGACAAGCCCAAAATTGAAAATACCTTATTCTAAAATAAAGGTCCCCTGATTCGATTGGGTTAGGGGACCTTTGAAATTAATGAAAAAAATAGCATCTAAAAAAAGTTTTATAAGAGGTAAAAATTTACATCATCCAATGCCTGTGCCATTGTGTTGATAAATTTTATTGTATCTTCGGTTTCACAGCAGTATCCACATTCCCACGATATGCCGGAGAAACGGGGAACGCCATCAATATACGTTATGTCGTAATATACTTTATCATCATAGGAGTAATGGACGCACATTGTGTCTTCGTCAAAGGAGGCTTTCCTTTTGATTTTGTTATCGGCAGTATTTTTTGGGGCATTTAAACGCTTCATCATATATCACCTTTTTATTAATAAAATAAAACTAAAATGAAAAATTAGTCTCCTATGATTATTTCGTTAAGTTCAAAAAGTAAATCGTTAAGCTGTTGGAGAGAAAGTCCTTTATTAAGTGCAAATATTATAATGCAGTCACGCCTGTTTTTGCTGTACAAACCACCTGCATTTGCAATGGTAAGTATACGGTTTGTTTCCTGTACAGAGGCATTGAGCCCAAAGCAGATTTGTATAAGCTTGTCTTTGGTGGGCTTTCTTGTGCCGTTAAGGATCTGGTACCCATAGGTGTAATTAAGCTCGGATTTTTTTATAACTTCCTTTCTTGATACTTGCTTTTCTGCCAATAAAGTATTAAGATAATCTGTAAGAGAAAGATTTGGAATGTCCTGTTCGTTTTTGCTAAAAAAGTCTGTTAATTCGGTTGACCGGAGAATTTCAGCCATTAATTCCTCTGTGTTTTTCATGATGATCACCTCCGGAATATAGTAACACAAGAAAAACAAGATTTCAACAAAAAATTTTATAAAAGGGGGTGTCTTTATGAGTAAGCTTGCGGATGAATTCAATAATTGTTCCGACAGGTATGAGATTTTAAATTCGTTGGGCAAAAATGTTTGGCTTATAAATTTAAGTACATACAATAAGATGGCGGTCTTAAAGCAGGTTGAGAATGCCAAGGTATATAATAAGATAAAAGAATTGGGTATAACCGGTGTTCCAAAAATATTAAGCATATTTAAGCAAGATAGCCGCGACTTTATTATAGAGGAATATATCGGTGGTGATACCCTTGCGGATATATTAAAATCACAGGGCAGGTTAAGTGCCAAGCAGGTAAAGCATATTGTTATTCAAATTTGCAACATACTTATTCCGCTCCATAAGGCAAACATCATACACAGAGATATAAAGCCGTCAAACATCATTTTGACACCGACAAATGACATTTTTATTATAGACTTCGGCATTGCACGAAGTTTTAATAACAGCAATAATGCAGATACCAAAAGACTGGGGACGGAGTTTTATGCTTCACCCGAACAATATGGCTTTAAACAAACGGATATAAGGAGCGATATATATTCTGTCGGCAAATTGATGGTCGTGCTTTTAAGCGGCAGGGAAAGTCTTGATAAAGTAAAGAAACTGCCATACAGCAATATAATAAAGAAATGCATAAAGGTTGATGCTGATGACCGCTATAAAAATGCGGTTGCATTAAAAAACGCTTTTAATAAAATATATTTGGTTGTTGCAATTATGGCTATTACAGCTGTAATGGCAGCGGTATTGACAATAAATCATATTTGTGCCGATAAAAATGATTTTCCAAAAGAAAATATTATAAATTTGCCCACCGAAAGCACAACAGCTGTTGAAGAAACGCAGTCTATACTAATGGAAGAAAGTGTTGAAATAACGACAGAAATGCCGATCCAACAAGTAACCGAGACTACAATATCAACAACGACCGTTGAATTGCAAACGAAGCCTGCCGAACAAACTACACAAGCACCGCCGCCATTGATAAAAAAACAAGAGAGTATATCCGAGGTGACAACTGCTGCGACGGCAGCAAATGATGGGGGTCAAAAGCCTGTCGGCAAGGATAATGAAGGCTATGCCCATAATTATGGCTACTTTGGTACATCCACAAGATTTGGTACACTATTTACCAGAATGGACGAGGGATATGGAACCTATATTTTAGAGTGCAGGGATGAAAATGTAAGCAAGCAAAAGGCTGATTTTTATGTATACAAGGACAATAGCAGAATAGAAACGCTTGTTGTTGATACAGCCGAAAACGGAATAAACTTATCCTTATGCGGCGAAGATATATTTATACCTAAAACCGAAAATGCGGAATATATAAAGACCCAATATGTACCAGAAAGCACTTTTTATGAAATAATGTATTGTGATTTGGATTATGACGGTATATTTGATATGCTTGCGGTGGAAATGGGGGTTTATGATATTCTCGATGCAAAGCCGCTTTATGCGGTCATACACCCAATAAAGGTAAATGAGGATGTACAAATGACCTTGTGCAAAGGGGACAAAATAGCTTTATATGATACCGAACAAAGCGCAGAAGTGCTTGCAAACAGGATAATAACATATAATTACAGAACAGAAGACGACACTGCAATAATAGAATACCATACCTTTGTTGTGGAGGATGGCAAAGTTATACAAATGCCCGATATGGCACAGACACCAAATTTATTATATTAAATACACAAAATAATGCTCTCAGCTAATGAAACCGAGGGCATTTTTTGTTACAATAAATCAAATACCAAGTAATTCATCTGCCGAAACAGAAAAAATTTCGGCAAGTATTTTAACTTCTATGTCGCTTACGGGGCGAGTTTGACCCTCTAATTTTGATAGGCTTGAGGGGTTTATATCTGCACCTAACGTTTGCATTTTGGCAAGAAGTTCCTTTTGCTTCATGGCGTGCTTGTTTCGTAATTCTGTGATTTTGCGGCCTATGATATTTTTTGTGCCTAATTGCTGTTTGCGAGGTTTCATAAGCATCATCCTTTGTTAATAAATACTATATTATTATATTATTTTTAACAAAAAATATAATTCTTGTGGAGAATTATTGACAAAAAAGATTTAATATGGTATATTACTTATATAAAATAATTCCTAACAGGAATTAAAAATGCTCGGATTTTTTAGTTATTCACCGCAGAAAATGCGGATAAAAAGGAGGTTTTCATATGAAGAGATTTTTGGCGGTATTTTTGGCAAGTACTACACTTTTTAGTGTAACGGCGTTTGCCGAAAATGAAATGAGGTATGTCTGCAACAATGATGAGGCAGACATCAAGGCGGAGGCGATTTTTAAAGATGGTATCGTCTATCTGCCTGTGGCACAGGTTTGTAGGGCATTAGACTACAAGGTTATCGAAAAAGAAAGCAACAATAGTGTTACAGCGGAGGTGAAAACAAAACCGGGCTATTTCTCGGTTTTCCTCGGTAAGTCAAAGGGCAGGATGAACGGAATGGATATCGGCCTTGCCAAAACACCTTTTAAGGAAAATGAGGTTATTTATGTTACGGCGGGGCTTATAGAAGAACAGCTTGGTGTTTCCGTAAAATATGATTCATCAAAGAATACCATTTATATCGACAATACAGGCGAGGGAAGGATAACCTCTACCGTCGGACAGGCACCTGTAGCTAAGCCTACGGCAAGTTCGTCAAACTCCGGAAATAAGTCCAGTAATTCTAATTCACAAAGTGGCAGCTACAAGAACTATCCAAACACATCAATACCGGATTTCGCATCGGTGACAGGCTGTAAATTTGCCGATATGGATTCGGACAGAGATATTCTTGGATCAACAATAAATTCCAACAATTATGCAAGGGTTTTTGATAAAAATAGTAATATTGTTGGAATGAAATACAATTACCATGATGCAGGCTCGGATGATATAAGTAAGTATACTCAAACGCTAAAAAATCTTGGATTTAGTGTAAATGGTAATGTTTACAGCAAAAACGGAGCAACGGTTGAAATCCAACAACTAAACGGATTTAGCGGCAGTAGTGTTTGTGTTGTTGTAAAATATTGATTGTATCAAAATCATAAAATTGTAATACCTCGTTGGTTTAAGCTGTCTATGAATGTCAATACAATATTGTTCATTTTATGGCAGCTTTTTTGACCGTTACTTTTATTACTGCAAAAAAACAATTATACTGTATATTCGCAAAGAAAGGAAGTGTAACTTATGAAAATACAAAATATAATAGGTAAAGTTTTGTGTACCTTTGTCGTACTTGTTTTGTTAACCAATAATGTCTATGCGTTAACAAAGGATATAGTATTAGGAGCAAATGTTATAGATTCAAGGACTGTTTTTGAAAGTGATGGCGGAGAAAGCCCAAATGTATATGTGGATTTTAATTTAAAAGATTATGGCAATATTCGTTATATTTCTTTAGATGGTATGATAAGAAATACCGCTCCCTATAACACAAATGCCAACATGAATCTTTCAAGAGAAAGCTTAACAGTTGAACAACAGGACAGATATAATTACAAAAATGTATATTTTTCTGTTTGGAACGCTTCAAAAAAACTGCGTGTAAATGGACACGATTGCCAGTTAAAATACCCCGCGATTTTTGTATCGGAGGGTGAATGGGATTTTATCGCTGGAGAACCAGCGTCAATGGTGTTTTTATCAAAAGATGATATGGCTGCACTTTATGGTTATGACATTAATTATTGGGGTGAAAAAAATACTTATTATTTTAAGCGAAATGGTAAAGGGTATCTGCAAACATGTACAGCAGAAAATGCTCCGAAGGCATCTGCAAGCACATCAAGCGGAGGCAACACAGCGGCTTCTAAGCCTGCTGTAAAATATACATGCTATTCCGGCTCAAAGATACCCGACTTCGGTGCATTAACGGGCAGAAGCGGTACGAAGAATATGAGAGGTTCTATGCAGGGATTTGCTGAACAATATACATATTACAATGTTACAAGTAAGGACGTTAGTTCATATGCATCAGCTTTACAAGCAAGCGGTTTTTCGGGCAGCAATATGGATGTGGGTATGGGTACATACCTTGGTATGTTTGAGGGTTACTATGGAAATGTATCATATCAATATAATGGCGGAAATGGAACATTAGCGTTAAGCTATGTGTGCTCGGGAAAATAATGGTTTGATATTTGACCGCCCGTAATACTCTTACGGGCAGTCTTTACATATACTAGAGGAGGCGACTAATATGAGAAAATATATGGGAGAGCGTTACCTATGCAGAATGTTTTTGATTTTCTCGATTTTAATTATGTTATTAACAACTGCTTGTAGCAGTGATTATAGTGCTAATTCATCGGGTACGAGTTCAAGCGAAAATACATTTAGTGTAAGCGAACTTTCTAAGATTGAAATAGAAGTTACAAATGTAAGACGTGACGGAGATTGGGTAAGATTTGATTATAAAGTAAAAAATTCCTTGGATTTTGAAATTAGCCAAATAGAAATTCGATTTAACGTACTGGATGAAACAGGGAAACCGATAACTTCAGATTGTAGATTTGATGCTAACATTCCGGCAGGTCAATTTTCAGAATCATCTTGGTGGGTGGTTTATTCGGGGGATTTTTCGGGGATATCGCCTGAAATTAAATACTTAAGCGATGGTAATGGAAAACATTATGGAAAAATATAATAAAAATATGATTGTTGATGTTTTGTGTTTTGGATTATTTTAAAATAAGACTGTACTCACATTTGTTTGTAATATAAGGTTTAAAACTGGTGTTTACAATATTATATGTACTATAATATACTTTTACTCCTTAATACAGGAGGTGATTAATGTGAAAAAATGCCCTGAATGTGGTACTGCGAATAGCGATACAAGCACAAAGTGCGTAATATGTGGGAAATCGTTTGATAACGAGATTGAATTGATACAGCCACTAAATAATGAAAGAAATTTTAAGTCAAAGTTGATAAGATTAGCTATTACTATTGCAGTAATAATAGGATTGGCACTTATTTATAACATTTATATAAATTATACCGAGAAGAAACATATCTCAATGGCAGAGGAAGCAGTATTGGCGGATAATGCCAATTTTGCGGTAGAGGAATATAAGAAAATACCCGAAAAAAGTAAAAGATATTCCCAAGCACAGCAGAAAATAGAAATACTTAATTCTGCTGTTAAACACATTGAAAAAGCAAAAAAAGAATTAAGCAAAAAAAACTATATGCTTGCGTTAAACGAAAGCCGGGAAGCGCTTGCCTTACAAACTGGTTTACCTATGGCAGAAACGACCGATAAAGACATTAAGGCGGAGTATGTAAAATATCTTGACGGTTTAATTGAAAATGATGATTACAAAACAGCTGTTGAAAGTTTAAACAATCTTGATAACGACGATAAATGGGAAGAAATAGAAAATATAGAGAAAAAAATAAATATCAAGATAAATTCTTTATATGAAGATGCCAACACATTTTTTAATGTTGGGAGTTATGACTCGGCATTAAATGCTTTGTGTGCGGCTGTAAATATTAATCCCAATTGGAAAGATCCGACAAATTTGAATTCAAGGCTCGCAAAGACGTTTGCCGATAGTGCTTTTGAACAATTTCAATCCGGTAATGTTGATAATTCAATTATGTTAATAGAAAAATCGGAAAAGGCCTTGACAGAAAATAGTGAAGCCTTGGCTGTTAAAAATCAAATAGTGGATTATTATATAAATTTAGGCAACGAAAAACTTAATGCAGATGATGCGGATGCTGCTTTGGTACAAGCAAATGCTGCATTGAGATTCGTCCCTGGGAGCAGTAAAGCTACCGAGCTTAACGCTCGCATAGCAGCGTATTACGTTGAAAAAGGTAATGCCTGCCTTAAAAATGAGGATTTTAATCAAGCTATTAAATATGGACAACTGGCTAAAGATGTAAATCCGAAAAATGAGTGGGCACCTAAATTAATCAATGAGGCAACAATTTATAATGATATGCTGCCAAAAGTTAACGAAGCAAAAAAAGCTTATGCCAACGGGAATTACGATTCGGCATTGAACCTACTGACTAAGGCCTTCAATTCGTCGCCATATATTAAAGAAAACTATCAAGATTTATATAATAATGTCAAATCTGCGAAAGACGAAGCTGAAAGAATACAACGAGAAATTGAAGCAAACCCTATTGTTGTAGATGAGTTCAGCGGTACTAAATCAGGAATTGCGGTTTATGAATGGGCTACAATACGAAATCGCTCATCTCGTCCGGTGAATTACATTAAAGCGGTTGTGGAATTGCTTGATGATAACAAAGAAATTATTAACACCAAAAATTGGTATTTTAGAGGAGAAACGTTATATCCTGGTGAACACGTTTATCTTGCGGAGGAAATAGTGGATATGGGGTTGAGTACTCGAAACCGCATTAAGATTGTTGATTTCAGATATGCAGATTAGCAAATCTTTGATTGAGGAGAGATGCTTGGAATATAATTAAAAGAATCGAAATGATTCTGACGATTATATATAATTGTACCCTTAAATGCCTGCAATATATATTCCCCAATGTCTATTTATGATAAAATATATAATATAGTATAATATAATCCCCCCTATATAGGAGGTAAAGACTTATGAAAGATAAAAACGAGCCCAATCTTGCAGATTGGTTTAAATTTATATGTTCAATTATAACCTTGGTTTACTTGCTGTATGCTATATATACTGTCAACAGTACACCAAGCACTAACAAGAACACAGCAAGCACTACATATACTGATAAAAAAATTGAAGCAACGACCGCAGACCAACAGAAAAATTTGAGTGATAATAACGAAGAGAAAAAAGTTGTTGTTTCGCATAAACCTATTGGGATATCAAAAACAGATTTTACAAACATACTGAATGAACTGCTAAATGACAGGGAGCTAAATTATGACAAGCCTTGGACATATGCAGGATCAGAAAATGGAGAATCTGTATATTACTCCATAGTAGGTGGGGATGGGTTTTTGGGAGTAGTGAATATTGATGAATCCAATGAACTTTGCGGAATAACTATTGGTGCTTTTTCAAAAACATTTAATGAATATGATTACAGGTTGTTTGAGGAATTGGTATTAGTTGCTTTAAATGCGGCGAATTTATCTGTGTCCGATTATGAAGACTGGAAAATGATACATGAATTGCTTCTTGAAACGGAACAAAATGGCAAATACAAAGCGGAAAAAACTGTAAATGGTATATTATATACATATGAGATTACGTCAGAAGGAATGGTTTTTGTAATCCAAAATGCGGATAATACATATCGTATCGGTAATACACAACAATAAGTGTGTTGTTTCTGTAAAATTTTTAAGTGTGTTGTCTGTAAAATTTTACTATTGCAATATTTATAAATTTGGTATATAATAAGAGTACAGACAGAGGTTTGTCTGGAGCGGGTGTATCTCAGCCCTTAAATGAGAGAGTTACTAAGTGGGTGTATCTCAACCCTCATGTGAGAAAGTTATAAGTGAGAGTTTCGCTGCTCATAAGTGCGAATTTAACGGGGGCGGTCAGTTCTGCCCCCGTCTTTATATAGGAGTATTATAATGAATTTGAAATTTTATGAAGTTGACAGCACTTATATAGATTACTTAAGCCAATTCGCAGAGCATCTGTTCAGGAATGCAAGGAGAGAGCAGCAAAACAGCCGAAAATACATAGGCATAATACTGGAAGTAAATGGTTTTAAATACTTTGTTCCGCTGTCATCGTTTAAACCGAAGCATAAGAAGATGCAGGAAACTACGGATTTTATCAAGATCAAGGATTATGCTGTTCTTAACATTAATAATATGCTGCCAGTTCCCGATGGCTTATATGAGTATGTTGACATCAATGCAGTTAAAGATTTGCGTTATAAATCTTTGTTGCAAGCAGAATACCGTGAAATAAAACGAAAACGGGATTTGATTCTGAAAAACGCAAAAATTGTATACACTCATAAACTTAAAAACGGAGAGAAAACACCTCTGGCAAGACGAACAAATGATTTTGCTTTGCTTGAAAAAGTCTGTGGTGACTATGGCAACAAATAGCTACTAAAATAGAAAACTGTAAAAAATGTGTTTATATTATAAAAACTGTTTTAATATAAGTGTGTATAGCGAAATTATAACCGTACTAAAATCGTACTAAAAATTTTGAGACATACAGAAATTTAATTAAAATTGTGGGACGTATGAGACAGAAAGAACCTCAATTAGCTAAAAACAACCTGTGATTAAATTTCTTAAGTAGAGTGGGAATAATTCGCGAGCTTTTGTGTGCCGCTTAAACAGCGGGTTTCAAAGCTGACAACGCCGTTTTGGCAACAAAATGGCAACAGAAAACCTCATTTCTCAATAATTCAATTTCAAAGACCTTACCGACAAACTGTGATGTTGGTAAGGTCTTTTTTTGTCACAACTTTTGGCATAGCCAAAAGCCAATTGCTTTGCAATTGTCCGCATCTATCTTTGCGGTTGATTATCACGAATTTAAAATTTCGTCGATATCACTGATAGCAGACTGAGGATAGTTATAACGCCACTCGTCATAGTCCTCTTTTGTTATCTCATCATTAAGGCACTTCTCCGACATCTGCTGCCATGCAAGGAATTTTTCAAACAGAATAGGGTAATGGTCATTAAAGACCTTTTCGGGCGTAAGGCAGAGTTCACCGTCGATATTTTTTATTTTCAATCCATACATATCTTCAAGTGCGAATAATGTCATCATCAGACCGTTGTAGG
>JAFYGI010000061.1 GCA_017543265.1 Bacillota bacterium | reverse complement strand
TGCAGCTGCCCCTGCAGTCAAAGACCGATGATTGGCTGAAATATGTGGATGTGGACTGCGACGGCTATATAACCGCAACGGATGCCACCCTTATCCTGCAAAAAACATTGAAGGGCTCGGTGGTACTGCCTGCGGAAACAAGATACTGAACATACAGCATCATAAAAGAGGTGATAAAATGAAACTCGGAAGAATAACGGCTTTTGTGCTTGCGGCGGCTTTTGCGGCAAATTCATTTTCGTTTGCGGCCTTTGCCGAAACAAAGGCATCTGTGACAAATGTCACCACGGAAAAGGCGTGGGATGCGCTGCGCACACGATACATAACCTATACAATAAACGGTGTAAAATACGACAGCCGCGAAATGGGACAGGAGACCAACACAGCGGCCTTTGATGCCATGAACGATGCGGACAGGGAAAAGGTCTCGCGCTGGATGGCGGCCGCATGGCCGAGCGATCGTGAAAGGCAGTTCGGATACAGCGGTGCGGAAAAGCTTATCGACAACTACAACGATGTCACGGGCTGGAAAAAGCTTTGGGAGGAAACGGACAAAAAGCTTACAAACTACTACAGCGGCGACCTTTTGTATGTATACGGCGGCCCCTCCACATCGGAGCCCGACAAATATTACAAAAAGGAATATGATAAGCTGACAAATTATCCCGAGAACAGCTCGGTCTATAAGCTGCTTAACTCGCCGGAGTATTTATTGACATATCAGGCGCGGAATTTTGAAGAGGAATACAACTATATCGGCGAGCTGATGACCGATGGACACGAGTATTATACCATGCTTTCCAAAAATATGAAGGCAGCTACCGAGGCAGCGATCAAGGGCAGCTCGAGTGAGCTTATCTCAATTATCTGCGACAAAATGATGGTGCCTGTCATAACCCCGCGTTCCATGTTCAGCACGGTGGAAAAAGAGGTATTTTCGGGTATACTGGAGATATCGGACAGGCTGACGGGCTACAGCAGCAAAATACAGGGTATAGTGCTTGGCGACAGCATAAGCGGGAAGTCCGCAAAAGAGCTTATATCGTATTTCAAGCTTTTGGCGGAGGACAATTACAATGCGGCAAAGCTTTGCCACGAACAGGCGGTATCTCTGCATGACAGTCTTGAAAAGGAAGCCGCAAGGCTTATAAAGAAGATAGACGAGGAGCGTGCCCAAAGAAGTGAGAACGGCAAGGACGGCAAGGTGGAAGAATACTATGATACCAGAGATGCGACCGAAAAGGCACGCTATGATGCAATAGAAAATGTAGCGCCCGATACAAGTCTTGCAAGTGCCGTTGCCGCAAAGTACCCGAAAGAGGGCGACGAGGATTACCCGGAAAAGTTAGCCTATGCCAAGGAGCAGTGCTCAAAAGCATGGGAAGGTCTTTGTGCCGAGATAGGACAAAAGGGCAAGGAACTTAACGACAACGCAAGGACGATACTCAAAGAAGCAGGTCTGCTTGAATTGAAAGAGGGCGACGAAATAACCGACGAGATAAAAAGCGAATATCCGGGAGTTTATTTTGTGGCAGCCGTTGACGGCATTGAATATGTGGACACCGTCCGTACATTTGATATCGATGACTACCCCAATGCGCCGCACGCACGTCAGCTTGTGGGTGAAAGATACGGTGTATATGACGGCTTCAGTTACGAGGCAGATAGCCTTGACCTTTTGAACGAGGCCGACTTGGTCACGCTTAACACCGAAAAATATTTTTACCTTGAATGGCTGAAAAAGGTCGAAAAAATGTATGAGGCCGGTACGGATCTTGCGCCTGCGTTTGAGCAAAAAACGCAGAATATCTATTTGACCGAGGGCGCAAAAATAAGGGGCTGGGATGTTGTCAGCAAGCAGACGGAGCTTTTTGCCTCGATGGGTGACTGGCATATTGAAAAGGGCGGCCACGCAAATCCCGAGCCGTTTATTGCGGCAAACGCAATTGCGGTAATAAGCGAATTCCCCGACCTGTGGTATATTGAGGATGCCATAGCGGATATAAACAGAAATTATGACTGGGTATTGGAATGGCGCGAAAAGACCCTTGCAAAAAATAAAAAGTGGGAGGAAGCGACCAAGCAATATACCGACGATTACCGCGCACGCTACCAAAGGTGGCTGGAAGGCGAACAGGCCAAGGTAGATTATCTTAAATCGGGTGTGCCCGACTTTGTTTATATACAGGCAGACGGCGGCAACGGTATCTCGGACGGCACGGTGCAGCTTTATGCCGATGGTGCAGAGCCTTATGCGGGCAATGCGGATGCACTTAAGGGGCTTTCCCGTGAAGAGTATGCGGCGCTGTCCGAGAAGTGCGCGGCGGCCTACGAGCAATATTATGCCCTCGCCGATGCGGCGGAGGCGGCAGAACTGGATTTTAGGCAGGCAAATACCGTATTTGAATATGTCTATACACACGCACCCGGCGGCTTTTCTTATATCGATGAAATAAGGGGCGAAAGGGAAGAAGCATCGCGTATATGGCACGACGGCGATTTTCTGCCCAACGAACGCGAAAGCAGCGCACTTTATTATCTGCCTATGCTTTGGCGCGATTTTGACACCAGAAGCACCTGCAATCTCGAAATAAAAAAGCAGACGGAACGAATTATAAATGAAAGCGGCAATTTAAAGCGCAGGGCAAAAACTCTCGAATACAGCAAAGAGACCTTTGAAAACCTGTACGCCCGCGAGCTGCGCCGGGCTATAGCGGATGCCCAAAATTGCAGCTATGTGCCCGCAAAGATTTTTACGGATAATGCCGCAGAGGATCTTGAAGCACAGGCAAATGCGGTAATTGCAGATATAACCGCGGTATATGATGACCCGGGTTCATACACCCCCGCAGAGGGACTTACGGATGTGTCAAATACGGTCATCGGCCTGTCGGCGGGACAAAGTCAAACGCTTTCTGCGGCGGTTTATCCGTCCGATGCAAGCGATAAGCGCATTGTATGGGAAAGCCTTACGCCCGATATTGCATCTGTTGACGAAAACGGCGTTGTTACCGCGCTTGCGGACGGTACGGCCGTGATACGCGCATATCCCCGCGACAGCGAGATGGAATACACGGCCTCCGCAGACGGGGCTTATAATGTTATTTTCCCCGATGTTTACGAGCCCCTGCCGCAGTATATGACGGAATTTACCGTTACGGTTCGGGGTGGTGCGTCCGCCTTTGTCTTTGGCGATGCGGACGGCGACGATATGATAACCGCCAGCGATGCAACGGCGGTAATGCAAAAAACACTTATAGACTCCATGCAGCTGCCCCTGCAGTCAAAGACCGATGATTGGCTGAAATAT
>JAFYGI010000060.1 GCA_017543265.1 Bacillota bacterium | reverse complement strand
TTCTGCCATCCTTACAAAAATAATATTTTGGATTAATAAGACTACCACCCGGTCGGACACCTTTAGGCTGATTTCTCATTATGGCAATAGGGTACATATATCTTTCGCCTGTTTTTATTGTATATATATTAGCTGCATATATGTTGTCATCATTTTTGTAAAGTGTGCATTTCGGAACAATACATTTATCCTCCCATACATAAATGTCAAGTGTTCGGCCTTTATATATGGGTTTATTGGGGTCATCGCCTTGATATATTTCTTTTTTACCCACAAATTCAAATTCTGTACCCTGAAGTTCTTCGATTGTCCATTGCCTTCCGTTTATTGGCTTTTTATCCTCTTCGGGGAAAGTCATACTGTCAAAAACCTTTCTGAACCTTATATCCGCAAATGATTCATACTTTGGATTTTCTATCGAAATATCATAATCGCCAGTTCCGGTTTTGTATACTTGCTCTATTCTGTTGTCATCTAACCAGCCAAATCTGTCGTTTTCCTGCTCGTAAACAACAATGTCGCCTGTTGTATACATCGCCTGTTCTTTTTCCCATAATTTTTTCTCACGTAACTTGATGCCCAAAAAGAAACACGCAGGAAACAACAAAACGCTAACGCACAATATCAGGATAATTCTACGCATCATATATCACCTTCCGCATTTTCTTTTAATTGACAGGTGTCTGACCCGTCCCTTATTCACAATCAATACTTGCAGACATCCACCCATTCGGTATAGCCCGAGTATTTTTCCATTTCTTCGATATTTAATTCTATCGCGCTGTTGCTGCTGCCGCAAGCGGGAAAGACGGTATCAAAGCGTTTTAAGGACTCGTCAAGATAGACCTTTACACCGTCGTTTATGCCAAAGGGACAAACGCCGCCGACTGCGTGGCCTATAAGCGGCTCTACCTCGTCAAATTTCAGCATTTTTGCCTTTGCACCGAATTTTGCCTTGTACTTTGCGTTATCCACCTTTGCATCGCCTGCCGCAATAACCATGATCGGGCTTTCGCCAAGCATAAATGTAAGGCTTTTCGCAATACGGCAGGGCTCGCAGTTTAAGGCCTGTGCCGCAAGCTCCACCGTAGCGCTTGAAACATCAAATTCCCGAATACGGTTTTCTATGCCAAACGCTTTAAAATACTCTTTTACTTTTTCTATAGCCATTTTCTCACCTTACACATTAAATCTGAACAGGATAACGTCCCCGTCCTTTACAACATAGTCCTTGCCCTCGCTGCGGTATACGCCCGCCTCCTTGGCTGCTGCTATGCTGCCCAGACGTACAAGGTCGTCATAGGTCACTACCTCGGCACGGATAAAGCCGCGCTCAAAATCGCTGTGTATCTTGCCTGCCGCCTGCGGTGCCTTTGTGCCCTTTGTTATTGTCCATGCGCGTACCTCTGTAACACCTGCGGTAAGGTAGCTTATAAGTCCCAAAAGGTCGTAGCTTGCCGTGATAAGACGGTCAAGACCGCCGCTCTCGCAGCCAAGGTCCTTTAAAAATTCAAGCTTTTCGTCCTCTTCAAGCTCGGCTATCTCCTCTTCAATTTTAGCGCAGACAACAAATACACCGCTGCCCTGTTCTGCCGCAAGCTCGCGTACCTTCTGCACATAAGGATTGCTCCTGCCGTCGTCCGCCAAGTCCTCCTCGCCGACATTTGCGGCAAAAAGCACCTTTTTGTAGGTAAGAAGTGTCAGGCTCTGTACAAAGGCCTCCTCGTCAGGGTCGGTAAATTCAAGCGTAGATGCACACTTGCCCTCCTCGAGAACGGCATATATCTTCTTTAAAATTTCAAGCTCCTTTGCAAGCGACTTGTCGTTTACAGCCTGCTTTTGTGTCTTTGCGATACAGCGCTCCAAAACCTCCATATCGGCAAAAATAAGCTCTAAATTGATGGTTTCTATATCGCGGATAGGATCGACATTGGCGTCAACGTGTACGACATTTGTGTCCTCAAAGCAGCGTACAACGTGAACTATGGCATCCACCTCACGGATATGCGAAAGGAATTTGTTGCCGAGACCCTCACCCTTGCTTGCGCCCTTAACAAGACCCGCAATATCCACAAATTCTATAACGGCGGGGGTTATTTTCTGCGTATCGTACATTTTGCCGAGTACGTCAAGTCTTTTGTCGGGTACGGGCACTATGCCCACATTGGGGTCGATAGTACAAAACGGGTAATTCGCCGACTCCGCGCCGCCGCCCGCAAGTGAATTGAAAAGTGTGCTTTTGCCTACGTTAGGCAGACCAACTATACCAAGCTTCATATTATATTTCCTCCATTACGCTCTGCATATCATATTTTCCCGCAGGCTTGCCCACGATAAACTTTGCGGCCTTTACCGCGCCGACAGCGAATACTTCCTTGCTGTAGGCCGAATGTGTAAACTCTATTACCTCGTCCTTGCCCGCAAAAATGACCTCGTGGTCGCCGACAATGGTGCCGCCGCGCACAGCCGATAAACCAAGCTGATTTCTTGTACGCTTTTCACGCACCTGTGAGCGGTCGTAAACATATTCAAGCTTATTGCCCACGCCCTCGTTTACCGCATCCGCAAGCATAAGCGCTGTGCCGCTGGGCGCATCTATCTTTTGATTGTGGTGTCTTTCCACTATCTCGATATCAAAGCCGTTCTCGTAAAGCACGTCTGAATACTTCTTTAAAAGGCTTGCTATAAGGTTGATGCCCACACTCATATTTGCCGATTTAAAAACGGGGATGACCTTTGATGCATCCTCCATCATTTTAAGCGTTTCGTCCGAAAGACCCGTTGTGCAGATAACAGCGGGCAGCTTCTTTTCAAGCGCATATTCGATAACGGCGGGCACAGCCTTTGCCGTTGAAAAGTCGATAATAACATCCGCCGCTATATCACAGTCGTTTATATTTGTGTATGTCGGAAACGGCGCATTGCAGGCAGTAATGTCAATTCCCGCTGCTATTTCCGCATTGGGGTCGTCCTTGACAAGACCGCAGATCACCTGTCCCATCTTGCCGTTGCAGCCGTGCATAATAATTTTTGTCATTTGTATTGCTCCTATCTGTTTTTTATTTTAGTATAACATTTTTTATGTCGATTTACAAGTTTTATATTTTTTATCACTTTTTTCACAGCCAGCTGTCAAAAAAACATTTTGCATTATCAAAAAATATCTTATCGGCAATGCGACTGCCGAAATTTTTGTAAAAAGCATGATATACCCTGTCCATATCTGCGGTACACTCCACATTTTCGGGGGTATGCGATATGCCGTCCATGTCGCAGCCAAGGCAAAGTATATCTTCACAGCCTTTATCCAAAAAATACGATGTATGCCGCAGTATATCGTCCATATCCGCCCTGCCGCTTTCGTTTAAAAACGGAGGATAAAGGTTCAGCCCTATAACACCGCCGCAGTTTTTTATTTCCTCTATCTGCCAATGGCGCAGATTTCTGGGGTGGGCGCAAAGTGAAAAACTGTTTGAGTGACTTGCAATAAACGGTCTTTCGCTTAAAGCCGCCACATCCTTAAAGCCCTGTATATTAAGGTGTGACACATCTATTATCATGCTTTTTTTATTCATGCTTTTTACGACCTGCCTGCCAAAATCGGTCAAGCCGTCCTCACTGCCGCTTGTCATACCGCTGCCTATTTTGTTGACACGGTTCCATGTAAGGGTCATAAGCCGCACGCCAAGGGCGTAAAACTCGTCCAGCGCAGCCAGACTTTCCACAGGCTCGCCGCCCTCTATGCTCAATATCGCCCCGACCGAATTGGTTTTTGTCTCTTTATTATAGATATAAATACTGTCGCCGTATAGCTTTGCCTGCTTATAAAAATAGTCCACGGCATTTTTGGCATAATCATAAGCACGGGGCACAAATTCGTCATTGGTAAATATGGCAAAAAGCTGTATCGGCGTTTCAAATTTCAAAAGCTGTTCAATACTGTTTTGCTTGTCGTTTTTGTAAAGGGATGTATCGTCGTTCATACATTTTGTAAGCGTATCGCAATGCAGGTCAAAATATTTCATATCCTCGCTCCTATCACCCATATATGCAAAAGCGGGGCTGTCACTGAACGCAACAACCCCGTTTTATCAAAGAAGTCCGAAGTTTTTCATACTCTCTCTTAACTTTTCGCGGTTCTCGTCTGCCATTTCAAGCAGGGGTGCGCGGAAAGCGCCCGCATTTTTGCCCATCATGTTAAGTGCTTCCTTAACGGGGATGGGATTTACCTCGATAAACAGGTGCTTGATAAGGTCTATAGCACCAAGCTGCATATCGCAGGCCTTTTTAACATCGCCGTCAAGATAGCTCTGCACCATGTCATGCGTATACTTTGGCGCAACATTTGAAAGCACGGATATAACGCCCTTGCCGCCAAGCGACATAAGCGGTACTATCTGGTCGTCGTTGCCGCTGTATATATCCATTCTGTCGCCGCAAAGCGCCGCAATTTCCGCAACCTGCGAAATATTGCCGCTTGCCTCTTTAATGGCAACGATATTTTCTACCTCGCAAAGTGCCTTTACGGTAGAGGGTGCGATATTTACGCCCGTCCTGCCCGCAACGCTGTACATGATGATAGGTATATCAACTGCGCCCGCCATGTCCTTGTAATACTTGATAAGGCCGCGCTGTGTAGTCTTGTTGTAATAAGGCGTAACTATCAGAAGGCCGTCGGAGCCAACTGCCTCGGCACGCTTTGCAAGCTGCATACCGTGTGCGGTATCGTTGCTGCCTGCGCCCGCAATAACGGGAATGCGCTTATTTACTTTCTTTACCGTGTATTCGATAACATCTATCTGCTCGTCATCGGTAAGGGTGGAAGCCTCGCCCGTTGTGCCGCAGATAATAATTGCGTCCGTGCTGTTTGCTATCTGATATTCAAGCATTTCGCCAAGCGAATCATAGTTTACGCTGCCGTCCTTGTTAAACGGTGTAACTATGGCAACACCTGCGCCCGTAAATAATGTCTTTTTTGCCATAATCGGAAACTCCTTTCAAATCAATCAAAATAACCCTTTGCTGCAAGAAGTTCGGCAAGAAGAACAGCACCGCCTGCCGCGCCTCTTAATGTGTTGTGTGAAAGGCACACAAACTTATAGTCGTACTGCTTATCCTCTCTTAAACGGCCGATGGATACCGCCATACCGCCTTCAAGCATACGGTCAAGCTTGGCCTGAGGTCTGTTATCCTCCTCAAAGTAGTTTAAGAACTGCTTGGGTGCCGAGGGAAGCTCCAGCTCCTGCGGTACGCCCGAGAAATCCTTCCATGCCTTTAATATTTCCTCTTTTGAGGGCTTGTTGTCAAAGCTTACGAAAACTGCCGCTGTGTGGCCGTCGGAAACCGCAACTCTTAAGCACTGTGTTGTGATATTGGGGGTCGTGGCATTTTCGATAACATCACCGTTTATCTTGCCCCAAACCTTTAAGGGCTCGTTTTCGGACTTTTCTTCCTCGCCGCCGATGTAGGGGATAAGGTTATCCACCATTTCCGGCCATGTCTCAAAGGTCTTGCCTGCGCCCGAAATTGCCTGATATGTGCAGGCAAGTACATTTTTGATGCCGTACTTTCTTAACGGATGAAGCGCGGGAACATAGCTTTGTATGGAGCAGTTTGACTTAACTGCGATAAAACCGCGCTTTGTGCCGAGGCGTTTTCTCTGTGAAGCGATTATCTCGATATGCTCGGGGTTAAGCTCGGGTACTACCATGGGAACATCGGGTGTACCGCGGTGTGCCGAGTTGTTGCTGACAACGGGGCACTCTGCCTTTGCATATTTTTCCTCCAGGGCGCGTATCTCGTCCTTTTTCATATCTACGGCACAGAACACAAAGTCTACCATGCCCGCAATTTTTTCAACATCGGCCGAAGCATCCATAACCACAAGGTCTGCCACCTCTGCGGGCATAGGCTCGGTCATGGCCCAGCGCGAGCCGATCGCGTCCTTTAACTTTTTGCCTGCCGAACGGGGGCTTGCAGCCACTACCTTAACGTCAAACCAGGGGTGCTTGCTTAAAAGCAGCGCAAAACGCTGACCAACCATACCCGTTGCGCCGATGATACCAACATTGTACTTTTTCATTTTAAAAGCTCCTTTAATAATATATTGAGTGTTGTGTTTACCTGTTACAAAAAAAGAAACGACAAAATGCCGTTCCCATTAATACATACCTTCCACTTGTATTACTGATGATAGCACTCCATCCATAAGATGACAGTCACAGGGCTGTTTGCCGCAGCGACCGAGCCGCCCTTCGCAAAGTCACGCAGCCCTCGGCATTGTCCCCTTTCACCGCGGCATAAAACGCTTTGCCGTCTGCTCCGCAGTTACTGATGAATAATGCGCCTCTATCAAATATTTACATACATATACATATAATATCACCTATAAAGTTATATGTCAAGGCAAAAAATTTATTTTGCCGTTTACTTAAAAAATATTTTGCCGTTTGCTTTGACACGGATGCAAAAACATGGTATCATACACTCATAATTCTTATGACAAACCGTCGGAGGCAGCAGTATGTACGAATGCAAAAGGCTTGATATGCGGCAGGCCGAATATATCTACAATACCCGCATGACAAATGATTTCCCCAAAAACGAGCTTAAACCTTTTGCGTCGATCGAAAGGGCCGCAAATGCGGGGCATTATGCCTGCTTTGGTATGTTTGACGGCAATGATATGCTCGCCTACTCATATTTTTACAAGCTTGATGCAAACGGCACAAGTGCATTGCTGCTCGATTATTTTGCTGTTGAGAAAGAGCACAGGCACAGCGGCCTCGGCACCGTGTTTTTCGGGCTTTTGCTCCCCTATTTCAAGACAGCGGACGTAACCGTAATAGAGTCCGAAAACCCCGAATACGCAGAAACAAAGACCGCCGCCGAAGCGCAGAAAAACAGGCTTGCCTTTTATGCCAAAAACGGCTGTACGGACACGGGGCTTACCTCCCGTGTATTCGGTGCGGAGTATAAAATACTGACTATTGCCGAAAGCAGAAAATATGCCGCAGACGAGATTTCGACACTCTACCGCGGCATATACCGTTCAATGCTGTCGCCAAAATATTATACCGACAATTTTTTTACCGTGCATTGATCACCATTTATCCTGCACATCCGCACGGATATATTTATTATATATCTCCTCCACGCCCCTCATCTGCGCCTCGCTCAGCGGAGGCATTTCTGCGGCACGCAGGTTCATCGTCACCTGCTCTGCCCTGCTTGCGCCGGGTATTACCGCGCTTATCTCATCATGCATCAATATCCATTTAAGCGCATAGGGCGCGATGTCGTCCGTGCCGAACAGTTCCTTCAGCTTTGACACAGCTTCCAGCCCCTTGTCATAGTCCACCCCCGCAAAGGTCTCCCCCTTGTCAAAGGAGCTTCCGTCGCGGTTGTAATTTCTGTGATCTTTTTCCGAAAAAACCGTGTCCTTTGTGAATTTTCCCGTCAAAAGACCGCTTGCAAGCGGCACCCTTGCCAGTATGCCGATATTCTTTTCCCTGCACAGCGAAAAAAGCTTGTCCTTCGGCTTGTGGCGGAACATATTAAAGACGATCTCGACTGCGGAAATGCCGTATTCCGCCGCCTTAACAGCCTCGTCCACCTTTTCCGCGCTGACCCCGTATGCGGCTATTTTGCCGCCTTTTTTTATTTTTTCAAGCGCGTCAAAGACCTCCGCCTTATCGTAAACGGCGGCAGGCGGACAATGCAGCAGCACCAGATCGAGCTTTTCAAGGCCCAGCCTTTCAAGGCTGCCGTCTATAAACCTTTCTACCGTTTCGGGTGTGTAGGCATCGGCATTGTGCGGGTTTGAGCGTCTGCCTATCTTTGTGACAACAAAAAAGCTGTCGGGATGCTTTTTTAAAAAGCTGCCTATCGCGCTTTCGCTGCTGCCGCCCATATAGCAGTCCGCCGTATCTGCCAGCGTGATACCGCCGTTATACGCAGCCTCCAGCACCCTCTCTGCCTCGTCTGCGTTAAAGGGCGTACCCCATTTTGTGCCGAGCTGCCATGTGCCCAGCCCTATTTCCGTCACTTCTTTTCCGCATAAAATTCTTTTATCCATAGCTTCTCCTTAAAAAAGGGGGCTGCATTTTGCAGCCCCTGTTATTGGTTTAATTGCCTCCAAACAAGCTTGAAAAGCTCTCCTTTTGGGATTCACCTTTATCGCCGCCGAAAATAAGGCCGCTGAGAGTAATGACATCGTCGGATCTTATCTCAATAATGCTTATTTCCGCTTTTGTATATGTTTTTTTCATTAGGCCGCCTCCTTTGCATCGGGTTCGGGTTCAAAGACAAAGGCGCTGTCGCTAAGTACCTCGTCGGCTGTAAATACAGCCGTTTCCTTTGCCGCCTCTGTGCTTTCAGCCTTAGGTTCTTCCGCTGTTCCCTTGTTTTCGGTCTCCTCTGCCGTTGTTTCCTCCTGTGCGGCATTTACAAGGGGGATGTCGAAAGGCTCGGGCTCAAGGCCTGTTGCTGTCTGTGAAAAGCCAAGACCCTTTTCGTCCTTTGTTACAACGTACTCTGCGGTCTCGCCAAGCTCCTTTTCGCCGTCAAGATAAACAACATAAGGTGTAACGGTAACATTTGTTGCCCCCTCGGGAAAATCCGTTATCTCAAAGGAATACATATATTTGCCGCCAAGCTGTTCAGCCGTAAAACCGCTTTCATGTGTACCGCCGTAAACGGTATCCGTGCTTCTTTCAACACTTACGCCGTTGGCCGTCATAACAAAGCCGACTTCCTTGTACATCAGCGAATCTACTGCCGCCGATACCGTAAAGCCCTCGCAGGTCTCGTCCTTATGGATATTAGCAAAAGGCATCATTTTCTTTTCGGGCTGAGGCTCGGGTTCGGGCTCAGGCTCGGGTTCGGGTTCTGCCTGCGCAAGGCTGTCAAAAAGCGCCTGTCCGATGCCTTCCCAATAAGGCTGCTCAACAAGGTATTTATCCTTTGCGATAAACTTGCCTTCCTTGTCTATGGTAAAGATAAATTCGCCCGTGCTTTCCTCGCCGTATACCGCTTTGGGCTGTACAACGTACTGCGAAAGCGAAACATTCATATCTTTAAGTGCCTTTGCTATGTAACCTGCCTGTATAACGCCGCCTGTCTTGTTGGAGTGGGTCTTGTCGCCCTTGTCCATGACCGCCGCACCGAGAGCCTCGCCGCCCTCTGCGTATGCACCCTCGAACATATCGACTGTAATGCCGTATGCGTCTATAAGAAGTGCGCCGCGGTCCTTATTCTCCTCGTAAAGTTCACGGCACGCCGTTACATAAGCATTGCCCTTTGTGGTATAATCCTTGGCCTCGCTTGTTGTGTCCTCCGCGTCGTGATGTGTCTTTATTTTGCCGTTTTCGTAGTACATTCTTGCTACTGGTGTTACTATAACGGGAATAGCGCCGACCTCAAGTGCCGCCTCGATATATTCCTGCATATAGCCCTTGTATGTAGCGCCGCAGTCCCATGCGTAATATGTTGCGCCGTAGGTTGCCGCATAAGCATCGGGAGATGCTGTCTTCATGGACTCAACAGGTCTTACAACGGGGAAGCCGCTGCTGTTGTCCTTTGAAGACGAGGGGTTATCCTTTGTGTACATGGGCACAAAACGCTCCTGCGTATAGCCCGACTGGTTTGCACAGTCGTTATGCGCAAACTGAACAAAGAGATAATCGCCCTTCTTGATATTTTTCCTGATATTTTCAAGCTTGCCCTCGTTGATGAACGAACGTGAGCTTCTGCCGCCCTGTGCGTAATCGTTTACCTTTACATAATCCTCATCGAAAAATGCCTGTAAAAATTCGCCCCAGGAGCCTGCCGTCTGTATCTTGCCGCTGTTGTACATACCGTTTGCGGAGTAATCCTTTACGGTAGAGTCTCCCGCAAGGTAGATATTGATACCCGAGCCGGGTGCTATCTCCTTTTCGTTGTCGGGGTTTGACCAGACATCGCTGACAGGCTTTTCGGTGTCGATATAGAACGCCGCATCGCCCGCTTCGCTGCCCGTTGCCATAGGTGTAACAACTACCATAAGGTACTTGCCTGCCGCAGCCATGGGTATCTGGAACTTTTTGCTGCTTGTTGCTGTCGTGCTCTTTAAAAGTGATGCACTCTTTAAAATGCTGTCAAGGCTTGCCGAATCATAGCCCTGCGCTACTGCGTACCACTCTATCTTGGAGGCATCGTTTGCTGCGAATGCGTCCTCAAGCTCGTATACTGCGGTGACCGTTTCGCCTGGATTTGGTGTGTTAAGGTCGCCGTTTGATGTCAGGGTGGGCACGGTTTTGAATGCTGCCTTGCCGCCTGCCTCCGGTGTGTAGTATACGGGTGTCCAGCCCTTGTTGATAAATACGCTTTCAACCGTGTACTTGCTCTCGTCGATAGACTCCTTTGCGGGAACCACACGTCCCGATGTGTCTATGGGCTGTCCGTTATATGTGGTGTTGTACTCAACAAGTGTCATGCCTGCATCCGTGGGCTTTTTGCCGCTCATTTCGGTCCAGCCCTCTGCGGATATCATATTCTTTTCCTGCAATACGGTGTTGATAAAGGCAACTGTCGCGTTGTCGCCCCACATTCTGCCGTATGTGCCGGGTGCAGTCATTCTGTCGCTGTTATAGGAAACATAACAGTTTCTGAAAATATAGCCGTCCTCTGCCTTGTTTGATGCGGACGAGGACTGTGCTGTCAGATAACCGCCTACCGAGCTGCCGTCATAGCCGCAGAAGTTAAGCTCGCAGGCATCGAAGATAACATCGCCGTTGCCGTAGATGAAGTCCGTCTGACCCTCGATATAGCAGTTTTTAAAGTATGCGTCCGTAGGCGCATTTGATGTGTAAAGCGTATCCTGACTGCCTATAAACGAGCAGTTTTTAAACTCTACCTTGTCGGCATAGTTTACAAGCGCCGCCGCACGCTCCGTAGCAGCCTTTGTGTCAACGTTTGTGTTTTCCTTACGCTGTACATTTATTGCCTCTTTGCCGTTTGGCTGTACGCCGTCGGCTATTTCTTCGTCCGTCATATACTTGTTGAACGAATTTTCAAATGTTATGCCCTCTGCCCTGAAGTTTGCGGCACCCTTTTGCAGAATGACCGCCGAGCCCCAATAGCTTTGTACATCGCCCTTGTCAAATTGGTCGTAATCCGCATAGGGGTCGTAATAGCTGTTTACACAGCTGTAGTATTTGTAGCCGATACCGTAGTACCATGTAATCTTTGTGTTTGAAGCATCGCCGCCGTTTGACTCAAAAGTGATATTGGGGCTGTTTACAACTACCTGTTCACGATAAACGCCGGGGTCGATTTTAATAGTAACAGGAGCATATGCGGGACTTGCGGATGTGAACATTTTATTTACTGCGTTAACAGCAGCCTGAACTGTCTTATATTCCTTGTCTTTGCCGACATAAAGAGTATCGGAATAAGGAATACTAACACCCGACATTCCGGAATTATAAGCTAAAAGCAAATCTCTGCCGGTATTTTCGCCGTCAACAACTACGTGAGTCGTTGTTGAATACTGTCCGCCATAAACATTGGCAGGAATAGATGCCTGATAAGCACCCTTTCTTAAAGCAACGGTATACTTGTTATCTGCTACGGTTGCCTTATAAGTATACTTATCATCAACATTTGTAAATATTACTTCACTGAAATTTACATCCGTTACGGGGATATACGAATGGCGTTCGCTTCCGAGCTTGATAAAGCCGCCCGAAACGGTATAAAGGTCTTTTGCCTTGAAAGTGATGTCCTTGGTTACAGCCGCATCGCTGTCGTTTGTAACAACGACCTCTTCGGCTATCTCATAGTCCATGGCACCGACAAGCGTTGCCGTATAGGTCTCGTTTGCCGCAAGCTGTGCGGAATATGTATCGCCCGAGATCTCCGCAGCAGCGCTCTCGTGCGAAGCCTGATCCGCAGGCACGAAAACGACCTTCATATCGTCATAGGTCTTGTCCATGCCGATAAGCTTGCCGGATACGGTATAGGAAACACTCTCCTCTATGGCAAGGTCTGCCGTCTGCGATTTGGGCTGTGCGGTTTCGCTGCCCTCTACGGTAATATTTCTGGTAGCCGCGGATATCGCATATTTTGCGGCCGCGCTGCCTGTAAGAGCCACGGAGTATTCACCCGGTTTAAGTGTTGTTTCGTATTTGTTGCCGTCAACCGCGGGTACCTTTTCTTCTCCCGTTTCCTTGTTGACAAATTTTATCGGATAGCTGCCGATATTAAAGCTGTCACTTATTGTACCCGAAACCTTTGTATAGGGAACAAATTCGGGGTCGTAGAAAAGCATTTTGCTGCCCGATACGGTTATGTAATAGTCGGTGCCCGACTCCGTTTCTATATCGAGTCTTGCCATTTTTTCGTTAAGACCGGGTACGGTACCGCCCTGATACACCTGAAATCCCGGTGCGCTGTTATTTTCGCTGCCGCCCGGCACAAAGCTGCCGACAGCCGTACTCTCCGAGCCCTTTGTCTTGCTTACATAGCCCGTTTTGCTGGCCGCCGCGCCGATATACGCATAAAGCGTACCGTCGCAGGGGGGTGTGAATTTAACATAGGATTTGCCCTCGGTCACAACTATACCGTTGCTTGCCGAACCGTTGCAGTTTGAAGAACGCACCCAGTCCTTTCCGTAGGCATTGCCCGATGTTATGTTTGTGGTCGGGCTGTAGTATGCAAGGTCAAACTTTTCATACTTAGCCACACCGCTTGACGTACCGTCATTTGTTATCGTCCATGCACCCTGCACATCTGCCGCGAATATCGACATCGGGCTTACGGACAGTATCATTATGACCGCAAGGATAAATGCCGTCGCACCGTGCAGACGATGTTTTTGAGAATATGTCATACCTCTTCCTCCTTTTATGCTTGAAATGTCTTTCCGAAAAAATACATAAAACGTCAATTTTTGTGTATTTTTCCATACTTTCCGCAAAACCCTAACATCGTGTTATAGTTTGTTTGGTTGTTTTTGCCATAACACCCTATAGACGAATACCAGACTTTTGTTATATTTTCATAATATAAATTATATCTTACTTGGCGGTTTTTGTCAAGTGTGTTTTGAGCAAAAAAATGCGGATATATCTCCAAAGGACAGTTTTTTCCCGTCGTTGAGAGATATATCCGCTTTATTGCCGCCCGATGCGGCGGCACCGCAGAACATCATGATATTTTATTATCGCCTTTGTTTTTGCCCGACAACACCACCGAATAGATAATCGGGATAATGCAGCATACAAAAATAAGCACAACGGATACCGCGGTACTCCATATATCAAGCATTGCATTCAGCAGTACCGCAAACCCGCATACTACCATTATTTTCCCCGCAAAACGGTGTGTCCTGTTCCAGTTGGTCTCGTCGGCGAGCGTCCACGGTATCCTTATGCCAATAACGCGGTTTTGTCTGGTTTTTGGCATATAGTTACCCAAAATTATAAATTCAAGCCCTATAAGTGCGGTAAAGACCGCCGCAATATTGATACCGCGCCCGAGTGCATGGCCGTATATGCACGCAAAGACCGCCGCCGAAAAAACGGGACATAACCACAAAACGATATTTTTCACCTTGCCGCTGACATTGCTCGCCCTTTTGCTCAAGCCGACCGCAAAAATACAGGCAAGCTGCACCGCCGCCAATATAAGCGGCAGCACGAACACGGCAACGGCCTTACCGCTGTAGCCGTCGGCGACCCCGTTTATATCAAAATGCGTCGCTATCCGATCGGGCAGTCTGTTCCAAAGCAGGGCGCCGCATAGCACAGGTAAAAAAAGCGTAAGCATACTGAAAACAGCAGTTTTTTTGTTCATTTTTCTTCCCCTTTCAATTCCGATATCCACAGCATTATATCCTCCAGCACGGAGGTATTCAGCTGGTAATAAATAAAATTTTTTTCGCGGGACTCGTATATAAGCTCCGCCTTTTTAAGTATGTTAAGATGATAGGACACCGTCGCCCCCGTCATATCAAAATGCGATGCTATCTCGCCCGCGGGCATCCTGCCGTTTTTAAGCAGATTTAATATTTCCCGCCGCACAGGGTCGGACAACGCCTTGAATGTTTCGGCAAAGCCCATATTTTCACCTTCCCGTAAAGTATTTAGAAAATTTTCTAAATAGTATTATATTATCTTTTTATGTAATTGTCAATAGGTATTTAGAAAAATTTCTAAATACCTTTTTGGGGCACAAAAAAAGGCCGTTTCCGACCTTTTTGTTACACCACCGCCGCATATCTTTCGCCCGAGAGTATGTTGTCCATGACCTTTTCGGGCGATATATCGCCGCTGCATACCATGTCAAAAAGCGCGGGTGTAAAGCCCGAAACAAGTGCAGCCCCCGTTTGCGCGCGTGTAACGGGAAAGTTATTCTGTCTTGCGTTTACATTCCAGAATACTATTTGGGGCAGGCTGTAGCCGTACTTTTTATACTGCTTTTTCATGGCATTAAACATAGTATCGTTATTGCCGCCGACAACACAGCTGTCAAACTCCATATCGGATATGATATAGAGTCTTTCAGGCATTTCGCTTTGCTTTACGCGGTTTTTTACCGCCGTTTTAAGGATAAGCGAAAATACCGCTTCAAGGTTTGTGTTTGCCACCTCGTTAAAGCTTGCGCAGTAACGGGTCTTTTCGTATATATCCCCGCCCTTTATTTCTACCAGCTTGGGTGTTTCGGAAAAGGTTATAAAATGGTTTGCAAAACGGCCTTTATTGTGCCCGGCAAAGTAAATACCCAGCGACAGCGCCGCATCTATGGGTCTTACCGCACCGCTGCGGCTCCATGTCATAGAGCCCGAGCCGTCCACTACGGCAAGTGCATTGCTGTCCGCGCCGATGTCGGGCAGATTTTTCCACGCCGCATCGAGAGCCTTTCTTTCACCCTCCCCTGTGCCTGTCAGACAGGCACGCACTATATCATAGGGATAAAGTGAGGATGTATTCATCTTTGCCTTGCCCCCGCAAACGGCATTTATGTAGCTGACGTAACGCTCGCCGTCGTTTCTCAAAAACGCCGCTCTGTACTTAAACAGCGCACCCGATGCTTGTTTTTCGTAGTCAAAGGTATAATCCCCGATTCTCAAACGGTTCTCGATTATGTCGCAGTACGTCCTTAAAGCCGAAAGAGTTTTTCTGTACTCCTTTTCGGACATACCAAGCTTTTTGCAAAGGTATTTGCCCTGCATCCTTGCCAAGTTGGAGGATGTATTTACGGAGGGGAGCCACTTTGCGATAAGGCTGACCTTTTCGCCGTTTTTCATTGCCCGGGTATCGGCGTAAAGGATATTGCTTATCTCCTTTACTGCCGTATCCTCACAGGGAGTATGGAACAAAACGAGCAGGTCGTCATAACGGCCGTATTCCGCAAAAAGAGGGATATTTCTGTTTACCGCTTCGGGTGCGGTATACGACAGGGCCTTTACCGCCGCCTTGAAAAAGCGTCTTTCGCCAAGGCCGCCGCGCACATCACGGGCAAAAAATATTATTTTAAGTGTTTTTACGGGGTCTTCCGCATAGGCGCGGATGACAGCCCTGCCTATCTCCTTTTCCTCTGTGCCGCGCATTGCGCCTGCGCCAAAAAACAGGTCAAGGCAAAAGCTTTCCGATGCTGCGTGCGTTACAGCCCCGTTTTCGGTATATTTTAAATTTGCTTCTTTCTTTAAAAAATCCAACATATAAATTCTCCTTTCATAACAAGACAGTTTTTTTGCAGTATAGGGATTCGAACCCTGTTCTTTAAAAGAATGCCACCTGTACTGTTTTGCTGTATCTGTCTTTAAAACCGTTACAAGACGCATGGTATGTATCACAATTGACAGTTGCGGTCCGAGCGTTGCTGTAAGCGTCTTTAAAAAAATTGCATCGGTGAGAGTCGAACTCACGATCGCAGTCACCTGCCGCGTTACCGCTTCGCCACGATGCAGACAAGGCACGATAGTCTTTTTCCCATAAAAAGTTAAAACTGCTGTATGTGCCTTTTAACACGGCTCATTTGCATTATGGCGCTCGACTTGATATACGAATATATCCGACGGCTCTTCCATCTCGGTTAGCATTATTTGCTGTACGAGCCGTTATTTTTTATCCCTTTACCACGCCTACGGTAAAAAGCTTTTTGACAGGCTCGGTAAGGTCTTTTTGACATTCCATTACCTGATCTATATTTTTATACGCAAAGCGCGATTCCTCGGCCACATCGGCCTTGTTATTCTTCGCAAGAAAAACATTGTTTTCCTTAAGGTCAACCATTACCTCGTCCACGCGGAAGTTTTCTACCGCCGCCTTGCGGGAATAGGCCCTGCCCGCACCGTGCGAGGACGACATAAAGCTTTCGGGATCGCCCTTGCCGCGCACTATGTAGCTGTAGCTGCCCATAGCACCAGGGATAATGCCCATTTCACCCTCACGCGCCCTTATAGCGCCCTTGCGGTGTACCCAGACATTTTTGCCAAAGTGATGCTCTATCGCCGCGTAGTTGTGGTGACAGTTTATCTCGTCCGAAAAATGCGGCTCGATATTAAGATATTTCATTGTGTACTTTGCAAAGGTCTCCTTTATTTTTGCAAGCATGACTGCACGGTTTTCGTAGGCAAAATCCATTGAAAGCTGCATCCAGTCAAGGTATCTTCTGCCCTCGTCCGTATCGGTGGGCAAAAACGGCAGCTTCCATTCGGGTGATACGCTTGAATACCACTTTTCGTTTAAGGCCGCCGCTATTTTATTGAAATACTGTCCGACTATGTTGCCGAAATGTCTGCTGCCCGAGTGGAGCATGATACAGCACATCCCGTCCTCGTCCTGCTGTAATTCGATAAAATGGTTGCCGCCGCCGAGCGTTCCCACCTGATAATAGCCCTCGTCTATCTGCGGAAGCAAGTCCCTGTCAAATTCGTATTTATTACCCTGCTCCTTGGCTATATCCAGCACCTTTGAGGGCTGAGGCTTTTTATAATGGTTAAAACCCACGGGGATATTTCTTAAAATATCGCCGCATATAGCCTGAACAAGTGTTCCGCTGCCCGTCACGGTCTCCCTTAAAAGCGAAACGGGGACATCTGTTTGGACAAAGGCCATGCCGCAGCCGATATCAACGCCCACGGCGTTCGGGATAACAGCGCCCTCACAGGCGATAACACCGCCGATGGGCATTCCCATTCCCGTATGTGTATCGGGCATCAGCGCTATCCATTTATATGCAAAAGGCAGCTTTGCGAGGTTCTCGGCCTGCTTTATGCAGCTTTCCTCTATCGCCTCGGGTGAGGTCTGCCATATCTTTATAGGTAAATTTTCATTGTCGTAATGTACAAACATTGTTTTCAACTCCTTCTTCGGTTGATCTTTTGGTCTTGTTTTGCTTTATGCTATGAGTATAGCACCACATTCTGGAATAATCATTTAAAAAAATCTGCGAACACTGTTTGGGATATTGAAACGGACAAAATATTTTGTTATTATGTATGTATACAAAAGTGAGGTGAGATGTATGGCGGGGTTTTCCGAACTGATAAAAAACTTTGAAAAAACAAGAGACTATATGCGTGACTTCTTTATATACGGCTACAAGGTACGCGGGGATTTCAACTACAGATCCGTCCGCACCTATGACGACGAAAAGCGCAGGGCGGAAAGCTGGCTCGGCGAATGTCTGCGCTATGACGACTCCGTGCGCGGACGGCAGATATCAATATCCGTGGACAGCGGCCATATTGCGGAAAACCCGCTTTACCGTGCGTATTACTCCAAAAGCTTTACCGACAACGACATAAGGCTGCACTTTTTTATACTTGATGTGCTTGCCGACAATGCCCCGCTTACGCTTAAAGAAACGGTGCAAAGCATAGACGAGCGCTTCGGCGTGATATTTGAGGAACAGACGGTGCGCAACAAATTAAAGGAATATGCCGCCGAGGGCATACTTATATGCCAAAAGCGCGGGCGAGCCGACTGTTTTTCTCTGTCACCAGATATATGCACCGAATATTTTTCCGAAATACCCGCACTTACGGATGCCGTAAAATTCTTTTCCGAGTGCGGTCCGTTCGGTATTATCGGCAACAGCATATTAAAAGCCGCCGATATAAAAAACGATATATTTTTGATAAAGCACAATTACATAGTTCACACTCTTGAAGATATGATGCTTGCCGAGCTGATAACCGCAGCGGACGAAAAGCGGCTTGTAAGCTTTGAAAGCTATTCCGCAAAGCGTTCCGACAACACCGCGGGACGGGCATTTGATGCGGTGCCGCTTTGCATATTCTGCTCCGTCCAGACGGGGCGGCGCTATCTTGCCGCTTATATACCCGAGTATCGGCGTTTTCATTCGTTCAGGCTTGACCGCATAAAAAACGTCAAGCCAAAAGAGGCCTTTCCCGAATACGACAGCATATACGAAAAATTTCTGGCAAACACAAAGCGTTGTTTCGGCGTGTCCTTCGGCTCACGGCACGAATGGGGCTATACCGAGCCGCTGAAGATAACATTTTACATAGACGAGAAAAACGAGGAGTATGTATTAAACCGCCTTTTGCGTGAAAAACGCTGCGGAACGCTTGAAAAAGCGGCGGAAAACACCTACATCCTCACCCTTGATGTATTTGACCCGAACGAAGCGATGCACTGGGCAAAAAGCTTTATAGGCCGAATACTGCGCATAGAGGGCGGCAGCGACGAAATACGCCGCAGATTTTATAACGACATCAAGCGTATGTACAATATATATGGAGATGATAAAATTGACGATATTCAATGAAATATATGGCATATACTTCCTTATCGCGGGCAAAATACTCGGACGCAGGGTCACGGATGAGGGGCAGATATACAGCATGATAAATAAGTACGGTTTCCGCGATTCCATACTGTTTTTGCCCCAGAAGCTGATACCGCAAGGCGACGGCAGCGACTGGGGGCTTCTGACAAAGGACGGCAGCGGCAGGCTTTTGTCCGTATTGAGCCATGCGCCCGAAAGCAGAATGACAAATATACAAAAAAGGTGGCTGAAAGCCATACTCTCCGACCCCAAAGCAAGGCTTTTTCTTGACGAGAGCGATATACTGCGTTTGGAGGAAAAGCTAAAGGATATTAAGCCGCTTTTTTGCAAAAGACATTTTTGCTTTACGGACCGTTTTTCCGACGGCGACCCCTTTGACAGCGATGAATACCGCAGAAATTTCAGGACTATACTGCGTGCCGTACATGAAAAGCGCGTGCTTGACATAGACTTTGTATCGGGTCACGGCAAACGCATAAGACGGCCCTTTGTTCCCGTTAAAATAGAATACTCCCCAAAAAACGACAAATTCAGGCTGTATTGCTTTATGCTGCGCAAAAACGGCAAAGCGGCGTGCGGGCTGATAAATATCGGCAGGATAACGGCGGTAAACGAGACCGCGATGATATGGGACAAACCCCTGCCCGTTGATGAGCTTTACCAAAAGACAGCCGAGCCCGTCACCGTAAAGGTCACGGCGGAAAGGAACGCCGTCGAGCGCTTTATGATGGAATTTGCCTGCTACGAAAAGCAGACCGAGCGTGACCTTTCCACGGGTGTATGCACGGTAAAACTGTGGTACGACGACAGGGACGAAACGGAGCTTCTTATCCGTCTGCTTAGCTTTGGCCCCGTGCTTGAGATACTCGGCCCCGAAAGCTTCCGCAAACAGGCTGCCGAAAGGATATCAAAGCAATTTAAACTTATTAATGGCTGATATTTATTGCATTTTTATTTTAGTTATGGTACAATACTATAAGCAAAAATAAAAACAGGTGAAAAAAATGAGTGATACCAAAGATATAACGATACTTGCGATAGAAACATCCTGCGACGAGACCTCGGCGGCCGTTGTGAGAAACGGCAGGCAGGTATTGTCAAACACGATATATACACAGATAGCGACACACAAGCTTTTTGGCGGTGTTGTGCCCGAAATAGCAAGCCGCCAGCACATAATGAAGATAGACGGTGTAGTTTCCCACGCAATGGAGGAAGCGGGTGTCGGCTTTGACGGCATAGATGCCGTCGCCGTGACCTACGGCCCCGGGCTTGTGGGTGCGCTGCTGGTGGGGCTTTCACACGCAAAGGCACTTGCATTTGCATTGAAAAAGCCCCTTATCCCCGTACACCACATAGAGGGTCATATCGCGGCAAACTACATAGAATACCCCGATCTTGAACCGCCCTTTGTCTGTATGGTGGTAAGCGGCGGCCACACACATCTTGTAAACATAAAAAGCTACAAAGATTTTGACATATTGGGCAGGACACGCGACGATGCAGCGGGAGAAGCCTACGACAAGGTGGCAAGGGTCATAGGCCTTACCTATCCCGGCGGCCCGCAGATAGACAAGCTTTCCGACGAGGGCGACCCGAACGCCGTTGTTTTCCCCCGTGCCACACTTGAAGAGGGCAGCTACGATTTCAGCTTCAGCGGCCTGAAATCCGCCGTACTCAACTATGTAAACAAGGCAAAAATGAAAAACGAAGAGATAATCGCCGCCGATATTGCGGCCTCCTTCCAGCAGGCTGTTATAGAGGTGCTTACGGATAAGGCGATACGGGCGTGCAAGGAGTATAACAGCCCTATACTTGCGCTTGCGGGCGGTGTTTCCGCAAACAGGCATTTAAGGGCGGCCATGCAGGCGGCATGTGACAAAAACGGTCTGCGTTTTTGCGTGCCCAAGCCCGTATTATGCACCGACAATGCCGCAATGATAGGCTGTGCGGGCTATTACGAGTTTATAAACGGCAATACCGCCGATATGAGCCTTAACGCATACCCCGGCCTTAAATTAGGAGAAAGAATGTAATGAGCAGTATCAATTTTAAGCTTAACTGGGCCGTAACGCCCGTAAGCAATATTTTTATAGAAGAATATATGACGATGCCCAACTATCCGGTGTATTCGCTTGTATATATTTATGCGCTTAAAAAGGCCATTGCGGGCGAAAGCATAACAAACGAGCAGATAGCCGAGCACTTCCGCATAATGGAGTCGGAGGTGACAAAAATATGGAATTACTGGGAAAATGCGGGCTTATTAAAGCAAAATCAATCACAGGCGGAGCTTGAACTTGAATTTTTAACGCCCGACAGCAGGCTTATAAAGCCCGACCTTCAAAAGATAGTCGAGCATCCCAAGCTCAGGCGCGAAAACAAGCCCGTATACGACCCCGCAGAGATAAACCGCATACGCGGCCACGACAAACAGATAGGCGAGCTTTTATCCACAGCCGAGGGTCTGCTTAAAAAGCCGCTCAGCGCAAATGACATAAGCACCATCGTTAGCTTTTACGACTGGCTCGGCCTGCCTATAGAGGTCATATATGTACTTTTAAGCTACTGCAGCAACAACGGCAAGGGTATGAGATATATGGAAAAGGTCGCTATAGACTGGGCCGACAAGGGCATTTGCGACCAGGATGCGGCGGAAGATTATCTTGACCTTTATATCGTGCAGTACCGCAAGATAATGCGGTATTACGGCATAACGGACCGTTCCCCCGACGAAAAGGAGCAAAGCTATATGTCAAGCTGGATAAAAAAGCTGAATATGCCGCTTGAACTTGTAAAGGAAGCCTGCTCGCGCACGATACAAAACACGGGCAAGGTAAGCTTTGCCTACACCAACAAAATACTTAACGACTGGCACAACGCAGGTATAGAAAGCATGGGACAGGTAAAGCAGCTTGACGAGGAATACGCCCGCAAGGCCGCGCAGAACAAGGCTGCAAGGCAACACGGCGACAAAAAAACGGCGGACGGCTTTACCAATTACGACCAGCGCAGCTACGACAGCGACCTGCTCGACTCTATAATAAACAGCGGGCTTGATGACGTTTAACAAAGGCCTGCGGGTATGCAGTATCAGCAAAGCATAAATATCATTGACAACAGGAGAACGATATGGACGATATATACAGCGCAGTCGGACGGATGTATGAAAAGGACAGACTGCAAAACGCCGAAACAGCCGATGCAAGGCGGCGCGAGGTATACGAAAAAATACCGCGCATACAGGAAATTGACGATACATTCAGCAAAAGCAGTATAGATATGGCCAGACTTGCCCTGACCCAAGGCGGCGGGGACAGCATGAAGCAAAGGCTTGACGAATACAAGGCCGCCATAAGCCGCCTTAACGACGAAAAAACAGCGCTGCTCACCGAAAACGGCTACCCCGCCGACTATCTTTGCCCCATTTACACCTGCCCCGTCTGCAAGGATACGGGCGTGGACGGCACGCGCAAATGCGCCTGCTTTTACAACCGCATCATAACGCAGAATTATATTTTATCGGGCATGGCCGACATTTTAAGGGCGGAAAACTTTGATACATTTAACGCAAACGTGTATTCGGATACGGCTGTTGGCAATTTGCCCTCCCCGCGCGAAAATGCACTTAAGATCGCAAAAAAGATAAAACAAATGGCGGCGGAGCAAAGCAGGGAAAAGCCGTGCAGCATGATACTTACAGGACAGACGGGCACGGGCAAGACCTTTATGTGCAACTGTGCGGCAAAGGCGCTTCTTGACAAGGGTCTGTCGCTGTATTATACCAGCGCGTTCAGCCTGTTCAACGACATTTCCGACCGTCACTTCGGCCGCTCGGACAGCGATGCCTACACCATGGCGCTGCAATGCGATGTGCTGGTGATAGACGATCTCGGTGTCGAGATAGGCTCAAATATAACAAACAAATATCTTCTGGATATTATCAACCAAAGGATAAGGCAAGGCGGCTCCACTATAATAACCACCAACCAAAGCCTTAAAAACCTGCTTGAAAACTACGGTGACCGCATAGGCTCGCGCTTTATACAGCATTACACCGTATTTAACCTTTACGGCAGCGACATACGCGTAATGTGTGCAGGCAGTAAAACAAGATAATTTCTTGTCAGTTTCAACAAATATTACCGTTCATTTTTGTCTAAAACCAACATAATTTTATTTGGATATTGAATAATCTACCGCAATAGTGTATAATATATTCAATAATATCACGCGGGCTGTTATGCGCCCGGGGCAGAATCGAGGGGATCAAGATGATAGAAGCTGTCAGCTGCGGCGGCGTTGTGATCCACAAAGGCAAGGTTCTGCTGCTTTATAAAAACCAAAACGGCAGATATATGGGCTGGGTAATGCCAAAGGGCACGGTCGAAAGCGGCGAGACCTTTAAACAAACAGCCCTGAGGGAGGTAAAGGAGGAAACTGACGTTGATGCCGAAATAATAAAATATATCGGCAAAACACAATATACTTTCAGGGGCAGCAACGATATTGTGAACAAGACCGTACACTGGTATCTTATGACTGCCGACTCTTTCTACTGCAAGCCGCAGGCGGAAGAATATTTTGCCGATGCAGGGTTCTACAAGCAGCACGAAGCATTCTACCTGCTGAAGTTTCATGACGAAAAGCAGATGATGCGCCGCGCCTATGCGGAATACAATGAATACAGAAACAAAACTTACAAGTACAGACAATAACATTCAAACACGGAGGTATGTTTTTATGAAAGCAGATTATTTATTGGACGAGATCAAAACTTCCTTAAAGCGCCTTGAGAAAAAAGACAACACAAAGACTGTCATTATTGCATCTATTGCGCTGATACTGGCTGTTATAGCCGTTATCGCAATTATTATCAAGCTTAAAAACAAGTTTGACGAGCTTGACGACCTTTATGACGATTACGACGACTATGACGATTATGACGAGTTTGATTATGCAGACTACAGCGACTATGACGATGACGACACCGACGAAACTTACCACACATTAAGCTTCGAGCAGGACGCAGAGGAAATGGCATAATAAACGATATGGCTTTCAAAGACAGATGTTGCAAAATATCTGTCTTTTTTTCTTGTTTACAATGCCGATTTATGGTATAATCGATATAATGATAGTGTATTATCGCTTTAAGTATTTACAAATGTCCCCGAGGGAGGTGGCTGTATGTTTTCAATAAACAGGGCAAATTTCAAGGAACGCTTTAACGAAAACAAAAAACTATATATTGCCGTAATAGTTATCATGATAATGCTTAATATAATTATTATATTCAGCTATATCGGCACTACAAATATACTTAACAAAAACATTGATGCCGCCGCCGAAACAACGCTTGAAAAGACGGGGCAGAACGTACAGGACAGGATAACCGAATGTCAGCTTTATATACGCATGATATGCGACAGGCTCGGCACGGCAAAGCCCGTCGAGGACAAAATGTACGACATTGAGGAATACTCCCAGAAAATGTCCGCAGTCTTTCTTGGCTACTACGAGGGCATATATGCTGAGTATGACGGCCTTGTGTACAAAAGCAGCAATGTTAAGCCCAAGCAGTCAAGCCACGCATACGAGCTTGCACACAACAATCCCGATATAATAAACACTTTTATCGAGTCAAACGGCTCGGTATCCGACAGCTATATCGTTATATCCCTTTATGACAGCGACAAGGATGTATTCGCATCAATGATGCTTGATGCAAATCTTATCGTGCGCTATGTAAACAAGATAGACAGCCTTAACGGCGTATTTGATGCGCTTATAATAGACAGCGGCAACAAGCTGCTCTACTCTACCTCAAGCAGCATAAATTACGACAGCTTTTCGCAAAGCGACAGCGGACGAAAGCTTTTTAAGGCAATGGCCGCAGACCCTGCGGGAAAGGTATCGCTTAAAATAAACGGCCAAAGATGCACGGGCTATTACAGAAGCTTTATCGGCAGCTGGAATATCGTACTTTACGCCAGCCGCAGTATGCTGTACAAAAACCTTTACATCTTTAACTCCATACAGTACGGCGTGATCGTGCTTATATTCATACTGTTCATTTATTTCTTTATGCGCAGCTACAGAAACAGTCTGGAGCTTGAACGCGCACTTAAAACAAGAAGTGCCTTTCTTACAAATATGAGCCACGAGATCAGAACGCCGCTTAACGCCATAATAGGCATGAGCGAAATTCTTCTGCGCCGAAATGTGCACGGTGCCGCAAGAAATGACGTTGTGTCCATACATAACGCGGGCACGGGTCTTCTTGCCATAATAAACGACATTCTGGACTACTCCAAAATGGAATCGGGAAGCTTCCAGATCATCAATGACGAATATGACCTTCCCGGCCTTGTTGCCGAGGTAATAAGTCTTGTCAGCTTCCGTATAAAAAGCAAGGATGTCCGCCTGCTGGTAAATATAAATCCCGCTGTGCCCAAGCGTCTTATAGGCGACGAGGTGCGTATAAAGCAGATACTTGTAAACCTGCTCGGAAACGCGGTAAAATTCACGCAGCACGGATATATCATACTTTCGATAGACTGGGATTTTATCAGCGACGGAAAAACAAACCTTACATTCCGCGTAATGGACACGGGTATAGGTATCAGCGCCGAGGAGCGCAAAAAGCTGTTTGAGGAGTTTTCACAGGGCAGCTCCAATCTGGCCAAAAACCACGGCACGGGTCTCGGTCTTTACATCAGTAAAAATCTTGCCCTCCAGATGGACGGCAGCATCGAGCTGGAAAGTACGCCGGGCAAGGGCTCTACCTTTACCGTAAAGGTAAAAAATGCGGTGGACAACTACTCTCCCGTTGCCGCCGTACCCGACGAGGGGCTTTATATCGGCATTTACGAGCAGGACATTACCCTTGCGGAGCATCTGGGCGTTATGCTTGAAATGCTTCATGTAAAATACAGCATTATAAACAGCCATACCAACCGCTCGCTGTTCAAGGATCTGACACACGTTTTCTTCCGCAGCAAGTGGAAAAACGAGGTCGGCAGGATACTGGGCAGTCTGGGGCTTTCACCCGTTTGTATAATGCTTACCGAAATGAACGAGGAAATAGACGACGGCTCCCATGTCAAAAAGCTTATGCTCAACCTTTACGGCCTGCAGATAGCGGATGCGCTCAACGGCGAAATAAAGTATTTCGACCGCTACTCCGGCTTCGACACGGGCGAGATCGTAAGCATCGCCGATGCACGCGCCCTGCTTGTTGACGACAATATAACAAACATGGCCGTTGCAAAGGGCATACTTGCCGAATACAACATAACCATAGATACCGCCGTGGACGGTGCGCAGGCCGTGGAAATGGTCAAGCAGAACCGTTACGACATCGTATTTATGGACAATATGATGCCCGTTATGGACGGTATCGAGGCCACACGCCGCATAAGAGAAATGGAGGGCGACTATTACAAAAACCTTCCCATCATTGCGCTTACGGCGCTTGCGGGCCGCGGTGACAAGGAGCGCTTCCAGGGTCTTGGCTTTGACGAATTCCTTTCAAAGCCCATCGACCTTACCAAGATGGACGTGCTTTTGCACAAGTTCCTGCAAAACAAGATAAAGGATATCTACAAAATGTCAGAGCCTGCCGAAAACGAAAGTCTTGCTCCCGTACAGGACAATATGATAATAGATACGGAGGCGGGTCTGCGTCAGCTGGGCAGCAACAAAAAATCCTATGTGGATATACTGACCATTTATGTACAGGATATGGAAAAACGCTATTCACAGCTTATTTCCGAGACCAGTATAGAAAAAAACACCATCAACTTCCACGCCATAAAGGGCAGCAGCGCAAATGTCGGCGCATATCAGCTTAACGAAATGGCGGCGGAAATGGAGGCACTCGGCAAGGCGGGCGACGAGCTTGCGGTCGAGATAAAGCTGGAGCAGTTTTTGCAGCTGCTTGACCTGACGATACAAACGGCCAAGGAGTACATAAACGAGTATCACGGCCAGAAAAACAGCAGCAAGGGCTACAGCCCTATGGTCGCCGCGATTTATGTGGATGAGATAATCCGCGCCTGCACGGACATGGATATGATAAAAATTGAAAATATCTATGACAAGATAACGGGCTATAACTACCCCGACAATATAATGAAGCTGCTTGAAAACATAAAGCTTGCATCCTTTGAGTACGATTACGACAAAATAAAGGAATATGCACAGCAGCTGAAAAATAACTAAACAAGGAGCAACCGAATGGAAAGAATATTTTCTGCAACAGACGAGATAAAAAAGGTCATCAAGGGCAAGGACGATATTATAGAGCAGGTCATGCTTGCAATATTAAGCAACGGCCATGTTCTTTTGGAGGACATCCCCGGTGTGGGCAAAACCACGCTTGCAATGGCATTTTCGCGCGTAATGGGCTTAAGCTACAAGCGTATGCAGTTTACGCCCGATGTTATGCCCAGCGATGTTACAGGCTTTTCCATGTACAACAGCCAGACGGGCAGCTTTGAATTCCGTCCCGGCGGCGTTATGTGCAACCTTTTTCTTGCGGACGAGATAAACCGTACCTCGCCCAAGACCCAGTCCGCCCTGCTTGAAGTCATGGAGGAAGGCAAGGTCACGGTGGACGGCGAGACCCACGTCCTGCCCATGCCCTTTGTCGTTATTGCGACACAAAATCCTTTCGGCTCGTCGGGTACGCAAAAGCTGCCCCAAAGCCAGATGGACAGATTTTTGATGTGTATCTCCATGGGCTATCCCGACAGCCCCAGCGAAATTGCAATTTTAAAGGGCAACCGCAAAAATAAAATGGACATACTGGAGGAAAAGCTCAATGCGCCCATACTGCTTAAAATACAGCAGGCCGTTGAGGAACAGTATGTGGACGAGAGCATATACAGCTACATCGTTGAGATAGCAAACCGCTCGAGGACAAGCGAAAACTTCAATATGGGCATCAGTCCCCGCGGCTCTATAGCAATGCTCAAGGTCGCAAAGGCCAAGGCATTTTTAAGCCGCCGCTCCTACGTTATACCGCAGGATATAATAGATATATACGGCATAGTCTGCGCACACCGCGTAGAGCTCAGCCCGCAGGCCGCCGCCAACGGCCTGACCGCAAAAACGGCACTTAAGGCTATAATCGACGGTGTACCCATGCCCAAGCTTGCCAAAAAATAACGGAGCATAAAATGGAACGATTTAACAACTTTTTGTATTATTTTTTGCTTGTCGGCATATTCGGCTTTCTTATGTATTTTCTGCACAGCCGTTTTTTGCTGATACTGCTTTTGATATTTATACTGTTTCCGCTTATCAGCGCAGCGCTGTCAAAGCTTGCATCACGGCGCATTACACTCAAACTGCTGCCAAAGGCGCTGTGGGCGGACAAAGACTCGCAGGCACAGGTGGAGCTTGTTTTTAAAAACCCGACATTTATCCCCTTTGTATCATGCAGGATAGAATTTTGCACGGAAAACAAATACTACCCCAACACGCAAAAAAACACCATGTACCTTTGTATCCCCGCACTTGGCGAGTACCGCACGGCGCTGCCCGTGACTCCCGTAAAAAACGGCATAGTAACGGTAAAAACACAGGGTATTTTTGTGCGTGACCTGCTTAATATGTTTGAATTCAAGGTGCCGTGCGATGCGGCCTGCTGCTTTTACGTTACGCCCCGTATAACACAGGACGGTGTTAAGCTTGCATCAAGCGAGCTTTACAGCGAGGACAGCCTCGTGCTTGCCAAAAATATAAACGGCACGCAGCCCGACGGCATAAGAGACTATATCCCCGGCGACAAGCTGCGCAATATACATTGGAAGCTAAGCACAAAATATGACAGCCTGCTTGTTAAGGAATACTCCGACAACAACGAGGAAATGGCCATACTGCTTGCGGAGCTTTATCTGCCCGCAATAGACAGTATCATAGATACGGTATACAGCATCGGCACCGCGCTTTCAAAGGCGGGGCATCAATATACGCTGTGTTTTGCCCCCGCAGGCAGCGAACAGCTTACAAAGCTGTATATCACCGACGGCGAGTCGCTTTTTGACGGTATAGAAAAGCTTTACCTTGCCTGCCCGTCCGACAGCGACACGACCTCCATGCTCGCCCTGCGCCGCGAATACGCAGGCAGCGGCATAATTTATATACACGGCGGCGGCCGGGATAAGGCGGTGACCGATATATTATGAAAATTTTCAGGACACTTGCGGTCCTTGTTTCGGAAAAGGCCCGTCTTAAATACAAAAGGGAGCTTTCACAGACCACAGGCCTTATAATGGACGAAAGCTTCACTAAAAAGGACAATTGCAGACTGCTTAATCTTTTCATCCGCGCGGTCATGGTGCTGTTTTTGACGCTCGGCTCCATAGACGGCTTTCTGTCGGCGTTTAATATCGTTTACGACCGCCAGCTGGTATTCGGCACCATAATAGCGGCAAACTTTATAATAATGCTTTTGCAGCTTAACGGCACGCTGCGGCTTTTGGGCTACGCACTTGGGATATGGCAGCTGATAGTATTTTACCTTAACCACCTTGACCTGATGAAAAGCGGCATCAAGGCCATAATAAACACCTCCTACGAGCTTATGCGGCTGAAATTTGCCCTTCCCTACTCGGACGGCTTTACGGAGTATGTCCCCGACAGAAGTCTTACCGTACCCGCATTTGTGATAGTAATGGGCTTGTTTTTCCTTATACTTATGTGGGAATGCTGCGGCCGCTTTATAAACCTTATCCTTGCGACCATAGTCACCTTTTTGGCTATAGCGCCCGCACTTTATTTTGACGGCACCCCCGACCTTATGTCCGTATTTATGCTGGGCACGGGCTGGCTTATAGCGGCCTGCCTTAAATTTAACGGCAAGGCGGATTTCAGCTTCCGTCAAAAGGATCAAAACAAAATAACCCAATACCCCGACCGTCAGATATACCGCAGGCAGATACACGGCAAGGCCATTGCACAGCTGTTTTGCCTTATTTGTGTTATCATGCTGCTTCTGGGCGGCATACTCGGCAGGGTCGTTACGCCCGAGGTATTCGACAGCCGCGTGCCCACATCAAAATTAAAAAGCTTTTCGGATTTTATGCTTAAAGACACTATGATAATAATGTTTTCAAAGTTTAAAAATTACGAAATACGCGGCAGCGTAAGCAGCGGACAGCTTGGACAGTATTCCTCCGTAAAGCTTGACCACAAGCCCGATCTGGAGATAACCTACGTCCCCACCACTGCCGACAGGGAGTATTTAAGGACATTTATCGGCACAGACTACAGCAATAACAGCTGGACAACAAAAGAGGGTCTTAACAACAAACAGCTTACCAACCTTACGGCACAGGCCGCAAGACAAAAGGGACTGCCGTTTGAAAAAATGCGCATAAAAAATCTCGGCCTTATATCGGACAAGCCGTATCTGCCGTACTACACGGATCTTGACAGCAACAGCGACATAAAATACGCAGACGACAACAATATTCTTATGGAACTTCCCGAAAATGCGGAATACACCGTTGAATACTGCCGTCAGCCCGATATTGTCACGGACGATGCCGAATATAAAAAATATGTGTACGAAAACTTTCTTTATGTGCCCGACGAAAACCGCGAGCCTATTGAAAAGCTTTGTGCGGAAAAAGGCTTTAAGGCCGACGACCCCGAGCTGACGCAAAAGCTGGCGGACTACTTTGCACAGGATTTCAAATACACGCTTTCTCCCGGCCTTGTGCCGTGGAAAACGGACTTTGTAAATTACTTTTTGTTTGAGCATAAAGAGGGCGTATGCGCACATTTTGCCTCGGCAGGAACGCTTATTTACCGCACGCTCGGTATACCCGCGCGATATGCCGAGGGCTACGCGCTTGACTATGTAATGGCGCGTCAGGATCAGACCATGGAAACAAGTGAAAACCCGACCGATTGGTACAGCGGCGCGGATGCGCTTACACCCGTACCCGTCACCGTACAGGTAAAGGATCATTCCGCACACGCATGGGTGGAGATATACAAGGACGGCTACGGCTGGGTGCCTGCGGAGCTTACTCCCATAAATTATGAAGAGCTTGAAAAAATGGAGGAAAAGGACAACGACCCCGATGTTTCCGACCAGGTAATGACGCTTTTCCTTTCATCTACCGAAGAGAAAAAAGAGCAGTCCGCGGAAATACTCGATGACTGGCGGCAAAAGGCCGCAGAGGTCATGGGCTATCTGACCGCCGCCCTTTTCGGTGCATTTTTGCTTTTGCTTGCTTATGCCGCCGCCTTGGTCGCATACAGGCATATCAAACGTCTTAAAAAGTTTGCACCCAAAAACGAGGACTCGGTCATTGCACTCTACAGCTATATCATTGATATACTGACATATCTGGGCAAGCTTGAAAACACCTCGCACAACGCGGTCGGCGCGGCGCTTTCGCCGTATATCCGCACGCCCGATGTTATAACCGACACCGTGCAGCAGATACTCTACGCCCCCGATATGCCCGAAAAAACGGAGTGTGAAAATGTGTTTATTTCCCTGCATAACGCATTGGAGAAGATCTTAAAGGAATGTAAGCTCGGGGATAAATTAAAGATACTGATAAAGCTGTAATAAATCAGCTATATACCGCAAACAGCTCTATTTTCCCTTTTTACAGCAAAATTGCGTTTCTGAAAATATATCATAAAAATATTTTTGACAGAATAAAGTTTTTATGATATTATAAAAAAAACTTACCGGAGGTATATAAATGAAAGTATTACTTATAAACGGCAGCCGCCGCGAAAACGGCTGCACCTACACCGCACTTGACATAATTGCAAAAACACTTAACGAAAACGGCATTGACACGGAGATACTGTTTGTCGGCGCAAAGGCTGTGACAGGCGATATAGACGCACTTGTTAAGCAGGCGCACGAGCTTGTCAAGCAATGCGACGGCATTGTTGTCGGCTCCCCCGTTTACTATGCTTCACCCTCGGGCGAGGTCCAAATATTCCTTGACAGGCTGTTTTCCGCCGCAGGAAGTGACCTGCGCCTTAAACCCGCCGCCGCTGTTTCATCGGCAAGACGTGCAGGCACAACGGCATCTATAGACGTGCTCAACAAATATTTCACCATCAACGAAATGCCCGTTGTTTCTTCAAACTACTGGAACATGGTACACGGCAATACCCCCGACGAGGTACTTAAAGACGATGAGGGCGTACAGATAATGCAGACCCTCGGCCGTAATATGGCATGGCTCTTAAAGAGCATCGAGGCAGGCAAGGCCGCAGGTATAGCGCAGCCCGCACCTACTCCCAAAACAAAAACAAACTTTATAAGATAACAAAAAGGCGGCCTACACTCGGATAGGCCGCCTTAATTTTTTACAGATCTTTAAAATGGAAACTTTTCTTTTTGGATGCGTAATCGCCCACGATATGTCCGTTACCGGTCAGCTTGTACTTATATGTCACAAGTCCCTCCAGGCCGACGGGTCCGCGTGCGTGTATCTTGCTTGTGCTTATGCCGACCTCTGCGCCAAAACCGTATCTGAAACCGTCCGCAAAGCGTGTAGAGCAGTTTCTGTACACGCCCGCAGAGTCCACTATCTGCATAAAACGCTCTGCCGCCGCATCATCGGTCGTAATAATGCTGTCCGTGTGATGCGAACCGTATTTGTTTATATGCGCAATGGCCTCGTCAATGTCGTTCACCGTCTTGACCGACATTATCAGCTCCAGATATTCCTTAAACTCGCTCTCGTCTATGACCTTAAGGTCTATTATCTCACCTGCCTCGGCTGTGCCGCGCAGTTCTATGCCCGCCTTGTCCGCAGCCGCTTTAAGCGCAGGCAAAAACTCCTTTGCCGCCGCCTTATGCACCAGCAGCGTTTCCACCGCATTGCAGGCCGCCGTATACTGCGTTTTGGCATCTATTATCACCGAAAGCGCCGTTTCCATGTCATATTCCTTGTCAACGTATATATGGCAGATACCGTCAGCATGTCCCATAACGGGTATTTTTGTATTATCCATTATGTATTTTACAAACGCATTTGAGCCGCGCGGGATTAGCAGGTCCACCTCGTCATGGCAAAGCAAAAGCTCGTCAATATCGCTGTGTGTGCTTGCCTGCAAAAGTATGCCCTCCGGCAGTCCCGACGAAATAGCCGCAGCATAAATTATGTCAAACAAAACCTTATTGGTGTTTGCCGTTTCCTTGCCGCCCTTTAAAACAGCGCAGTTTCCGCTTTTTATGCAAAGCGATGAGATCTGCACCAGCGCATCGGGACGTGCCTCAAAAATAACGCCGATAACGCCTATGGGACAAGTCACCCTTTTCAGCACAAGACCCTCGTCCAGCTCACGCGCCAGCGTGACCCTGCCTATCGGGTCGGGCAAAGATACGAGCTGCTCTATACCCGCAGTCACATCGTTAAGCTTGCCCTCGTCAAATTTAAGTCTTTTCATAACGGCCGCAGATATGTTGTTTTTCTGCGCATTTTCCATATCCGTCTTGTTTGCCGCAAATATCTTGTCCGCGTTATCCTTTAACGCCTGCGCCGCCGCCTTTAATGCCGCATTTCTTTGCTCGTTGGTCGTTGCCGCAAAAAACGGTGCCGCCATGCCCATTTTTTTAACTTCATCTTTTATCGCCATGGTATTTCTCCTTTTACAAAATCAAATATATATAATATTTTATAACATATCGGAGATGTTTGCAATAAAAAATTTATATTTTGTATGCCCATTGCCAATAATATTCGTATTCCGCAGAAAATAATTTCTGCGGAATACTCATGATCCGGACCTACAGGCTATTTTTAAAAAATATCATATACCCCTGCTCGATCGTTAATGACCAAAATACGCAGCATTGTTTCGCTGATATCAAGTCCCTTATCCGTACCTTTCAGGCAGCCCTTTGTCATAAGCCTGTTTACCGTATCTCTGCCCCAGTCGGGTATATCATCTATATTGTTGTAGACCTTTTCCCTGCTCTTTTTTAAACTTTGTACTTCCTCTTCCAGCTTTTTTATCGCTTCCATATTTTCGCCCCCTTTCAGCATATCTTTTACACTTTTCTTGAACTTTACAAACTCCTGCGGGTGTATGACCCACCAAAGCGGGCACCGCTTACCCGATACGTCATAATGCCTTATTATGTCCTTTGTCGGGTCAAGGCCGTAACGGATACATATATCGGCACAAAGCTCTTTAAGGCTTTCGAGTGTCTTTTGGTCAAACTTTCCGTCTGCCAAAGGATGACAATTTTCAATGCTGATGCTGTAGCTGTTTGCCTCGTTTGTGTCATAGCTTACCTCGTTTTCGGGTATACATTGGATAATTTCACCCTCAAGCCCGATTATGTAATGCGAGGAGGCATATACGCCCCTGCCGTTTTTAAGGCTTTCAAAATAATCCCTGTTTCCCTTTGCCGTACTGCCCGCATTGCCCACATAATGCACCGCTATTTTTTTCACTTTTTTAAGCGGTATCTGCGGCCGTGAATACTTATTGGGTGTCAAAAACATCCTTGTTATTTTCGTCATTTTTTTCACCCCTTTCCGTGAGTATGTCGATCGCTCTTTTGATAACGCTCGGCAGCGGTACGCCCATCAGTCCCGCATTTTCCGTTATGCTTATGGCCTCGTTTGCGATAAAGGCTATTACCGCCGTGTTCCGTATAAAACCGAGCCCCGTTACAAGGTCAAGCCTGTACGCCACCAGCACCACCAACAGCATTACGCCCTTTTTGCAAAGGCCTTTAAGTCCCGCATTGCTTTCAAGTGCGCCGTTGTCGCTTTTCTTTGATTTATGGAACACACCTGCGACCACAAGCCCCGTTATATAGTCTATCGCCATAAAAATTATAAGCGTGGAAAGCGCGCTGTCCCAGCCGCCGAACAGCCTGACGGCAATGCTTCCCGCTATTCCTATGCCCGTACATAAACCTACTCTCATTTTAAATATCACCCCTTTTAACTTTTAACATACATTCCGCCGCAGCGCCGTTTTCAAACACCACACAGCCCGCCGCAGCATTCCATTGACCGTTTTGCAAAAGCTTTATAATATCGCCGCTTTGCACTTTTTCAAACCCGACTATCCACGGATAACCGTCGTTATTGTCATCATACTTCCATGCACCGTGGTTTTTTGGATAGCCCGCGCTGTCCTTTGCAAGCTCCGTAAAATTAAAAATATCTTCTGCTGAAAAGTGAGGGTATCCGTCATTTGTCGCATCATAAATAAAGGCAGGCTCATATTGATAGTTCAATATCATGTTGTAGGCGCTGCCGTTAATTATTATGCCCGACTCGGCAACCACCGCATTTTGCGCATACGCATGACAATACGCATACGGACACACAACATTGAATGTCTGTCCAACCTCCACAACAAGTCCGCCGTTTGGCAGAGTAAAAAACTCGTCATGTCTATCCGCTGTTGTCATTTGCATTGCCCCGGAGCTGATGTTCTGCCCGTTAAACTGCACAATTATCTCAATGGTGCTTACGGCTCCGTTATCAAGCTCCGTTTGCGACCTTGTGGACTGCACATTTACTCCGATACTCGTGACCTTTATCGCCGACGTTGCAACAACCGTCATTGTTGGATAATTTACGCTGTTGCAGCTTCGGTTTATCTCAATTCTTTTACTTATCATACCGTCACCGCCTTACGAGGGAAGCCCGTGAGCCCTGCCCCATTCGCCGCTTTTCAGTTCTGCGGTCGTGGCTGCTGTAGCATTACAGGTTATCCCCGCGGCCGTGGCCTTGTCGCTGTCGTAATAGCAATTTACGACCGTCCCGCCGCCCGTATTTGTTGTTCTTGACCCCGCCTGCGGTATGAAAATGCAGTTATATATTGAGCTGTTCCAATTATAATGGAAATTTGCCGACCTGCCCGCTTTTACAACCCCGTTAAACTCACAATTAACGGCATTGCAGTTTGTCATGCACATAAGATACGCCTCGCCGTTTGACCCGAATGCGTCAAATGTTCCTGTTATTATGTTATTTATCGCCCATGCGTTTTGTTTGCCTCCCGTACAGGCGCACGTATAGGCCGAGCCGCGAGCTGTACCCGAAAAGCTGCACTCCCTGACCTCAAAGTGACCGTCCCTGTCATGGGCGGCAAAGACTATGGCGTAATTGTTAAGCGATGTCAAAAATCCCGTTATCCGGCAATTTTGTATTATGCAGGCACCGCAGTTTGCGGCAATACCCATTACATTTGCGGAAGAGGTTACGTTCATATTTGTTAATTTAAGATTTCGGACAGACCCGTCAATGTTTTCAAAAAAACCCCATATCGAAGTCCCCGTGTACGCAATATTATCTATCTTATGTCCGTTTCCGTTAAAATTCGCGTACCATTGTCCGGTAAATCCCGGCCAGTTGTATGTCGGCTCGCTGTAGTCCGCAAAGTCAACGTCATTCATAAGCTGTATGTCAAGATAGTCACTTGATGTGCCTCTGCTGCTGCCCTGTGATAATGCAACAAGCTCGTTTATCGTCCTTATTTCTATCATTTACTCACCTCTTTATTATTCCCACGCTGCCCTCGGGCATATTCTGCGCATCGGCATCGGCCGCAGCCTCGCTGTCGTATACCTTGAATATTATGTCCTCATACTCATTGCCGTTATATTTTTTGTATACCTTTACGCTCTCTCCGTCGTCACGAATGACCGTGCCGTATTCGCTGTTCCCGCCTGCGGGGTAAACCATGCTCACGCTCTTGCCCGCAGCAGTTACGGCGGCGCTTATCCTCATCAGCAAGACCTCGCTGCCCACAGCTTTAAGACAGCGGCACTTGTACATATCCTCCGTATATTCGCTCATTGCTTTATTGCGCATTCTTGGGCTGACGGTGGTAAGGCCCGCCGAAAAATCGTCCAGCGACACAAAATAAAGCTGCTTTGAATTTACACTTAAAAGCTCTGTCTGTGCCTGCGCTATATCGGTTATATCCACGGGACTTTCAAGCGCCTTTGAATATATCTTTATCTCGTCTTTTTCTATTTTGAAATATATTCTGTTCGTCTTTGCCGCCGTTTCGTAAAATGTCTTTACGTTGTGCCCCTCCTTCCACTCATATCCCGTTTCGCTTAAAACAAGATCAGGGAAAAGAACATAAGCGGAAACATTGGTCTCAAGCGCTTCCGAAAGTGCGCCGTCGGTCAGCTCGTACACAATGGGATCGTAAATAAGGCTTGAGCTTACGATATACGCCGCCTTGTAGCTTTGCCATACAAAGCCGCTGCCCGTTATCTCAAGCTGAATATCAAACTTCCCCGCCGCAGACGTCTGTGTGATATCGGGGCTCCACGCCATAACAAGCATATCGTCCGCCGTTTCTATGTCCAATACCTTTGTAAAGCGGCTTGTCTTTACCGCCGCAGATACAACATTTCCGTTCGGCAGTTCCGAAAGCGGCACATGAAACACAAAGCTATAGGCCGCATCGGAATACTGCTTGACGTTGTATACGGCGGGTATGGGCTGTCTGTTTACAACAAAAATATCCATATCCCCGCCCCCTTACAGCTCGTTTTGAACTATCCTGTATGTTATGGTTATATCCTGCGCCGCGGCCGCGCCTATCATAAATGCCGCCTTTTTGTCCGCCGCGCTTACCGCAGCCGTTACGGGTACATAAGTCCCGCCCGTGCCGTAATCTATGTCATACATATCGGCCGTATATGAAAAGTTTGCCGTATCGTATACAAAGTCTATAGCGGTCATATCCCCGCCGTATTTGCTTATATCCTTTACAACGCTTGTATTGCCCGCCTCTATCACGGCTATGCCCGTATGACAAAGGGTGTCTATATTGATATTTGCCGCACCCTTTATTATGCTTGATGTATCGGCGTACTTGCGCGGCAGATATGCCTTTACGCTGCTTGTGCAGCCCGTAACGGATGCTTTTATGCTCATAGTCGCATACTGCGTGTAAATTATAAAGACCGACATTGCACTTATACTGCCCGGCGTGCTGCCCGTATATGTAAAATGGCAGTTTCTTGCATTTATAACGGGGATGTTTGTATCATCTTCTCCCCTGCTTAACTGTATGCAGGAGCTTGCCGCAAAGCTGCAGTTTTCAAAGGACAATTCCTCAACATCCCCGCTTGCGAGCATTTTATTAAAGGAAAGATTTTTAAAAAGCGCCCTGCCGCCCGAAACTATGCCCAGGTCGTTTTGTATCTGCGCCTCACCTATGCCCTCAAAGGTTATATTTCCGCCGCCCATTACAAAGCGCCTTATCGTATAGCTGCCCGGAGCAATGTATATTTTGCCCCCGCTTTGCGCAAGCGCCGTGACCGCCGCCTGAAACACGGTCTCGTCGTTTGCCTCGCATACATGGTCCGCAATGTTTTTGTACGCCTGCGGGCTGTCCTGCGCCGCAATAAGCACGGTACACGCCTTTGCCCTGTCAAGCGCCGCCTTCATGCCCGCATCCGTAATATCCGCATTGCCGTTAAAATCATCCACATTGTAATATTCGTTTTGCAAAGGCTTTTTCAAGTTGTAGTTTGCCGTATAGTTTGCCATTATGTTATTACCTCCTCCGTAAGCTGTTTGTGCTTGTAGTTTGCCAGAAACGTGTGTCTGAATGCCGACAGCACCTCATGCGTGTTGTACATAAGATAAATGTCTATCACTATGTTTGCGGGCACTATTTCCTCCAGTACCTGCTTCAGATAGTCAAACTGGCTTTTGGCAGGCAGTCCGAGCCCCACCGTCAATGTATATATATCGTTTGCGTATTTCAGGATAAAATTACCCTCGCCGCAAAGTGCATCAAGCTTGTTTTTAAGACTGCGCATGGTGTATGGCGTGTCGCCGTTAAGCGCCGCCTTTATACGCAGCCTGCGCAGTTCAAGCGTGTCCGTGTCTTTCGCCTTTATCGCAAGCATACTCTCCCAGCGTGCGCAGCCGTAAGCATCCAGCGTATCTATAAAGCATTCGTCAAGCAGCATATCGCACTTTGCAAATATCAGCGATAACTCGGGTTCCTCGGCATTGAATATCTGGTTAAATTCATAGACCTCTTTTAAAATATCGGGCATATAGCCCTTAAGATGTACCTCTCTCAATTTATCAACTCCCCGTTAAAGCTCGATCCCGCAATATCTATTATCTCGTCATTATCCATAACAAGGTTTGCGGCGCTGCCGTTTATCTCTATGGCGGAGACATCCGTTATGCCCTCTATGTTTAACAGCCTTGCGCCTATCTGCATTATAAACACGCTTATCTGTCCCACATTTGCCCAATTTTTGTTAAGGCTGTACAGATAATCGCCCACCGTGGAAAGTATGGTGCTTTTAAGCGCCGCAAAATCATAACCGTCTGCGTAAGTGATGGTTGCCGTTATCGTAATATCGGCTTCATCCACACCCACCACGGTCACCTGATGGCCTATCGGTGCTATGCCTATGCCCTCGCCGCTGTTTGCAAGCGGGTCTATTGCCGTTTGCAGATCGTCGATAAGCGAGGAGGACGGCACCCCAAAGCTGCTGTCCTGTATAACAAGCTTTACCGTGCCCGCGCCGTTCCAGTCCGCCGCCTTGTAGACCTTTAAGCCCCCGACACCGCCAAGCGCCATCACCTTCTGCCTGTAATCGGCAACATTGCCGCCGAATGCCTGGCTTTGGAGACTGTCCATGTATCTCTGCCTGAATACCTCGGTATCCTCCTCGTCCTCACCGGGGACAAGGAGCCTTGTCAGCCGCGCCGATTGCAGCCCGGGTATGTAGTCTATCGGGATAAGCGTGCCGAAATTCCTGTTGCCCGCCGTGCCCGCGGTTTCGCACACCATACGCCACACGCCGTTTTCCATGCTGCTTACCGCGATATAATTCATATCCCCGCAGCTGAATCTCATATTTGTTATGTCAACATCCGCAGGCTCCGTCACCGCCGCAAGCTGTGCGCAGGTCGCCTCCTTTGGCGAAAGGCCGCGCTCGGCCGCACGCTTTATAAGATACTCCCTTGTGGCAGTATCGGCAAAGGCCTCGTTTAAAACCGTGTCCAGCTGAATGTACATCAGCTGCAGCTCCACGGCAGCAGGCGCAAGTGCATCCCAGATGATACTTCCCTCACGCTTGTCAACATCATTGTCCACCCGTCTTAGCATACGCTGCATTATAATATCAAATGTTATGTCCTCAAACAATCAGAACACGCTCCTTTCCGCTGTCAGTCTGCCCTGCGTCGTATCGACCGTAAAGCTTACCGACAGGCTGTTTTTGTTTCGTTTAAACTTAAAATCGTATACCCCGATTATTCTGTCATCCTGCATCAGCGCTTCCGTTATGCGCTGTTCCACAACGGCGTATACATAAAGTCTGTCCATTATCTCGTCTAGCTGTGTACCGTAATTCGTGCTGTAAATGATATGCAAAAATCTTTCCGTCATCAGAATTTTGTACACCGCCTGACGCATAGCCGCCGTACCGTCCACATACCCTATTATCCGCGCATTTTCCATATCAAGCGCATATGTTCTTGTGGGATAGGCTTTCAGCTCGGCCGCATTTTGTAATACATTGTATTCAACCGGCACCATTTTCACCGTCTCCTTTCATAACCTCCAGAATATAAAACCTCTGTCCGCCCTGCATTTGCAAAAGCACCAGCCTGTCGCCCTTTTCAAGGTTGTCAAGCCTGCTGTTTTCAATAAAAAAAGCCCTTGTTACGGGACGTTTTTGCTCCGTCTGTATCAAAAGCTCCTTGTTGTGCGGTATATCCTCCTCCTGTATGACCTTTGCAAAAAGCAGTTCAAGCGGATAGGTCTGGCGCACCGCATCCACAGCCGCACGCTTTATAATGTCCAAAATGCCTTTCATCTGAATTCACCGCCTCTTCCCGCGCATTTTATATCCATAAAATGCCGTCCGTCCTTAAACCTGTGCACCGCCTTTTCCGCAGTCATTTCCGCAGACAGCACTATGTCACCCAGATCCATATTGACAAATAATGTGCTACCGCCGCGTACCGAAAGATCGCCGAACACATTTTTTAAATTCAGCCTTCTTTCAAGCAGGTTGTATTTGTCAAGCAGCGTTTTTCCCTTAAGCATAACATCCTCGTCCTTGTCTGCAAGCCTTTTGTAATACTGCAGCAGGCCCCAGTTGGTTTGGTTTTCCGTGCCGTTAAATACATAAAACTCCCTTTCGCCCGTTTCGTCATTGTCAAAGGAAAGCTTAACACGGTCGTACGCATTGTCTATGCTTGTTTTGTAGTCGTAGCCCTGTATCTGCGTTTCGTTCACATAAATATCGGTATGAAGCGCACTTTCGGGCGCAAGACATATTTTGCCGAAATCATCGTACAAAACATATCTTTTGCCCGTGCGTGCAAATGTCAGTTCCTCGGCATTGCCCAGTATATCAAACAAAGTGCCCTCCTCCATGCGCCGCGGTATAACATAGCCCGTGTCCGCAATATCACCCGTTTTCAGGTTGTAGTCATCGGCTATCATTTTAAGCAGCTCGGAGTATTTTTTGTTTTCATAAATATAGCTGTCCTTGTTTTTCAGATACCGCAGCTGGTCATAAGCGGTAACATCTATAAAAAATTTGTCGGTCCTGCTTTTTGTAAAAACATAGCCGTAAAAGACGGGACTGCCGTTTACCTTCAGCCTTACGGGACTGCCCTCGCGAAAGTCGATTATTCCGTCCTTCATTACCGAAAATTTCAGGCATGACGGACAACCGCGTCTTTGCGTTGTGTATGTCACCTCGTCCTTTATTACGGGTGCATATATAAGCTCGTTTTCTATCATCAGCTCACAAAACACACCGTCGTCGCTTTCTGCGTTGTAAAGCCTGCCAAAGCGGTAAGTTCCCTCATTGCCCGTCACGGTCTTTGTTACGGCAGAGGTTATTTCCTTTTTTGCGGCCTTTGCGGTCTTTGTTCCGCTTGTCCCGCCCGTATAGCTGCCCGCGCCCGTTGGTCTTACGCCGCCCTGCCAGCCCCAGCCCCTGAAATTCGGGATCGAGGATATGCTGCATATATACACCGTTTTTGCGGGATTGATACATTGCCCGCCGCCTATCGACAGCGCAACGTGCCCTACGGCGGGATCCGTTCCGTTAAAATACACCGCAGCCCCCGCGGGCACGGAGCTTTTGTCGCCCGCAACACACCACTTTTCCCAGGCCTGTGTTGCCGTTGCCGCACTGCCGTATATACCGCCCGCCTCATATGCAAGCCTTACAAATCTTTGGCAGTAGCCGTCAAACTCCGATGTACCCAGCTTGCTTTTTGCCCACGAGATTATTTTCTCCGTCTGTGTCAAGCTATCGCCCCCTTTACCGTAAGAACGGTACCGGGATATATCCACCAGCCGCCCGAGCTGCTTGCCCTGCCGTGCTGTCTTGCCGCCGCCTCGATAACATCCGCATTGTCGGCATATATTTCCTTCCATCTGGTCCCGTTTCCCAGATGCCGCTGTGCTATGCCCCAAAGCGTATCTCCCGATACGACCTTGTGTTCTCTGTCCGCAGGCGCAGTATCTATGCTTCTTTGCACGGAAAGAGTCATTGCCGCACTGCCGCTGTTTGCCGCCTCACTCACTATCACCGTTTTCCGCTCGGCATATTCTTTAAGGGTAATGGCAACTACACAGTCAAAGCCCTCTTTTGTACTCTCACTTACGGTGTAGCTTTCCATACTGCATTTTACCGCAGTCCGCCCGAACTCACCCCTTTCCACGCAAAAAAGAAATATCTTTTTGTCGGTTTTCAGCCTTTCAAACAGCGTAAGAAAGTAGCGTGAACTCAAAAACCCGTTCTCGTATACCGAAAACGGGTAATCCATGTTGGGCAAAAGACAGTCAAAGCTTATCTCCGTCAAGCCCCTTGTATTTAAAATGTTGTACTCCGTCCCGTCCGCCAGATCCACGGTGCGGTTTTTGTTGCCCGCCTTCATGGTTATTTTTGACGGTGCTACGGGAAGAAGCACTCCGTCAATAAAAAAATAATACATACGTTTCCTCCTTTCACCCTATACTCAGTACGAATACGCACCCTCCGCTGCCGTTGTCAAGGCCTCTTTCAGCCTGTCCGCAAACTCGTCTATTATGGTGTCCGTATCCGCATTTGCCGTTATGTTGTTGGTTATGCTGCCGTTTTCAAATATTATCTCTATTTTTTGCGGCACGCTTTCGGGCTGTACGCTGTCAAAACTTATATCCTTCACATCGGAAATATCCCCGTATGTATATCCTCCGAACGCTGTCTGCGGATAATTCGCCGCCTCGCCGGGTATATTGAATAATTTCTCCTGCGCATATATACGGCCGAAATCTTCCGTCACCCGCTTTTCGGCATCAAATATCTCCTTTGTTTTTTGTATATCGGCAGCCGCACTTTCCGCACCGCCGCAATAGATATCAAAAATACCGTTTCTTTCCGCAGCGTCAATATCCCCCGCCGGCTTATACTCCGGGTTTGTTTTGCCTTTTTCAAATATCGCTGCCGTCGGCACATTCAAATTACCGCCGTAAAAAGCAAGACTCCCGTCATTGCCGTGACCGAAAAACACTTCCGTACCGCCGCTTAAAGTTGAAAAAACGTCCCCCGCGGCATTTTTTATAACATCCCTGCCGTTAAATGCCGTTTCATAAATTTTTGTAATTTGCCCTGCGGTATTATTTTCCGTGTAAGGATATTCCCCGGCCTTTTCAAATACTATCGGCAAAGCTGTCTGTGTCCTTTCATCTGTTTCACGCATCACCGAATTTATTCTCTCCCGTATGTTTTTTTCAAAAAAATCGTTTACGGCCTCGGTATGCTTTACGCTTTCTTTGATATACCCTTCAATTTCCTTCGGCACAAAAATTTCCGCGCTTCGTCCTTGTTCGGCACTTATTTTGATACCGTCCGTTCTGCCCGCAAAGTTATTTTCCGTCAAGGCAAGGCCGACCGCAGACTGTATAGCCTTTTCATCCGCAAACAAGGCTTTGACACCGTTTAATATATCAAAGTTCACCGTTCCCGTTTCGGCCCGACCTTGTGCGGCCTCCGTTATTGCATTGGCCTCCCGTACATTCTCCGTCTCGGATGCAAGCATTGACATAATATCCGTCTGCCGCCCGTATTCTTCTTCCCCGTCACGGATAAAAAAAGGCAGCGTACACATTATGGCATCAAGAAGCTCGCGTTTTACACTCTCCGCGATTTTTACCATAGTTTTGCTTACACTCATTAAAACACCTCCCATCAAAGCAGCCTTTTTGTAAAATTTATTTTTTCTTTCTTACAGACCTGTTCTCCTTATCTTTTTTGTTTTTTATATCTATACACGCAATAACAAACGCCTTTTCGTTGGTATCGAGCTTTGCAAACCGAGAGGGCAGCATATTAAGCCTGTGCAGCGCATAATACGCATACACCGCTTCAATGTCGCCCCCCTCTATCAGTTTTTTGCCTGTTCAATTTTGTCACCCAGACTCTCCTCTTTGTTTTGGCCGTTTATGTATTCAAGCAGCGCCGCATACTCCTTCGGGTCATCTATCATTGCCAGCAAAAGTTCCTCGGGTGTCTTTACACCGTAGCTGTCCTGAAGCTGTGCATTGTATAAATTCGGCTCCTCTATGGCAGCCACAGCCGTTTTAAGAATATATTTCGACGTATCCATTTTCGTCTGAAATACATTGTGCCTGCCCTTTACGGGCACCTCCGTTATACAGCTTTCCCTGATCTGTTCGCTTTGCTTTGTTGTCAGCGGCCTTATAGTCCACAGCAGCGGCTCGCCGTTTTCATCGCACAGACTTTTTGTTGCGGCATATTTTGTGCTTTCCCTTTGCTTTTTGTTGTCCTTTAAAAATAAAGATAAATTGCTCATGCTGTCATTTCCTTTCTTTTAACAACAGGCCGTATACCTGTCGATATACGGCCTGCATATTTTTTACATCATACCGTCAAGCATTGTAAACTCTTCGGGCATCTCCCAATCCTCAAAGGTAAAGTCAAAGCTTTCGTCAAGATACTCGCCGTCGGCATTAAACTTTGCAACTATGATATTGTCAAGATTGCAGTCTTTGAGAGTTATCGTCTGACTGCCCGCCGCCGATGTGGGGTCGTCGTTTACTATCACCATATCAAAGTAGATATCCTTGCCGTTTTCCTTGTATTTTTTCATTATCTTTCTGAAAATTGAGGTGTTGTAGTGGAAGGTCGCACTTCCCGTGCCCTTCCAGCCCGCCGCCTTGTTGCCCTTGCCCGTTTTGCCCAGGATAGGCACCTCGGTTTTGGTCTTTTCCATTTTTGCTTCAAGGTCAATGGCCTGCATAAAATTGTATCTGTTGCCTTCTATAGTCACATAACACTCTGCAAGCTGTGCGCTTACCGTGTCCTTGCCCTTCATAATTATATTGCTCATTTTTTAGCCTCCTGTCATGTAAACTTTTACGCTACCGTAACCGTCATGTATAACTGACCCATGGCATTTACAACAGTTATAACATCGTATACGACAACGCTCTTTTTGGTATTTCCCTGCTCCACGGTTATATCGTCGGGCTCAAAGTCCTCTATTGCGCGTATATCCGCAAGCTGGCTGTGATGCTTTACAATATCGTTCCAAAGGCTTGTTCTGCCCGCCTTGTCGTTTGGCACAACGCCAAGATAGCGCGTGTTGAATATGCCCGCAATATCGTTTGCTATCTGGTCGCAGACTCTTACGGTCTGGTTTTCCTTGAACATATCGCCCTTTGTATCGCTTACGGTCACAAGGGTATTTATGTCCGCCAGCACGCGAATATCCTCGCCCACAAAGTGCAGCGTAAATTCGCCCGCAGTTATCGCCGCCTCAAGCTGAAATTGTGTATAATCGGCAGATACGGTAAATTCACCGCTGTAGCGCTTGTTAAGGTTGCTTTTGTTTATCTCACAGCCCGCTGTTATACCCGTTACCCAGTAAACAAGCGAAGCCTCGTTTTCACCCGTGCCCGTACAAGGATTTTTAACGCTTATCACGCCCTCGTAGTCGGCAGCAGTATAATTATACAAAACGGTCTGGAATTTAAGCCCGACCTCATCACGCATACGCTTGGTATAAGCAGCATAAAGCTGTTTTGTTGCCGTATCCGACGTAACTGCACCAAGCGCATTAAAACTGAATTTTTCAAGCTTGTCCAGGAAATTCTGATGAGATGTTCCCGTTACACTGCCGTTTGTACCGCCCGTAAGCGCTGTCGCCGCAGTAGCCGCAAGGGTCGCATCGGACTTGAAATCCACCCATGCGTTGCCCGCAAGCGCAGATGCCGCAGCAACGGTCTGCTTATCGACTGCCTCATTGTCCACATAGGTAACAACATCAAACTTTGTATTGTCGTCGGCATTTACGCTTATGCCGATCTTGATATCGTTACCGCGCGTACCGCTGTATTTTGCCGTTGCAAACGCATTTGCCGCCTTTGCACCGCCGCCGTTGAGTCTGTACGCATAAAGCGTTTTGATATTTGCAAAAAGGTCACGCAGGCCTTTCATTTTGCCGTCCGAAAACGCATAGCCGAATATTTCCGTACTGTTTTTCTGAAAATCTCCGTTTGTAACTGCAAATACGCTGTTTTCAACGCCCCAATCCAGTTCCAGACCCATGGCCGCATAGCCTCTTTCGCCCAATACGGCCGCACCGCTGTTTACCGAAACAAAGTTTATATATGCTCCGGGTAATACCTTGTTTTGTGTTATAAAAATTCCTCCGCCTAATGCCATTTTACATTCCTCCTTTTATTTTTTTGTTTAAATAGGCATTTATTGCTTTTTCCGCTTCCTCTGCGGTGTACTCTCCGTCACCGAAAAGTGCGGTTATAATATCCCTGTGTTTGCCAAAGGCCGCACTTTGTGCAAGCGCAGCCTTTGTAAACTTAGGGGCATCATTTTTTACATTTTCTTTTTTCACGCTGTTTCGCTCCCTTCATTAATGATAGTCAGTACCTCCATCAGCTCGGTCTCTTCACTTTTGCTGTAAAACATATCATAGTTCACATAAAAGTTTATGTACCCGTCGCCTTTTTCGGCCCGTGCCTTCGTGCCGTTCAGCACCGTCTCGCCCTCGCCGCAGCTCACCCTTATATATTCTGTACATAAAAACAGTTTCTCTGTGGTTTTTGTGATCTCGTCATTCAGGCGTGCGGTATCATCCGGCACATACTGTATACAGATCTCGTTTTGCGCAAGATATCGCTCTCCTCTGTAGCGTCTGCGCTTCAGGTCATTGCAGTAAACAAAAAAACACGGCAGTTTAAGTCCCTGTTCCACCCTTTCGGTGTAAACGGTAATATCAAAACATTCGTTAAGGGCGCTGCATACGCCCTTAACTATATCATTTGCCAATATACATTCCATAAAGTTCACCTCTCAGCTGTATTTGTGTACGGCAGTCAGCACCACCTCCTGATGGCTTGAGTAAACAGCCGCCTTGGAGCTTGACATATACTCGCCCGTCACCCCGTTTTGCGTTACGGTGATACGGCTGCCCTCCGGTACAACAACATCATTTGCCAGGAAAAGCCTTATAGTCTGCTCCGACCTTGCAAAGGTATCGGTTTGCACGCTTTCATGCAAACTGCCGTACTTTTTGTTGTATGACAGCCTGCATTTGCCCGTAAACAAAACTTTTTTTGTTTGTGTGGTTATACCGTCCTGCGTAACATCCTCCATAACATATACAACACATTCGCCCGTATAAAGGCTTTCAAGCGCATCCTTTATGCTCATGCCGACCACTCCTTACCATTTAAGCCTGCGCCAGCAGATTATCTCGCCGTCCGATACGCTAAGCGAATTAACAAGCTCCTCCACACGCTTTGCGCAGCTCTTTTTTTCGGCATAGGTGACAGTGGTGTCGCCCTCCGATATCGTCTTTATAAGCCTGCCGTTTGACTCGTCGTATTCGTCAAGGCCGCCAAGCAGCATTTTGCCCGATAAAAAGGCGCCGCAGGCCATATCTATCGACTTGTAGTAAAGCTCGTCCGGTACTTCGCTTTGATTGCAAAGGTTCCTTATCCGCTCCTGTATACTGTCCGCCGCATATTCTATTGCGTCCTCGTCGCTTTGTGTCACCTCGTAGCCAAGCTGTTCAAGCCTCGCCTTTACCTCTTGCGTACTCATAAGCATCAGCCCTTCGAGATTATTCTTGCAATGGCAATGGACTTGTCCTCTATCGCATCAACACCGTCGTTTATCACGCACCAGTTGCCGCCGTCCGCAAGGTCGCTGTTGGCCGCGGAAACTGTAAGCGAAACAGGCTTTTCAAAGCTGATGCCTTCAACACCGCAGATATATCTGTCGCGTACAAAAAGCGTGTCCTCGCCGCCGTTTTTGGCAGGATTTCTGCTCATTTCATAGGGCACAAAATCACCGATGTTGTCAAGTATGACAGCACCCTCGCCAAGCACATAGGTCGTATATGCCTTGTAAGCCGCGGCAGTCATTTCGTAATATGTGGCAATATCGGTCACATCGGGTGAGGCAACCGCCGTATATACATAAGGACTTTCCGCAGTACCGCTGCCGCTTCTTGTGTAATAGGTCTTGCTGCTGTCAATGGACTCATCGCTTGTCAGCGCATACTCGGCCTCCACATTTTCCACGGGCATACCGTCGTCAATAAGTACGACTCTGCCGTTCCATGTGCCTATATTAAGGTCTCTTGTGATACCGTCATTATCGGTGTACTGGAGAAAACGCATAAGATTAAGGTTTTCAAGGTTTGTCGCAACGACCGAGTGCATAAGCACCAGTTTGAATGCGTCCATATTGTCGCCGCAGGCCTGCTGTATTGCGGAATTAAGCGTTGTTGCCTCCACAAGACCAGTCTGTGTGCCCGTCACATCGTATGTATGGTTTTCAACAAAGGCCTTAGCCGACTTTGCTTCAAGCGTGTTGCCTACCGTATTCATGGAGAAAATGCCCTTAAGCATTTTAAGCAGTATGCCCTGCTTCACCTCTGCCTTGTAATCGGCTATCTGCGCGGCAACGCTGTCCATAAAATCGGCACCTGCGGTTATGTTTTTGCTGAAGCTTCTTTCCGTCCAGCTGTCCATACGCGATGCCACCACAAAACCCTGCTCAAAGGTAGTGGTCGTGGTCGCGCTTATATCGCTGCTGCCGTCATTGTTCTGCGAAGTAGCCGCGGAGATCCTGCCAAAATACGGTACCCTTGCATATACCGAGCCCGTCTGTCCCGACAGCGCGACCCTTGCGTTTTCGTTTGCGCCCACAGCGCCCGAGCGTGCAAGCTCACTTCTTGTTACATTGGGTATTCTCTCCACATAAGCACCAAACGCCTGCGGATTAAAGCTTTTTGAATTAAATTTTGTCATAGTTTTACATCTCCTTTTTTAAATTTCTGCATTAGGGTTGTTTTCAAGATAAGCGGCAAGCTCCGTATAGGTCATATCCTTTACGTTTTTGCCGCCGGGAAGGCCGTCCCTGCTTTCGCCGGGCACAACGCCCGTAAACTTTGTCCTTTCCTCAAACATATATCCGTCGCTTTTTTTAAGCGCCTTTATCTGTTCGTCAAGACCTTTTACAATGCCGTTTTCGTCAAGCTCGGCGTTGTCCAGCTCAAGCATTGCCCTGACAGCCTTTTTGTTTTTTGCTCCCGCACATATAAGCGCGGTATTTACGGCATTTTCAAGCTTAAGCGCCTTTATCTGCGCCTCATGCTCCTGAAATATTTTTTCCAATGCCTTTGTCTGCTGTTCGTTAAGACCCAGCCCTTTAAGTTTTTCTTTCATAGATCACTCTTCCTTTCCTTTGTTTTCCTGAGTAATTCTTTTCATCTCACCGCATACATCATTGACCCACGGATGATTTTTGACCACCGTTTCGGTGCTTATAAGTCCGTTTGACTTAACGCAGTTTTCTATAACGCTGCTTTCGTCCACAAGCATATCACGGTTAAAGACTATCTCGGCACCGCAGTCAAACCTGCCTTTGCCCGTATTGTAAAGATATGTGTCCACAAACCACAAAAGCTTTTCAAACGCAGCCTGAAACTCCGTTTCCATACCGTTTGCATCCAGGTCTATGTCGCTGTATACGCTTTGTATGTTCATTTGATTAGGCGTTCCGCCGTTTCGCAGTTCGCTTGCATCAAAGCCCATGCCGTTTTCGGTTATCGCCCTTTTAAACAGCTCTATTATCTGCTTGTAGTTTTCGCTGTTTACGTCTATGCGCAGCGTTTCCACCGCACCCTCGGCACCGTCCACCGTGCGCACCTTGACAGCACCGTAGGCCGCAAGGTTTTGCCTGAACTCACCCAGATTTTCACCGTCGTAATTTTTAAGTACAAGTATGGTATTGCGCACATCCTCCTCCATACCGTTTTGAAAATTACTCATAAGTATATTCAGGCCGTCCTGCAGCGTTTTTACATTCTTTATAAGAGGTATCTCCTTTGCGTTATACTTAAACGCAATAAGCGGTATCCTCTGCCAGTTGTAATCCATGCCGCCGCACGACATATAGCAATGCGGCTGCCTGTCCTCATCGGGCACGAGCCTGCCGCCGCTCATTTTGTAGTAGGTAACGCCGTTTTTGTCATACAGCTCTATTTTTTCCTCTATCCTGCTTTTTCGGCCCTCGTAGCAAACTATCTCGTAAATTCTTATCGCATGATCCAAAACAGTATGCTCGGCATCGGCCCATGCAGGTATGATCTCGTAAGGCTTAAAACGTCTGAAGCAAAGCTTTCCGTCTTGCCCGATATAAACGTGCATCCAGCCAAGGCCGCAGTTAAGTGCATCCTCGCCTATATTACGCATAAGCCTTTGAAAATCCTTGTTGAAAATTTCGTTAAGCAGCTTGTCGTACTCTCTGTTTTCGCTGTAAACGGCAAGCGGCCTGCCCAGCAGATAATTGTTTTTCTGCGTGACAAGCCGCTTGTATCTGTTGTCCACCACCCTGTTGTTTGGCAGATTATCAACGGGCACGGGCTCTCCGTCCCCGCCTATAACGGTGCGCCGTCTTTTAAGTATGTCGTGCGCACCCGCAAAGTATTTTTCACCGTCCAGCATTTCCTTTAACGTCTGCGAGCATTTAAACTCCCTTATCTGCCGCCCGATATACTCGGTATATGTCATCGGTCTGCCGTACTCCAGCCTTTTAAGCCAATACATTTCATTTGCATAGTTCATTTTTCTCCCCCCTTTCTAATAAAAACTGAATATATCGCCCCCGGCACAGTCCTCCACGGCATATCTCATTGCATCCATAAGATGATCGAACCCCGCAGCGGGCTTGTTTATCCTGCTGCCCGTTCTGTCCTTTTCCCAGCTGTAATTTCCTATTTCCCTTATAAAATTCTCACAGCGCGGGTCAATTATTATCTTGTAGTCCTGCAAAAAATCTATGCCGCAGTTTATGCTGTCGCGTCCTTTGCGTGCGGGCTTTATGCGCCTTATGCCCAGTTCACGCAGCCTGTCTATGGTTCTTGGCTCCGCACTGTCGGCCGTTATTATTTCCTTCGCATAGCCCATCGCGCAGATCTTTGCCGCGGTCTGCTCCGTGCTAAGCGCCTTTTCGTACAGCTCGTCAAAGACATATATCTCCTTTGCCGCCTTGTCTATTATGCCGCAGAACAAGGCCGTCGGGTCGTTTGTATAGCCAAAGTCCAGCCCGAACACCGCCCGCGTATCGCTGTTTACAATATCGCGTACCCTGAACTTTCGTTCCTCCCAGCGCTCGTATATCAGTCCCTCAACTATGCCCCATTCACCCAACCCGGCCACACGGTAACGCCTTGGGTTGTTTTTTTTCATTTCTTCAAAGACCCTTATATCGCTTTCGTCCAAAAACTCGTTTATCATATAGTTGGTAGTCTTGGCCAGTACCTCCGGATCCTTTGCATCAAAAAAACGCCGCTTTATCCAATGCTTTTCATTCCATGGATTAAAAGTCAGCGTTACCTGTTTAAAAAGTCCGTCGGGCACCTGTCCTCTGATGCTCTCGTCCACCATATTAAAGTCGTTTTCGTCGTTTATCTCATAGGCCTCCTCTATCCACAGCCAGCAAAGTGCCCCCGTAGATACCGTAATGGAGGTTATTTTTAAAGGATCGTCCAGACCCCTGAAGAATATTTTTTGTCCCGTAGGCTTATACACTATTTCCAGGGGACTTAATTTGCACTCAAACAGGCTGTCGGCGCCAAAGCGGTGTATAGCCCATTTAAGCTCGGTGTAGCAGCTGTCTTTGAGGGTGGCAAAAACCTTTCTAACCACCAGCAGATTAGCCTGCGGATATTTCATCAGCCTGTAAATAAAGTTAAGCGCCGTCGTTTTGCTTTTTTTGCTTGCACGGCTGCCCTTGCACACACGGTATCGCCCCGTAAAGCTCCAGTAGTCCGCATAGCCTCTTCCGACAACATCGGGCAGATAAATTTTATTCACTCAACTCACCCTCGCCCGAAAATATTATCTTTGTTACACCGTTTACCTCAAGACTGTCCTTGAAAAGATTGTAGCGCTTGCCCAAAAGCTCGGCCGCTTTAAGCCTTTCCCTTGCCGAAACATCAATTTCCGCAATGCTCTGCGCTCCGCCGCCTATGCGTGCAAGCACCTCGTTTTTCTCCTTTCCGCGCATGACCGAGCTAAGATATCCTATCACCTCGTCCGCGCCCGCAGTCTTGTCATCCTGCATCAGTTCCGCAAGATATGTCCTTACCTCAACATTGTTCAATATGCTTTTTTCGGCATTTTTTGCCGTTTTTTCCGCATACCCCGCCCTTACGGCAGCCGCATGGGCATCCTTGTCCTTAACATATTCTTCACAGAACCTTTTGCGTTTTGGCGTCAATGCCATTTTATCACCTTCCTTTTTTAATAAGGCCGCCTCCGAAAATCACTCCACGCATTACACAACAAATTGCCGTAAGCTTTGAATAGATTTTCAAACTTGACCATAACAAAAGGGACAGAAGTTATCTTCTGTCCCTTGCCAACTTTTCACAATACCATTATAACACGGTTGGGCAACGTTTTCAATATGTTTTTCAACGTTTTTCAACGTTTTTTAACGTTTTTCAACGTTTTATTAATGAATTGTCAATGAAAAATTACGTTTTCTTAAGGTTTTTTTCAGATTTTTACAGATTTTATATGTTTTCTTCAGATTTTCACAGATTTTTTCAGATTTTCACAGAATTGTACAGATTTTTTCAGATTTTATATGTTTTATTAATGAAGAAAACCTCTGTCTACTGCATAAATTCGCCATTTTTGGCACGTTTTTGCAGATCCCGCAAGACCTGTTGATTGTATCCGAGATATACATTTTCGTTTGCCTCCCTGATACGGTTGCCCAGATATTCCAGCTCGCTGTTTATATCATCGCTCTTTATCCTCTGGAAGGAATTTACGGATATGTTTGCAATATCTATAACATTGCCTCTTTTATCAAGCACCTTTATATTCTCGCTGGTCTTTATGCCGTTATAGCGGTGTACTTCCTTGTATATCATCAGTATATCGCTGTATCTGCACGGCACCACACCGCTGCCGGCGCCTATAACATAATTTTCCGTTGCATAGGCCTCAAGCGTAGGCATCCATGACGCACCTGCCGACATCTCCTCATCCAGCATTTTTACCTCATCCATGCCAAGCTTCTTTTCCTTGCCAAGCATAAAAATACTTGTCGGTATCAGAAAAACCGCCACAATAAAGGCAACTATTAAAGCAAGTGCATACCAGCCGTTCGCGCTGCCCATAACACTTAAAATATTTATGTTTTTGACATTAAGCTGCAAATATCCCGTAATGTCGTCCAGATTTTCCTCTGTTATATTCTCCTCGGGATAACCCTCCTGCATCTGCTCCAGCAAAAACCTTCTTGCATCGCTGTTTCTGAATTCCGATGTAACGCCCCTTATATGTGCGCTGCCTGTTTGCGCCACGCTGTCGTTTATCGCCTTTTCCTGCTTGCCGCTCAACTTTAGTACATATAAAAAGCCATCCTTGTCCATAACAACATCGTAAAGCTCTTTTTCGTCATCAGTGCCCGCAAAGGATACTACCTCCTCCTGTGTATCTATATACGCCACCTGTACGGGATCGTACCTGTCTGCTTCGTACAGCGCCTGATACACCTCTTCCATCGACTTTTCGGCCGCCATTTTATTTTTAGCCTCAAATGCGACCACACCCAGTACCGCAAGCATAACAAACAGGCTTAGTATACCTATACCAAGCCTGGCTTTGATTTTTTTGCGGCATCTTATAATGTTTTCATTAGTGAACATTATTGCTCTATACCTTTCTCGTATTCGTCTATAAATGCCTTTATTTCATTGATGATCTCATCGTTTTTGTTCTTATTCTTTTTTACAAGGCAGGCAAGCATATCTTTAACATCAAACTTGCCCGTTGTGGCCTTAAATATCTCTCCGGCCTGTATTGCGATATATTCCGCCGTAGTATATGCCGGGGCATATAATCTGCTCTGTGCCTTAACTATCTTCACATTGCCGGCAACCTTTACAACGCCCTTTTCCATAAGACGGTTAAGCAAATGATGTGTCGAGTTACCCGATGCGCGGCTTACTTTTTTTGTTACTTCGCTTGCAAGCATAGGCTTCTCGCTCTTCCACAATATCTCCATTACTTCGTATTCTTTCTCGGTAAGTGTAACTTTTGTCATTATGCTTTCCTCCATTCTTAAGCCAAGTTCAAACTCCCTAACCCATAGTTTTATTTTATGACATTTTTCGCTTTTTGTCAACAGTTATTATAATTATAATAAAAGTTTTAATTTAAGCTTTTCACCTTAAAATCATCGCCAAAAGCAAGATATACGCCATGCTTTCGCCCGCCTTGTGTTCCCCCTTTTCCTTGTTGCCCGTATACTCCTTTATCATGGCTGCCGCAGCCTCACAGCCCGCCATGCTCTCTATCATTTTGTCAAGCATTGCCGTATTTTTTACAAACGGCCTGCACGCCTGCAGCAGCACCACATTCGGGCTTGGCTTTTCAAGACATTCCGCCCTTTTTTCCGCATAGACACCTTTAACGGGCGCAACATATTTCTGCCTGAAATGCTGTGTTATCAATGCAGCCGCCTCTGCCGCATCCTTTTTAAGACTGACGGGGTCACCGAAGCTTTGTGTTATTCTGACAAGATCATTCATCGGGGCATCTCCCTTTTACCTGCTCATCTATATTCTATGCACCAAGTTTGCGTTTGGTGCATAAATTCACAAAAAAACGGTGTGCATGATCGCTCACGCACACCGCTTGTCGGGTTTGTATCAACTGTCGATCTCAACGATCAACAAAACCTCGTATTATGGCCGTTTATTATCTTACAGCCTTTTTCTTAAGCAGATATACACCGGCTGCCATAAGTAATGCACCAAAACCAAAGATGGTCTGTGTATCTACAGGGCTGCCTGTCTGAGGAAGCTTGGACTGTGCTGCTGCAGGTGCATTGGGATTACCGCTGTTTGCACTTGCGTTTGCAGTAGTCATGTTGTTGTTTCTGAAACCGCTGCCGTCTGCATTAGCATACGCGCTGTTGTCAACCTCTTCCTGTGTATCAACTACTGTGTTTGTTGTGCTGCCGCCGCTTGTATTGCTGCTGCCGCTGGTCTCGGTGTCAACGAAATCACTGCTTGTGTTGTCCGAAGTAATAACATCGTTATTGTTATCGGTATTTGTGTTTTCGTCTGTAACATCCGTAACATTATCCGTTACATCGTTCTCGCTACCGTTGTTGGTATCGCTGTCGCTGCCCGATCCTCTGTTAAGAGAACTTGAACCGCCGCTCTTACCTCTGCTCTCATCATCTGTAGAGGATGCTCTGTCTCTTCTGGATGAACCGCCGCCCGAAGAAGCTGTTGTAGCCTCGGTAGTGGAATCCTTGGATACGTCCTCCGAACCCGATGCATGATCTTTTGTTGTTGTAGACTCTGTAGCGCCTTCCGTTGTCTTGTCGGACGAGCTTGTTGTACCCTGTGTAGTAGCTTCTGTAGTAGCCTCTGTTGTGGCCTTTGTAGCTGCTTCTGTAGTAGCCTCCGTTGTAGCCTCGGTCGTCGCTTCTGTTGTAGCCTCTGTTGTCTTGTCAACACCGTGACCGCCCGATGACGATGTGGTAGTCTCTGTTGTAGCCTCTGTTGTAGACTCCGAAGTAGACTCTGTCGTAGTTTCTGTGGTTGCTTCGGTGGTAGTCTCCGTTGTGGCTTCCGTTGTCGTCTCTGTGGTCGTTGTGCTGCTTGACGTATTATCACCGTGATGCTCCTCGGTAGGTGTTTCTGTAGTGTTGTCACCCAAAGGCTCCTCCGATGAAGGCTCTGTCGTGCCCGTAGTTGTTGTTTCCGAAACGGTAGTAGACTCTGTTGTGGCTGTAGTGGTTTCTGTTGTAGCCTCTGTTGTAGCCTCGGTCGTAGTCTGTGTTGTTGTTTCGGTAGTAGCTTCTGTTGTAGTCTCTGTTGTAGACTCCGTTGTGTTCTCTGTAGTAGCTTCGGTCGTTGCCTCGGTAGTTGTCTGTGTTGTTACAGTCGTTGCCTCGGTAGTAGCCTCTGTCGTTGTTACAGTTGTGGCTTCGGTCGTAGCTTCTGTAGTAGACTCCGTTGTTGTTCTGTCAACATCATCATCGCCGCTTCTCTTTGTAGTGGTCTGTGTTGTTGACTCTGTTGTAGCTTCTGTTGTTGTTTCTGTAGTAGACTCGGTAGTAGTTTCAACAGTTGTCTGCGTTGTTGTTTCCGTAGTAGACTCTGTTGTGGTCTCCGTAGTCGTTTCTGTAGTAGACTCCGTAGTTGTTTCGGTGGTCGACTCCGTAGTTGTTTCGGTAGTTGTTGTACTGCTCGATGTATTATCATCGCTGGGAGACTCTGTTGTTGCTTCGGTTGAATCTTCACCCGAAGGCTCCTTTGATGTAGTCTCTGTATCGGTCTGAGTTGTTGCCTCAGATGCAGTAGTAGCTTCCGAAGTTTCCTCCGAAGTTGCTTCCGATGTAGCCTCCGATGTTTCCTCTGAAGTTGCCTCGGATGTTGACTCCGATGTAGCTTCCGAAGTTGTCTCGGACGTAGTCTCGGATGTTGTCTCCGAAGTTGTTTCCGATGTAGTCTGAGTTGTAGTCTTTGACTCATCGTCCGAGCCGCTCTTCTTTGTGGAAGTTTCCGATGTTGTAGTGGTCTCGGTAGTTGTTGTAACAGTTGTGGTCGTGCTTTCGGTAGTTGACTCTGTTGTCGTTTCCTTAAGCTTATCCTCCATAACTATCTTCTTGTCTGTGATCTCGCTGCCGTCTACATCATATACCTTGCCGTTTTTAACAACAAATGTTATAGACTCCGCAATCTCGTAATTATCGGGTGCCTGATGCTCGGTAAGTGTATATGTACCGTCAGGTATATCCTTAACAAGTGTAGGTGCATTGCCGGAAGTCCACTGAAGCACATCGCCGTAGGATGCATTGCCCGCACCCTCGCCAAGCTTAATGTTCTTTTCGGTAAATACTACCTTATTGTCCGCAAAATCAGTACCTGTAAGCTGAAGAATAGCACCGCTGAGCTCGCTTGTTGTTGCAGCGGATATCTTGCTGATCGTTACATCGGTCTTTGTAAGTTCATCGACCATAACGATCTTCTTGTCTGATATTTCCTTGCCTGTTGCATCCACAACAACACCGTTTTTAATGCCGAATGTTATTGCACTCGTCTTGTTATAACCTGCGGGAGCCGCATCCTCGGTAAGTGTATATGTACCGTCGGGAAGGTTCTTGACAAGTGTCTCACTGCTGCCCGACGTCCATGAAAGCGAGCTGCCGTATGTGGGATTTTCCGCATCCTTTGCAAGCTCTAAATTGGATTCATCAAATACTACAGCATCCTTATTGTAATCAACGCCTGTAAGGGTAAGCTTTGCACCCTTAAGTTCACTGCTGTCGGCTGCCGATGTCTTGCTTATCGCAACATCCGTACTTGCGACCTCGTCTACCATAACAATAGTGCTTGAAGTCACAGGATTGTCTTCTGCATCGTAAACCTCACCGTTTTTGATGCTGAACTCTATAGATGTAGCCTTAACATAACCCAAAGGTGCAGTATCTTCCACAAGTACATAATGTCCGTCGGGAAGATTGTTGACCTGTGTGGGGCTTTCGCCGGATGTCCAGGAAAGCGTACTGCCGTATGAACCGGGCTGCGCATTTCTGCCAAGCGTTATGTCTTCTTCTTTGAATACCACACCGTTTCCTTCGTAATCTGTACCGGTAAGTGTCAGTACAGCACCCTTCAGCTCGTTATTCTCGCCGCTGTTGGAAACAGTCTGCTTGCTTATTGTAACATCTGTCTTTGCAACATCATCAACGATGGCTACGGTATTGGTATCGACTGAAACGCCAACGTCCTTAACAAGCTTACCGTTTTGTATCTTAAAGCTTACATCGGTGTTCTTAACATAGCCGAGAGGAGCTGTATCCTCGTGAAGTACATACTCACCGTCGGGAAGATTCTTAACCAATGTAGAACTGCTGCCCGATGTCCAAGAAAGTGTTTCACCGTAGGTGCCTTCCTTTGCTTCGGAGCCAAGCTGTACATTGTCCTTTGTAAACGATACGGTATTGCCCGCAAAATCGGTACCCGTAAGAGTAAGTACAGCACCCTTCAGCTCGCTGCTGTCGGCAGCGGATTTCTTGCTGAGGTTTACATCTGTCTTGTTGAGTTCATCGATCATATCGGTATCACCCGAAACGATCTCGCCGTTCTCTATCTCAAATGTAACACTGTCCGCAACCTTGTAGCCGCGGGGAGCGTTATCCTCGCTCAATGTATAGGTACCGTCCGAAAGACCCTTTATCAAAGTAGCCGTTGTACCCGATGACCACTTAAGAGATGTAAGCTGCTTGCCGTCGCAAAGCTTTTCGGCACCTTCGCCTGTCTCTATCTGGTCGGAGTCAAATTTAACTTCATCACCGAACTTATCAACACCCGTAAGTGTAAGCTCTGCGCCCTTAAGCTCCGACTGGTCAACAGCAGACTTCTTGCTGATAGAAACGTCCTTCTTGGCGTAATCTTTCATCACGACCTTTTCTAAATCCTTGTCGTCTGCATCCTTTAACTTGCCGTCTTCAAGTACAAAGCTTACATCCGATGCTACCTGATAGCCGGCGGGAGCCGCATCCTCTTTAAGCGTAGCATTGTATTTGCCCACAGCAGGGAATGTAGCAATAGCTGCTTTTTTAGTAGATGTCCATGATACGGAGCTGTCGCCCCATTCAATACTGTCTGCATTTTTAAGGTCTGTTATAACATCCTTTATGTTGACATCTTTGTTATCAGCATCTGTCACGATAAGTGTAAGTCTTGCGTTTTCAAGATTCTTACCGCCAACATCTACCTTGCTTATAACAACATCCTTTGTAGTGTTTTCGCCTGCCTCATCATACATAATTACAGTATTTTTGCTGTAATCAAGAGGAGCACCGTTAAATTCTGCGGATGTCACCTTGCCGTCCTTTAAGGTAAAGGTAATATCGTTTGATACCTTATAGCCTGCGGGGACACCGTTAACATCCTCATGGATGGTATATGTACCGTCCTTAAGATTTCTGAATTCCTGAGGCTTGCTGCCCGATGTCCATGTCCATGCGTTTTCATCGGCATTCCATGTAAGGTCGCCGTTTCCGCAGTCAACAGGGATAGACTGGTCGGAATAACCGTAGAAACCATAGTAATTTATCGGATAATTCCACTCGTCAATACCCTTAAGAGACATAGATGCTCCGGGAAGCTCGCTGCCGTCTGTATTGCCAAGCGCCTGCTTGCTTATTACAACGTTGTCCTTATCTGTAACGATAAGCTTGTTGTCGCCGTCCTTCTTGGCCTCCGTGCTGTTTACGTCCTTTATCCTGCCGCCTTCTACGGTAAAGGTAAATTCCGTTACCTTGCTGTAGCCTGCAGGTGCCGTATCCTCGCGGAACGTATATGTACCTGCGGGGAGGTTTTTAAGCTTAACGGGACCCTTGCTGCCGGACTGCCACTGGATATAGTCGGTACTCTGATTTTTGATCTGCGCACCGCTGTCGCCGACCTCGGCAACAAAATCGCAATTAGTACCGTCTGTAGACCTATACTGTATGGAAACAAGTGCGCCCTCTACCTCGTCGCCCGCAAGGTCAACCTTGCTGACCTCAATATCGGCTTTCTTGACATTCTTGTCGGTCATTATAATTTTGTTGTTGACCGCTTTACCGCCGTTAACGCTTACGACCTTGCCGTTTTGTACCGTAAAGGTAACGTCCTCTGATTTTTCGTAATCATCCGGAGTCAAGTATTCGGTAAGGGTATATGTACCGTCGGGTATGTCCTTGATAACGGCATTTGCACCCTCTATAGACTTCCACTCTATCAGCTTGCCCGTTGATGCCCACCAATTCGGGTTCCAATAGTTGCTGTAGGGAGCCGATTCATCATATACCATCCAACTGCTGCCGCCCGATACATTATTCTTGTCAAATGTAACGGATCTGTCGTTTGACATAAGTCTGAGCTGTGCGCCAACGACCTCTGCACCAAACTGGTCTACCTTGCTTATCTCAACCGTCGGCTTTACCAAGTTAAAGAAAGCACCGAGAGAGAACTCTATACCGGACATATCGACCTTATCGTTTACCTTGTACAGATTTTCGTCGCTCTTTTCTGATTTAAGATAAGTCTTTGTACTTACCTCGTATGAAAGCACGCCTGCTTTATTGGTAGCTTTAAGCTCAATATCGATCTCGCCGTCGGAATATGTTATTCCCTTGTCACTGACCTTGCCTGCGTCGTTTTCTTTTATAACAAAGTAGTAGGTATTTGTATTGCCGTCTTCCACAAGATATTTACCTGCACCGGTTTCGGCGGATTCCGCAGTTGTGAAGAAACTGAGGATAGGGAATTTTATCTTGCTGGAGTCTTCATTGACAACATCGTTTTGTATCGGCACTACGCCGTCTGTCTGATAATCCGCACCCGTCTCGTAAAAGCTGAATGTATAATCACCCTTCTTTAACGATACCGATGTGTTCTCTGCCGTATTTTTGCCGTCATACCTATCAGTAAACGCTTTTCTTGCGGCAAAGTGTATCTGACCCTTTTCATCGGAGTTTGTATTTTCGCTTACACCCTTATAGATGTAATGCCACTCCTGACGCAGATTAAATGTACCGCCGGAAGCTATCCAGCCGCCGGATGAACCCTCCAGCTCTATCACAGCATCCTTGTTGGGGATAAGGAATGTACCTACCGTTGTATTAAGTCTTACCTCGGTAGCATTAGGTAAATTCCATATTATCTTCTGCGCTATTTCTTTATCTCTGAATTCATTTGCAGCAGTCTGTGAGCCGCTGTGGTCGGTATAAGTGTTTTCAACACCGTTTTCCGTCTCAACAATGTACTTTTGAAGTGTTCTCGGCTGTGCGGAATCTATATTGATAACGACCACCGTATCGGACTTCTTCTTTATATATAAGCCCTCTGTTTCACTTATCTTGGAAAGAAGCTTCTGACCCTCGGGATCATTTTCGTCTGCATTGACGTAAACGACCTTTCCGTCATATACGGGATCTGTCAGATCAAGATAGTACTTTCCGTCAAGCTTGCCGATCTCCGAAAGATCCGCAGCATACTCGCTGCTGTTCGCCTTTTGCGATAACATTTCCGATTTTTCGGAAACATTATTGAGCATTCTTGTAATGTTGTTTCTTATTGCACTTATATCGGTCTCTTTTTTTACAAGCTCAGCCATATTTTCGCTTCTGCGTGTAACTCTGTCAAGAACCTCCTTGGGTGCTTCAACATTGATATACTTTGTGTAATGTGTCGAACTGCGGTCGTCAAAGCTAAGCTCCGAATAAACTCCGTTTTCTTCATCGTCAACAAATTGACCTATCATTACCTGCGCCGTACCGGTTGCAGTAAGGTCAATGTCATCATTGTCATTACCCTTATAGCTGTATGTAGCTATAGTAGACTCAAAATGACTGAACTTATTGAAGTTTTCGACCAAAATGCCGTATTCCACAGCACGACCCAATATTGTACTGTAGTTTACCGCACTTGCAGCATCCTGTTTGGTGGGTACCGCAGCTTCAACTGTCTTAACATTTACAACACGAGTGTCAAAGCCGATGTTTCCAAAAACCATAGCAACTGCCATGACCATAGAAAGAACCGTTCTTTTAAGACTTCTCTTTGGTAATCTGTCTTTTTTCATACAGTTTCATTCCCCCTTTATTTATTTTTTAATAATACACAAATAAGCCGTCACAGCGGCTTATTTTTTGAGCCTCAGCCCTTGTATAAACCCCCGATATTCCAAAACGGCCTTTAATCCGTAGAACAATACCGAACATTATATTCGGGGTATACTATCCCCGCTTGAAAACATTATAACACTTTTCAAAAAGTTAATCAATATTAAATGTTTTTAATAATCTTAACAAAAAATTAATAAATTTTGGTTGTTTTAAACAAAAAATGTTTTTTTATAAAACTAATCTCATTTTTGCCGCAAAAGTACTGTTTCTCAATCATCCGACACCAGGCTCATTCTGGCGCTTTTTTTCTTTATTTTCTTGCCCTTCATGCCCTTCAGCACATCACGGACATATTTTCGCGGTATTTCCACAAGCGTATGATCCTCAAGCACCTCTATATCGCCTATAACGCTGCCCTGTATGCCGCATTCACCCGCTATGGCGCCAAGAACGTCCTTTATCCTTATGCCGTCCCTGCTGCCTGCGTCTATATATATGACCCTGACCTCGGGACCGCCGCTAAGGATCTCCGTATCCTCGCCGTCCGTGCCGGCCGCCATTTTAAGCAGCGCTGCGGCAAGCAATACGGGCGACATCTCGTTTTGCGCCAGCTTTTCCACCGTTTCCAGATATTTCCCAAGCTCCGTGTGCGACATTTCCTTTGCCGCCTCCACGGTCTTTTTTATCCTGTTGTCGGCAATATCGCTGTAGGAAGGCAGCGGCATAAGCTTTATTTTCTTTTTGGTATAGCCCGCTATCGCACGCATCCTGTTGACTTCCTTGCCCGCCACAAGGCTGACTGCGGTACCCGTCCTGCCCGCACGGCCCGTCCTGCCCACTCTGTGCACATAGTATTCCTCTTCAAGCGGCACATCGTAGTTCAGCACAAGCTCCACATTTTCAATATCAAGCCCTCTTGCGGCAACATCGGTCGCAACCAGTATGTTTGCCCTGCCCGTGCGGAATTTTTTCATCACCTTGTCGCGCTTTGGCTGATCCATGTCCCCGTGCAGCCCCGCCGCCGAAAACCCACGGCTTTTCAGCATATCCGTAACCTCATCCACCCTTTTTTTGGTATTGCAAAATACCATTGCAAGCGCGGGCGAATAATACTCCAGCATACGGCACAGTGCTTCGGGCTTGGTCTTTTCCTTTATCTCGGTGTAAAACTGGGCTATGTCGGGCATTGCCGTCTTTTCCTCTTCCGCTTTTATGTGTACGGGATCGTTAAGATAGGACTGCGCAATATCCTTTATCGCCTTTGGCATGGTGGCCGAAAACAGCAGGGTCTGCCTGTCGCCCGGTATTTTTTTGAGTATTTTCTCCATATCCTCTCTGAAGCCCATGTTCAGCATCTCATCGGCCTCGTCAAGCACGACATAGCCCACATTCTGCATCTTTAGCGTATGCCGCTTTATATGGTCTATCACACGTCCGGGCGTGCCCACCACTATCTGCACACCCTTTCTCAAAACCTTTATCTGCTCTATTATGGGCTGTCCGCCGTATACCGCCGCGGTTTTTATGTTGTCCGTGTATTTAAGCAGCTTTCTTATCTCCGTGCATATCTGCATTGCCAGCTCTCTTGTGGGCGAAAGTATCACCGCCTGCAAACTATCGTCATCGGGGTCGATGCGTTCTATACAGGGCAGCGCAAACGCCGCCGTCTTGCCCGAGCCCGTTTTTGCCTGACCTATAACGTCCTTTCCGTCAAGTATGGCATCTATCGTTTTAGCCTGTATGGGCGTTGCAAACTCAAAGCCCATGTCCGCAGCAGCCCTTTTAAGCTGCGGCGAAACGGCCAGATCCTCAAATCTTATGTTTTCCATTTATTTGTCCTTTCTGTGGTCCGTCATGGACTCCAGCTCCTCTTTAAAGCCCGTTATATACCTGTCTGCGGCAGCCTTTACACCGTCGTGCCTGTGCACGCTTCTTTCGTCAAATACGCCTATCGCGGTCATGCCCGCTGTTTTTGCGCTTTTTATCCCCTGCGGTATATCCTCGTAAACGGTGCAGTTTTTCGGCTCCACACCCATCATCTCCGCACATTTCAGATAAATATCGGGGTTTTCCTTGTTGGGAAGACCCAGCTTGCCGTCGGCAAAGGCATCAAAGCACTCCGTAATGGCATATTTTTTAAGCACGGGCAGATAAAACTCCGGATTGGATGCCGTTGCAAGTCCCACCTTAAAGCTTTTGCGCTTCAAAAAGCGTATATACTCCACCACATAGGGCTTAAGCTTAACATTGCGCTCGTACTCATGCACGGCACCGTCATGCCAGCCCGCCATTATTTCCTCAACACTTTCTTCTATATTATAGGTGTTTTTTGTAAAAACGGCACCCTCGTAAAAGCTCATCGTGCTTATCTTTTCGCCGTAATCTGACGGTATTTCCATGCCGTGCGCCTTAAAAAAGTCGCTGTCCACCTTTTCCCACACATAGGACGAGTCCGCAATGGTACCGTCAAAATCAAATATAAATCCCTGTTTTTCGCGTTTTCTGAACTCTTTGAAAAAATCCTTCATCACCGCCGCGCACTTTTCCCCCAGCACACCGCTTGTCACCTCCGCGGTATGGTTAAAGCGCTTATCCGACAACAGGTCGTATATAGAGCCGACACAGCCCGCCTTTTTATTGTGCGTACCGTAGACCACGCGCGGTATCCTTGCCTGCAATATCGCGCCCGTACACATGGGACAGGGCTCCACCGTTACATACAGCGTACACTCCTCCAGCCTCCAGTCGCCTATATTGTCGCAGGCCTCATTTATTGCCATTATCTCCGCATGGGCAAGGGCATTGTTTTTGTTCATCCTCAGATTGTAGCCGCGGCCTATAACCTCGTCCCCGCGTACTATAACACAGCCTATCGGTATCTCACCAAGCTGTTTTGCTTTATTTGCCTGCTCCAGCGCAAGGCGCATATAATATTCGTGTTCCATTTTTTTCTTCCTTTTTACATATCTCCCGGAATTTCGGCCTTTTCCCTGCCAAAATCACGGCATATTCCCTACGGATATACATTTTTCACCTAAATCGGTCAATTTTTATAGATGCCCAATAATTTTTAACTTTTCTGTTGCATATTTTTCCGAAAAGTGCTATACTGTTATTATAATAACATAATAAAAAACCAAAGATTAGGGGGCGTATTTATGGCAAACTTTACATTTAACAAAAAGGGCGGTTACGAAACTGTCGAGGTTGATAAGCACATAGATAATCTCGAGCAGCAAATCAAGGTGTTCAAGGACCAATCCGCAACCATCGCCAATGCAATGTTAAGTGCGCAGCGTGCCGCTGACAACATGATCAAGGCATCCACCGAGGATGCAAAAAAGGTCATCGACAGCGCCAAAGCGGAGGCAGAAAAAATAATTGCCGATGCAAAGATCGAGGCTGAGACCCTCACCGCAGAAAGCAAGACTGTCCATGCAAAGGCAGTTGCCGAGGCCGAGGCCGAAAAGGCCAGGATACTTGCCGAGGCAAACGACCTTGCGGCATCTCTTCGCACGAACGCAAAAGAGCAGTTCGACGACATTAAATCAAATATATCACAACAGCGCGAATTAATCAACAGCTTTTCCGATGACTACGACGCATTTTTTGAAAAAATATTCAATTCGGGCATAGTTGAGGAATATCAGGCACTTCGTGATAAGTATATCGGCGAAGCTCAGAAAAACAATATAGAAGATATAGGTACACACCTTGACAAGATAACAGAGCTTGCAGACGAGCTTATGGAGCCCAAGGCTGTTCCCGTGCCCGAGGTAAAGGCAGAGGCTCCCGCAGAAGAGGAAGCCAAGACGGAAGAAGCTTCCGCTGAAGAACCCAAGGCAGAAGAAGCTCCCGCCGCTGAAGAGACACCCGCAGAGGAACCCAAGGCAGAGGAAAAAGCAGAAGAAACTCCCGCTGAGGAACCTAAGGCAGAGGAAGCTCCCGCTGAAGAGCCTAAGGCAGAGGAAAAAGCAGAAGAAACTCCCGCTGAGGAACCCAAGGCAGAAGAAGCTCCCGTTTCCCCCGCAGCAGCCACACAGGGCGGTCTCAACGCCGATCCCGCAGCATCTACGGGCTTTTCAAAATTCAATGCAAGACCCGTTACTCCCGTAACACCTCAGTCCTCTCTCGGCTCGACATCGGGCGGTACGGACATTTTAAGCCGTGTTAAGGCAGGTTTTGGCAATCCCGAGCAGCCCGCTCAGTCCTCTATGGGCGGCAGCAATACAGATATTTTAAGCCGCGTTAAGGCAGGCTTCGGCAATCCCGAGCAGCCCGCTCAGTCTTCTACGGGCGGCAGCAATACGGATATTTTAAGCCGTGTTAAGGCAGGTTTCGGCAATCCCGAGCAGCCCGCTCAGTCCTCTATGGGCGGTACACCCGACATCCTCAGCCGTGTTCGTTCGGGTTTCAACAACCCGCAGACACCCCAGTCGGAGGTAGCTATCAAGACAGGCCTGAGTGCAGGCAAGGAAACGGCAGGCATCCCTGCTCCCAAGAGCTATCTGGAGCCCGCAAAGACACTTGCGCCGTCGTCATTGCCCGAAAATTCGGCAGATCAGCCCCGCAAGCCCGGCGTTTACCGCGTGCCCACTCCCGACAAAATGTCGGATCAGCCCCGTAAACCCGGTGTTTACCGCGTACCTACCGATGGTCAAAATTAAATAAAATGACCCCTCCGTAACGGAGGGGTCATTTTATTTTCTTTTCTCTTGACAACGGGCTTTTAAAAATAATATAATAAAGCTATGTTTTGGAAACAATAGTCTTTTCGGAGGTTTAAAATGGTCAAACTGCTTAAATATATGAAGCCCTATAAGCTTTGGGCTATGCTTGCGCCTCTGCTTATGATACTGGAGGTATTGAGCGAGCTTGTTATCCCCAAAATAATGGCACTTATCGTAGACTACGGCATGGCCAACCACGACACGGCCTTTATAGCCGTAATGGGCGTGCTTGTTGTTCTTTGCGCATTTATCGGCGCATTCGGCGGTGTGGGCGGCGCATACTACGCCAGCAAGTCCGCCATGTATTTCGGCGCAGACATACGCGAAAAAATGTTCCGCCATATACAGGGGTTTTCCTTTGTAAATCTTGATAAATTTCACACATCATCGCTTATCACACGTCTTACCAACGACATTACCCAGCTCCAGCAGATAGTTACCATGTGTCTGCGCGGTCTTGTGCGCTCACCCATGATAATGATAGGCGGTCTGGCCATGGCATTAAGCATAAATGCACAGCTTACCGTCATTCTTTTTGCGGGTCTTTTTATTATGGTCTGTGTCATCTCCGCCCTTATTTCGGTCAGCTTTCCGCTCTTTCGCCGTGTACAGCTGAGCATTGACAAGATCAATACCGTCATGCGCGAAAACCTTGCGGGCATCCGCGTTGTAAAGGCCTTTGTACGCGAGGATAAGGAAAAAGAAAAATTCCGCGAGGCAAACGACGAGCTTATGAACATCACCATCAAGGCGTTCCGCGCAATTACAATGATGATGCCCGTTATGACCATTGTGCTTAATACCGCTATGCTGCTTATCGTGTGGCGCGGCGGGCATTTTGTCGCCTCGGGCGTAATGTCAAAGGGCGACCTTATGCAGTACCTTACTTACATAACACAGATACTTATGTCACTTATGATGGCAAGTATGATAATAATGATGATATCGCGTGTACGCGCCTGCACCGACCGTATCAACGAGGTTCTTGACACCGATTACGATATAGTCGATGACCCCGATGCGCAGACGGATGTTATAAAAAGCGGCAGGATAGTTTTCAGCAATGTGAGCTTTTCTTATCCCATGAGTACGGGCGACCCCGTGCTTGAAAACATAAACCTTACCATAGAGCCCGGCGAGACCGTGGGCATACTGGGCGAAACCGGTGCGGGCAAGTCCACGCTTGTCAACCTTATACCGCGCCTTTACGATGTTTCGGACGGCAGTGTCACCATAGACGGCGTTGATGTAAGAAAAATATCCCTTGACTATTTAAGAAAAAGCATAGGCATAGTTTTGCAAAAAGCCCTGCTCTTTTCGGGCACAATAGCCGAAAACCTGCGTTGGGGCAACGAAAACGCCACCGATGCACAGGTAAAGGCAGCCTGCGAAACGGCGGGCGCATACGAGTTTGTAACGGCATTTAAAGACGGCTTTGACACCGTACTTGGTCAAGGCGGCGTAAACCTGAGCGGCGGTCAGAAGCAGCGCCTTTCCATTGCCAGAACGCTGCTTAAAGACCCGCGTATACTTATATTTGACGACAGCACCAGCGCCGTAGATACGGGCACCGAAAAAAAGATACGCGAGGGTCTTGCCACACGCCTTAACGGCACCACAAAAATAATCATAGCACAAAAGATATCCTCTATCATGGGTGCGGATAAGATAGCCGTAATACACGGCGGCACCATTGCCGCAGTCGGCACGCACGAGGAACTTCTTAAAACCTGCGAATTATACAGCGACATTTACAATACGCAGATACAAAAGGAGGATGAGGACTGATGGCAGGACCGACAATACCCGGCGGACGTCACCGCGGCAACCGCGGCGCAGCCGTCGAAAAACCAAAAAATATCGGCAAAACAGTCGCAAGACTCTGGAAATACGTCGGCAAGCACCGTTTTAAGCTTATCCTTGTGGTCGTATTTGTTATCGCCTCCACCATTATAAACCTGCGCGGTACGGGTCTTATAGGCAGCACCATAGACGATTACATCATCCCGGGTGATTTTGACGGACTTAAAACGGCACTTTTGCGCCTTGCGTTTATCTATATGCTGTCTGCTTTATTCAGCTGGACACAGCTGAGGCTTGCCGTCAATCTGGCACAGCATACCGTTACCGACCTGCGCCGTGACCTGTTTGACAAGCTTCAGGTGCTTCCGCTTAAATTTTTTGACACCACCGCACGCGGCGATATAATGAGCCGAATAACAAATGATGTGGACACGGTATCAAATGCACTTAACGCAGGTATATCACAGCTTATAAGCAGTTTATTCACTATCTGCGGCATACTTTATTTTATGCTCCGCTACAGCCCGCGCCTTACGCTTGTAACGGTTTTGACCATACCCGCGCTTCTTGCGGCAACGCATCTTATCACAAAGCACTCCCGCGTTTATTTCAAGCAGCAGCAAAAGGTGCTGGGTGAGCTTAACGGCCTGATAGAAGAAAGCATAACGGGTCAGAAGGTAATAAAGGTCTTTGTAAAGGAAAACGATGTTATCGAAAGGCTTGACACGGTAAACACCTCCCTGAAGGACATAGGCGTAAAGGCACAGGTCTCCTCGGGCATAATGGGGCCCGTATCGACCTTTATAAACAACCTGAGCTACGGCTTTGTTGCCATTGCGGGCGCACTTATGAACATAAATCTGGGTGTTATAACCTCTTTTTTGCTTTATTCAAGACAGTTTGCGCGTCCGTTCAGCGAAATATCGCAGCTTTTCAATACACTCCTTTCCGCTGTTGCGGGTGCGGAGCGTATATTTGACATTATGGAGATGGACCCCGAGCCCGCGGACCTTGAAAACGCCGTGGAGCTTACGGACGTAAAGGGACGTGTAGACTTTGAAAACGTGGACTTTTCCTATGTTGAGGGCACACCCATATTAAAGGATATAAACCTTTACGCAAAGCCGGGCCAGACCATAGCCCTTGTCGGCCCCACTGGTGCGGGCAAGACCACTATCATCAACCTGCTTACGCGCTTTTACGACATACAAAAGGGCAAAATATCCATCGACGGAAAAAATATTTTCGATTTAAAGCGCAGTTCCCTGCGCAAAAGGCTGGGCATAGTTTTGCAGGACACCTATCTTTTTTCCGGCACGATATACGAAAACATCGCCTACGGCCGTCCCGATGCGACTGCCGCACAGGTCAAGGAGGCCGCCATACTTGCAAATGCACACGAGTTTATAAGGCGACTGCCGCAGGGCTATGACACCGTTTTGTCCGAGGACTCCGACACCATAAGCCAGGGACAAAAGCAGATGCTGGCCATTGCCCGCACCATACTTGCCGACCCGTCCATACTTATACTTGACGAGGCGACAAGCAATGTCGATACACGCACCGAGGTAAAGATACAGCAGGCCATGCTTACACTTATGAAAGGACGCACCAGCTTTGTGATAGCTCACCGTCTTTCCACCATACGAAACGCAGACCTTATCGCAGTCCTGCGTGACGGCGAGATAATAGAGCGCGGCAGTCACAAAGAGCTTATGCAAAAACGCGGCTTCTATCACGAGCTTTATATGAACCAGTTCAGCGAATAAAAAAGCGGCCGTTCTTTTTCACGCCGCAGGATATACCGCAAAACGGATATTCGGGAAAGGAGAGAAAATATGATAACCGAAAATTCAACCTTTAACGACATTTTGTCACTCCCCTCACTTTCGGACATTGCGCCCTATCTTACGGGCGGCTGTCCCATACCCGACCTTGATATGACACTTGCGCAAATGCAGGAGCACCGCCCCAGCTGGATAGCCAAAAGCATAGCCTCCGGCGCGGAATATACGGACAGCCTTGCGAAAAAGGGCGGTCTCGGCCTTATCGAGATATACTCTTCACAGCAAAAGGAGGCCGACCCCACCAAAAAGCAGGCAAAGCTTATTTTTATGAAGGGTAAAAAGGATATGCCCTTTGTTGTCATCTGCGCGGGCGGTTATTTTACATCACTTTGCCATTTCAAGGAAAGTTTTCCGCCGGCGGCGGCCCTCAATAAGCTCGGCTATAACTGCTTTATACTCAATTACCGTCTTGCGGTGCCGTTTCCCCTGCCCATGGATGACCTTGCGGCGGCGGTCGGATATATACTTGAAAATGCCTCAAAGCTTGGTGTGAGCAAGGACGGCTACAGCGTTATGGGCTTTTCGGCGGGCGGATATATCGCGGCCGCTTTCGGCACAAAGGAGCTTGGCGCGCCCGCTTATTCCCTCCCCCTGCCCGCCTGTATAATGGGCGGCTATCCGCTTTTAAGGCTAAAGGTGGACAATATGCCACAGGAAGTCATGGACAAGCTTGCCGCACTTTTACTCGGCAAAAACTGGACAGAGGCCGACCTTGAAAAGTACGACATAACAGACAAGCTTACAGCGGGCTATCCCGCATTTTACCTGTGGCATTGCAGGGATGACATGACCGTTCTGTTTTGCTATGCGGAGCAGGCCGCGGAAACAATGCAAAAAAACAGCGTAAAACATATTTTCCGCCCCGTCGAAAGCGGCGGACACGGCATAGGTCTCGGTGAATATTCACAGGCAGACGGCTGGCTTGACGAGGCCGTAAAGCTGTGGGAGGAAAACAGATAAACGACCGACGCATATCGGGCGGCATACAAAGATTGACAAAAAAATACGACCCCGCACATTTTGGTACGGGGCCGCACACGGGGCTGTATCAGCCCCTTTTTTATTTATTTTCAGCCTGTTGTCTGTACGGGGTCGGAAAGCGCCTTCATGCTGCTTAACGAATCCCACGTTCTGATTATGACCTTTGCGCCGGAGTACGGTACATCTACCGTAACATCCGCCTTGCCGTCCGATGTATAGGCTGTTTTGACTGCATATATCGTGCCGTCGGTATTATACGATGCTGCGATGATAACACACTTTTCACCTGTATTAAGTCCTGCCGAATAGCTTGCCGAGCCGTTTGCGGACGAGGTCTTTGTCACCTCGAGCACCGCCGTGCTTATCGCCTCGGTATCGGCGGGAAGCGCAATACCCGAATAGCTTGTTATACCCTCGCCTATCTTCATTGCCGCACCGCTTAAACTTGAACCGTCCGTCGGTGTAAATACCGCAGTTTTGGCAAAGTAGTCGCAGTATATCCAGTCGGTCTGATAAGGTGAGTCGGGGGTATATCCCGTATTTCTTTCCTTGTCGGGGAATCTTACGATACCCTTTATCTGCTTGCCTGTCGAAGTATAGAACGAAATTGCAAACTTGTCATATCCAAAACTCTCATCCTCATAGCTTGTGGATGTGTTTTTGCTGCCTGTCTGCGTTCCCTGTGCATCAAGCGTTATCGTCTGCGATGCACCCGCTCTTACAAGGGTATCAAGACGCATATACTTGTTAAAGGTAAGGACTATTTTCCCGCTCTTTGTCTCCATCCTGACTGTAGGTGTTTCGTCCGACATAAGACCGATATTGACATTTGTATGTTCGGGCGGTACCTGAATGATAACAGTCTCCGCATCCCTGTACTTTTTGTTTTTATCGGTAAATTTGACCTTCCAGTCTCCGCTCGGAACCATCCAGCCATAGCGTCCGCCGAGGTCGCCCTCGCCCGAGGCCGTTATCTGCGGATTTTCCTGGGCACCCTCCTCAAATGGGTCTTCCCACGGCAAATTAAACTCGCCCTTGTCGTCCGCCTGATAAATGGTCGCGGTTATGCCGCCGACTCTGTTGTCCTCAACAGCCTCAAATACATAACCCGATGGGTCGATGTACATATTTTTCTTTGGCAGCTTGGTATGGAAAACATATTTCAGCCTGCCGTTGACCTTTGTAAGCACCCAGTATTTGCTTATTTCTTCCTGAAGTGCTTTCTGGCTCATGCTGTTGCCGAAGGTCTTTCTGATACGCGCTTCTATCTCCGCTCTTGCTGCTTTATACTGCTGCTTGTAGTTCTCTGCTCTCACCTGATCCTCAATGGATTTTCTTATGGTGTTGTAGGTATCGCTCTGGTACTCGTTTGACCAGCCCCTTATACTATCGTAAAGCCTTGAGCCGAGGAAAAGACCTATCTTTACGGGCGGGCTGTTGACAATACCGCCTGCCGTGGTCGCACCCTTAACATAGCAGTCAAGCTCGTAGCTTTCCGCACGCAGGTTCTCATAATCCAGAATATCGTGTGAAAGGCTTTGTCTTACACTAAGATCCTTTACCTGTGAAAGCATATTCCAAAGCTCGTCGCCCGCTTTTCCGGACGGGCCTTGGCTTACCGTGTAGGCATAATCCGCAACCGAAAGCACACTTGCCGCTGTGCCTATGGATTCGGGGATATAGCCCGCATTTTCCGCAAGCTTCAATATCTTCGGGTCTGTTACGCCCGCCTTGCGGAATTCGTTGATACACTTTATCTGTTGGATAGTGCTGTGAAGATCCACATAGGAGTATACCTCATTGACTACATTGTAGCCGCGTTTAAGCAGGGGATCCTTCTTTTGCGCATCCGTCTTTGCCTTTGTGGTCTTGCCCGAAGCAAAGGCCATAACAGGCGCATCCTCCGCTGCTGCGTATGCCGACACACTTCCTATGCCCGCTGCGCTGTACAGCGCATCCTTGACCTCGGAGGGAAGATAAACCGTCTTTTTCATCACGGTATGATACTGTGTCCTACCGTTTACGGTCAATGTCTCATGCTTTGTCGCCACTCTTTCAAGCGTGTAGCCCTGAGCCGAATCGGTCATTGTCCAATGTATCTCATAGCCCTCGTCATCGGTCTGTCCCGCACGCTCCAGCTCCAAAGTATGGAAAAGCTCGTAAAGCGAATACTCCCTGTCGTCACTCAGATCAATGGTAAGGCTCGTCTGCGGGATAGATGCCGTAGGTGCCGCCGTATAGGTAAACACCTTGCCGTCCGCACTTGTAGATAGCGTGTAGCTAAGCTCGGATATTTCCTTGGGAAGATCCTTTCTTTCGCCGCTGACATACTCCGCCAGTTCCTCGTCCGTCAGCTCCTCTATCATTTCTATTTTTGTGTCGTTATCGGGTACATTAAGTCCCCTTAACTCGTAATAGCTTCTGAATGCCTTTTCCCTGAGCGTTTCTCTGTCGGTCGTCGATACGCCCGGCAGCGTGCATGATATCCATGCCTCCAGGTCTGTGCTTTTGCCTGTCATTATACCGTGCGTATTTGCCAGCTCTATGACCTTATTATCGTCAAGCGTATTGTTGCTATTTAAATACGGTTTAAGGTCAAGCCCGTCGTCTGCCACGCTCCAGCAGCTTTTATTGTTTGCCGCATCATCGATAAGATGCACCGCCGCCCTGCTCCTGTAGCCGTCTATTTTAAGGCCGACCGAGTCAACATCCGTTGACAGCGCACCATACACCCAGAATACGATTATGCTTCTTGCGTTGGGGTTGATGGATATCCTGCCCCTATGTACACTGCCGTTATGATACCATACATAATCGCCCGCAAAAACATCCTTTTTGCTTGCCGAAACAAAAGTATATCTCTTAGGTGTGGATACGGTGACATATCCGCTGCCCTGCTTTTGCTCCCTTGTTGCGTATATGGTGTGTGTCTGGGGTGTATACATATCCGTCAGGGCAAATTTTCTCTCGGCCGCGCCGTCAAGCTCGTTTGCGTTCAGCGTGCCTATTGCCGTACCGTTGTCCCATACGGTGATAACATTTTCCCGCTGGTCGCTGCTCTTATATGCCGCAATGTTTATGCCAAGCTTCCACGGCTCAAACGGTCTGCTCTCATCCCAGCCCGATTTTGCCATTTCATCGGTCATGCTCACATTTTCCGCAACGGTTATATCAAAGTTGAGCACCTCGTCGCTTATCCTGTAAACGTCGGAGCTTTTAGCCTTTGTATCGTTGTTCTGATAATTTACCTTTATTGTAAAATCGACCTCTGACGTGCCCGATTTATACGGAACAAGTGCATATACGGGCGCACTTACGATATTTTTGTACTGTCCCGACTCAAACTGTTTATTGTTCCACACGCCGTCGTCTGAGGACTGCGTACCGTTTACAACTATTGCCGCACCGCTGTCAATACTTACGGAGGAAACGGTCTCCCTGCACGATGTATCTCTTTTTGAAAGGACACCGCGCACCTCGACCAGATTTACGTCCTCGCTGTAGGGTGAAAGCATATAATCAAAGCTGTAGGGTCCCATAGCTATATCGGAGTATGTTCCCTGCGGGCTAAGGTCGCCTGCGGAAATTATGCTGTTTTCGGCAAGCTTCACATCTGTTGCCTTTATCGCACCGGAGGATAATGCCAGCTTTGGTCTGCCATTTTTCAGCATCTGTGTCATTACCCTTGCATCCTCGTCACCCACGTTAAAGGTATACAGCTTGATGCTTTTGCCCGAGCTGTAAGCGGCCTTGTCATAGTGAACGGATAATTCGCCCTTGCCGCCTGCCCAGCTCAAAACATTGATATCCTGCTGTGCTTCGCCGTTATCGTCGGTATACGAAACAATGCCGTCCGACAATACCGCATAGCCCACCTTGTTTTCGCTGTCCGCGTCCACAGCCGTCACCTTGACCTCTCCCTCGGGTCTGTAGGCTATCGCCGCAGCCTCTATGGTGTTGTTTGAGTCAAAATCCGACGTTACATCAAAGCTTCTTAATGTCATTTTAACGCCGTTTATCTCAAATATACCGTCCGCGGGCTTTTTGTAATGCACGGTCACTTTCTTTTTATTTGCCGCCGCGGATGAAAGTATGGATACGTTTTTAAAGTTGATTATGCTTTGTCCGCCCTCCACGCTTTCAAACCAGTCCGTATTGCGGTAATACTTCGTGCCGCCTATTTCTATGCTTTCCACCTGCAAAAGTGCGGTATCGGCATCAAGCAGTTCGCCGCCAAGCTCGTTTCCAATCTCCTTGCCGTCAAAGTTCTTTTCGCTCTTGCCGTCCGTGCCGAGCAATTTTACGGGTTCGCTTTTAAGTGAAGGAATTATGCAGTAGGTGCCGAAATAATCCAGCGCCGTTTCGCCGAGCGCAGCCGCTGCGGTGCCCGCATCAATGCTTTTTTCCACTACATTAAAGCCGTTTGCCCTTATCTCCACGGTACCCGCATAGCCCGCATAGGCATCGGGAATGGTAAAATCGCCGTTTTCGTCACTTGTTACCACCGTTTTATGTGTGTAGGACGAGCCGTCATTTCGTGTTATGGGCTGGCTTACCACGATATTTGCATAGGGCACGGTTTTTTTGTCCGCACCCGTACCCGTGACCGTCCTGCCCGTTATACTGCGCTTTGCAATAGCTTCAAAGGCAAAATCAAGACTCTGTTGGTGGTCATTATCGTAAACCAGCGTATATTCGCCGTTTGCGGGCGAAACGCCCTTTATAAACGGATAAGCATCCGCATCGTAGCTTACCGCTGCCTTTATTTTGCTGCCAACGGGCAAAAACGGGATAAATGCCGGCTTGCTGTCGCTTGCGGGGCTGCTTATCCTATTGGTCTGACCGTCGGGAGTGGTTATATCCATTACGACCTCGACGGGTATTTCCTTGCCGCCGTTTGCCGATGCACTTGAAACATTTACCTGAAAGCTCTGATACTGTTCGGGTATGTCGTTAAGAGCCACTTTCTGACCAAACTCGCCCGTTACGGTAAATGTACCCGATGTGACGTGTCTGCCGTCCGAGGTAAGCTCGTAGGTGCATTTGCCGACAGAAAGATTTGGCATGGTACCGCCCATTTCGTATGACGGGACATTACTTCCAAGCATAGATGTACCGTATGAAAAATACGGATAAATATCCCAGCCCGATGTGGTTTTCCTTGTGCTGCCTTTCACATTCCAATTGGGATCAAACTTATATCTTTTTGTGTTTGCAAGGTAGGTACGGTATGTCTTGCCCGCGCTGTCCGTTACCGTAAGCACAAAGCCGCCCTGCGAGGTACGCTTTTCAAAGCCGCGGAAATAACCGTCCATATTCTTGTACGATGTGAAATTGCATACGCTGTCGGGAACATTGGTAAATTCCACAAAGTTACTGCAATAGTAGTTTTCAAGCTTTGTTTTTTGGGTCGCGGAAACCTCGCCGCGCTCGTTATATACACGCGCTTCAACATACAAAAGCTGCATTGCATCACTCGGCACGGTAATAGCCGCCGAGCCGCTGTACTCATGCTCTACGGTAACTTCCTTTCCGTCCTTGCTTTTGTATATAAGTGCGGCAACGATCTTGCTTGCGCCTGCCGCATCTATGCTGATATTTACCGTTGTTCCGGACGGGGCGTAATGATACAGCGCAGGGGTCGTCCATATATCGTCCTCACCCGTGCCTGCGGCATTTCTCCAGCCGCCCGCGGTCATGTCCACTACCTCCGAACCGACTTCGGTGAAATTTCCGCAGGAGGTTGTGAATACCCCGCTGTTTCCCCGTACATAAGCGCTATAGCTCTCTTCGCTTTTGCTTACGACAGTGGCAAGCTCGTTAAGCTGTACAACGCCGGAATACGCTCTTGATATGTACGATGCAAGGCATTGATAGGAGTAATCATAGGCATTTGTTGTAAAGCTTACCGAGCCCACGCTGCCTATCGTTACCCTGCTTATATCTATACTTATCTTTTTTGACGGGTCGCGAACGGCTTGGAACTCTATCTTTGCCGCATCGGGGAAATCCGCCGCCGCATAGGTCGCACCGCCCCAGATCTTTTCGGAGGCTTTCCATGTAAGTGCTTCGGTTTTGAGAACACTGCCGCCCGATGATATATATACGGCCTGCTGTGCCTCATGGTAAGGCGCATTACAGTAAACGGCATACTTGTAATCGCCGTTTTTGTTCAATATATAAACTCCGTCATCCGTAGGCGCATCCCCGACAACTTGATAATAGGTATTATTGACATTCGGTTCAAGCTGACGTATGCCTGCCGATGTTGCCGTCGATACCGACGAGGATAAATATGATATCTGAATTGCAGCGCATTGCCAACTTTGCCCGTTGCTTTGCTTATAACCCTCCGGATTTATACGGTATATGCCGTAGTCCGGCAAGGGTACCCTTAGCGTAACGGGTGAGGTCATTGCATAGTAATCGACAAATTTCCCGTTTTCATCAAACCACGGCGACGGGTAATAATTAAATATTGCACCGCTGCCGTCGCATCTCTCCACCCTGATCCACATAACATTACTGGGGTAATCGTGCATATCAACGGTCAAATTTACATAGCCGTCCGTGACACTCGTGCTTTCCACCGTAAAGGTGGGCAGTGTCTCGGCACTTACGGGTACGCAGACAAACGGCATAAGCATTACCAACGCCATAACAAATGCCGCTATTCTCCTTAATTTCAGGTCTTTCATATATTCACCCTTCCTTTCATATTATATTAACGCTCATGTATACTTTGTGTGATTTTATCGACACTATATAATATAGCTTCATTTTATCATATTGCACATTAAATTTCAAGTATTTGGATAAGTTTTTTCGTAAAGATGTATAAAACCGTGTAATTTTTACGACATTTTTTGTAATTTATGCTTGAAATCACAGGCCGTATCTGTTATAATCATAGCATAACCGGATTTGATCTGAAATGAGGTGAGCCGATATGAGAAAAATAATTTGCGGCCTTTTGAGTGCTGCGGCCCTTCTGTCGCTTTGCACGGCGGTATCTGCCGCAGAGGTCTCCGTCACAAAGGCCGAGCAGGATACAAACGGCACGGTCAAGGTGGAATGCACATTGAGCGAAGCATCGGCAGGCGAAAATATAACCGTGCTTGCCTGTGAATATAACGATGCGACATATTCAAAGGATATGATATATATCGACCAGTTCAACGCTGCCGTGACCGATAATAAATTCAGCTTTTCCTTTGCGCCCGCGTCATGGACGAATACGGCAAAGACGTATATTGTGCGCGTGGGCGGTGCCGATATAGATACCCCCGCGGAGAGGATAATCGCATTCTACGGTGTAAGGGTATTCTCGGCAGGCGATATAAACGGCGATAAGGTCGTAGACGAGCTTGATGCCAGGCTTTTGCTCTCGTATCTGAGCGGTACGGCATACCTTACACCGCAGCAGCTTGCGGCGGCGGATATCCACGTTGACAGCAGTATAGATATGCTGGACGTGATAGCGATACTTCAATAAGGACTTTATCTTGGGAAATATACATCCCGACAATAACCGCGCCGCCGATCCGAAAGGAAAGGCGGCGGTTTTTATTTGCACGATTTGTCCACGGCATCGGCAAATGAAGCGGATGACACGGATTTGCGGCGCACACCCGCTCCGCAAAAAAACAGGGAAACTCAATATTGCTTTTGCCCAAAAACTATGATATAATTCCATAGTGGGTGTTTTTGAAAATTATAACTATGCAAATTTCAAAAGTCCCCGTATTATTTATTAAGGAGTTTACGATATGATAAGAACACGTTTTGCACCCAGTCCCACGGGTTATATGCACATCGGCAATCTGCGCACCGCGCTTTATGAGTTTTTGATAGCCAAGTCGCAGGGCGGCAGCTTTATTTTAAGGATAGAGGACACCGACCAGGAGCGTTTTGTGGAAGGCGCAACGGACGTTATATACAAAACACTTGAAATGAGCGGCATCACGCACGACGAGGGTCCCGACATCGGCGGAGATTATGGCCCCTATGTACAAAGTGAGCGTAAAAACGACTACATCGAATACGCAAAGCAGCTTATCGAAAAGGGCGAGGCCTACTACTGCTTTTGCACCAAGGAGCGCCTTGACAGCCTGAAAACAGAGGCAGGCAGCGAGACCATAACACATTACGACCGTCATTGTCTTTCTCTTTCCAAGGAGGAAATAGAGCAAAACCTTAAAAACGGCGTGCCCTTTGTAATACGCCAGAAGATAAAGGACGGCACCACTACCTTCCATGACGAGGTTTACGGCAGCATAACCGTCGATAATTCCGAGCTTGAGGATCAGATACTTATAAAGGCCGACGGCTACCCCACCTACAACTTTGCAAATGTTATCGACGACCATTTAATGAATATCACACACGTTGTACGCGGCAGCGAGTATCTTTCCTCCACACCCAAGTACAACCTGCTTTACGAGGCATTCGGCTGGGATATACCCACATATATCCACCTGCCTGCCGTTATGAAGGATCAGCACCATAAGCTCAGCAAGCGAAACGGCGATGCTTCCTTCCAGGACCTTGTGGCAAAGGGCTATCTTCCCGAGGCGATAATAAACTATATCGCACTTCTGGGCTGGTCTCCGTCCATTAATCAGGAGATATTCACAATGGACGAGCTTATAAAGATATTTGATATAAAGGGTCTTAGCAAGTCCCCCGCTATATTTGACATTGTAAAGCTTACATGGATGAACGGCGAATATATCAAAAAAATGGATGCGGACAAGTTTTACGAGGCCGCCCTGCCCTACCTTAAAGAAAGCGTTAAGTCGCCTGTTGACCTTAAAATGCTTGCGGGCTTTATCCAAAGCCGTATAGGCACCTTTAACGATATCGCCGAAATGGTGGATTTTGTAGATACTCTCCCCGAATATTCACCCGAGCTTTATATCCACAAAAAGATGAAGACCACGCTTGAAAACTCTCTTGTAAGCCTTGAAAAGGCCGTACCTTTCCTTAAAGAGCAGACCGAGTGGACAAACGATGCACTTTATGAAAATCTGGTTGCGCTTGCCAAAGAAATGGAGATCAAAAACGGTCAGATACTTTGGCCGATAAGAACCGCCTTGAGCGGCAAGCCCACCTCACCCTGCGGTGCTACCGAGCTTTGTGTGCTCCTTGGCAAGGATGAGACCATACGCCGCCTTGAAAAGGGCATAGAATTATTAAGTTGACCAAAACGGCGCATACACCATGCGCCGTTTTTATATGCTTATCCCATAAATATTCTCTATCAAAATGACGGTATCGTCCGTTTTTATATAACCAAGCTCCGGGCATATTTTCTTTACCCTGCCCTTTACGGTGGTATAGCTGCCCTCACCCTTTCGCTCGCTGTCGGGCACAAAATAGGTCACGGCGGCGGTGGTATCCTCGCCCGTGCGCAGCCTTTCGGCCAGCATAACAAGCCTTTCGTTAAGTATCTGTGCATCCTCGGGTGAAAGCTCTATCCTGCATACCGTCTGTCTTTCCCTGCGTCTGGCGTGGGGCGCATGGCTTTTAAGTGTTGCAAATGGGGAAAATATCTTTGCACGGTTCCCAACAGACATACGCGGGTGTCTGGCGGAAAAATCATCGTTTATATGCTCCGGCCGCTTTTTATCCATTATATCGCTGTAATCCATTTTATCACTCCCTATGCCTTATGCCCGCCTATATGACTGTTGCGTTCCCGTGCGGTCGCGCCCTCGGTAAAGCTTATTCCCCTTAAAACGGCATTGCCGCCGTACTTTCTTTTAAGCTCTATTTCTGCCTTTTGCAGGCGTTTTTCCTTTTCTCTTCCCTCAACGGCGGTAAATATATCAAGCTGTACGGCCGTTTCGCTTTCGGGCAGTACGTTATTGGCCGTAACGGTTATCCTGCGCACGGTGAGCGACGGATCGGCTATCCTGTCAAAAAGCTCTGCGGTGCGCGATATTATCTCCTTTGACGAGTCCGTATGCCGCCCGAACCCGACGGTGCCGTGTGCGTGTACGGGCACACTTCTGCCGTAGCGGTCTGTCACGGTCCTACCTTTATATCTGCCGCTGTCCGTATTTTCCCTGTCATAGCCTATCTCAAGCGTTACGGAGTCCGCCGCCAATTCATGCTCCACCATTTCCAGCACCAGCTTATCTGTCATTTCGATAACTATTACACGCGCCTTTTTATACTCATACGGGCAGGACAAAACCTGACCCGAGCTGAGCGAGTTTGCCGACGGACGGTAATTTTTTATATCCGATATGCCTACAGGCTCTATGCCCCAGGCATGGTCCGTAAGTATCTCCGCATCTATCCCGAAAAGCTTGTACAAAAGCTCCTCATTTTTCAGGCTGACACGCGCAATATCGCCCATTGTATACATACCATGCTTTTCAAGGCGTTTTGCGGTGCCCTGCCCTATACGCCAGAAATCCGTCAGCGGACGGTGAGCCCACAGCGTTTTTCTGTACAGGTTTTCATCAAGAAAGGCCGCTCTTACGCCGTTTTCATCGGGCTCGGTATGCTTTGCGACAATGTCCATGGCTATCTTGGCCAGATACAGATTTGTGCCCACGCCCGCCGTTGCGGTGATGCCCGTTTGCGCAAACACCTCTCTTACAAGCTTTGAGACAAACTCCCGCGGATCGCAGCCGTAGGCAAAAAGATATGCCGTAAGGTCTATAAATACCTCGTCCACGCTGTAAATTTGTATATCCTCGGGCGCAACATATTTTAAATATATGGAGTATATCTCCGACGACACCTCTATATAGCGCTGCATACGCGGCACGGCGGCAATATAGTCTATCTGCCTGCCCGTGCGCTTTTTTATCTGCTCCAGCGTGTGTATCACCTCAAACAGCCTTGCGCGCCCCGATATGCCAAAGGCCTTAAGCGCAGGCGATACAGCAAGACAAATGGTCTTTTCCGTCCTTGACACATCCGCCACCACAAGATGTGCCTTAAGCGGGTCAAGCCCCCTGTCAACGCACTCCACGGAGGCATAAAACGATTTAAGGTCTATCGCCGCATAATATCTTTGTTTCATTTTAAGCCCCTCCGTTTCTTTCATACATACATTTTAACACATCTTATGTCATTTGTACAGAGAAAAATCGAAAAAATGTTCGATTTTTTTATTGCATATCCGCACCGCTTGACAAACCTTATGTGTTTACCTATAATATAATCAATCAAAAGAACGGAGAATGACCCATGACTGCACCTATACTTGCGGACCTGCACATACACGGCGGGTACGGCATAGACCTGATGAAAGCCGACAGCGGCGAGATCATACTTTTATCGCAAAAATTAAAAAATGACGGCGTAAAATACTGGACACCGACACTTGTGGGCGATACCCTGCCCGTATTGGAGGCGCGTGTAAGCGTTATCGCCGAGGCCGCAAAGGTCTGCCCCGAAATAATAGGCGTACACATAGAGGGGCCGTTTATCAGTCCGCAAAAATGCGGTGTACTGCCGCTTGAACATATTATTCCCTGTGATACGACACTTTATGACACACTTGCAAAATACGGGCTCAAACTGCGCTTTACCGTTGCTCCCGAGGCCGAAAAGGCCATAGATTTTATAAAATATGTCACCGAAAGCGGCGGCGCGGTCACACTCGGGCACAGCAGCGACGACGGCACCATGACGCATAAGGCAATAGAAGCGGGCGCATCGGGTTTTACCCATCTTTTTAACGCCATGCGGGGCATACATCACAGAAACGGCTCCATCGTGCAGACCGCTCTGCTTTCAGGTCTGCCGTGCGAATTGATATGTGACGGCTTTCACTTGAGCCCCGACACGGTAAACATGGTATACAAAACCGTCGGGATAAAAAATATAATACTTGTGACCGATGCCATGAGCGCCATGCAGTCAAGCCCAGGCGAATACGATTTCTGCAATAAAAAGGTGTTTTTTGACGGCAAGACCGTGAGCACGAGCGGCATACTTGCGGGAAGCTGCCTTACAATGCAAAAAGCCCTTGACAACTTCTGCCGCTTTACGGGCGCAGACAGGAAAAGCACCGCCGAAGCGGTGCTTGAAAACAGTCTTAAGCTTATGGGGGTCGATTGCTGAACCCGTTTAGTTTGTCTGATACACATACTCATAACCATATTGCTGAGCATAAAATTCCGCTTGCGGATTGCTTACATAAAGTACGCAGTCCGGTGCGGCAATAAGTCCCGAAAAGCCTGTTGTATTTGTCGGTATAACAAGCTCTTTAAGTGCTGTACAGCCATCAAATGTGTTATCCAGCCTTGTTAAAGAATCGGGTAATGTGACACTTTCCAATGCTCTGCAATTCGCAAATGCCGAACGGTATATCGCCATTTTGGGGTTGTTTTCAAAAACGACGGTTTTAAGGCTTGTGCAAGCTCTGAAAGCATTTGCCTGCACCTTATTATAATTTTGAGGTATCACTATCTCTTCAATATTTGAAGATCCAAAAGCATCCGAGCCAATACAGTTTATCGGCACACCTTTCACCGTCTCGGGCAAGGTGCCGCCCGTATAATCATCCGCACAGCCGACTATCATACCGTTTACAAGGTCTACAAATATTGTTCCGTTAGGTGTTATATACGGATAATGCTCATCGCCTGTTATTATTTCGGTCGTTGTTTCGGTTGTAGTTTCTTCGGTCGTTAGTTCGGTAGTGGTTTCGGTTGTGATCTCCGTTGTGGTTATTGATTCGGCAGGCATTTTATATGTGCCGACCAAAACCTTTTGTAAGATAACAGCCGAATCGCTTGCAGTCAAAACACCGTCCGCATCCGTGTCTACATAATACAGATAATCGTCGGTCTTGCTTTCTATGGGCATTTTATATGAACCGACCAATACCTTCTGCAAAACCTCTGCCGAATCACTTGCAGTCAAAACTCCGTCTGCATCGGCATCACCTATTACAAATCTTTCGTTATCAAGTGCTGTTAATGTGAAATTATCATAAAAAATAATATCGCTGCTATTGTTTCTCATTAAATAAGCACTATTGAAATCAGGCGAGGATATTCGTTCTTCGTCTATCTGTATATCATTTATATAATATCGTATAATACCCTTTTTCTTATCAACTTCTATTGACAATGTCCCCCAATCGTCAAATGCCGATATATATCGTTCCATACTTTCAAGATAAGTATCGCTTACTGTCTTGTAGGGATCTAATGTCAACGGGTAACTCTTGTTTTCCAACTTATCAACTTTTAAATCTACCGATACAATAAAATGTTCGGGAGTATACGGAAAATCGCATACATAAGGCCAGGAACTGTTGCTGCCCATAGCTTCATTGGTCGCTACCGATGTTTGATTTGAACCCGTACCTTGCGTTGTAATTATCCTGTAGTTTCCGGAATTTGAATGGAAAACTTCCGTATTTTCGTCGGATTCAAAATCCTGCAAAGCAACAACTTCACCTTTGTTCTTGCGTTCATATCTTCCGAGAGTTACTATTTCAATAACACTTTGTACTGCGAGATCTATTTCTTCATCTGTTGCATCAGCGTTTTTATAGACCTTTTCGGCATTATTCAAAGCGGTTTTTATTCTGCTTTGAGAGTCCTCTGTCAAATAGCTTAGATCCATTGCTTTTATGCGGTCTATCTCGTCAAGAAGTGACTTTTTCGTGCCGTATTTCAAGGAATTGATCGCAGAATAAATATTATCGGCCAATGTTTTATAGTTTTCCTCGTTCTTTTCTTCAAGTGCTTTTTTCCCGTCCGAAACGGCGTTATTCATCACCTCGACACTTTCCTTTGTATAAGGCACGGTGTCCGTCAGCTCGGCTTTTTCTATTGCGGCTTTAAGATATTCCTCGTCAGACATAATAAGTGTATCAAGTGCGGTTCTTAATTCGGCAGCCGCATTATCTACCTGCGCCTGTGTCGGAGCGGTAAGGTCATATACATTTTTTGCCTGTGCAAGTTTATTTTGCAGGGTTTCCCAATCCTTTACAGCAAAAAACATAGGGTCGGCATTCTCTGCTTTTTTTATTAATGCTTTTAATTCATCAAAATCAACATCATATTTTTCGCTATGACCTTTTATTATGTCATTTGCATAGTTTTCAAGGTTTGTATAACCGTTTGCGGCAATATTGGTGCTGTCAAAAGCGTTGGGGTCAAGACTGTTTGCCTGTTCCCATTTGTCGGGTATTCCGTCATTATCTGTATCAGCTTTTTTTGCACCGTGCAGCGGCGAATAACCGCCCACATCCTCGGGAGAATCGATAAGTCCATAGCCCGAAGTATGCCCTGTCTGCATAGTGCCGTTTATAACATCGTTTATTATCCTTTGGTCGGTATCGTCCCTGTAATAGCTTGCGCCGACATTTTCCAAAACAGTATTATAAGCATCTTCCGTTGTTTGGGTATTTACCGAAAAATCGTTTATATATTGGTCGTTAGGCCATAACCTGCCGCTGTCGTCCGTAAACCCGTCGGAAATGCTTTCGCATTTTGTTCCGTAATTGATATTTGTAACTCCAAGCCAGTTGTTTTCGGTAATATTATCTTTGCCTTCCATAATATTTCCATCAACGTGAATTGTTGTTCCGCTTTTCTTCGAGCCTTGCCACACCTCATAAAAACGGATATGTTTTGCTATTGATGACGGCTTGTAGTAGTTGTTTACAATATTTACCCTTACGCCGTTTTCACCGCCGTAGCCCGCTTCATCACGCCAGTTGTAAAATACATTATTTCTGATATCCACAAGGCTTTCATAGTCGGGCGTATCATTGTAAGAATGTACGGTCGCGCTTGTGCCTATCCTCGGCATACGGCTTTTGTGCGAGGATATAAGGTTATGGTGGAAACTTGCATTTATACCGCCCCAAATACCGCCGTAGCCATGGGCTCCCTTGCTGTGATTTGAATAATTAAGGCTTTCACTTATAATGCAGTATTGTGCGGTAAAATCCTTGTTTTCGTAAGCAGAAAGACACTCATCCACAGACCAGCTTACCGAGCAATGATCAACAATGAAATTTGTACACTTTCGCACACCAAGTCCGTCCTCCTGTGAATAGCAGGTATCACCGGGACGTATACGAAGATAGCGCAAAATTACATTGTCGCACGCCGAAAACAATACGCTTTCCCCGCCGATACAGATACCCTCGCCGGGCGCGGTCTGACCGAGTATCGTTATATTGTCTATATTTTTTATTTCCAATATCTTTTCAAGTTTGACATTTCCCGCAACATCAAATACAACTATCCTGTTGCCCTTTGATACAGCATCACGGAAAGAGCCCGTACCGCTGTCGTTAAGGTTGGTAACGTGATACACTTCGATAGTATTCGCTGCCCTCGCTCCCAGCGAATACATACCGCCGCCCTCAGCACCGGGGAAGGCAGGCAGTTCGCCCGCTTCCGAAGCAGAAATCGTCACAATATCTGTGTTCCCAATAATAAAAAATGCTGCCATAATTCCACTTAAAAACCTTTTGATTTTCATCATCCTACACCCCTTTTATTATTTTGTCAAAAAGTTCTATCCAAAAACCATTTTAATTATTTTAACACTTTAAATGTGATTTGTCAACCGTGTACGGTTAAACTATTTACGGTTAATACTATAAAATTATATGGGGTGAGACTATGACATTAAATGAAGCAATAATAAAAAGAATTTACGAAATTTGCACCGAAAAAAACATAACGCTGAATAAGCTGTCTACAATTTGCGGCATAACGCAATCCACACTTAACAACATAGTAAGTAAAAAAAGCTTAAAGCCGACTGTTTCGACCATAAAAAAAATATGTGACGGCATGGAAATAGACCTGTGTGATTTTTTTGATACCGATTATTTTAAAACACTCGATCAGGAAATAAAATAAAAAAGGATGCTTTACGCATCCTTATTATACACCTCAAACAATATCCCGCTGTCCCTCAACAGTTCCTCACTCAGCTTATCGGGGTACATTTTGCCCGCAACTATGCGCACAATACCCGCGTTTATTATCTGTTTAAGGCACATATTGCACGGGCTGTCGGTAACATAAAGCGTACCGCCCTTGCAGCTTACGCCGTTTACGGCGCATTGCGTGATGGCGTTGTTTTCCGCATGGACAGCACGGCAAAGCTCGTGTCTTTCGCCGCTCGGTATGCCCAGTTCCTGCCTTAAACAGCTGTTCAGGTCACAGCAGTTGGGCAGCCCCTTGGGTGCGCCGTTATATCCCGTTGCAAGCAGCTGATGATCCTTTACTATGACCGCCCCCACCTGCCGTCTTATACAGGTGGAACGTCTGCTTGCAAGTTCCGCCATACTCATAAAATATTCGTCCCAGCTTATTCTTTCCATGTCACTACCTCACTTTTTTGGAATATATCATCTTTATCACCGCAGGAAAGCCCGCCACGATATAAAACACAACAACAAAGTTTGACACAAAATGTCCCCAATGTATACCCAGCACCTCATCAAGCCACGGTCCCCCGTACTTTCTGAAAAGCTGCACTATTAAAATACCGATAACGCCCGTCACCACACCTTTTGCATCAAGCCCCGTGTTTTTAAAATCCACATACTTTTTCTCCGTAAAACGTGCAGCACAAAAGGCAATAAACGCGCCTATATCTCCAAAGCCGTCCTTCATCATCTTTTTGGGGTCTACAAGCAGTTCGCCACCAAAATAATCCATAGGATAGGGTTTTACGCTTATGTAGAGCAGCGCAAGCCAGCCCAAAACAAAACCCGCGATAAGAAAAGCATTCTCCTTTTCGGGATGTATTTCAAGGTAAGCAAAAATTTTGGATGCGGCGGTCAGCGACAGACAACCCACAAGGCAGCCCGTAAGAACATCCTGCGGCGTATGCACACCCAGATAATTACGCGAAAACATCGTCAAAAGCGCAAGTATCACGCACACGGCGGCGGTAATTTTGTGTTTTTTGCCGTTTGTCAGCGCCAGACCGCCGTATATCGGCACAGCGGTCGAGGTATGTCCGCTGGGAAATGAATAGCCCGTTGCCGTGGTTATCGCATCACCTGCGGGCACTACACGCGCATCCCTTATCCACGGGCGGTAAATACAGGCCGTCAGCTTAACGACGGCATTTATTGCAATGCTCATATAAAACGAAAACAGCACATAAAGCCCCGCCTTTTTGTCCGTACACCAATAAATAAATGCGGGAATGACAAAAAGCCACGCTACCGCAAACATGGACAGATCCTCAAAAAACGGTGTCAATATCTCGTTTGTCGCCTCTCGGAATTTTTGCAACAACAATAAATATTCGATATCCATACATTCTCACTTTCTTTTGCGTGCCGTCAGCCCATACGCTGTCTGACTGCCTCGTATATCAGTATTCCTGCGGCAACGGCGGCATTCATGGACTCCGCCCTGCCGGGCATGGGTATTTTCACAAGCTCGCTTGCAAGCCCCGATATTTCATCGCTCAGGCCGTTTGCCTCGTTGCCTATGATTATGCCGATACTGCCCCTCATATCCGTGTCATAGCAGCTTTTTGTGCCCTTTAAATGCGCGGCAAGGGTCTTTATCCCCGTGTTTTTCAAAAAATCCCGCAAATTTGCGTTTCTGTACACGGGCAAATGAAAGACGGAGCCCATCGTACTGCGTATGGTCTTTAAATTATAGGGGTCTGCACAGCCCTCGGACAAGATCACCGCATCCGCGCCCGCCGCATCCGCCGTGCGTATTATCGTGCCCAGATTGCCGGGGTCTGCCACCCTTTCAAGTATGACAACAAAGGCATTTTCCCCGCAGTCAAACTCATTTATATCATTTTGGGGTATACTGCACACCCCAAGTATGCCCTGGGGACTCACGGTGTCGGATATTTTGTCAAATACGGCGGAAGACACGGTGTATACCCTGTCATATCGGCTAAGGTCGCCCGCATAATCCTCCCTTGCAAGCACATACACGGGGCTGCATTCGCTTATAAGCCGCTCGCCCTCCACAATAAACAGCCCTGTTTTGTCGCGGTATTTTTTTTGTTTAAGGCTGTTTATCTGCTTGATTATTTTATTTTGTGAACTTTCTATATACATTGTGCTTCTCCAAAATGAATTTTTTATATGTAAATCTTGCAAATTTTAAAAATAACCATTGTCAAACGACAAAAAACGTGTTATACTATTATCTGAATTTATTTTAACACATATCTGTAATTATTTCAACATCAAAAGGAGATGTTTAGTATTTATGTCCGGTTCCACCTACGGCAATATATTTAAAATAACCACCTGGGGCGAGTCACACGGCCGCGGCCTGGGTGTCGTGATAGACGGCTGTCCCGCAGGCATCCCTCTTTGCGAGGAGGATATACAGCGCGATATGGACAGGCGCAGGCCGGGTCAGAGCCGATACACCACGCAAAGAAGCGAGGCCGACAAAATAGGGATAATGTCGGGTGTGTTTGACGGCAAGACCACGGGAACGCCCATTTCGCTGATGGTTTTAAACACCGACCAGCGGTCGCGTGATTATTCGGCCATCTGCGATGTTTACCGTCCCGGTCACGCCGACTACGGCTTTGAGGCAAAATACGGCTTTCGTGACTACCGCGGCGGCGGGCGCTCATCCGCAAGGGAAACGCTTGCAAGGGTGGCGGCGGGCGCGGTCGCAAGAAAGATACTTGCAAGCCTTGATATAAGCGTTGATGCCTACACCGTTTCCGTAAACGGGATAGAGATAGACCGAAACAATTTTGACCTTGACGAAAGATTTAACAACCCCGTTGTAATGCCCGACAAAAACGCGGCGCAAAAGGCGGCGGAGCTGCTTGACAAGGCAATAAACAGCCTTGACAGCGTGGGCGGCGTTATAGAATGCCGTGTCGGCGGTCTGCCCGCAGGCATAGGTGAGCCCGTGTTTGACAAGCTGGACGCAAGTCTCGGCAGGGCAATGTTTTCAATAGGTGCCGTAAAGGGTGTCGAGTTCGGGCTTGGGTTTGAGGCGGCAAAAATATACGGCAGCCAAAACAACGACAGTTTCTGTGCCGAAAACGGCGTTATCGGCAAGCGTACAAACAACGCGGGCGGCATACTGGGCGGCATTTCCGACGGCAGCGAGCTGATATTAAGGGCAGCATTCAAGCCTACCCCGTCGATAGCACAGCCGCAGCAGACCGTAAACAGCAAAAAGGAAAACACGCAAATAGAGATAAAAGGCAGACACGACCCAATCGTTGTACCGCGTGCGGTCATCGTAGTCGAGGCCATGACGGCGATAACACTTGTCGATCTTCTGCTTATGAATATGTCGGCAAGGATAGACAACGTAAAGAAAATTTACTGCAGCAAGCAATAGAACTTTAAGAATAAATCACAAAGGAGAGCAAAAGACAATGTCAAATTCAAAGGTAACGGACAGCGTAAACTTTTTTCAGGGAAACGACCCCAAAAAGCTTGCAGAGGAATACGGCACACCACTCTATGTTTATAACGAGCGTATACTGCGCGAAAGATGCCGTGAGATAAAAAATCTTGTAACATACCCCAATTTCAGCGTAAACTACTCCACCAAGGCAAACAACAACCTTGCCTTTTTGCAGATAGTACGCGAGGAGGGTCTTAACGTGGACGCAATGAGCCCCGGCGAAGCACACGTTGAATTTATGGCAGGCTTCAAGCCCGAGCAGCTATTCTTTATCAGCAACAATGTTTCCAAGGAGGAAATGCAGTATGCCATCGACCACAATATCACATTGAGTGTGGACTCACTCTCGCAGCTTGAGCAGTACGGACAGCTCAATCCCGGCGGAAAGGTAGCCGCACGCTTTAACGGCGGCGTGGGCGCAGGCCATCACGAAAAGGTGGTAACGGCGGGCAAAAAGACAAAGTTTGCCATCAACCCCGAATACATCCCCGAATTCAAGCAGATACTTAAAAAATACGACTTAAAGCTTGTCGGCATCAACCAGCACATCGGCTCGCTTTTTATGGACGGCGACAAGTATATAGAGGGCGTTAAGGCCATTTTAAACATTGCAAAGCAGTTTGACGACCTTGAATTTGTAGACCTTGGCGGCGGCTTCGGCATCCCCTACGAAAAGCTTAACGACCAGCCCCGTCTTGACCTGAAGGATCTGGGTGAAAAGCTTTCAAAAATACTTTTTGACTTTGCAGAGGAATACGGCAAGCAGCTCACATTCAAGGTAGAGCCCGGCCGTTATATCTCCGCCGAGTGCAGCGTGCTTCTGGGTACCGTACACGCGGTAAAGCAAAACAATGTACATAAGTTTGCGGGTACCGACCTTGGCTTTAACGTACTTATCCGCCCCGCTATGTACGACTCTCACCACGATATCGAGGTATACAACGACAGCACCGAGACCGAGGAAATAACGGTAGTCGGCAATATCTGCGAAAGCGGCGACATAATTGCACATGACAGAGTTCTTCCCAAGGTAACGGAGGGCGATATAATCGGCGTACTTGACGCGGGTGCTTACGGCTTTTCAATGGCATCAAATTATAACAACCGCCTGCGTCCCGCGGAAATACTTATCCGCGAAAACGGCGAGGTCGTCCTGACCAGAAAGCGCGACACCTTCGAGGATCTTACAAGAAATTTAATACCGCTTAAATAAAATACAAAAGGCAGCGTGTTTGTGCGCTGCCTTTGTGTTTTGTCAATTCCGGCTCTCCGCCAGCATATTTTCAATAAAAATCCCGTAACCCTTGGTCGGGTCATGTATGAACACATGGGTCACGGCACCTATCAGACAGCCGTTTTGCAATATCGGGCTGCCGCTCATGCCCTGCACTATCCCACCTGTTTTTTCGATAAGCTCGGGGTCGGTGACTCTTATCGTCATGCCCTTTGCCGTGTTCTTGCCAAGCAGGTTTATGCTCTCTATCTCTATTTTGTATTCCTTAACGCCTTTTCCGTCCACATCGGCCAATATGCTTGCAGGCCCCTTGTGTACACGGCCCTTCAGCGCAACGGGCACAGCCGCCGACTGCATCCTGCTTTTGCCGCCTTGGGTCAGCGTGCCGTATACGCCCGTGCCGCAGTTTTTGCTTATATTGCCTATTGCACCGCCGCTGTCGTCATTTTGTCCCGACAGCTCGCCTGCCGTGCCCTTTTCGCCCCTGACTATACTGCCCATTTTAACGGGATACAGCCTGCCGTTTCTTATCTGCATCAATTCGCCCGTATCGACATCCGTTACGGGGTGTCCCAATGCGCCAAAGGCACCGTCGTTTTTTCTGAAATAAGTGACCGTGCCTATGCCCTGCGTACTGTCGCGCACCCACAGCCCTATCATGGGCGAGCCGTCCTCGGAAATTACGGGCTTTACACTTATTTCACCCATGCGCTTTGTCTCTATTTTGGTTATATTCGGGTCGCTTTTTACTGCGGCCATAAGCTCTTCCTTGCTGTTGGTCTTAACGCCGTTGACGCTTTTTATCATGTCACCGCTTCTGAGAACGCCCCTGCACGGCTCATACACATTTCCGAGGCTGTCACGCACCCTGCCCGTGCCCAGCACCAGCACACCGTCCGTGTCCAGCACTATGCCCACGGTCTCGCCCGAGGCAATATACTCCTCCTGCGGCAGAACATTAAGATCCACCTTTTTTATAGGCACACCGAAAAGGCTTAACGAAAGCTGCATACTGCCGCTTTTTATGCCCCTTAGCACGCTGCCCGAGGCATTAAAGTTTTCGTTTTCGGCCGCAGGCGCATTGTTGATATTAAGTACCTGTACATCACCGCCGCTTATACTGGCGCGAAGCGGCAAAAAAAACTCCAGTGCGGAGTTTGTATCCTGCTCTATGTTTATGCTGTCGGGTAAAAAATAGCTGTATGCAGCCGTAAATATAATAAATGCCAATATCGGCACAGCAATTTTTTTCATAATAAAACACCGCCTTTTTGTATTGGGTACTCCTTTAATGTTTGTACAAAAAGACGGTATTATGCTTTGTAAAATTATGAAAAAAACTTTTTATGGACTTGCCGCCAACTGATATTCGTATTATGCAAAAATATATTTCTGCTGCATAATCATAACATCGGAAATTGCAGGCAATTTCCCATTTTGTAAAAGACTGATCTGCCAAATAAAATACGGGATCCGAAGACCCCGTATTTTTGTTTGTAATGATATTACTGGATAGAACCTGTTGTATCTATCTGCATCTTGTAGATGTTGATACCGTTTTTCTTGGAGTAGATGTAAAGGTTGCCGTTGCCGTTGATCGTAACCTGACCTGTTGCAAGTGTACCGTTTACGTCGATAGAGCCAACCTGCTGGCCGCTGTCGTTTACAACAAGAAGTGTTCTTGTATCGCTGCCTGTTGATTTAGCAGTGATCTTTAATACTGTAGAGCCGCTTACGGGTACTCTTACAGCACGGTATGTCATGTTTCCGCCGCCGCCCAGAGCAAGGCAATACTTATATGTTGTGCCGTCTAATGTCTGAGGTGCGGAAGGAACGGATACGGGCTTGCTGCTGTTTGCAAGAAGCGTGATACCGTCGATAGTAACGTTGCTTGTTACTGTACGCAGGCCGTTGAACTGTGAGTCGGAGAAGTTCCAGCTCTTGGACTTCCACTCGCCGCTTGTTGTGCTGCCTGTGTTTGTGTTGCCTGTATTTGTGTTGCTGTTATTGTTGTTATTGTTGCTGCTGCTTGAACTTGAAGAACTTGAGCCGCTGCCTGCACCGCTGATAGTTGTGCCTGCCTTTGCAACGATAGCTTCGTCCATGTAGAAGTCACACTTTGTGCTGCCTGTTTCTACATAAAGCTGCATATTGCTTGCACCCGAAGGTATTGTAAAGTTCTTGTTTGCAAGCTGTGTCCAGCTGCCCTTTGAAACTGTTGCCTCTGCGATGGAAGCGTAATGTGTTGAGCCGTTTGCATCATACTGAAGCTTCAGGTAGAAAGGCTCTGTATTGTTGCCGCTTGTATACTTAACATTTGTGCTGAAGCTGTACGCCTTGCCGGGTACATAGGTTGCTGTGTCAAGAGACTTTGATGCACCGTTCCATGTAGCTGTTCTGCCCGATACATAAAGAGATTTGCTGCCAACATACTTCTGGCTTGAGCTTGATGCAACGCTTGCTGCGCCTCTGCCCGACCAGCTGTCTGTACCGCTCTCAAATGTGCTGTCGAAGTACCAGCCGTAATCGTTGGGCTGTGTACCGCTGCTGCTGGATGAAGAGCCTGAGTTGTTGTTATTATTGTTGTTATTATTGTTGCTGCTGCTTGAGCTTGAACCGCCGAGTGTTACAACGAATGTGGAAACGCTGCGTGCGGGAAGCTGTGCGTTGAAGCCGCTGCCGCTGTAGGAAAGGTTATCTGTCTTTGCAAGATTTTCGTTTGAAGATGTACGCCATCTGTCAACATCGCTGATCTTCTTGTTGCCAAGCGAGAATGCCTGTGTATAGCCGCTGTCGCTGTTGTTTACCGCAACGATAGTAACCTGATTTTTGTTGTTCTTATATGCCGAAACATAAACGTTGCTTGCAGGCTGCTCTGTTACGTCAACACGAACATCGCCGGGACGAACGAACTTTGAATACTGAGCCATGCAGTAGCCTCTCTTGGAGAGCTTGCCGTCTTCTGTCATGGGGCTGTAGCCGCGGCGGATGTACCACCATACATAAGCGCTGAGGTTACCTACAACAAGACCGTTGTGGATGTTCTCGGAAACCTGAAGAGCCTCGGGCCATCTGTTAGCCGAATTGCTGTCACTGTTGGGAACATAAACCTCGGTCATCCAGATAGGCTTGCCGGAGTTTTCAAGTGCGGGGAAGTCCATCCACGATCTGGGTGTGCCGTAGAAGTGTGTGCCCCAAACACCGATATTGTTCTTTGCTGTAGAGTTATTTAAAATTGCATTGTAGATGTCTTTTCTGTACTGGAAGCTCTCGGGAGACATAAGCTTTGCTTTTGTTCCGTTGGTAACAGTCTTGCCGTACTGTGCTGCGAAGCTTGCAAGGTCGCTTGCGCTCCAGTATGTCCACTCTGCTGCGTAGTCGGGCTCGTTCTGTATTGAAACAGAGTAAAGGTTGATGCCCTGTCCTTCCATATATTTTACATAATTGTTGAGGTGCTTTGCATAATCTGCCCACTTGTCTTTTCTGAGCTGATATTTACCTGTCTGGATATTGCCCTGGCCGTTTGTTCTCATGCTTGCCGGAGGGTTCCACGGTGTAGCGAATACCTTTGCGCCGAGTGCCTGTGCACGCTTTGCTGTAGGTACTGCACGATACCAATCATTGCTGTTGTCACTTACATAAATACGCAGGATGGTAAGTCCCAACTCATCGTTGCCGTTACCAAATGCCTTTTGTACCTGTGCGGCTGTCATATCGCCCTGTGAGATCCACTCGGGAAGGTTGATGCCGCCGAAGCCGTCTATCGTCTGATAGGTCTTGTCTGCGTTTACGGTACATGTGCTTGCAGCGCTTACATTAATGCCCATGTTGGGTATCAGCATAGCACTTGCAAGAATTGCGGAAACCAGTCGTCTGACCGATGCCTTGATCTTCATAAAAAATTCCTCCCTATTTTGCAAAAGTTTTTCAAAAATCTTACAATATTATTATAAGATAACATAAACATAGGGTCAAGGTTTTTCACAGAAACAGATTAATGATATTTTTACTTTTTTTTGTGTATTTTTACCATTTATTTAGTGCTTTTTTTACAACAAAAAACGGGAAAACAAGCCAACTGTTGGTTATTTTCCCGTTTTGTTATTGTGTTATTTATTTAACGAAAAGTATAGTAAAAATGTTACATAACTTCCTCTTAAAACACAAATTTATCTGCCGATACCGTTTTCTTTTATTTTAATGATAATGCTTAATACCGCAAACATAAACAAGATGGCAAATGCGGCAGTATGATGCGCAACATCCGTTGGAACTGCCATGTTGAGCGTGTTTGTGACCTCAACTGTCGTATCGCCCGCAACGGTAAAGCTGATACTGCTGCCGTCTGTCTCCGCATCGCTGCCCTTTTTGAAGGTTGTCGTATAGCCCTCGGCGGTCTCGGTTATTGTGACGGTCCTGCCGTTTGTTACGGTAAAGACAGCCGTATCGCCGTGCTTTAATGTAAATGTTTCGCCCGAATGGATCGACGTCTGCGCCGTGCCGTTTTTTGTCCAGACGAACAAAGCACCTGCGGCCGCGCCGTCAACGGTAAACGTGAACGTAAACTCCTTGTTCTTATCGCCCATATTGCCCGCTACGGTTTTATGTACGGTTATGTATGCATCCACGGTGTTTCTTCTGTTCGGGATACTGAGATCCAGAGTTTTCATACCCGATTCGTCCATGTCCTCGTTCAGCTCCACCCCTGCAGGTGCCGATACAAGAGTTACGCCGCCGAGCTCCGTAACGGTAAATATGATATCGCCGAGAAGATTTTCAAAGCCCGTCAGCGGAGAAAGCTCCGTCAGGTAATAAGTACCCAGTTCAAGCTCCTGATTTATCTTGTCGATAACGCCCTCGGCATCGGTCTCGAGATGCTCGTATCCGCTTATGGGCCTGTAATCCTTCACCCCTGCACCGTTGCCGCCCTTTACCTGTCTGTACAGGGCAAAAACTACACTGCCGAGCGTATTTGCGGAGTTTCCTGCCTCAAACTTGATGGCACGGAAGTTAAACGGCTTGTTAAAGATATTCAAATTGGCTATAAGCACGTCATCATCGTCCGGCCTTGCATTGATAGCCTTCCAGTCACCGTTTTCATCATCGTACAGGGTAACAACATCAACGCCGTTCACCTTTTCCACATCAAACTTCACGGGATGTGAAATGCCGACATAGCCTGCGGGAGACTGTATCTCCTCCAGCAAATAATACGCATCCATCGCATCGGTCTTGCGCATGAAGTTGTAGAGGATAGTCACGATACCGTCGCTTCCCGTAACAAAGTCATAGCTTGCCTGCTGTGTATAAACAGTCTTTTCGGGGTCGGTCGTGCGGTAAAGCGTGAGCTTGAATTTGCCGCCCGCCAGCGGCTGTGCGACCATGTTTGTCGCCGCATTTACCGCCTTGTATGCGCCCAGGTCTATCATTATGCCGCCGCTTCGTGTGTTGTATACTTTGTCGGTGCGGACATTGACTATCGCCTTTGCGCCCCGTGCGCCCGAAGCCGTACCCTGCTCGTAGGTCACGGCATATTCGTAATTATATACATTGGTATCCGAAAGGTTTACCTGCTGTACATCCACATTTACAAAGGCACCGCTGTCAACCTTTACGGGTGTGCCGTTATACACCAAAGCGCCGCTGCCGTCATAGTGCGGGTCATCAAGCGTGACCTCGCGCACGACATAGTCCGCGAACGTATGGCCGCTTTCCAGCTCGTCAAAGTAATAGTAGGCCGATAACGAATCCTTTGTTATCTCCCTTACCGTGCCGGGAAGCAATTCTTCCGTACTGCCGTTTTTGATATATACGGCAATATATACCGGATAATGCCAGCCGACATATCCGTCGTCCGACCAGAATTTTTGTGCCGTAAGACCCCAGCCGCGCCTGTTTTTTATCGTCATTTTCGGCGAGGAGTTGGCGCGTATCACACCCGCATTGGGTGTATCGCCCTCGGTCAGCAGATAGGTGCCGTCGATACGCTCGTACTGCATCAGTCTGTAGCCCTTTGGAAGCTCGTTTTCCCTTTCCTCGACCCTGAATTTTGTGCCGACCAGAATGCCCGGCACCTCCACCGTAAAGCCCGCAGGTATCTTCGAGATAGAACCGTTCATGGAGGTCTCGAAGGTCACGGACAATTCTTCCTCATCGGTAAACTGTGAAAGATCATTTTTGCCAGTTGATACAAAGCCCGTACCTCTCACCCATTTACAGTAATTGCCGTTCTCGTCCTTTACCCTGTATTTGTGCATATTTGCGTAAGGCAAAGAATCTATGCTGCTTTCTGTATCGCCAAGATACAGACGGAAGCTGAACTCGGTATCATCGTCGTCCCTGCTAAGCAGGCACGCATCTGCTCTTGCGTCCTTGACGGGGTCTCTTGCACCGCTGTATATTACATCGTTTTCGTCAACAAGCTCGCTGTACAAATTCTTTTTAATGGAAAGAGTACGCAGCGCTGACGAATCGACCACGTTTTTGATATTGACGCTCGGTCTTTCCTTAACGGACATCTTGCTTACCGCATAATCCTTATAATAGACATTTGCGGTATCCGTGGGCGCAAGCTCGACATTATTGCCGTAAACGCTCGAATAAACATCCTTGTTAACACCGCATTCCACGATATAGTAGCCTATCAGCTCACTCGGGAAGGTTATCGCCATTTTCTTGCCCGGATTAAGGAAATATACATTTTCGTATGTTATATCGCCGTTTGTCACATCGCGCACGGTATATGACGACCGAAAATCAACAGGTGCATTCGACGTAGGGTCGGTAACATATATCTCGCCCTGATCGCCGCCGCTCGCGGGAACATTGCCCAGCAGGATATAGCCGTCATTTTCCTGCGATGTGGAATTTTCGGGCTTATACCATATCTGATAAGGATAACGCACAAGGCTGAAATCTATATCGCTGGAGCCCTCAAGTTCCTTTGAAAGCACGACCTGTCCGGGCTTAACGTCACTGAGGTTAAAACGCATATGCAGGTTTGATGCACCCGCGCCGCGCTCCATATAGAATATTTTCATTTCGTGCGTCGAGTAATCCTTGAAAATATCCTCACAGCCGTATGTTCCGTTCGCATCGGCCTCAAAATATCCGCCGATATATGCGCAGGCCTGTGTATAAGCCTCGTCCGCGGATGCGTCGGGATGCTCCGCAAAGTAGCGCGAAATGAAGTTGGCCGCAAATATTTCCTTAAGCGTAAGCGTATTGGGCTGCGGGTCGTTTTTGCCGCCCGGCTTATAAAGCATATTTCTGAAGTCGGTAAGCTGCTGCTGTGTTGCGTTTTCATTATGCTGGGTGTAGATGGTATTGTATATCCTGTTTATCTCCGAGCTTTTGCCTGTACAGTTGTTTACGTTTACCTCTCCCGTTTTAAAGTTTACGCTGCCGGGGATCGCGGAATGTATGCCGCCCAGGTCGATAACGAGCTCGCCGTCAACATACAGCCAGAAATCGTCGTCGCCCGTAAACTCAAATATAATATCGTGATCCCATGCATCCTTGCCGCTCGGTGTCTGTACAAAGCCCGCTGCAAGCTCCATACCGAAGTAATAGTCGGGGGAAGCTATCTTGCACAGCGGCTCATATTTGCGCGGGTCGGTCTCCGGCAGAGGATTTTGCTCCGCATCGAGGAGGTTTTCGGGATTTTTCTCGGAAAAAACATCCGGAGATATGGTATTATACGGCATAAACTGTCCGTGCTTGTAACTGTCTTTCACACCGGTATCTATCGTACCCAGTTCCTTGTAGACCTTAAAGTTGTAATAATTTTCTCCGTCTTCATCGGTCAGCAGGTTATTGTCCTCGTCCCTTGCGTATTCCGGCTGCCCGCTGCCTCCGATCAGGGTAGCAAAATTCTGACAGCTGTCATATTCAAAATAGCCGCTGGCTCTGTGCGTACTTTCTATAAACAGGTGGTTTACCGGCTCCGACTCGTTAAAAAGCTCCGAAAGGGATTTCCCCGTCAGCTTTGCCGTGGGATAGCCCGCCGTCATATCGGTTTTAAGCAGGCCGTATCTGCCGACCTTGCCGTTCGTATATGTGGACTCGCCCATTACGTCGTTCTGTTTTTTTGTGGATGTTGTACTGCCAATTTTTACCAATTCGCCGTTAAAATCCACCATTCTCATTTTAATACCGTACTCGCCGTTGTCAACAGTCTCTATCTCCGTAAGATCCTGCGATGCGATCGGCTCCATGGATGCAAAGTAGAATGTCGCCGTGTCGTTGTCAAAGCGGTGGCATGATGTCAATTTTTCCGTGCCGTCCGCCTTTAAGCTTGCATACGCATAATACGGGTCGTCCCACGCCGTTATCTGCGTATAATAGCCGTCGCTTTTTCTGCCCGGAAGATTTACGCCTATCGTATTGTCCGAAAGCACCTGTCCGCCCTCCTGCGACGACATCTGCGGTGCAAGGTACTTACCCGAATACGGGTTATAAAACTCGTAATAATGGTTCGGAGTGCCGTCGGCATAGGTATACTCCGTAAATTCCCACAAAAGCGTATTTATTTTGCTGCCTATCCACATTATGGAATTACCGCGCTCATAGCAGGGTACAAGGGTACCGTCATGATTTACGGCATAAAAATCATATCTTGACTCGGCATCGTTCCAGATACGGGTATAGACGATTATCTCGCTGCCCGTGGTAATGTTTTTATTGGATACGCTTGCCTTCTTTGCGGAATAGATAACAAAATCGTCGTCCTGATAGCTCGACGGCAGTGCAGGCCAGAGCCATGCGCCGCCGTTGGCGCTTGCATAAAATGTTTTGTTTGTATAGGCCAGATTTATGCCCTTGTAAACAAGCCTTATCCTGCCGCTGTAATCGCCCTTGCCCGGAACGACCGTTATTTCGGAGGCCTCGTCCTCGTCAACAAACGAAAGCGCCGACTCCTCTATCTTAAGATATTTTGTATCTTCACCTATAGTTGTTGACAAAAGGTACCTGTCCCCGCCCACCGTGTGGAAAGTAAACATTGCCAGGTCCCCGCCCGACAGCGTAACATACAATTCGCTCGTATGGTCGTAGCCGTTTATCTTTACTACCACATCCTCGGCACGCAGGCGGGTCGCATCCGCTGCCGCCGTTGTCGTCGGACCGTAGCCCGTGGTAATGCCGTTTGAAGTGCTTGCGTGTATCAGGGCGCAGGTCTTGCCGTCAAAGCCGTAATAATCGTCCGGCACATTCATAACCGAGGCATAGGTCAGCGCTATCTTACTGTTTTTGTCATCGCCCGTGCCGTCGTAAAACCTTATGCCCCCTCCGCTGTTTGAATACTGCAAATACTTGTCGCCTGTGCTGTCCTTCATATAGAACAAGCCGCCGGAGCCCTGCATTTCAAATACAACAGCCAAGGTAGGGTCTGTCGTCAGGTCTACCGCGTTGCCGGTACCGTCTGTTTTTCTTAAAATATAATTCTTGGTTTCGGGCGTAAGCGCCGGATAGGTGTAAACACGGTAGGTATTGTCATCTGCCGATACCTGTTCAAAATACCATACGGCACCTGCCTGTATATCCAGACTATCGGTTATGTAAAAGACCGCACCGTTGCTTGCCTTGGTGTTCAAAACATTTCTGAAGTAACATGCACCGCCATTGGTCCCTTTGCCTACGGACAGATAAAAGCCCTTATCCTTGCCGTTTTCGGGCTTGATCTCATCAAGGGTGGCCGCACGCAAAAGGGTATCGGGCTCATACGGTTCGGGGCCCTGCACTATCTCATATACGCTGAATCCCTTGGCGGTAAAGCTTATTTTGCCGTTTTCGGCCGTAAAATCCGTTATCTGCTCTCTTTCGCCGTTGTCCTTTATATGCCACAGGCCAAGACCCTCATTCGGGGTTATGGCAGGATCGGTTATGGTCACCGATACGGGATGTTCCTCACAGGGCTGATACTCGTTTTTGCCGTCCAAAATGGTGATATCGCAGGCCGCTATGGTATACTCGCCGTATTTGTCGGCGGCATCCACCGCCTTTGCCTGTGCATTACGGGGCATAAGTCCGTCCAGAGTAACGGCTGTGCCCGTCTTTGGCTCCAGCTCGAAATTAAGGCGGCGATAACCCGTATCTATCATAAGCACAACGCCGTCCGAGCCGCTGTCCACAGCAACAAGCCCGTCGCTTTCGGCGATATTTTCAATTATTACATTGCCCGCATTACCGTCAAGCACGCTGTAAAGCGCACAGCTTTGACCCTTCGGAAGCTCTCCGCTGCCCTGTTCGGCCTTGACCCAAAGCCTTGTGTCCTCCGCCGCATCTGTGTTCGCAAGCACAAAAGACTTTGACGGCTCTATGCCCTCCTCGGGAGGCTCAACAAAAATCGATTCCTCCGCAAAGTCCACGCTGTCGCCGGTGCTGTAAAGCGTGATGTCCGCAATATCGGACTGTTCCGTATAAACCGTATGCAAAACGCTGCTGAAGCCGTATACCGAAAACGACTCGGCCTCAAACACGACCTCGGCCTCGTCCGTCACGCTGCTTTCAACGGGCACAGCGCCGTCCCCGTCGATATGCACCACCTGCAGAGCCTCCGCCCCGCCGTCCATATCGAGAAGCTCCGCCGTTACGGTAACGGGCGAAAGCGGCTCTATCTCCGTGCCGTCCATAAGTATCGTTATATCAAAAAATCTGGTGTATAAAACATAGTCGTCCTCCGCCAGATCAAGTGCATCTGCGGCAGCGGACACATAGTCGTCCCGCTGTACGGCCGCAACACGAAGCTGCGCACCCTCGGGTATGCCCGCATCGCTGTCATAGGCAAGTGTTATTTTATATTCGTTTTCAACAAAGGCCGTAAGACTGCCCCCGCCTGTAATTACGCTGTCACTCACGCCGTCCGCGCGGGCGCTGTCCTCATCGCCGTCCGACTCGCTGCAAACGGCGGTCGTCGTTATCTCTGCCTCTATATCGGTCTCACGCAAAACGGGCGCACTCTCCCCGTCTTCCGGGATATCGTTATCCTCGGGTGTATCGGGGTATTCTTCAATTAACTGCGTATCATCGGCAGACTCCGCATCCTGTACGATCTCGGCGGTCTGCGGCAGATCGCACTCGTCCTGCGAATACACATTCACGGGCGAAAGCACAGCCGATACCATTATCGACACAGCTGCCGCTGCACTTACAATACGCCTTTTTAAGTTGAGTTTCATACGATCCACCCCCCCCCTTGCGTTACGGCGGTCATAGTTCATTATCCCCGGCAGTCCCTCCGCCGAAAAAGGCGGCGGCTGCCTTAATGGGTCATGCCCATACCCTTACATTGATTATATCAAAATACGGATGTTTTTTCAATATTACGCACACAAAAAAACCAAGGCATTTTGTTAAATGTTTAATACCTTTTTTTGTGTGATTTGTACAAAAATCGGTAAAAATATACGTTTTGATTATTAAAACTGTTGACTTACACCTATCGGTGTGATAGAATTACAGTAGAATATTGTAACGTGTTAAGCTGTACTTTTATGGTCGGTATCGTTTGGAGGGAACGGTATCCGATCGCATCTTTTAACCAACCAACGGATAATATCAGATAAAAAGGAGGGCTTTCTATGAAAACGACATTATCTAAACTTGCAAAAATACTTATGGCGGCGGTTGCCGTTGTGATGCTTATTTCGGCATTCCCGTTATCGGCATTTGCAGACCCGCCGACTAACACCCTGTCCGAAACGGGCAAGGCCGACGGCGGCAATGTGGTCAATATCCCCAAGGGCGTAACGCTTATCTACGCTGCGGGTGTATCCCTTACCCTCTATCCACCCGATATAGAATACAACTTTACCATTGAACCCGTAACACCTGCGGACGGATCGACGGTGGGTGCCATTGCGGTTGCGGCAGGCCCCGCAAACAGCGCAAGCGTAACGGGTCAGCCTATATTTAGTTCTTCGGAAAGCGAAGTTCGCTCGCCCGGCGAGACAGTCAGATACATAACCGTGACCATCGATCCCACCAAATTTTCAAGACCCGGCGTATACCGCTATAAGCTTACGGATGCTACCACTACCTCGGATCTTTACACCGCGGGTATATCAAGACACGGCGCAAACGGAGCCGATTATCTTACAACAAGATATCTTGATGTATATGTCAACGCCAAGTCGGACGACAGCGGCTACGAGGTAAGCGGCTATGTCCTGCACAACTCAAATGCCGCAAGCTATAGTGAAACAGGCAAGAGTTCCGGATATATCGAGGGAGACGGAAACGGATACGATTCCTACCGCAACTACGCTACCATGCTTAAAAAGGTCGTAACGGGTGCCATGGGTGACAAGACCCACTCCTTTACCTTTGACATATCGCTTAATAACAACGGCAAGCCCTATTATTATGCTGTATATCCGATAGACGACAATTCCGAAAGAGGCCCCAGGCTTGCGGACAACGACAGCCGCTGGCAGTATGTGGCAGCGGGCGACACGGGTCTTACGCAGGTCTCGTTAAAGCATAACGATGCATTGGTAATAAGAGGTCTTAACCCTCACGCAACGTTCAATTACACCGAGCATAACAATACGCTGGAAACATATATGGTAAAAGCGAATTACATCAAGGACAACACCACCGAAAACGAACCGGATGAAACATTCTTTGACTTTACGGGCGTGGCATCGGGCGGCACCGTATCGCTTTCCGCTACCCCCGTTCATGTATGTAATTACGAAACGGCAAACAACTCGTCAAGCGTGACCGGTACCGTAGCCGATGAAAGCCGCAGATTTTGTAAGTTTACAAACAAGCTGGATGCGGTTTCTCCCACGGGCATAATCCTGAGATTTATACCGTTTATCATCCTTGCAGCCTTTGCGGGTCTGCTGTTTATGCTTGCAGGCAAAACAAAGGATAAAAACAAGGACACAAGAAAAATATAAAAAGGCACCTTTGAAAATTGTGTTTTCGGCTGAACGCCGACAATTCTTCACAGGCGGCCGATAATCAAAAGTGTAACGGGTGGGCTTGATGTTCACCCGTTATGTTTTACAGGCAAGGAGAGCTCCCGATGAAAAAAAAGGAAAAAGGGCCTATGGATCAGCCCCAGAAATTTCTTATACACGCCTTTGTCCTTATAACGGCGCTGTGGCTTATGTACGGTTGGGTATTCGGGCTTTTGCACGCGCCCAACAACGATATGTATCCCCGTATAGATTCGGGCGATCTGCTGCTCTACTACAGACTTGACACGGACATGAAGGCACAGGATATTGCCGTGCTTAAAAAGAACAACACGGTATATGTGGGCCGCGTTGTGGCTGTCGGTGGGGACACTGTGGACATCACCGACAATAACCGTCTTGTCATAAACGGACACAGCGTGTACGAAAACAACATTTTTTACGAGACCCCGCGGTTCGAGGGCTTTGTGGACTACCCCATCACGCTTGAGCCCGATACCTGCTTTGTGCTTGTAGACCAAAGGAGAAACGGCGAGGACAGCCGTTATTACGGCCCCGTCAAAAAAAGTGAGATCCTTGGCACGGTCATAACTATAATGAGGCGAACAAATCTATGAAAATAATACGCGGTTTTTTCGACGTGTGCGACAAATTGCTCGGCCTTATCATCACATTTATCGCTGTGGTCATGCTGTTATTCAGCGGTTATGTACTGTATGATAATTTCTGCAAAGGGAAAATGGCCTTTTCCTCCGTGGACCTGCAGCAGTACAAGCCCTCGCTGAAAGAAACAAAGCTTGGCTTTACGGATATTTTGGCGCTTAACCCCGACACGGTCGCCTGGCTTACCATAAACGACACAAATATAGATTATCCCGTGCTCCACGGCGACAACGACCTTGAATATATCAACAAGGATATTTACGGCAAAAGCTCGCTTACGGGCTCGCTGTATCTGCGGACGCAAAACAGCGCCGACTTTTCGGACAGCTACAACCTTATCTACGGTCATCACATGGATAACGGCGCAATGTTCGGCGATATAGAAAAATACACGGATGAAGCCTTTTTCAATGCACACAGGGACGGAATACTGATGAGCCCCGAGCATAATTACGGCATTAAGATATTTGCTGTAATGCGGACCGATGCTTACGACGAATTTATCTATTTCAAGGATATACCTTCCGCACAGGGGCACAGCGAAATGCTGGAATACATCGCAAAAAACAGTATGATATTCAAAAACGATACGTCCCTTGACAAGATAATAGCCTTTTCGACCTGTACGGACTCCCTGACAAACGGCAGATCGGTGGTTTTTGCCTCGCTCACACCCATAACACAGGCCACGATCCTGCAGGAAGAGCCCCCAGCACCGAAAAGGATAGCAAAGGGACACTATACCACCGCCAAAAGCTGGTCTTTGCTCGACCTTTTGTGCGTTGTGTTTACGTTTTTGACATTTATGCCCTTTGTATTTACCGCAAGGAAATACTATCAGTTTGTCTATGCGGCAAGTATGTCAAGGCAGCTTAAGGACACCTCACCCAAGGTAGCAAGGGATCTGAGACACTTTGAGATAAAGATAGCCGCAGGCACGGCCGCGGAAATAGTATGTGCGGCATTTTCCGCATATATATTTGCAAAGACCCAGTATCTTCACGGAAGCATGACGATAATGGACGAAAACACAAAGGTATTGCTTGCCGTATTCGGTGCAGCACTTCTGGCCGATATAGTATTTTTCAGGTACAGAGGCGAGCACCCAAAGGATCTCGAGCAGACACAGCCGCAATAAAAGCCCCAAAACATAGCGTTTTGGGGCTTTTTTATCAGTATTTTTCCCGCATGGAATAGCTGGGATCTTCCTCTATCATTTTTATCATTATCTGTGCAAACTTCGGGTCAAACTGTGTACCGCTTCCGTTTCTTATTTCTTCCAGCACCTTATCCTGTGGCATTACATCACGGTAGCTGCGCCTGCTGGTCATAGCATCGTAAGCATCCGCCACGGCAACTATCCTTGCCTCCTCGGGTATCTGCTCACCCGCTATGCCGTCGGGATAGCCCCCGCCGCCGTAACGTTCGTGATGCCACCTTGCAGCCGCTGCAAGCTTGGGTCTGCCCTTGATACTGCCAAGTATGCTGCATCCTATTGCGGGGTGCTTTTTTATCAGCTCATACTCGTCCTCGGTAAGCTTGGACGGCTTGTTGATGACCTCATCGGGCACGCCTATCTTACCGACATCGTGCAAAAGACCCATCATGTATATCTCGTCCTGCTCCGCCTTGGAGTAGCCGGAGCGTGCCGCTATCATCTTTGCATACTCCGCAACCCTTGATGAATGGCCGTTTGTATAGTTGTCCTTTGCATCTATTGCGGCCGCAAGCGCACCAACGACCTGGAGGTTAAGCTCCTCCACCCTGTTGCCGTAAAACTGCTCGTTTTTATAGCCGATATAATAAAAGAAGGTTATAAGACAGAAGGTTATAAGCGATACCATTATATTAACAACAAGCTGCAAATAGGTGTCCTCATACAGCTTTGTGTTTTCAACGACCAGCACCGCATACCATTGCTCCATAACGGGCGATACAAACAGCGTACAGTCCTCGTCGTTTATCGTTGTTTTTATTCTGTTGGTATCTGCGTTGACTATGCGGCCGAGAAGCGCCTTGTCGTAAACATCCCCAAAGTTCAGGCCGTTGTTTTCTTCATCCCTGTGCGCAACGATAAAGCCGTCCGAATTGACCAACATTCCGTAGCCTTTCCCCGCTATCTCCATTGTCTGTGTAACATCCTTGATATGGTTTACGATAACATCCAGACAGACTACATTGTGCAGCGGCTCGCCCTCGGTGTCCGAGATCATTTTGCCTATGGTTATAACGACGGAGCCCGTCTGCGCATCAACGTAGGGCGAAACGATAACTATTTCCCCGTTTGCCTCCACCGCAGTTTTGTACCAGTCTCTTTCCGTCGGCTCATAGCCCTCGGGCGGCTCCCATGAAAGGCCGTCCAGATATTGACCGTTGATATAGGCATATATACCCGTGAAGTTCTCGTCAAACTGCTCCGCCTGCAGCGTGGTCTGATCCATTATAAACTGCGTCAGCTCCTGCGTGGATGCCCCGCTCTTCGCCAAAAGGTCAACGCTGTCCGCCTCTACGCGCAGCGTTGTGGAAGCAACGGCAAGATAATTTTCAATCTCCGTGGCTGCGGTCTTTATTTCTTCCTTTCCGTCCTCGTACACGCTGATAACGGAGGCGTTATAAAGCATCACGTTGTTGTATACCACGGTAAATATCATCAGCGCAAGTGTAACAACGATAGTAAAGATAAAATTGAGACGGCTGCGCTTGCCCTCACTCATCTTTTTTCCGCTTTCCATTATGCGGTGATAACGTGTAGTCAGCACATAGATAAGGGAAAGTATAAGCAATATCAGGATGGCCGATATCGTAAACAGGTAGATAACAAGCTGATCCTCGCTGCGGAAAATGCTGTTATCCCCCGTCATGGTGTTTTTTATCATAAATGCGGTAAAAAAGCCCATGGCACAGATACCGATAATAACGATCGACACTATAGCTTGCAGCAGCACCTGAAACCTTAATACAGACGCACTTTTTGTTTCCTTTCTACGCGCCCTGGCCGCATAATGCTTTCCTGCGCCGAATACAAGCAATATCTTTATCACCGAGCCCGCAATCGAACAGTAAAAATACGGATTTAAAAGCTCGCTTTTCCAATCAAAGCACGATGCCGTCCACATACCGTAATTGGCCGCCATGTACGCCAGAAGTATCGCAAAAAACCACGGGAACACCTTAGGCTTGCGCTTGCTTTTATAATAGAACATTATCTCCTGCATACATAAGACAGATGTTGCTGTGGTAACGCTGACCTCCCATAAATTGTTAAGCACACCGCCGTATTTGATGTAAAGAAAATACTGCGGAACATTTATCAACACGGGCAGAAGGATAATCGGATGGAAAAAGCGCCTTGTCTCCTTGCGCTTCATCAGATACACAGCGATCAAAAGGAACAAATAGCCGATATTCCAGCCCAGATATGCCACAAATTCGGACACATTGGGATGCGAGTGCATTATAAGCTCGTATATAGTCCAGTAATACTCGCTTAAAAAGTCCGCAAGGAAAAAGACGATAAGACACCTGTAGCCTCGTCTCGGGGTATCTATGTATTTAAAGACACAATATAAAAGTCCCGCTATCGTGCAAAGCAGAGATAAAATATTTTCAAGATTATCGTATGACATAATGTTTCCTCCTAATGTGCTTTAAAGCGGAAAACGATCTATACTGTAATTATACAGTAAGTGACATACCGTTGTCAATTTCTAATTGTCCGACACAAAAAAATATCAGCCAAATAAATTACAGGCGGAAGTAAAACACTCCCGCCTGTTTTTTTGTTTCCGAAAATACCTGCTTTGTAATACAAAAATTATGATTTGAACGACCAATAACTAATTTGCGGCGGCAAATATACTATCTGCATTCGCCGGGGTACTGAAAAGATTTTCAAAGCCAACATTATTTACAGCATTATCAAAGTAATCGCTGAACGGCTTGTCCGACTCCATGCTTATGCTTTGATTTTTAAATTTGCCCGCGTCTTTCTTACTGCCGTCAATGTTATACAAAGTGCCGCTTCCGTTAAGGGCATATCCGTTCATACCGCCTTTATATCTTAATTGAGTTGAATTTGCATAATACAATTTGCCGTTATAAAATTCATCGTTTTTGAATTTTCCGTCAAAAAGAAGAACCCCCAGCTCTGTGTATTTTTTGCCTTTTCCATCAAATTTTCCGTCTTTGGCGTTACCCTCGTAAATGATGTTGGGCTTGATGTACGGATAATCTATTTTTACGATATGACATTGATCACTTTTGTTATTCATCATGTTTGAAAAATCATAAAGGAAATACTCGTAAAACGGGCAGTTTTCATAAAACGCATCCAATACTTTCCCGCTCTCATTTCTGTACGAATACTGCGTATAAGCGGTCGCAAAAGGATAGCGCGTCAAATAGTACAGCGAGGCAACATCCTCACTGTAAGAGATCATTTTACCGTTAGGCAAATTCTTTTTGAATTTAGCCTTTATTGCGGGAATGTTGGCAATAGGTTCCGCAAGCTGGCCTGTAGCAACCATTTGCAAAACAGAAGCTTCGGACATTTTCACGCCGTTACCCGAATACTGTCCGTCGGAAAATTTTCCCGCATATTGAAGTATGGCACCGTAATCCGTCTTCAGGAATATGGCTCCCTCTCCGTTAGGTCTATCCTTTTTCAGCTTTCCGTAATAGAAATATCCGTTCTTGTCGGAATTGCTTCCGGATACCACATAACGGGTAATATCCCAATCATCCTTAAAACTTGCTAAGAAACCACTGTCTTTGACTTGTGCAACACGCTTAAAATCCTTGGATTTGCTTATGTCGGTGCCCTCGAGAGCCATCAGTTTTTTCCTGAACCCCCATGAAATGCCGGCATCCGCAAGACCCTTTTCCGTATCCATCACTTCCAGCTTTTGCTTGCTGCCTTTGGCGGCCAATGCGCTGTTGTAAAAATCAACATATTTTTGAAGGCCTTCCTTATAGTAGGGATTTTTATTATATTCGTACTGTGAAACGGATTTTGTTATTTCCCCAACATTCTTGGCATACTTAAAAATATAAGGCTTATCCTGTGTATCTGCTTCTTTTTCTTCCGAACTTGTGCCACCATCGGTTTCGTCACTGAAAAGGGGGCCTGTAATGCCCGGCACATTTTCTGCCTGAGCAATTTCCTCCGTATATTCATACTGCTGCTCGGTTACGGCGGTATCATCAACAATATCATCTGTTGGCAATTCTTCGTTTACTGTTTCTTCTGTATCGTTTTCTATGGATGCACGCTCGTTTGGCTGCGTTTGTGTATTAACGCCCTCATCCGCGGAGGATTCCTGTATCTGCTCGGAAACATCCGTCGAATCTTCCGAGGTAGATGATTGGCTTGGCGGCATAATCCACCCCGCTATTAAACTGAAGATGACAATTAACAGTATTAAACCGTTACAAACAATACCGGTAATGGCCTGCCCCTTTTTTTGACCTTTTAAGCCCTTAATTGAATACACTAAACCGGGGATAAACAACAACACGGGAACAAAACCGGTAAAAGCAAATACGATACAGCAAATACCAAGTATCATACCAATTGTTGCTTTGCGCTCCGGGCTGTTTTTGACCTGCTCCTTTGCAAGCTTTTTCTGCTCGGCAGCAAGGCGTTCCTGCTCGGCTTGTTCGCGTTTTATTTGTGCCTCGTGCTCGTATTTTGCTTTT
>JAFYGI010000059.1 GCA_017543265.1 Bacillota bacterium | reverse complement strand
TTTTGGTCATTAAATCCCTCCCATTATTTTTTGTTTGTTTTGTTTTCGTATATCTCGGAAATAATGCGGCACAAAAGTATTCATCAGCGAATACCATATCCCCCTTGCCGATATTTCACGAAATAATTTTTACAAGTTTATTGTATGCCTCGTCCCCTTAAAAGTCATTGTTTTGGTTTTGCATAGAAATTGCGTGATTTTTCCAAAAAAATATTTAGGCATATGTGAAACCTCCCCATAATATAGACAAAATGGACTATCTTGCGGAGCATTAAACTTGTAATTTATAAAAGAAAAAAATATCCCCTCACTTAATAGCAAAAAAAGGGCATTTTGCGGACTGTCATTTTAATAAAAAATCGAAAAATTAATAAAATGTTTACAATCATTCGCAGAATTAAGCGATGGAACCTATATGCATATTTTTTCCCCTCCATTAAATGCTAAAATAAGTGCAATTTGCGGAGTAGATTTTTCTGTTTTTATTTATGGAATGTGTTCGGATATAAAAAATGCTCCCTTGTGCGCTGACCGACATAGCCTGTGGTGGCTATGTCAATCGGCTGGGAGCAGTTGATTTATATTTTTTTTGATAAAATGTTTATTCGAGTTTATATATTTAAATAAAATGCAATAGAATTATTTTTTTAACTGTTATGACAGAAATGAAATTTTTTACTCTGTTTTTAAGGGTCTATTTTGGAGTTGTAAACATAGCAAGTGGCGAGCCGTTTGGGGAAAATGGTATTGTGAAAATCACAAATTCCCAATACACCCCCATACAGGCAAGCCCCTCACAGTTTACTGGTAGCATACCCCAGACCCCGATGTTTTCCTTTGGAAAAATTCAGATGATTGCATATTGTGTTGCATTATATTATTCAAGGATACATTCTGTGTAATGTCGCATAAATTTCACAAAACCGTTAACGCATAAAGTGTAGTGGGGTCACCTTTTGTCGGAGTATTCCATATAATGTTTTATATAATTCTCTTACTCTATTGGGAATTATAATTTTTACAATAAAAAAAACAAACGGCACTTTTGAAAGCACCGCCTGTCGTTGGTTTAATTTAACAGTCTCAATCTGCAACTTTTAGTATTATATTTGATTTTAATTACTGCCTTATGCGTTATTATTTTCTGCGATTTGCAGTATTTTAATAACATCAAGCATATTAAGCGCATCGTCATTTGTTACTTTGGCAAGTTCCATTTGCTTATCGGACAATTCCTGTGTGCCGCATAAATATTTAAGTAAAAATGAAGCGTCCTCGTTATTTACTAAACCGTCGGCATTAATATCGCCTTTTTTTGAAACTAATTGGTTTTTCTTTATACGAGTTCCTATCTTGACTGTTTCGTTGGTTACTCCGGCAGAGTCCCCACTTACAGTCAGCAAGATATCGCCGTAATTGGTTTCCCTATTTTCTGGGATCAATACAAGTCCGTGAATATAAATTTTAACAATATCGGGATACTTCCTGCTTTGAGAAAAATCCGGAACTTTAAAAGAAAACCCTTTCTTATCTAAGTCGATGGTTATTTGACCGGAATCAAAAGCGTAATCTCCAAGTATAGTGCTATAATAACATTCTGAATAGTCGCTAATAACAAATCCATCGTTAAGTTCTGCTTTTATTTTACCTTGTTTCAAAGAATCGTAAAGAACCTCCTTGATACATATTTTAGGAATATACATTTCGTATTCGTACTCATCCAAAAAGGTATATGTATCTTCTATCGTTGTTACAGTTCCTTTTTTTATTCTTTCGCCGACTTTTATTGTTTGTTCGGTTATACCCGCAGTTTCACCGCTTATTGTTATATTTATATCGCCCCAATTACTGTCGGGGTCTTTGGGTTCTACACTCAGACAGTCAATATTAAACGAACAGCATTTGTCGCCGCCTGTCCACGATGTGGGGATATCAAAAGTAAAATAGTTATTTTTTATATTATTTACCCGTATTTTTTCGCTGTCTAAAATATTTTGTCCCGGAGAAATGTCTGCATAATTGTTTGAAAACTCAAAGCCCTCATTTAATCGCAGTGTAACCGTTTTGTTTTTGAAGGTATTTGCGGCAGCTTCTTTGACACATATAGTGTCGATGTTTACAGAATAATCATCTTTGTTTATCTTATAAACTTTTGCAATACTCCCCGATGTTTGCTTGGTAGTTATTTCTGTAGTGGTTTCTGTCGTTGCTTCGGTCGTTGTTTCTGATGAGGTTACAGCATTGGGATTTATTCTTTCTGCAATCTTAACCACTTGACGGCTTATGCCCGCTTGATCACCTTTAATAAAAATATTTATATCGCCCCAATCATTATCCTTGTCTATTGCGTCAACAACTATACCATTTATAACGAATGACGAACGCAAATGGGTATATGACCAAGCAGCGGGTAAATTAAATCGAAACCATTTTTTATTGGTATCGATTTCGGGAGTGAATTCTAAATCTGTAAGATTTAACCCTGCAGATATGGTGATGTTCGATTTTTCTGTATTAATTTCAAATCCATCACCTAATCGTACAATTACCGTACCGCTTTCAAATGTACCCTTTACGCCTTCCTTAACTTCTATAGTATCAATGTTTATTTCGCTAATTCCTTTGGCAATGCTGTTAACTTCTGCTGTTGTATACGGTTTTATTGTACCGCAGTTTGCAATTTTCAATTTTGAACTGTCGGATATTGATGAGCCGTTTCCGTCTATATCAATGGTTACATAATCCTCTCCGGTATCTCCCGTAGCAACTGCTCCAATAGGGATTAAATAATACGGTTTATCATTGGACACAATATTATTATCAACAGCATTTTGTGTTATAGGAGCAAGGTCAATTTGCAAGGTGTGGCTGTTGATATACCGCATCTTAAATGGGAGTTCATCAGCATACATTGCTTGGCTAAGCACATATTCAACAGCTTCGTTATACGTTTCGCTATTAACCGAACCGTCGCAGTAAGCATTTATTTGGGCTATTACCTCCGAATATGTCAATTTTCCGTTGTAATCGTAGTAACAGGAATAATATGAACCGTCACGAAATTCGCCGTTGTTTACTTCAAGTATAATAGAACTGCCTGATAAGACTTCATTGTGCGGCACTATTTTTAAATTGACATTTCGGGTCATTTCATCAATGTTTACGATATCAATCCGTGTAATTGTATTGTCGGATGATTTTGGCTCGGCAAATACAGTGGCTAATGTTCCGATAATACATATAATTGACAACATCAGTAAAAAAATAATTTTGTGTTTAAACTTCATAGTTGTTCTCCCCTTTTTATGGCATTATACAACCTCGTTAATATAATTCCTATTGGTATCTCTTTTCGGCAGGCAATTCAAAATTGCTTACCAAAGTTTTTTGAAGGATAAATGCCGCGTCGCTTGCCGTAATATACGTGTCGTCATCAACATCGGCATATTTGAGCCAATCGTCGGTTTTCTTTTCTATCGGCAGTTCAAAAGTACTTACCAATGTTTTTTGAAGAATGAATGCAGCATCACTTGCTGTGATAACATTGTCAGCATCGGCATCACCATAGACAAAAATTTCTTCACAAGGTTCAAATACCGCAGTCAATGTTATATTATCCACAGCATTAAAAGCAAGCACTTTTTCTTCTGAGAATAATTCATCATTTTGATACCAACCAACGAATTTACAGTTATCCATAGCTATTGCTTCAAGGCGGACGTTTTCTCCTATAAGTTTTTTGCCTTCGCCCGAAACAATGCCCCATACCTCATTATTTGAAATTGCGGTAACTGTGTTGAATGCTTTTTCTATATCGTCTTCTTTGACAGAAATATCCGAATCAATGATTTTATCACCTTTTTCGAGTGTATAGACCGCATCGGATGGGGTACAGTCTAATGCCGCATCTTCCTGTGATAGTTCGGGTACCTGTGCATTAAGTTCCTCGCCTTCTTCGATGGTCACATCAAGATATGTTTCCACTCTGTCAACATCCTGTTCAGAAAGGTCATATTCCTTAACTAAATAGTTAATATCACATTTTTTCGATGATGTTATATTAACTGTATATTCATCATTTGAAGGAAGAATAAAATAAACATTGCCGGCAGTGTTTATACCTGCTTCTATTGTACTATCCGCAATTTCTTCTACATAAGATTCATTTATTCTTGCAACAAGATTTCCTTTTGAGTCATGTATTTCAACTTTTAAGGGTAATATATTCTCAGTAATGGGTATTTCAGAAGACTCATTGTCTGCTTCAAATGCGATCACATTTGAAGCATCGCGTACAATACCTCCTATTTCACCCACTCTGTATCTGCCGGTTGTAAACCCTGTATCAGACATAACCCAAGCGTAGCATAAATCCGGAGAATGAGCCTGTTCAAAAATTCTATTTAGATTTAGAATAAAAGTTGCTGTACTATAAGGATGTTTTACAGCAACCTCTTTAATAACTAAACCCAAAGCATCAATCATCTGATTTAGCGTTTGCTCATCAGGATTAAATACGCCACATTCATTGCAAGTTCGAGTCACCGCATCATAAATAGTTGTTTCGCCCTTTATTCTTTCAGTTGTTAATGTATCGACTTTTGCAAGATTATTCATTAATTTTTCACTAAATTCAGTTTCATCAACATCTAATTCCGGAGAATACTTATGGATATAATATAATATTAGCGGATTCCCCAATTCATCCACAAAATTCTGTCTTGTTTTTATTACATCATCTGTCAATTCATTAACAAATTCATCTAAAAAGAAAGCCTGCTGTCTTTTTTGATATGTAGCATTATATTTAATTGTTCCAAAAGAAAGCCATCCTTTTTTTAAATAATTTGGAAAAAATTGCGGCTTTATCATTATAAAATCGTCTATATCATATTCAGGTGTTGCCTCGGCTTTTCTGCTTTCAAGATTATTATATATATCAAGCATTTTTTCCTTTGCAATATTATATTCGCTATCAGTAAGACCACAGCTAAAAAATTTATCACGTCCATACCTGCAAAAGCCGAGATTTTCCATTGCAACCCGCGGCACAAGATCATTGTAATTTATTATATTAAAGATATTATTATATTTTGTTAAATTATCCTCGTATTTGATATTAAGCGCACCGCGTGGTGTTTCAAAGCAGTAAGCATACAAATCGTCCTTAGTAAAGATTACATTGTTGCCTAAGCTTTTTCCGCTCTCAATGTAATCGTCAAGACTCCCTGCGGCAAGATTGGCTGTTGCCGCAGCGCGACTGTACCCTGTTATCCATATTTTTATTTTTCCGGTTATTGCTTTACCATCGTCTCCACTTGCAGTCTTTATATTTCCTGCAATATAGTCCTTTATAAACTTAAGGGTTTTATCCGAAGCACTTTTGAAACCGTAGTGATCACCGCTGCTTCCGAGCGTAAAATTGCTCGCCCATTCACTCTCATAACCCGCACCTCTTATCGCAACAGCAATAAGTGTATAATCATCTATTTTCTTTTGTGCTGCCGCAACACCTATTGATGTTGTTGTAGGCTTTTTAGTGTAATCATCATTAACGGAAAAATTATCAAAGTCTATATTATCAAGCAATTTTTCAACATTTCTGTATTGATGAATATATTTACTGCCATTTTCCTCTACAGAACTCGCAAATGCCGACATAGCAAGACAGATAGACATTGCCGCTGTTTCTTGGTCATATATGGTATTATCACGCGAAAAGAAATCATCATTATAATAATATTCGGCGGTATAATCTTCTTCTCCCGATAAGTAACTAAATCTGCGCGTTTTACCAATATTGTTTAAGATATATTTTGGTATTGGATTTGTATCAAAAACAACGGACTTTACTGTAATTGTTATTCCTTTATCGGTGTAGTAATCATTATATTTAATTCCGTATATATCATATCCAACAAAATCCGTCATTAGATTATTAACAAACATTTTACCATTATTTAAGCTGCAATAAGAAATTCCCGTAAGGGTATCTACCGTAAAATCAACAACATTTTCGCCAATATTCAATGTGCCGACTGTCGGACCTATTGGATAATTGCGTTTATCGATGGTTGCAAAAGCACATTCTCCGCTTGAATCTAACATTCGCAGTCCTAAATTTGTATCTTTACTGCCTATTTCGCCACCCGTTGTAACGCTTTTAATTGTAATTAACGCTCCTTCTGCAAAAGAGTTTATTTCAAATACACTTTGTATATGTACCGTTCCTCCATAATCACCAACTCTTATTTCTGTATTGCCGTTTCCTTGAATTATTTTAGGTAATTCATCGGTATATACTATTTCCGAAGCCATTACATTTAAGCCGTTAAATATAAATATGGCTACAAGAAGCACTGATAAAAAACTTTTAAACTTTTTTTGCATAGGTTATCATCCTTTCTTGGCAATAGTTTGAACTTATCTTTGATTATTTGTTTCAAACTTATTCTATAGGAAATTTATACCCCGCATCACTTACCTTTTTTAAGATTTGCACTGCATCAAGAACTGTAATCATACCGTCGCCGTCTAAATCACCGAGAATGTTGTGTGATATGATGCTTGATGCTCCGTTGGGATTTGTTGTGGCAATGGCTGCTGTACCAATGCTTGCACTGCTAAATCCCGCACCGTTAGGGGTGAGGATTATATCACCGCTGAAATCCTGCGCAACAGAAAGATACAGTGTCAAATCAAAACTTATTCCGTCAGACTCATAATCGTAGTCTGATCTTAATCCACCGTAGATTACAAGTTTTTCTCCGTTATTTACAATATGACTGTTAATTTCATTATTCCAAACATGTCTGATATTATCAATCGAAAAGGATGTGATTGTTATACCGGCAGGGAGAGAAAAATCAAGGTTTCTGCTACTTACCCATGAATCCTTCACATCTTCTTTTATTGTTACTGTTGCAGCTTTTACACCGGTGCTTCCTGCGGTAACAATTGGTGCAGTTTCCTTTGCTGTCATTGTCAGACCGTAGTCTGTTGCCTCTCCAACCTTTATGGTTTGGGTCGTGATACCTGCTTCTTTTCCGCTTACTGTAAGAAGAATATCCCCTTTGGCGCCATAGTAAGCCGGGTCTACGCGTAGTTCGCATATAACTATAGAGGCAGGGTCAACCGTGCCAACGTTTTTTATATTACCGTTTTCGTCTTTGGTGCTTATCCAGTCCACAGGTAATTCTATTTCAATGGTGTTGCCATTGTTTACTCGAAAATAATTGGATGAACCGGATATATTTGTACCGGGTTTCAAACAAGTATCTCTACTATAAATGAATACAAAATCGTCACAGAGTTGTAATTTGATTTTTGCGGAAGAATATGTACCGTCGCTGTTTTTTATGGCATTAAAGCTGCCTGCGTTTTTTTCACTGATAGTAATATCGGGCAAATATGTAAATTGTGTGAATTTACTTATATGATCCACAGATACATTTGTACCAGAGTCGGCATATACAAATGAAACATTTGAAAAACACAAAATTACAGAAATTATCGTTGACAGAAAGATGTAGGTTATTGATTGTTTCATAATTAATTCCTCCGTTTCCTTTAATAAATCGTAGCTATTTTTATTGACACATTTCACGTGCGGTAGGAATTCAAGCTACTACCGAACTTTGAGTAAGCCCCACCGCCTAAGAGGTGGAAGACTTAATTAATTGGTCTAAAAAAGCAAGACTAAAGGTTTTCTCTGCCTTGCTTTTTAATTTGTTGTGGAGATACCGTGGTTATATCCCTTACTTATCCAAAACAGGGAAAACGAAAGCGGGAGCACTCGCTTTCCTAAGAACAGTCGTTGCGTCAAGCGCGGTTATTTTGCCGTCCGTATCGCTAATAAAAAATTCATCTGCGAGTTCAAGCAGTTTATAGTTTATATTTGTAATATTCCACAGCATTAGCACTTACTTGCATTACTTTACGGACAATTTTTTGCCTATACATTGTTTTTTTATTTATTTTACACCTCCATGTTTTAGTAACAATCCGTTTGATTAGTCTAAACTACTTTTATTTCTGTGATATATCATACATTTTGGCAGAGATATTTTATTGTTAAATCCGAACAACTAATATATGTATATTATAGAAAACTTTGAACGAAATGTCAATACAAAATCTTTAAAATCGTCAAAAACCATAGTAAAAACCAACTCCGAAAATGTATACATTATCACAGAAATTGTATGTTTTAACCAATTTCAAGGCAGCTTTCCGTCTTTTCTCAACTTACTATACATCCTATAAAAAGTATGCTCCTTACAGCCAATCATCCCAATAGCCTCGTTTATGGACAATTCTCGGTTTCTGTACTTTACAAATATATCAGTATACTTTTCGGGATAATATTTAATTGGTCTGCCAAATTTCACTCCGCGAGCTTTTGCCGCCGCTATCCCCTCTGCTTGCCGTTGCTTTATAACTTCTCGCTCGTTCTGCGACACATAGCTTAATATTTGCAGCACAATGTCCGAAATAAGTGTTCCTATCAAGTCCTTGTGTAAAGTTGTGTTTAAAATCTGCATATCGAGGATTATTATATCCGCCCCAATCTCCTTTGTTATGTGCCGCCATTGCTCGATTATCTCCTCGTAATTGCGTCCAAGCCTGTCAATGCTTTTAACCACAAGAATGTTGCCTTTTTTCAGCTTTTTAAGCATACGCTTGTAATTCTTTCGTTCAAAGTCCTTTCCGCTGCACTTATCAACAAATAATCTGTTTTTATTTACGCCATATTCCGTAAGTGCAATAATCTGCCGGTCCTCGTTCTGCCACGCAGAAGATACTCTCGCATAGCCGTATAATAATTTTGCCATATTTAACCTCTTTTCTCCCGTTACATCGGGTTGATTTTATATTTCATTTTACCAGCACATAGAGTTTTATGGTCGAAATACGAGGAATATCGGCAAAATATATCGCGGCGTAGCCGCCAAGCCGGAGTGGGTCAAGGGAGATACTTCTCCCTGCAAGCTCCGAAGTGAATGCATTTGGCTTTCACTTTGGGGAGCTTGCCGTAAGTTCACAAAAACCACACAAATTATCAAATCGGACGTCAAAAGGCTTGCCGCATAAAAATCAGCGTTAGACTGTCAAAATCTGTTTGTGTGGGCTTATGTAAAATGGGCGGAGAAATGATTGCTTTTCTCGGAAAAATATCGCTATGCAATATATCCCGTATTGCAAGAACACTTCGCCGCGCATTTCCAATACGGCAGGAAAATAGGATATTTATCCGCGAAAATTGACTGCCGAAAAAATAAAAAATATCCGCTCGGCAGATTCCCACAGCCTATGGCTGCGACATATCTGCATCCAAATCGGACAAAAAAATACACTTGCAAGGACTTATAATGCTGTTCTCACAAGTGCAAATGCTGTTGAAACGTATTAAATTGTATGATACAATATAATTGTAAAAGGGTCGATATTGAGCTGCTTTTGTTAATGTATCTATTTGGTATATTTGCTTTAGCAAATCCCGACTAAGTCGCGCGTTTCGGCCTATGTAGCAGAAATTTATTTCTGCGGAATACGAATATCATTGACAAACAGGCAAAGAATTGATATGACTACATAACAGAAAGGAGAATATGTATGAAAAGAGAATTTAAGGATATGATGATTTACGAGCCGTACGAGTACCTGAACAGTGAGATCACGGGAGATTACGACAAGACATATGCAGTGAAGTGTATAAACGGTACTTTTGTCGGAACCGAGGATAACGGGGTCGCATCGTGGCTGGGCATCCCCTACGCGAAGCCGCCCGTGGGCGAGCGCCGTTTCAAGGCAACGGAGTATGTGGATGCAAGTGACAGGGTCTTTGAGGCCAAGTACTACGGAAAGGGTGCTTTCGGTTCGGAAGGCTATCCGGATTGCATACAGAAGCAGACCTCCGAGGACTGTCTCTACCTGAACATCTGGGTCAACACCGATGACAAGACCGAGAAGAAGCCTGTAATGGTCTGGATTCACGGCGGTGCGTATGTTGTCGGCTCGGGTTCGCAGATCTCATACAGCGGAGCCAACCTTGTTCAGAAGCAGAGTGACATCATCATGGTAAACATCAACTACCGCCTGAATATGTACGGTTTTATGGACTTCTCGTCTGTGCCGGGCGGCGAAAACTTCAAGACGGCGCCCTGCAACGGTCTGCTTGACCAGGCTATGGCGCTCAGGTGGGTGCATGAGAACATTGCCGCTTTCGGCGGCGACCCCGACAACGTGACCATATTCGGGCAAAGCGCAGGCGGCGGCTCGGTCTCCATTCTGCCGGTCATGAAAGAGGCAAACAGGTATTTCCAAAAAGTCATCGCTCAAAGCGGTTCGACCACACTTGCTTTCCCTGTTGACTGCGAAGCCGCACAGGGCAAGACCAAGGCACTGCTTGAATACACAGGCTGCAAGACAATGGATGATATCATGGCACTGAGCGAAGAGGAACTCCAAAAGGCGTATGTCGAAGCGGTCGGCAAGTTTACATCCTGTCCTTACTACGGAACAGAGGTACTCCCCGAAGCACCTATCGAACTGTACAAGAAAGGCTATGCAAAGCATATAACCATTATGGCAGGCAGCACCGCCGATGAGGGAAGATTGTTTATGGGCGAGGGTCCGAGTTTGAGCTTTGAAGAACAAAAGATATTCGCACAGCGCGCTGTGGGTGACGCAGTTCCCTATCTGAAAGAAGAGGACAAGAAGTATTACGAGGAATTCCATAGGGTTTGCAGGTTCCAAGAGGCGGGACTTGTCGAGACGGAGTTTATAAATGATCTTATGTTCAGGGTGCCTATGCTCCAACAGCTTGACGCACAAAGCGCATTCAACAAGACGTTCTGCTACTACTGGTCGTACCCGAGCAGCAACGCGGAAGTTGGAGCGGCACATTCCGTAGAGCTTCTGTTCGAGTTCGACATGCGCTGCATGGGGACGACCAGCAGTTTCAACGGCACGAATATCTCCGAGGAAATATTCACGACCACTCAGCAGATGTGGACCAATTTCGCACGCTGCGGCGACCCATCGACAGACAGCGTTGACTGGAAGCCGTATTCGGCCGACGACCGTAACGTTCTGGACATCGCAGGACCGGGTGACATACGTATCAAACATGACCTGCTGGCTGAACAGTACAAGGCCGTGCTCCCGTTGGTCGGCTACTATCAGTTTATGGATAAGTACTTTACACCACGCTACCTTTTGGAGATCGTTGCCGCACGCAAGTAGAATTTATGGGCTATGTTGGCAATATATACAAACTTCGCAGTAAATCAGTGGGTTTTGAATAGTTATTTTGTCCACCTTTCATGTGAGGGAATAATTATTTTAGAGAGGTATGCAGGGGGAATGCCTGCATACCTCGTGTGAATTTTGATATCAGGGATAGTTTTGTGCAATACAAGTTTTGTCCACTGTAAGCATCCGTTTAGGACCAATACCTGTTCAAAAAAGTAGGATACCTCGCGAAATTCGCTTAAACAGTGGGCGAGACAGAGAACCATCCCCCGTCCTGTGCAGAATCGTCAGCCTGTATAGCTTTAGCTTTTGACCTGTATTTCCTAAAGCAACCAAAATATACAAATGAAACAAACTATGACAATCCCTAAATTGGAATGCAATCTACACATATCTACGATTTCAAGATAATCCAACATTTCGTTAATAAGTAATTCATCAAATTTATCTTTGTTATCCAGTACATAATATATCCTTTTCTCAACTTTTTCATTACTAAATGTTGTATTCAATATTACATCATCATCTTCCACTTGAATTTCATATTCGATCGGGAAAGATTTTTTCAAAAAATCAAAATAACATTTTTCTCGAATATAATAACATATACCGAGATATATGTAATAGATCAGTATAAAAATAATAAAAAATCCACTGAAAATTTTGGGGAAGAAGTATCGTAACGCAACTGTAACAAATATTGCTACAACATCTAAAGCAATGAACATTTTTTTGAAAACAGTATTTTTTTTATTTTCATATTAATCCTCATATACAGCTATTGTAACCACATATCGAAAATTTTACCAGTGGCTCTTCCATACATTCTATCAGCAGTATTTATATGAGGACAGGGGACGGTTCTCTGTCCTCGCTCTCAAATCGCCAAAAACCGCCAAAACAGGCGGAGACAGAGAACCGTCCCCTGTCTCGCTTCAACTCATACGCAGAACCGTCATATTGTATAATTACAGTTTTTGAATTGTTAGAAATTTTATAATCGTTACTGATTTTTTTGTTCTTGGCAATAAGATAAATATATAATTTTTCTTTGTCAAATTTAGGCTCCATATAAACTTTAACAGCACCCGATTTGAGTGGTAATATATTAAAAAATCGGCTATCTTTTATGTATTCGACTTTTGCTATTTTATGTCCATATGATAATATAGCATTATATTTATCATAGTTTATTTTGTTAAGAATATTTCTTTCATATACAAACGGTGCAGAATTAAATTCAATCGGATAATAGTCTGCAGAATATGATATATCCCACCATATTTCCGATTTCTGTACTGTCTCATTGGGAACTCTACAATTATATGTATACTCTTTTGCAATTTTAATCTCACACCTATGATAAACAATAAATAACAACAAGAGGAATACTAAAAACAATGAATAAATATACATTTTTAATTTTCTTTTTTTCATGCAGTAACCTCCGTCTGTTCAAAATATAATGGATTTCCATTGTAATCGTAGCGATTTAGAATATTACCACTATTTTCTTGAATAATTGTAATTCCATTTGACTCTTTTTTATATCTTATTAAACCGTACTCCTTTCTATTTCCGTTTTCGCACCAACTCTTAAAATATTCAGTACCAGAGTTTAATATCGGTTTGCCAGTTATACGGCTCCATTTCATGCTGCCATCCCATCCATATACATAATCTACATCTTGATACTTAGTAAATTCAAAAGCCAAATTCTTAGTCGCATAATTTTGATGTGCTGAGTTACAAGAATACATAAAAATCGTATTTATATGTACACCTTCTTTAGTTTTTAAATCCTTGACCTGAATCCACCCTGGTTCTTGTCTCTCAGCAGTAGCTAATGGTTCTTCCAAAATCATAGCTAATGGATTGGAGAAGAGGACAGGGGACAGTCCCCTATTTGCCCGGTTATTTATATATAGTTTCGTTATTCATAAACCTGTCCACAAGGCACATGGAGATACCCGTTACCGCAAGGTGCCATATTTCGCGGCTATCATAGGTTATCTCGACAGAATTTTCGCGCGGCAGGTATTTGAACGAGCTTAAATTTTTTAGTATCTGTTTATGGAAATACTTGCCCGCCGAGGCGTATATTCCCTGAATGATTATTATTTCGGGGTCGATGTTTATGATTATATTTTTAAGCGCCATGCTGAAATATTTTGCGATATAGCGCACGGTCGCCATTGCAAGCTCGTCACCGTCGTTATCGGCGGCGTTAAAAATATTTTCCATGGTAAGACCCGTACCGTAGCGGTAAAGCACGGACTGCTCGTAATTATAGCTGTTTACCACCTTGTTGTAAAGGCGGTCAATAGATACCAGCCTTTCAAAGCAGCCGCAGCTTCCGCATTGGCATATCTCCACATCATTTGCATCCAGCGTCATGTGGCCTATCTCACCGATAAGCGTGTGGCTGCCCATCATTATTTTGCCCTTTTCTATATAGCCCGCGGCAATACCGTCAAGGGTGTATATGGCAACGTAGCTTTTGTCCATAAGGCTTTTATTGTAGTAAAGCTCCGCATAGCCCGTCATTTTTGCCTCATTGCAGACATAAACATCCATATCGCGCGGGAGTATGGTCTTGAACATATCGACAATGGGTATTTCGCGTCCCCAGTTGGGATAAAGCGAGTTATACCGCATTATGCCCGTTTCCTCGTCCGTTATACCGCCAAGACACACGCCGACCATGTATATTTTGTCGTCTGTAAGCTTGTTTTCGAGCATTATTTCGCCGTAAATATTTTTAAATTCCCAAATAATATTTTCAAGCGGCTCGTTCTGTCCGTGGGGCTTGCTTTTTACGCACAGTATCTCGTTTTTAAGGTTTGTCAGCGCTACCTTTAAGATATGGTTTTCAAGCCTGACACAGATATTGTACCTGTAATTTTTGTTAAAGGAGAATATCTCGGGTCTTTTACCGCCCAGACTGGTGGAATTGCCCTTGCCGAGAGACATGACTATTCCCTGCTCCACAAAGGAATCCAGCGCCTTGACGATGGTCTGACGGCTGATACCCGTTGCCTCGGATATCTCGTTAAGCATTATCTGCTCCGTCTGTGCGATAGCACTTAATATTTTTGTTCTGTTTACAAGTTTAAGATCCCTTGGCATTGCTGCCGTATCGGTAGAAATGCTGCGCACAGCCACACCCCCTACTGCTGTTTTATTTTTTCATCCAGCTCGTTAAGATACACCCAGCGCTCCGTCTTTTGCTCCAGCTCGTTCTCGGCCGCTTCCTTTTCTGCGGCAAGCTCCTGCAATTTACTGTAGTTTGCCGCAGAAGCCTCCATTTCGGCCTCTATCTTCGCTATCTTTTCTTCAAGCGCCGCTATATCGTCGTCTATCGTCTCAAATTCCTTTTGCTCGGAATATGTCATTTTCAGCTTACGCTGACCCTTGTCCCATGTTTTTGCCGTCTTTTCCGCGGACTGCTTTTCGATCCTGCTGTCCTTTATCTTGTCGTAATAATCGGTATAATTGCCCTCGTACTGCTTTATGCCGCCGTTTTCAAAGGCGAATATCCTTGTCGCACATTTATCAAGAAAATATCTGTCGTGCGAAACTATAACGACCGCACCGCCAAAGCCTTGTATATAGTCCTCCAAAACCGTAAGGGTGGCAATATCCAGATCGTTTGTCGGTTCGTCCAGAAACAGTATATTCGGCGCACCCATAAGCACCTTTAAAAGGTAAAGCCTGCGCTTTTCACCGCCCGAAAGCTTGGATATAAGGGAATACTGCATATCCCTGTCAAACATAAAGCGCTCCATAAGCTGGGAGGCCGTTATTTTGTCCTTGCCGCTTTGCACTACCTCCGCAACATCGCGGATATAGTCTATGGGTCTTTCGTTTTCGTGCAGGTAAACGTCGTTGTTTTCCTGCGCAAACACGCCTATTTTAACGGTGGTACCGATCTCCACGGTGCCGCTGTCGGGCTGTATTCTGCCGCAAAGCATATTTATAAGCGTGGTCTTGCCGCAGCCGTTGTCCCCGACTATGCCAAGCCTGTCCGTCTTATTTATAATATACGAAAAATCCCGAATTATGTCAACCCCGCCATAGCCTTTGGAGATATTTTCCGCAATAACGGTCTTACCGCCGAGTCTTGAGGAAATACCCTTAAAGTCTATTTTTTTCTCTTCATGCGGGGCCTGTATGGAGTTTATCTCGTCAAAGCGTTCAAGCCTTGCCTTTTGCTTGGTCGTCCTTGCCTGTGCGCCGCGGCGTATCCACTCCAGCTCGGTACGGATAAAGCTTTGACGCTTACGCTCCGATGCCGCCTCCAGTTCCTCTCTCTCTGCCTTTTTTTCAAGAAAGACCGTATAATTTCCGTCATAGGTATACATCCTGCCCTTGTCAAGCTCTATTATCCTGTTGGCCGCCCTGTCCAGAAAATATCTGTCATGCGTAACAAGAATAAGCGCCTTGGTGCTTGTTTTAAGCATACCTTCAAGCCATTCGACCGTTTTGCTGTCTATATGGTTTGTGGGCTCATCAAGTATCAGAAGATCCACCTTCGAGCTGAGCGCCGCCGCAAGGGCAACACGCTTTTTACCGCCGCCCGAAAGCTCCGAAATGGGCTTGTAATAGTCGGTAAGCCCTATTTTTGTTAAAATTGACTTGACATTGCTGTCCTCCTCGGGTGTCTGCGGGTCGCAGATACGGTTCATATAGTCGATAACAGCCTCGTTATCCGAAAATTCGGGTGTCTGTGGCAGATATGACACACGCAGGCCGCGCATTTTCACTATCTCGCCCGTGTCTGCCTCGTCCACACCCGCAATTATTTTCAAAAGCGTGGATTTACCCGTGCCGTTCACACCGATTATGCCAATTTTGTCGGTGCTTTCCACACCGAAGGAAATGTCCTTTAATACGACCTTTTCACCAAAGGATCTTGAAATATTTTCAACGGTAAGTATACTCATTTTATCTGTTCTTTCATTTTATTTTTTTTGAGCCTTAAAAAAGCAAAGTCAACAGTTTCTTATACATAATATTAACATAAAACCCGTATATTTTCAATATAAAATAGCTTTACACCGACAAAAAAAGCATACAGCAAAGCATAAAAAACACAAAATCTTCGTAAAATGTAACAGGAGGTGTATCACAATGCTAAAAACCAAAAAGCTTGCCGCAAATATAGCGGTACCGCTGTTGGTCGGCGGGGTATCGGCATTTATATCGCGCAGCGGTATGCAGAATTTTGAAAAGCTTGCAAAACCGCCGCTGTCTCCGCCTGCGGCGCTGTTTCCCGCAGTATGGACGATACTGTTTGTGCTGATGGGTATTGCGTCCTATCTGGTCGCCGTATCCGATGCAGACGAAAAGCAGACAGACAATGCCCTGACCGTCTACGCCCTGCAGCTTGGCGTAAATTTTCTGTGGTCGATATTCTTTTTTAAATTCGGATGGTATCTTTTTTCGTTTTTCTGGCTTATTTTGCTTTGGGCGATGATACTGTATACAATAATACTGTTTTCGCGCATATCAAAAAAGGCCGCATACCTGCTGATACCCTACATCGTGTGGGTAAGCTTTGCGGGCTACCTTAATCTCGGTGTGGCGCTTTTAAACAGATGAAATGCCTGCCGACCCGCAGCACACAAAAAAGCGGACATATCTTTCAAAGACCGTTTCAGCCGTCGAAAAGATATATCCGCTTTTTTTATTGTTTATTTTTTCTTTTTACCGAAAAAGCCCTTATGTTCATCCTTGGATGTATCGGCATCGGGATTATCAAAATTACGCAAAAGCTCCTTCTGTTTTTCGGTAAGCTTTGTGGGTATGCTTACCTTGAAGGTAAGTATCATGTTGCCGCGCTCCTTATTGTTGCGCACATTGCATACACCCTTATTTCTTAAAATAACCTTGCTTTCGGGCTGTGTACCTGCCTTTACGCCGTACACCTCTTCGCCCTCAAGGGTGGGTATCATTATGTTTGCACCGAGAGCGGCCTGCACCATGCTGATATTGACATTAAGCAGTATGTCGTTGCCGTTTCTTATAAACTGCTTATGCGGCATAACGCGGATCTCGATATAAAGATCGCCCGGACTGCCGCCGTTTATACCGGCCTCGCCAAGTCCCGCCTTGCGTATGGACTGGCCGTGGTTGATACCCTTGGGCACATCCACCTTTATCTTCTTTGATACCCTTACACGGCCCTGACCGCCGCACTTTGTACATTTTTCCTTTATTATTTTGCCCTTGCCGCCGCAGGCCGAACAGGTAGTCACGCTCTGCATAGCACCAAAGGCCGTCTGACGCACGACACGCTCCTGACCCGTGCCGCGGCAGCGCGTACAGGTCTCGGGCTGTGTGCCCGGCTTTGCGCCCGTGCCGCGGCATTGGTCACAGGTATCCGTAACATTAAGGTCTATCTCCTTTGAGCAACCGAAAACCGCTTCCTCAAAGGTAAGGGTAAGACTAACCTGAATATCACTGCCGTTTACGGGGCCGTTGCGCCGTCTGCTGCCGCCGCCAAATATATCGCTGAAGCCACCTCCGCCGCCGAAGAAGCTTTCAAAGATGTCGCCCATGTCAACGCCGCCGCTGAAGCCGCCGAAGCCGCCTCCGCCGCCCATGCCGCCCTGTTCAAAGGCTGCGTGTCCGTACTGGTCGTAGGCCGCACGCTTTTGCGCATCGCTGAGCACCTCGTAGGCCTCACCTACTTCTTTGAATTTTTCCTCTGCCTCCTTGTCGCCGGGGTTGGCATCGGGATGATATTTTTTGGCTAATTTTCTGTATGCTTTTTTTATCTCGCTTTCGTCGGCACCTTTGCTGACCCCGAGAACCTCGTAATAATCACGTTTAGCCAATTATTTCACCTACTTAACCTATTATCTCGTCATCGCCTGCATTGCCGCCTGCTGCGCCGCCCATCTGGCTGGGGTCGATGCCTGCCGCCTGTGCAGCCTGATACATTTTTGTCGTAAAGTCCTGAACAGTCTTGTTAAGAGTCTCGCAAGCCGACTTAAGCGATGCAACATCGCTGTCGCTCATGCTTTCCGCAACAAGGCCCTCGTTAGCCTTTTTAAGTGCATCAAGCTCGCCCTCTATCTTTGTCTTTTCGTCTGCGGGCAACTTGTCGCCAAGCTCGCTTATCATCTTTTCTGTCTGGAAGATAAGGCTTTCCGCATCGTTCTTTGCATCTACCGCTTCCTTACGCTTCTTATCCTGCTCTGCGTACTGCTCTGCTTCCTTTACGGCCTTGTCGATCTCCTCGTCGCTGAGGTTTGTGCTGGAGGTGATGGTGATATTCTGCTCCTTGCCCGTGCCGAGATCCTTTGCGCTTACCTTTGTGATACCGTTTGCGTCGATATCGAATGTTACCTCGATCTGAGGTATACCTCTGGGTGCGGGAGCAATGCCGTCAAGACGGAACATACCGAGGCTCTTGTTATCTCTTGCAAGAGGTCTTTCACCCTGAACGATATTGATATCAACAGCAGTCTGGTTGTCCGAGTATGTCGAGAATATCTGCTTTTTGTTTGTAGGTATGGTCGTATTTCTGGGGATAAGGGGTGTTGCCACGCCGCCTGCGGTCTCGATACCGAGTGTAAGCGGTGTTACATCAAGCAGAAGGATGCTGCCTGCGCCCTCTTCGCCGCCAAGCTTACCGCCCTGGATAGAAGCACCCAAAGCAACACATTCATCGGGGTTGATGCCCTTGAAGGGATCCTTGCCTGTAATTTTCTTTACCTCTGTCTGTACAGCGGGTATTCTTGTGGAGCCGCCTACCAGAAGCACCTTGTCAAGCTCGCTTGCGGAAAGGTCTGCTTCCTTGAGTGCATCCTGTACGGGGCCTATCGTTGCGGCAACAAGGTCAGATGTAAGCTCGTCAAACTTTGCGCGTGTAAGCGTTACATCAAGATGTTTGGGGCCGTCTGCGCCAACTGTGAAGTAAGGAATGTTGATATTTGTTGTTGTAGCTGTTGAAAGCTCTTTTTTAGCCTTTTCCGCAGCTTCTTTAAGTCTTTGCATAGCAAGCTTGTCGCCCGAAACGTCTATGCCTTCCTTGCCCTTGAATTCCTTTACAAGGTAGTCGATTATTCTCTGGTCGAAGTCATCACCGCCAAGGTGGTTGTTACCGCTTGTCGCAAGAACCTCGATAACGCCGTCACCTATCTCAATGATGGAAACATCGAATGTACCGCCGCCCAGGTCGTATACCATGATCTTCTGCTCGTTTTCATTGTCAAGGCCGTATGCAAGCGCTGCTGCGGTAGGCTCGTTGATGATACGCTTTACATCAAGGCCTGCGATCTTGCCTGCATCCTTTGTTGCCTGACGCTGGCTGTCTGTGAAGTATGCAGGTACTGTGATAACAGCTTCCTTTACTTCCTCGCCGAGATAGCTTTCAGCATCCTTTTTAAGCTTTTGAAGTATCATTGCGGAGATCTCCTGAGGGGAGAATTTCTTGTCGTCGTATGTGAACTTGTAGTCCTCGCCCATATGTCTTTTGATGGAGATGACCGTACCCTCAACATTTGTTACCGCCTGACGCTTTGCAGTCTCGCCGACAAGTCTTTCACCTGTCTTTGTAAAGCCGACGATGGACGGTGTTGTTCTTTCCCCCTCTACGTTTGTGATAACTACGGGCTGGCCGCCTTCCATTACCGCTACGCATGAATTTGTTGTACCTAAGTCGATACCGATTATTTTACTCATAATATTTCCTCCTGTTTAAAGTTTTAGTTTGCTACCTTTACCATGCTTGGTCTTATTACCCTGTCGCCGAGTCTGTATCCTTTCTGGAATACCTCGACAACAACATTCTCGTCACACTTTTCATCTTCTATGTGCATGACTGCGGAATGTACATTCGGGTCAAACGGCTCGCCGAGTGCGGGTATTTCCTCCACCCCGAGGGATGCCGTTATCTCCAGCAACTGCTTTAATATCATCTCAACGCCTTTGTAAAGGCTTGACTCCTTCTCCTGTGACATATCGACAGCCCTTTCAAAGTTGTCTATCACGGGGAGAAGCTTTTCAACGGTGTCTCTAACGCCGTTTGAATACATACCCGCCTTTTCGGCATTGGTGCGTTTTCTGAAGTTTTCAAACTCCGCAGCCTTGCGCAGGAATTTGTCATAATTGTCTTTTGCGGTCTGTTCCGCCTGCGCAAGCTTTTCTTCAAGGCTTTCGCCTATCTCCTGCGCGGTGTCCTCCGCCGCTGCATCTTCCGCCGCAGCTTCATCGGATATTTCCGCATCCGAGGGCTTTGTGCTTTCAACGGCCTCTGCCGTATCCTCCTGCTGCAAAGCCTCGTTATTTATCTTTTCACTATCCATTTTTACCTTCCTTATTCTTTCCGTCCGATATGGACTTTATTACCGTTTCAAGGTTTTTTATTATTGCACTTAAAACGGATACCGTCTGGCTGTAATTCATTCTGGTAGGGCCTATAACGCCTATGGTGCCGTAGCTGTCATTGCCGTAGCTGTAGTCGGCGCGGACGATGCTGCAATCCTGAAGCTCCTTCATGTTGTTCTCACCGCCGATGACGATATGCACCTCGTCGTTATGCTCGCCGTTTTTGTCAAACAGCGTTATGAGCATATCCTTTTCCTCCAGCGCACGGAAAATGCTTTTTGCCTTTTCAACGTCGCTGAACTCGGGAAAGCCCAGTATATTATTAACACCGCTGGTGTAATAATGTACATTGTCGTTTTGCTTGACCGCAGTTAAAATGGCCTTTAACAGCTTTGTCACAAGCTCTCTGTTTTCGGGATGGGCCTGAAGCATCGCCGAAGCTATGCTTTCCATATCCTGCAGCGAATAGTTTTGTATCGCGGCATTTATGGCCTGCGATATATTGTTAAGCTGTTCTATGTCCGGCACACTGCCCACACGCAGCAAATGGTTCTTGACGGATTTGTTTTCCGTCACTATTACCGCCACCACCGACCGCTCGTCAACGGGTACCAGCTGAACGTGCTTGATGCTGAGCTTTTGGCTTTTGGGCTCCGTCACAACTATAGTATAGTTGGTAAGCGCCGCCAGCGCCTTTGCCGTCTGCTGCATAAGATAGTCTATCTGGCCTATGTTGTTTTCCACAACATTATGCAAAAGATCGGCGACCTCGGGCGAAAGCTCCTGCGACTGCATCATCTTATCCACATAAAGGCGGTAGCCCCTGTCCGATGGGATACGTCCTGCGGAGGTATGCGGCTGTACGATAAGCCCAAGCTCCTCAAGGTCGCTCATATCGTTGCGGATAGTCGCACTGGAAACGCCAAGGTCATATTTTTTGGCAATAGTACGCGAGCCTATCGGTTCTGCCGTCTTGATATAGTCCGTAATGATGGCCTCAAGTATTTTAAATTTTCTGTCATTAAGATCCACAGACTCACCTTCTTTACTAATGCCCTTTTTGTTTTGTTAGCACTCAATCGTTGTGAGTGCTAACTCTTAACTATAAGATACCACCATAGCAAACATTTGTCAAGGGTTTTTTACAAAATTTTTAAAAAACTTGTAAAAAAATTTATATAAACTACTTTGCAAGTTTTTATTTGCTGCCCAAACATATTTACAAAAGCCCAAAACTGTGGTATACTATTTTGAAAGTAAATTTTACGGAGGACAGCACAAATGGCACTTGTACACGACCAACTGCAAAGCACAGCCATAAAGGTAATACATTCACGCATTACGGATGTGCTTTTAAACACGATATACGAAATAACAAACCTTAACGACGAGTATGCAGATCCCGAAATATACGGAGAGATACTTGCATACAGCGACCTTTCGGATGAGATAAAGGGTATTTGCGCCCTTTTTAAAAAGCTGCCCGAAAACCTTGCAAAGCAGCTTGAGGACAGAAGCGGCTACAATGCGGAGATAGCGGCCTACAGACAGGGACTTATAGACAAGTACCGCTGTGTTCTGGCATATGCCGCACTGACAAACAGGCTTTCCGACACAGGCACATTCCGCTCCAAGCTTGAAATGATACAGGAGGATGCCGATATACTCCCCCGCAATGACGGCGAGCTTGTGGACACGGTATCTGCCGCCGTTGCACGCAGCTATGACATACCCTTTGTTATAAGCAGCATACTGTCAAAGATACCCCTGCGCATGACAAAGGCAAAGTATGACGACTTTGTCTCACGCAGTCTGGAGCTTTTGTTCGGCGATATTTCAAACGCATTTATAGAAAACTACAAATACACCTTTGCGGTACAGCTTGACCCGCAGGGCTCCCCGGATTACGGCAAATATTTCACGCTTATTGCGCAGACCCTTGACGAGCTTGTAAAATACGACTACAGCACCGCCTCGGGTGAGGAACTTGAAGAACAGGTCAGCATGACGGACGATGTAAGCGAACGACTTGATAATATAGAAGAAATATTCAACGTATGCTACAATATATCCAACTATCTTGAAATACTTAACACATATGCTTTGGACGAGAAATACGCCTGCAATGACGACCCCGTCACAAAGGATATGCTGTATTCATGTATAGAGATGCTGGACAGCGATACGCCCGAAATGTATACGGAGACAATAATTGATAAGACGACCGACCTTATAGAACAGCTGTTTAACGATGCACGCGACTATGAGGACACCCTGCAGGACACAGTACACCGCCTTACCGAGGCACAAAAAAACGCTCTGCCCGAAGAATGCCGCCTGTCGATAAATGTATACAACGCGGTAACATCATTGTATATGCTTGAAATATCCGACGGCCTTACGGAAATAAGCCGCGGCAATATGAAGCCCGCAACTATCGGGCAGACCGATGCGGCAATAAAGGACATACTGTCCATGATATCGGATGCCTGCGGCAAGCTTGCGCCCGCGGAGCAGAAAACCGTCAAGCAAAGGCTGTTCACACAGTTCCCCGCGGACATTTCACCCAATGAATTCCGCGAATATATGCTTTACGCCTTGGACGGCATAAAGGACGAGCCTACACGTCTTGTGGTGTACGGTGATGTGCTGGAGGTGCTTGACGATATGCACCTTATAGACTTTGACGAGGAGCACGCCCACCACCACGGCCATGAACATGAACATAGTCACGAACACGGATGCGGATGCGGTCACGACCATAAGCACTAAATCGTAACAAGTGGTCTCCCCCCCTGTCACGTCAGGCGGGTTTATTGACCGTCTGTTTCTTTTCGGGCGCAAGCAGCCGCATATAGCTTTTGTCTATACCTATTGCCCCGAGCGGAGCGGTAATAAGTATCGCAAGCACAGCTACCGACAGTACGATCTTTCCGCAGGGCAGGCCGAGCGACAGCGGCACGGAGCTGATAGCCGCCTGAACCGTTGCTTTCGGAAGATAAGCTATCACACAGAAGATACGTTCTTTTATATTAAGCTCGGTACCGATAAGACACATTAACACTCCCGCAGTTCGGAATATAAGCGCAGTAAAGATCATCAGTACAGCCATAAAGCCTGCCGACTGTGTATAGCGGACATCGACGGCCGCACCTACAAGCACAAACAGTACGACCTCTGCGCCCAGCCACAGCTTTCCGAACTTTTCCGACAAACGTGCAGAAACATAATCCACAAACTTAAGTTTTACGGTGCAAGCCGCCGCAACAACAGCAAGAAGCCCTGATACGGCGACATAGGGTTTTGCAAGTGTTTCTATACTCATCAGCAGAAACGATACCCCAAGCAGGATAATTGCCTTGGTGCTGTTTCTTATCTTGCAGTTATGTTGATATGTTTTTTCAAACAGAAGACAGATGCACGTTCCCGCTGCTGCCCCCATCAATACGCCCAGCACAATGGATATGGGAATATTAAGAAATTCTGTTGCTTTTGCCGAGTCGCCCTGTGCCATCGTAACAAAGGTGGAGAACAGCACTATAACAAAAATATCATCACAGGATGCCCCTGCAAGTATCATTTGCGGTATGCTTTTTTGCGTACCGCATTTTTCTTCGATAAGTTTCACCATCCTCGGCACAACTACCGCAGGAGATACCGCACTCAGCACCGCGCCCATGACCGCCGCCTCAATATGATCTATCCCAAGCAGAAGCGGAGCAAAAACAACATAGCCGATAATTTCACAGCAGGCAGGCAAAAATGACATCATAACGGCAGGTCTGCCCACACGTTTCAGGTCGGATAAATTGAGTGAAAGCCCCGCCTTGATAAGGATAATTATCAAGGCTATCTGCCTTAGCTCCGACGATATCCCGAGTATCTTCGGATCAAGCATATCAAGCATATAAGGGCTGACTGCAATGCCTACACAAAGCATACCGATAATGCGGGGCAGCCCTACCTTTTCAAAGACCGCCGCAGCAAACAGCCCGACAAGAATAATAATTGCAAGTGATAACAGCATAGTAATACCTCCAAAAATAAAAAAGCCGACAACTATTGCGTAAAAAAACGCAGAAGTCATCAGCTATAAAAGCGGTTTCGGTTTCCCGTGGGAGAACATCATTCCCATATGAAATTTTCCGATATTATTGTAACACCGTATCGGCAAAATGTCAATACCGGTTTTCGTCTCTCCGGGGCAAGCAAAAAAGCCCCGAAAAATATCACATAAACAGGACAGAGGTCAGACCCCTGTCCCGTCATCATTTCACTCTATATCCTTGCCGTCCCAGCAGTATGTACACAGGTTCTCCACGGGGATACCCACGGATTCCAGCATATCGTCAAGACGGTTATACTGTAATGAGGTAAAGTGCAGTTCCTTGCGGATGACCTCTATCATGTTTGCATACTTTTCGGAGTCGGGGTCGGTATACTGCTGCAGTACCTCGTCCGTTACCTCGGTAGTCCCCTCCAGCTTGGCAATAACGCGCCTTGTTATAAGATCCATTTCGGATGAGGAACGCGAGAAATTAAGGAACTTACAGCCATAGATAAGCGGCGGGCAGGCAGGCCTGATATGTACCTCTTTTGCACCGCTGGCATACAGAAACTCCGTTGTTTCACGCAGCTGTGTACCCCTTACTATGGAGTCGTCTATAAGCAGAAGGCTTTTCCCCTTGATAAGCTCGTCAACGGCAATAAGCTTCATTTTTGCTATCATATTGCGCTTGCTTTGTATCGTGGGCATAAACGAGCGTGACCAGGTAGGTGTATACTTAATAAACGGCCTTGAAAACGGTATGCCCGATTCGTTTGAATAGCCCACGGCGTGCGCCGTACCTGAGTCCGGTATGCCCGCAACAACATCGGGCTTTACATTATCGCGTCTTGCAAGACAGGCACCGCATTTATAGCGCATATGCTCTACATTGACGCCCTCGTAGCTGCTTGACGGATAGCCGTAGTACACCCATAGGAAGGTACATATCTTCATCTTGTCGCCTGGTGCCACAAGTGTCTTTACACCCTCCTGCGTAACGATATCTATCTCACCCGGGCCAAGTGACTTATAATTGTCATAGCCCAGCTTGTGGAAGGCAAAATCCTCAAACGAGATACAAAACTCCTCGTAATCCTCATGTACGGGGTTGTCCTCGTCCTGCGTTATCCTGCGGCCTATCACGACGGGTGTCCTGCCGTATTTATCCCTTGCCGCGTAAATGCCCTTGGGTGTCATAAGCAGTATCGACAGCGAGCCGTCCACCATCTCCAGCGCGTAGCGTATACCGTCTATAAGGTTTTGCTTTTGGTTGATTATTGCGGCCACCAGCTCCGTGGAGTTTATGTCGCCGCCGCTCATTTCAAGGAAATGCGAGTTGCCGTTTTCAAACAGCTTGTCCATTATCTCGTCCTTGTTGTTTATCTTGCTTACCGTGGTAAGCGCGTATGTACCGTGATGCGAGCGAATGATAAGGGGCTGCGGCTCATAATCCGATATACAGCCGATGCCCATATAACCGTCCATGCTCTGCACGTCCTTATCAAACTTTGTGCGAAACGGTGAATTTTCTATATTGTGGATAGCCCTGTCGAAATCCTTGCCGTCAAAAAAGACAAGACCCGCCCTTCTTGTACCCAGGTGCGAATGATAATCCGTACCGAAAAATAATTCAAAATTACAGCTTTTTTTACTTACAGCGCCAAAGAAACCGCCCATTTGCGTACCTCCGATCAAACAAAAAAATAAAGTTACGCACCGCCGACCCGATCGCGGCGATACATATTTCTTGCGTGGGCCTCCAAAAAACGTTTTCGGATCTGCCCTTAATAATTATACCGCAAAAAGCATTATTTTGTCAATTTTTTTATAATAAAAAACCCGGCATGGTAATATGCCGGGTCAAAGGGGGAGTCTCAAAACGTGTATCACGCCTTGAGATCGAGTTTTCTTACTGTATCCCTGAGCGGAAGAACAAACGGTGCCGAGACCGAAAGCTCGTCTATGCCCATACGCAGGAAGGTCTCCGTAAGGGTAAGGTCTGCGGCAAGCTCACCGCATATACCTATCCATGCACCGTGCTTGTGCGCATTCTGCGCCGACATTTCTATAAGCCTGAGCACGGCCTCATGATGTGTATCGCAGAAAGGCTCCAGCTTGGCGTTTTGTCTGTCGCAGGCAAGCGTATACTGCGTAAGGTCGTTTGTACCCACGCTGAAAAAGTCCACAAGCGGCGCAAGCTTGTCACTTATTACCGCTGCCGCGGGGGTCTCTATCATTATGCCGACCTCCGTTTTTTCGTCGTAGGGTATGCCCTCGCCCTTAAGCTCAGCCTTTATGCCCTCGCATATGGCAAGTATCTGTTCTACCTCCGAAACACTTGTTATCATGGGGAACATTATGCCCAGCTTTCCGTAGGCCGATGCCCTGTAAAGCGCACGAAGCTGTGTCCTGAATATTTCGGGACGGGTAAGGCATATCCTTATTGCACGGAAGCCGAGTGCGGGGTTTTCTTCTTTATCAAGCTTAAAATAGTCTATCTGCTTGTCCGCGCCTATATCGAGCGTTCTGATTATAACTGTCTTGCCCGCCATGCTTTCAAGCACCTTGCGGTACGCCAAAAACTGCTGTTCTTCGGTGGGATAATCTTCACTTTCAAGGTAGAGGAACTCACTTCTGAAAAGGCCTATGCCGCCCGCATCATTGGCAAGCACGGCACCTATGCCGTCAACACCGCCGATATTGGCGTAAATATTTACCCTTGCGCCGTCCAGCGTAACATTGTCCTTGCCTTTAAGCTCCTGCAAAAGCTCCTTTTTGCGCTTATCCTCGGCCTGCTTTTTGGCATACTTCGCCTCGGTATCCGCATCGGGCGAAACGATTATATCGCCCGTATGTCCGTCAACAATTATCCTGTCACCGTCTTTTACGGACTTTAAAAATTCCTCGCCAACGCTGATAACTGCGGGGATATTCATATTTCTGGCCAGTATCGCCGTATGTGAATTGGACGAGCCGAATGCCGTAACAAAGGCAAGCACACGTTCCTTGTCAAGCGATACGGTCTCGCTCGGTGCAAGGTCGTCGGCGCAGACTATCATTTTATCCGACGAGTCATTGCTTGCGGAGCCCGCATTGGTAAGGCAGGCAATAAGGCGGTTTGAAATATCCTTTACATCCGCTGCGCGCGCCTGCATATAGGTATCGTCCATTGCAGCAAACATGGCGGCAAAGTTGTCGGCCGTAGATGCCACCGCATATTCCGCATTAACCGACTGTGTTTCTATGAGGTTGGCTATGGATTCATTATAGTCGTCATCCTCCAGCATCATCATATGCACTTCAAATATCTGCGCATGGGTCTCGCCCACTTCCTTCAGCGCCTTTTCATATATCTGCGAAAGCTGCTGCGTTGCGACCTCCTTTGCGGCCTCAAAGCGTTTAAACTCCGCCTGTATATCCTCAACGTGCGTGCGGCGCACCTGTGCGTCCTGCCGTTTGAAAACAGAAACATCACCTATAGCTATCGCGCCGTATACGCCTTTACCCTTAAATTTAATCATAAAGAGATCACCTTCCCTCAAAGGTCATATTTTTAAAGATTGGCTGCCATGAAATCCTCAACAGCCTTTGCAGCTGCTTCCTCGTCCTCGCCTTCTACCGTAAAATTAACGGTGTCGCCGCATTTGATGCCCATGCCCATAAGCATCATAAGCTTTGTTACATTTACGCTTTTGCCGTCCTTTTCAAGGGTCACCGTGCTTGAAAATGTCTTTGCAAGCTTAGCCAGAAGACCTGCGGGTCTTGCGTGTATACCTACTGCGTCCTTAATTGTGTAAGAAAATGTTTTCATAAAAATTCCTTCCTTTCTTTAAAAAATTTTTTATAATTAATAATTCTTTATAAAAACGAATAATCCTTCATATCGGGATATGATGCTATTGCCCCGTGCCGCATAACGCTGCGGGTGCAAAATTCATTTGAAAAATCAAGACAGCTGCCAAGCCGCTCCTCATCAAGCATTTCAAGGGTGTCTGCCGTAATTTTCATATCGTTCAGCTTCCATAAAAACGAGCCGATAAAGCCGTCGCCCGCACCGGTCGTATCTATTACCTCAACGTCACGCGCGGTTTTATAGGACGATGCCGTTTTTGTAAAAGCATAAGCGCCCCTGCCGCCGCAGGTGTAGATAACAAGCTTTACATTGCCGCAAAAAAGCTTTGGCAGCGCAGTATCTATATCCCTCTCGCCCGTCAGAAATTCCAGCTCCTCATCGGAGACTTTCAGGATGTCCGCAAGCTGGATAAACTCGTTCACCGTTTTTTTAAGCGATTCTCTGTCGTCCCAAAGCTGAAAGCGCAAATTAGGGTCAAAGCTTATCATGCCGCCCTTTTCCCTGGCCTGTGCTATAGCGGCCTTATGCGCCTGCTTCATGGGAAAATCCCCAAGCGAAACGCTGCAAAAATGCAGGGCAAATACATCATCAAAATACTGCAGCGCTATATTTTCGGGAGAATACAGCATATCCGCCGAGGGCTTGCGGTAAAAGGAAAATGTCCTTGCACCCCTTGCGCCGAGACTTACAAAAGCAAGTGCGGTATTCGCCTTGTCTGTAAGCGTGATACAGCTTGTGTCAATGCCGTATTGTCCCAGCTCCTTTAAAATTTTGTGTCCGAAAGGGTCGTCACCAAGCTGGGTCAAAAGCCTTGCCCTGCCGCCAAGCCTTGCATAAGCGCCGCATACATTTGCCGGAGCCCCGCCCAGCTTAGGCGAAAAGGCCTCGACCTCGTCAAACTCACAGCCTCTTTTGTCGGGTATAAAATCTATCAGCGCCTCTCCTATGGCTATAAGCATATCATTCACGCGCCTTCACCTCCATACCCCCAAGGGTGTAAATAAGACCGCTTATACCGCTTGCCCTGACATCCACATCGGTACTTGCGGGATAAAAGCGCGTACTCATTACCCTTTGACCGCCGTTAAGATAGACCTCCATGGACGAGGTATCGGCAATTATGCGGATATCCATGCACTGCGGAAGCTTTACGCTGCGCTTTGTCCTGCCGCAGCCGACATTATCGTTTGTAAATTCAAGTGTAAAAATACCGTTTTTATACCGCATTTCAAGAAAACCGAACCTTATCTCAAAATCGTGTTCGACAAGGGCAGAAAGCTCAAACGGCAGATCGGTCTTAAGCACATCTCCGCTTGAAAAGCCCATTTTTTCCCTGCGCAGGGAATTCAATTCCGCAAAGGGTCTTTGTACAAGCCTGCCGTATTCGTCTTGCGCAAGCTCGCGGGGTATCGTAAGACAATGCTGCCAGCCCTTTTCGGCCGTGGGGTTGGTATAGGGTATGTCGACTATGCCCATCCAACCGATAAGAAGCCTGCGGCCGTCGGGAGTTTCAAAGGTCTGCGGCGCATAAAAATCAAAGCCGTAGTCCCATTCGGTAAATACCTTCATATCCTCGTCAAAATAACCCGAGGAATATACGTTCTGATGCTCAAATTCGGTATGTTCAAGCCCCTGCGGAGAAATACCGAGATACTTTTTGCCGTTTACCGTGAAAATATCGGGACATTCCCACATATAGCCGAAATCGGGGGTGTATATCTCTTTTTCAAACACCCACGGCCCCTCGGGCTTATCTGCCGCATAAATAAGCGCACAGCCCGTGTCGTCGGTTTTTCTTGCACCCAGTACCATTTTAAGCTTTCCGTCCTCCTCCCATACCTTGGGGTCGCGGACGTGACATGTGCAGCATTCGGGATAATCCTCATTTCGCAGCAATACGACCTTGTCGCTCATACTGTGGCCGTCCTTTGTGGTCACAAGTATCTGATTTGCCTCTCTGCCGTCTGTTATATAGTCGTAATTTCCGGGATGCTTTACATTGCCCGTGTAAAACAGGCAGAGCACATCGTCCTTTACAAGGCCGCAGCCCGAATATACACCGCTTTTATCCTCGGCCTTGTCGGGCACAAGGACTGCGCCCGTAAATTCCCATTTTAAAAGGTCGGGGCTTTGGAAATGTCCCCAATATTTATTTCCCCTGCCCTCTGCGCTGTCGGGGCAATATTGAAAATACACATGGTACATCCCGTTAAAAAAGCTAAGCCCGTTCGGATCGTTAAGCCAGCCTTTAAAGGGCTCTAAATGCAGCTTTTGCCGCCAATCGTTTTTCATAAGGCCACACTTCCTTTTTATTTTTTGGTCTCGATAAGCTTGTCAAGAAAGTCCACATTGCCGTCCGCGGCCTTTTTGACCTCGGCATAATCATCGGGATTTGTGATTATAACGGGTGTTGTGGTATTGTAGCCCTTGCTTTTTATAAGCTCGGTATCAAAGGTTATAAGCGTCTGGCCGCGTTTAAATCGCGCACCGTCCTCAATATGTGCGGTAAAGCCCTCGCCGCCAAGCTCGACCGTATTTATGCCTATATGGATAAGCATTTCCATACCGTTGTCAAGCGTAAGGCCGATAGCGTGCTTTGTTTCAAAAAGGGTGCTTACTTCGCCGTCAGCGGGAGCGACTACCTTGCCCTCGGAGGGTTCAACAGCGGCACCGAGGCCGAGTACCTCCGCAGCAAAAGTATCGTCGGGAACTTCCGTCATTGCGATAGCCTTGCCCTTTAAGGGAGAATATACACAGTTGTCATCGTATGTCTTGTCATCTGCCGCAGCCACAACAGGTGCTTCGGGTGCGGGTGAAGCCGCAGTCGAACCGCCCGATACAGCGGCAGCAGGCTCCGCATCCTTATACATTATATATGAAAGCACAAATGCAACGGCCGCAGCCACAGCAAAGGTAAGCAGATAGCCCACAAAGCTTTCCGTTGTGATAAGGAAACCGAATATACCCGTTACGCCGTTTGAGGTAGCGTAAACGTGCATAAGCGATGCAACAGCGGCACCGCAGGCACCGCCTGCCATACCTGCGATAAGGGGCTTGCCGTAGCGCACGTTGACACCGAATATTGCAGGCTCTGTAATACCCATAAACGCCGAGAGCGATGCGGGAAGAGCCATATTTTTTATCTTGTGGTTTCTTGTTTTGAAAGCAACGGCAAGTGCTGCCGCGCCCTGTGCAACGTTTGCGGCGGTGGCAATAGGCATCCAGGTGTTCATACCGTTATCGGCAAGCATAGCAAGCTCTATTGCATTGTACATATGGTGTACACCCGCAACTACCGTAGGCGCGTAAACGCCGCCCATTATAAATGCACCGATACCGAAAGGTACTGCAATAAGCATCTTTGCAAAGCTAAGCACCCATGACTCAAGCTGTGAAAAAACGGGGCCTATAAGTGTAAGTGTCAAAAAGCCAGTAATAAGCACCGACAAAAGCGGCGTAACAAACAGATCAAAGGTCTCGGGCACTATCTTATGCAGCTTTTTCTCGATGGTGCACATTATCAGCACCGCGATGACCACGGGGATAACGTGACCCTGATAGCCTGTGTTTTGTATATTCCAAAGCCCAAACCACGACCACAGCGTTTCTGTTTCCGCTCCGCTGCCGACCGACCAGGCGTTGACAAGGTTGGGATGTATCATTATCATACCGATAACGCCGCCCAGATATATGTTTCCGCCAAATATCTTTGCCGCACTTACCGCAATAAGTATCGGCAGAAAAACGAGCGCCGTGTTTGAAAACATATCCAAAAGGGTAAACAGGTATGAACCCGCCATATCCGGAAATGCCTTTGAAAGACCGCCGAGCAGACCGTTTAAAAGACCTGTTGCAACGATCGCGGGTATGATAGGTACAAAAACGTCACCAAATGTTTTTATCGCCCTTTTATACAGGGGAGCCTGAGCTGCCGCAGCGGCCTTGACATCCTCTTTTGATGCGGCCTCTACGCCCGCAAGCGCAATAAACTCGTCATACACCTTGTTTACGGTACCCGTGCCGATGATGATCTGCAGCTGGCCTGCAGCCTCAAATACACCCTTTACACCGTCAACACCCTCAATAAGTGTCTTTTTTACCTTGCTGTTGTCGGCTATAACAAGCCTTAAACGGGTCGCACAATGTGCGGCGCTTGCAAGATTATCCTTGCCGCCTATGCCCGTCAAAATTTCCGATGCACATTTTTTGTAATCCATAAATACATTCCCTTTCTCTTTACAAACGATGCTTTATTCTATGTTTTTTATTATACCAAAGTAAAGCCGCGATTTCTATTGACATAAAGCAAGAAAAAAAACAGCATTTTCAGTTGGTTTCATACAGTTTCAGTTTCAGCTTGTGGAGTCCCTCTCTATTATATCAAAATCAAGCTGTAATATACGCTGTATCTCGTCGCCGTTTTTTATGGCGTGAAGAAGCATTTCCGCCGCTTCTTTTCCCGCGGTCTTGTAATGAAGATGCGCCGTTGTCAGCGATGGATAGGCTACCCTGCCCATCTTGGAGTCGCCTATGGCACACATCATCACATCATCGGGTATACTGATGCCGTTTTCGCGGCAGTAAAGCTCCGCGCCCGCAGCAATGGTATCGGTAGCGCAAAATACGCCGTCGGGTCTTTCCCTGTGTGAAAACAGCCTTTTTGCCGCCCTGTATCCCGAATCCATTGTAAACTCCGACATTTCCGAAAAATCCTCGTTAAAGGTCAGCCCCGCCTTTGCAACAGCATTTAAAAAACCGTTCCATCTTGCCGCACCCGCGGCGGCATCATCCCTTGTAACGCCGATTATGCCCGGCTTTTTAACGCCCTTTTCTATCATCAGCTTTGTAAGTGCAAAGGCCGCACCCTCGTCATTATGGCAGACACAGTTAAAGCCCTTCATTTCCTGCCCCACTATCACAAACGGCACTCTCATTTTTTTCATTACAGCCTTATGCAGGTCGCTGAACACCGTAGCAAGCAAAATAACGCCGTCCACCCTGTTCTGTCTGAAAAGCTCCAGCGACTCAATCTCCTTGTGTGAATCGTTGGCCGTATTTACCAAAAGCAGCTTGTAGCCCTGCGCGTCAAGCACATCGCTTATGCCCTCTGCGACCTTGGAGCAGCTTTCGCTTGACAGCTTTGGTATTATAACGCCCACAAGCTTTGTAACGCGCGTTTTCACCGTGCGTGCCGCCGCACTTGGCGCATAGCCCGTTTTTTTAAGTGCTTCCTCTATTTTTTCTTTTTTGTCGGCGCTTAAATAGCCGTTGTTAAAGTATCGGCTCACCGCGGACTTAGACACGCCCGCGATGACCGCAAACTCCGAAATATTCATAAACCCGCCTCCTTATTCCGACAATTATGTGATACCGTTTTCACATTTATTATCTCACAGTTTCACATTAAAATCAACAGCTATTTTTTTGTTTTGTCCGAAAATCAATAATATTTATTTACAAAACAAGAATTAAGTAGTATTATTGTAGTAGAAAAATATTCATAACAAGAGGGTAATAAAAATGAAAAAATTTATTTCAGCCATACTTGCCGCAGCGGCAATGCTCGGAAGTATCAATATCTGCAATGTATATGCGGCCGAAAGCGTTCTGATGCAGGGCAGCTGGTACGAGTCGGCCTTTGTTGAATGGAACGGCACGGAGGGCGCGCAGTACAAGGCATATTACAAAGAAAGCACGGCAGCCGTCTATAAAAGCGTTGATGCACAGCTTGTGCGAAACATAAGCGGCAATTCCTACCGTGTTGATGTACTCGGTCTTAAAGGCGGTACAAGCTATGACATCAAGGTAACGGCAGTTAAGGACGGCAAGGAGAGCGAAATAATCGTTTACACCGCCGTACCGCAGGCCTATGACCGTTCGGGCTTTGCCTTTGACGGCACGGACAATGCACCCGGCGCATACAATATGGACGGCACCGTGCCCGACAACGCGCTTGTGCTTTACGTTACCGAGGACAACAAGAAAAACGTATATAAAAACAAGACCATAAAAAGCATAATCAGCGGTCTTAACAGCCTTAACGGCGGCAAGCCCGTTATCATAAGGGTAATAGGCGCGGTAACTCCGTTAAGTTCAAGCGACACCTCGCCGGGTATGTGGAAAAACACCTGCGGCGTTACAATAGAGGGTGTGGGACCCAACTCGGGCTTTGTCGGCTGGGGCATAGGCTCGGGCAACAACAGCGATACGGAGTTCCGAAACCTGACCATGCGTGATTATGTCGAGGATGCCATAGGCTTTGAAAAATCCACAAAGCTTTGGATACACAACAACAATTTCTACTCGGGCTACAACCCCAAGGACAGTTCGGCCGAAAGGGACAAGCTGCACGGTGACGGCTCCTGCGATCTGAGGGAATGCAATAATGTGACGGTCTCCTACAACCATTTTAACACAACGGACAAGACCTCCCTTATCGGCTCCAGCTCCACCAGCCGTGAAACAACGGGCAATATCACCTTCCACCACAATTACTTTGAAAACACAAATCAGCGTACACCTCGTGTAAGGTGGCACAATATACACGTTTACAACAACTATTACAACGGCGTTGATGCCTACTGCATAGGTGCGACCTGCAACTGCAGCATTTTCGCCGAAAACAATTATTTTGAGGACTCGGCTTCGCCGTTTCTTACCTCGTCCCAGGGCGGCTATGCCTCAAAGTTTTCGGGCAACGACGGCGGCGTGATAAAGGCGTATAACAACATTATGACAAACTGCCGCGAAAGCGCCGAGGGTATAGATTATTTTAACGCGCCGAGCCGCGAATACCGCCTGACCGCCGAAGACTTTACCACAAAGGGCGGCGGCTACACCTACAACAACTTTGATGCGTCGGGCTATATAGCAGGCAATGATTACATACTTGAAAGCCCCGAAAAGGCAAAGGAAAACGTGCTGAAAAACGCAGGCTGCGAAAGTGAGACAGCCATACCCGATATGCCCGATATTTCCGCACCAAAGGCAAAGGGAAATGTAAGCAAAGTATATTACTTTGACCCCGCGGAAAGCGGTACATTTTCTTCATTCGGCGGTGAAGACGGCACGGGAGACTACTTCAGCGGCAATATAAGCTGCAAGAACGGCTCCGCATCGGGCTACCGCGGCACCGAGGCCTACAAATATTCGGGCTGTTTTTCATCAAGCGGCAATATTACCTTTACAACAAAGGCACAGGCAAGGCTCACCCTTATTGCGGGCAGCGCAGCGACCGCTCCCGTGCGTATGGAGGTAAAAAACACGGCCGACCCCGATGCCGTTTATCACGGTACCTTCCAGTCGGGCTGCAAGGGTGACGACACCGTCACAACGATAGAGTTGCTTGATGCGGGCACCTACACCATTGTTCCCAAGCAGGATGCGGGCTTTTATTATATAGAAGTTGCCGAGCTTGGCGGTGAGCCCGCACCGACACCCGTATATGTTTACGGCGATGCCGATGCCGACGGTACGGTAACGGCTACGGATGCATCACTTGTGCTCCAGAGGGCATTGGTGGAAAGAACGACCTTCCCGCTGCAAAACGCCACAAAGGACTGGCTTGAATACATTGATGTCGATAACGATAACACGGTCACAGCCGACGATGCAGCAAAAATAATGCAAAAAACACTGGTGGAAAGCTACATTTTCCCCGCAGAAAAAGACCGATAAAAAAAGTCCCCGAAGGCATAATGCTTTCGGGGCTTTTATGTTTACTTACACTCTTTGGTATTGTACTTACGTTATTATTTGTCCATATTCGGGTCTCTTTTGTTTACAATGGCAATACAAATTACCTCCACACTTTGTGCGCCTGCCTTTATCAGCGTTTTGGCACACTCGTTCGCGGTACTGCCCGTGGTATAGATATCATCCGCAAGCAGTATCTTCTTTCCCTTGATTTTGTCGGGGTCTATGGGCGCAAAGGCATTTTTCAGATTTTTGCGTCTTTCTTCTTTTGCTATGTCATGCTGATTTTTGGTGTCCTTTACTTTTAAAAGCAGCGGCATAAACTCGCCCATACCGCGCCTTGCAAGCTCCTTTGCCAAAAGTTCGCTCTGATTATAGCCGCGTTTTCTCCGGTTTTTGGGGCGCATGGGCACAAAGGTCACTATATCCGCGCCCTCAAAGCCCCTGTCATTTGCGTATGAGCATAAAATATCCGCAAAATACTTAAGATACCTCGGACAGTTGTTGAATTTTATATTATGTATGGCCTGCCTTACCTCATTTTTGTATTCAAAGGCGCAGTAGGCCCTTTTAAAATACAGCTTTTTGTCGCTGCAGTCGGAGCATATATCGTTTGCGGCAATAGGTACGCCGCAGACCCTGCACACCTTTCCCGTTATGGGCTTTACCTTTTCGGCGCAGCCGTGACAAAGCCACGGGTCCTCGCCAAATTCCAGCACCTCGTCACAGCAGATACAGCGGTTTGGATATATAAGCTCCAGTATAAGCTCTATTGCTTTAGTTAAATATTTCATCATTCGGATACACTTCAAAGCGCAGTTCTTCTTTTGTTACGGGATGAGCAAAACAAAGTATATGGCTGAACAGGGCGGGCATTATGCCGCGCTTATGCTTAAAGGCGGGATTATACTTGGTGTCGCCGTATATGGGTGTGCCGTTAAAAAGCATCTGCGCCCTTATCTGGTGATGCCTGCCCGTAAGAAGATGTATCTTCAAAAGCGCGGTATCTTCCCTTTGCCACAGCTTTTCATACTCCAAAACCGCAAGCTTTCCCATGCCCTTATTGACATTTTTGACTACATTCAGCCGCTTGTCGTGAAAAAGATAGTTTTCAAGCCTTGCGCTGTCCGCAGGCACCCCGCAAACCACGGCAAGGTAGTATTTTTCCATATTTGCCGCCGTAAGCGCCGCTGCCGTTTTTTTGTCCTTTGCCAGCAGCACAAGGCCGCCCACGGGTCTGTCCAGACGGTTTACGATAAATACATCACCGCCCGTATGGGCACCCGCATAGCTTACAATGTCGTCCTCGCCGTCACATTGCGACAGTATCCCCGCAGGCTTGTTTATCACAAGCAAATATTCATCCTCAAAAACAATATCAATCCTGTTCACTGTTTGCATCGTATTCCTTTAACTTTTTATGTACAAGGTAATTTATTGTGCCGCGCGGGAAATTACCGTTTTTGTTGCGTTCTCCCGCCTTTTTGCCCATTAAAAGCTCTATACCCTCGTTTATATGCTCTATTGCATAGACGGTAAATTCACCCGCCCTGACAGCCTCTATTACCTCGTCCTTCAGTACCAGATCGCGCACATTCTGCTTTGGAATGATAACGGCATTGTTCTTCAGGCCGCGGCTTTTGCAGACCTCAAAAAAGCCCTCTATTTTTTCGGTAACGCCGCCTATGGGCTGGATAACACCCTTTTGATTTATGCTGCCCGTGACCGCAAAACGCTGGTCTATAGGCACACCCGAAAGCGAGGAAATGACCGCATAAAGCTCCGTGCTGGAGGCGCTGTCGCCGTCAACACCGTTGTAGTTTTGCTCAAAGCAAAGGCGGCAGCTCAATGTAAGGGGGAACCGCTGTGCAAAGGTCTCGCCAAGGTAGCCCGTAAGCACCTGCACGCCCTTGTCATGTATATTGCCGCTCATTTCAGCCTCTTTTTCAATATTTACAACACCCGCTTTGCCCATATAGGTACTTGCGGTTATTTTGGTAGGCAGGCCGAAAGAATAGCCGTTTGTTTCCATAACACAAAGGCCGTTTATCTCGCCCACTCTTTTGCCGTCCGTTGCTATCATTATATCGTTTTCAAGTATCATGGCAAGATATTTTTTTCTGTAAAGGTCAACACGGCTGTATTTGCGGTCTATTGCCTTTATAACGGCCTCGGCCGTGATCTTGCCCTTTGAGTATTCGGCAGCCTCGACAAGCAGGTCGTTTATCTTGCCAAACAGTACGGTCAGCTTATCCTGCCGCTGTGCAAGGCGCTGTGAATATTCAAAGACCTCCAGCACGGCGGGAAGGTCTATCTTTGTACCTATCTCCTTTGCCGCGCCCTTTATAAACTCCGTCATGGCGCTCATATTTTCGGGCGTGCTGTCCATCTCGTAATCGAACATAGCGGTTATTTTAAACTGCTTTGCAAACTCGTCGTCGTACTCGCTGAGAAGATCCATATAATAATTTGTGCCTATAAGTATAACCTTAAGGTCCACCTTGGCGGGCTGCGGGCGAAGCGCGGTAACGGCAAGGCCGCTTATCTGGTATTCGCGCATAGGCTCTATATTTATCTCGCCCGTTTTTAAAACGCGGCGGAGAGTTTCCCACGCAAACGGGCTTGACAAAAGATCCGTCACCTGCAAAATAAGGTAGCCGCCGTTTGCCTTATGGATAAGGCCGCCCTTTATTTTTGTAAAATCGGTGTAAAGGTTGCCGTTTTCCGTATCGTATTCAAGCTCGCCCACAAGGTATGTATAAGTGGGATTAAAGCTTACAACAACAGGCGCATTTTTGGCCCCGCTGTTATCCGTAATAAGATTTACCGCATATTTTGTAAGATGCTCGTCCGAAGGGCGCTTTACGGCCCACGGCATAACCGCATTGAGCGCATCATCCTCGCCGCTGTCGTTTTGTCCCGTAAAATCCTGTATGTTGGCGATAATATCCTCCTTGACGTTAAGAAGATAGCTGCTGACAGGCTCATTATCGACATATTTTTCAAGTATGGATGACATAAAGCGTCCCACGGTAAGCAAGGCCAGGTTGTAATCCTGCGTTTCCGCCTCACGCTTTGCATTTTTGTCTATGGTGCGCAGCAAACGCATGGTGTCGCCCGCCATAGCCTGTATATCCTCGGAGGCTTCGGCAAGTTCGTCCTTTTCCTCTTCCTCCAGTTCCTCATACTCGGCCTCGGAAATAGCCTTTCCGTCAACTATCGGCAGGAAATATACACCGCCGCTGCCGAATTTAAGCGAAAAGCCCTCCTCCTTCGCGGCCTGTGTAAGTGTTTTTACCGCCTCGTCGCGCTGCTCCTGAAATTTTTTCATCAGATGTGCGTTTTCCTGCTCGTACTCATCATTTGAAAAAACCTTGGGTATCTCAACGGTGATAAGCTGTATAAGCTCGGACATATCGTTTGCAAACTCCCTGCCCTTGCCCGCATCAAAAGTAAGCAGTACAGGCTCCTTGGGATCCTTGAAATTATATACATAGGCAAGGTCTTTCGGTACGGGCTCCTTTGCCGCCTGTTTTTTTGCATAATACTCCGCAAAGCTGGTCTTGCCGCTGCCCGGCACGCCGCTTACATAGATATTATACCCCTTACGCTTTATCGAAAGGCCGAATTTAAGCGCCTCCGCACCCGAAGACTGGCCTATTATCCTATCCATTTCCTTTTTGGTCTTGTGTGTTATATCACTTTGCTTGTATATCCTTTTAAGCTGTGTGTAGTCAAGTTTTTCTATCATGCGCCTGCACCTCTTTCCCGTTTATAAAGTATATAGTATAAGTATATCATAAAATAAAAATAATTTCAATTGTTTGTGCATTTGACATTACCCATTTTTTTGTTGCCTTGTTTATAGCGGCAAGCCCCGCAAATGATATTCCTTTAGAGTGGGTAGAAGAAGAAACATTTGCGTTTTTGCCGTGTATTCTTTTTACGGTAAGTTTCCTATAGTGCAAAAAAAGGGGACGTTTATTCGCCCCCTTGCTTTTATGTAATATCCTCCAGCGGAATAAGGTAATGCCACATTATATAGGCATCCTCGTTATTGTCTGTGTAGTATTTTGCCCTGATACCCGTCGAAACAAAGCCGTGCTTTTCGTACAAGGCCTTGGCTGCGGCATTGCTGACACGCACCTCCAGAGTAACGCCTATCATTTCCTTTTCCTTTGCGGTCTGCAAAAGTCTGTTTACCACCGCACTGCCCACGCCAAGCCGCCTGTACTGCGGCGCAACGGCAATATTTGTTATATGTCCCTCGGTCACGACGTGCCACATACCGCCGTATCCCGCTATTTTGCCGTCATACAGGGCAACATAATAAAACTTCATAAGGCTGAACAGCTCCTCCTGCATAGATGTCCGTGTCCACGGCACCGCAAAGCAGGCATTTTCTATCTCCATTACGCCGTCCAGATCCTCATAGCGCATTTCTCTGACCTCTATCATAGACCCATTTCCCTCTCGGCCTGAGACTTTCTTAAATAGAGTATCTCGAACTCGTCACAGTCCACCGCCTGCGGTATCCTTTGGGCTGCAAGAGCCGCAACACAGGCCGCCCTTTGCATGGCCGAGCAAGGCGGCGCAAAGGTGTGTCCGGGCTGATAGGCAAGTATCCTTTCCTTGAATACGGGCACGCCGTCACCCAGAAATACAGCGCTGTCGGTAAGACCCGCAAGCTTGTCAAGCACGACATTTATGTCTTCGGCCATATATTCGCTCAGTTTTTCAAGCTTACCCCCGGATGTGGAAAAAAAGGCCGTATACACCTGATCCCTGCGTGCATCCATAATGGGCACAACTATCTTTTCGCTGTATGGCAGGTTGTACGCAAGTGCATCCAGAGTGGGCACGGGAATTATCTTTATGCCCAGACCGTGCGCAAGCCCCTTTGCGGCAGCCGCGCCTATCCTTAACCCCGTAAACGAGCCGGGACCCGATGCGCAGGCGATATAATCCAGCGTTTCAAGCTCCAGTTCCATATCGGCGCATATCTTTTCTATCATGGGCATAAGTGTCTGTGAATGTGTTTTTTTGTAATTGAGCGTATACTCCGCCGTAAGCTTATCATCTGTCAAAACAGCGGCAGAAGCAACCAGCCCCGTAGTATCGACAGCAAGTATCTTCATATTATTTTACCTCTATTTTTCTGTAATCCTCGTTTTTTTCAAGGTCCTTTTCAATGGTTATCCATTTTGCACTCGGCGGTATAAGCTCCCTTATCATATCCGCCCACTCTATCAGACAGATGCCGCCGCCGAAGATATATTCGTCAAAGCCGATCTCGTACATTTCCTCGGGGTCGGATATTCTGTATACGTCAAAGTGATAAAACCTGCACCTGCCGTCATACTCGTTTACAATGGTAAAGGTCGGGCTGGTTATATGCTCCGAAATGCCCAGACCCCTTGCAAAGCCCTTTGTAAAGACGGTCTTGCCGACACCCAGATCACCGCAGAGGCAGTATATATCGCCCTTTTGCGCCGACTGCGCAAGCGAATATGCAAAATCGTATGTTTCCTGCTCGGAAAAAACCTCTTTTATCATTTATATCTCCTTAAAAGTGTCATGCAAGATAGCAGTTTTCCCTGCCCTCTATTATGCGCACCCTGATATGGTCGCGCAGGGTACAGTGAAAATTTTTGGCCATATAGTATTTATTGCCGCCGTATTCCACCGCAGTAAGGGAATCGACCTGCGTGACCGTTGCCTTTACGGGCTTAACACGGCGGTAATCCTCAGGCAGCCTTACATCCACACCCCTTGTGTGCTTGAACACATTGTAGCTTATGACAGCCGCCGCGCACGCGGTTATCGACACGATCAGCGCAATTATCGCAACAACGTTCATAAGTTCGGGCGGATATGTTGATGCCATAGTCGGGTCAAAGCCGTAGGCCTCCGCACTTTCGGCAAAAAACCATACCGTATGCAGCAGTATCAGCACGGCCGTATATAATATCATTCGCAGCAAAAACCTGTTTCTGCTGACGGGTCTGCCAAAGCGCACGCAAAGATAGGGCACCGCAGCATACCAAAACATTACGCAAAGTATCGCCATGGTCACGATAAGGACCACACCGCGGCCCGTAAGGCCGTTAGACAGGATAAAATATACCATTGCTGCCCCCGATCATCTTTTTATCTGGTTTACCGCACTTACTATGGCACGCAGGGAGGACTTGGCAATATTTGTGCTTATGCCCACGCCGAAGTGTGCCTTCTGGTCTGCATCGAATATCTGGATATATGTGATAGCCTTTGACTGATTGCCGTATTCCATAGCGTGCTCGCTGTAGTGGGCAACATTGAAGCTGAGGCCGAATTCTCTGTTAAGTATCTTGCAGAACGCATCAACGATACCGTTGCCCTCGCCGTCAAAGTTTTTCTCCTCGCCGTTCACTATAAGGCGCACGGATATCTCTACCTTGTCATCGGTCGCGTGCTCCGTATAATACTCGACCTTTATAGGCTCGCGGATATAGTATGTATCCAGGAAAAGGTCGTATATTTCCTCGGGTGCAAGCTCCTTGTCCTTCTTTACCGATACGGATGTAACGATAGGACCGAAATCCTGCTGCATGGTCTTGGGTACGGTAAGCGAATAGTTTGTTTCAAGGATATACGCAACACCGCCCTTGCCCGACTGGCTGTTGATACGGATTATCGGGTCGTAATTTCTGCCGACATCAAGCGGGTCGATAGGAAGATAAGGAACCTCCCAGCGATCGGGATGTTCTGCCATCTTTGCCATGCCCTTTTTGATAGCATCCTGATGAGAGCCCGAAAATGCGGTATATACCAGCTCACCCGCATAGGGATGACGGGGATGTACCTGCATAAGCGTAGACGACTCGTATATATTGATAGTGTCGTTTATATGGCTGAAATCCAGCTTGGGGTCAACGCCCTGACTGAACATATTAAGTGCCATTACAAGTATATCGGCATTGCCCGTTCTTTCGCCGTTGCCGAAAAGTGTGCCCTCTACTCTGTCCGCGCCTGCCATTACGCCCAGCTCGCTGTCTGCAACGGCCGTGCCGCGGTCATTGTGTGCATGAAGGCTGACAAGTACGTTTTCACGGTACTTAAGGTGGTCACACATATACTCTATCTGGTCTGCATATACGTTGGGTGTTGACATCTCAACGGTATTGGGCAGATTGATTATTACCTTATTGTCGGCTGTGGGCTGCCATACATCAAGCACGGCATTGCATATCTCGGCTGCATAGTCCATCTCCGTACCCGTAAAGCTTTCGGGCGAATACTCAAACTGGAAATGCTCGCTTCCCTCTTCCTCGGCAAGCTGCTTTACGAGCTTTGCGCCGAATACCGCAAGGTCGGTTATCTCCTTTTTGCCCATATTGAAAACAACATCCCTCTGAAGTGTGGAGGTAGAGTTGTAAAGATGCACGATAGCCTTTTTAACGCCTCTCAAAGCCTCGTATGTACGCTTGATTATATGCTCGCGGCTTTGTGTAAGCACCTGTATAACAACATCGTCGGGTATCAAATTCTGCTCGATAAGTACGCGGCAGAATTCATATTCCGTTTCGCTTGCGGCGGGAAAGCCCACCTCTATTTCCTTAAAGCCTATTTTTACAAGATATTTGAAAAATTCTATCTTCTGCTCCAGATTCAGGGGCTTTTCAAGCGCCTGATTACCGTCACGCAGGTCAACGCTGCACCATGCGGGTGCCTTTGTTATTGTGTTGTTGGGCCATTTTCTGTTGGGCATATCCATTGTGGGATATGCTCTGTATTTTTGGTGATTCATTTTGTTTTCCTCCCTGATGTGTGAAAATTATAAAAGCCTTCCGTCAGACATAAAGACGAAAGGCATAACTCCGTGGTACCACTTTACTTCACCGCAGCTGCGGTGCACTCATCCGAATACAGGCTTACGCCGATATCCTGCCGCTTTATCGGTCGGCATCCGTCCCGATCTACTAAGGTTCAACCGGGCCACTCAAAGGCGAGTTCACATACTTTCGTTTACCGCCTTGCACCAAACGGCGGCTCTCTGTAAAACTACGGCAGGCTACTACTCCTTGTCACTATGTTTACAAATATCAATATATTGGTATTATAACACCTATTTTTACAATTGTCAACTTGTTTTTTTACTTTCTTATTTTTCCGAAGCACGGCGCAAAGCTTCCTCGTTTGGCAGTTTTACATTCTCCCTAAGTGTTTTTTGAAGTATCAGCGCAGCATCGCTTGCGGTAATGCTGTTATCACAGTCGGCATCGATATACTTCAGCCAATCCTCCGTTTTTTCCTGTATGGGCATGACTGCCCTGCCGTCAAGTGTTTTTTGCATCACAAGTACGGCATCGCTTGCGGTAATTTTTTCGTCGCAGTCTGCATCACCGCAGAGGATGACCTCGGGCTTTTCGTAATATTCCTCCCAAAGGCCGTTAAGATACGCCGTCCTTTTTTCCGCAAAAACACGCAGTATATCAACGGACTCCATAAAATCCTTACCGCTTCTGTCGCCGAACACGCAGTATTCCTTGCCGCCGTAGGTATGCCACCTTGCATTGCTCATTTCCGCGGAGGGCAGGATGTCTTTGGCCATCCGCATAAGGCCAGGGTCATTGCCCGTAAGCGTGGTATCCAGCACAGGCGAGAATTTTTCAAACCATACCTTTGCCACCGTCTTTTTATACTCGTCTTTTTTATACATTTTGCCGAGCCAGTTCACGCCGACGGTCGGCAAGCCGCTTTCGGGGGTGTTTTCGGGCGCATAGCCGTATATAGGAAAATACGCCGCAAAAAGATTTTCCGTATTGACGGACGATCCTTTCTCGCCGTCCGAATTGCGGACAGTTTTTGAAAAAGAGCCGTAGGAAAGGTCGTAATCCCAAACGGGGCTGAAATGCAGCTTTCCGTCACCCTTAACATCGGGCTCCTTCCACATATAAAAGCTGGTGGTGCCCGCGTCAATATTCATGGACAGCTCCTCGATGATATATGCCGCCGCAAGAGAGTCTGTATCAATATATTCGCTGTAGTGCTTTCCCAATTGATTATATCCCGTTTCCGAATAAACGGCATCCTCCATCTCCTGCACAAATTGCCTGATATACATGACCTGCGCCTTTGAGGCATATTCGGGGCTGTCTATCTGCACCGCTGTTCCGCGCGACGTAACAAAGCCGCTGTCGGCCTTGTAGCCGTAGCGGTTGGACTGCTGAAGCTGCAAAAGGTAACCGCCCGTTATATCGCTTGGGTCATTCGGGATGTAGTAATATTTAAAGCTGTTTATCCTGTATTCGCCGACATTGTCCGCACCCTGCGCAAGATGAGGATATGACGAAAGCTCCTTATCGTTCAGCCCCTCCGTTGCTTCCTCGAGGTCGCAGATATCAAGGCGGTTCTTCTGTACCTGTATGCGCTCGCATAGCTGATAGGTGCCCCTGTACGAGCCGTCCGCATACAGATCGACAAAGACAGAGTCTATAACATATTCAGCGCCCGCCATACGGCTCAGTTCCATGGTAAAATAATTTCTGAACATGGAATGGTCAAGATAATTTGAGATAAGCATCCATTTTTTTGCCTTGCCCATGCCGTAAAGATCCGTCTTTTTGGGCAGCTTGATATTGTAGGGCTTTTTCTTGCTGTAATCCCATGACGAATTGCCGTGCGAGGTCAATTTTTCAATATTCCCCGAATACTCAACTCCGCCCGATGCATCAAGCATAAGCACAGAGCCCGTTTCCGTAAAATTTCTGTTGCTGTCGAGCCTGTCAAGGCCGCCCGTTGAGGTGTGAAGAAAAATACAGCCAAGGTTTGACTGCATGACCTTAAGCTTGCCGCAGCCTGTTTTGCCCACAGACACATCAAATTCATCTGCTCCCGCCAGAATATCCGTTTCTTCTCCCGATTTTACGCGCGTACCGTTAAGGTATACGGGCGCATCGGCGGTATATGTTATCACCAGCGAATTTCTGTCTGCCGATGCGGGAAGATAGATATAAAGACAGTCCTCCCACTCGTTATACTGCCAGTTTGTATAGTCAAGCCCCGTTCCTGTTTGGGGCGAAAGACCCGAAACACGGAACATTGAAACGGGTATTTCACGCTCCCCGCAGTATACGGTCGTTCCCGTTAAAATAAATGCCGCAAAAAGCAGCAGCAAAGTCAATAATTTTTTCATAAGCTCACTTCTCCGTTACGATCAATGTAAAAAAAATATATATACTGATTATAGCATAATGTTGTTTTGCGGTCAATTACCGAAGCATAAAAGTCTTGAATATTTGACGATACGGTGTTAAAATAATTGCATGGGTCTTTTGACCCCAACTTAACGAAAGGTAATTTACACCATGGCATTTGACGGAATAACCATAAACAGCATAGTGACAGAACTGCGCGAAAAGCTTACAGGCGGGCGTGTGGACAAGATATACCAGCCCGAAAGCGACGAGATAATCATGTCTGTACGAAGTCTTGGCAAAAACTACAAGCTGCTTCTTACAGCCAACCCGTCGCACCCGCGTCTGCATCTTACAGGCGAAAGCAGGGAAAACCCGCAGGAGCCGCCGCTTTTTTGCATGGTGCTGCGCAAGCATATACAAGGCGGCAAAATACTGGACATCACCCAGCCCAATTTTGACCGTATAGTAAACATAAAAATAGAAGCTCTGAACGAAATGGGCGACTACACACTTAAAACACTTATCCTGGAGATAATGGGCAGACACAGCAATCTTATGCTTGTTGACGAGGATATGCGGGTGCTGGAGTGTGCGCGTCACGTCAGCTTTGACAAAAGCTCCGTAAGGCAGATGCTGCCGGGCAGGGAGTACACCATGCCCCCCGACAGCGGAAAGACCGACACCCTTGCCCTTAACGAGGAAAACTTTGCCGACACCCTTTCAAGGCTCGGCTCGGAAAAGGCCTTTGCGGCGATATACAAGGGCTACAACGGCATAAGCCCCGTTATTGCGGACGAGATATGTCATAACGCACTTGTGGATGCGGACAGACCCGTAAACACGCTTGACGACAGCGAAAGGCAGCGGCTGTATGCCTCCTTTGCGGATATCGTGTACAAAATAAAAAATGCCCTGTACACACCGCAGATAGTGCGAAACGGGGATAAAATAACGGATATGCTTCCGTTTGCAATATCAAAGTATGCGGGCTGTGATACGCAGGTATTTTCTTCGCCCTCCGAAATGACCGAGGCCTTTTACTCGGCAAAGGACACGCAGTACCGCTTGAACCAAAAAACGCACGACCTGAAGCATCTTATAGGCCAGAATATAGAGCGCTGCATAAAAAAGCGCGATATACAGCAAAAAAGCCTTAAGGATATTGAAAACCGCGAGTATTTAAGACTGTGCGGCGAGCTGATAACGGCAAATATATACGCCATAAAGCAGGGAATGACCACCGTAAGGCTGGTAAATTTCTACAGCGAAAACGGCGAGGAAACGGAGATAGAGCTTGACGGCGCACTCACGCCCGCGGAGAATGCGCAGAAGTATTTCAAGCGCTACAACAAGGCAAAGCGCACCTTTGACGCATTGCAGCAACAAACCGTGGCAAACGACGAGGAGCTTGCATATCTTGAAAGTGTGATGACAAGTGTATCCGCCTGCGAGAACGAGCAGGACATAAAGGAGATACGCCGCGAACTGCGCGAGCAGGGATATATCAAAAAAGAGGGGCGGCAAAAAGGCAGGCAGTCCGCAAAAAAATCGGCACCGCTGCACTTTGTTTCCTCCGACGGATACGATATTTATGTCGGCAAAAACAATATACAAAACGACGAGCTGACGCTGCGCACGGCGCACAGTACGGATATTTGGATGCATACCAAAAATATCCCGGGATCGCACGTTATAATAATAACGCGCGGTGCCGATGTCCCCGACACCACCCTTACCGAGGCGGCCACGCTTGCGGCATATTACAGCAAGGCGCAGTCGTCGTCAATGGTACCCGTGGATTATACGCAGCGCAAAAATGTGCATAAGCCAAACGGCGCAAAGCCCGGCTTTGTCATTTACGACACCAACAAGACCGCATATATCACGCCAAGCGAGGAAGCGGTCAAAAAAATAAAAATGGAGAGATAGGTCATGTCACAAAAAAATGTCGTTGATACGGGCGATTTTGAAAAAACAAGTGTCCGCGTATCAATGGTCAGTATAATAGGCAACACCGTTTTATCGCTTTTGAAGGTGCTTGCAGGCTTTATCGCATCATCGGATGCAATGATAAGCGACGGTATACACTCCGCATCGGATGTGTTCAGCAGTCTTATAGTAATTATCGGCGTTAAAATTTCGGCAAAGGACTCCGACAAGGATCACCCCTACGGCCACGAGCGTTTTGAATGTGTCGCGGCTGTCATACTTGCCATGGTACTGGTAATAACTGCGCTGTTTATCGGCCACACCACCTTTGAGCAGATATCATCGGGGCAGGAGATAGCCATACCGGGCATACCCGCGCTTGTTGCCGCAGTCGTTTCCATTGTAAGCAAGGAAATAATGTACCGCTACACCCGTGTTTACGCCGAGCGCTTTGACTCTGCCGCACTTATGGCAGACGCATGGCACCACCGCAGCGACTCGCTATCGTCCATAGGCGCACTTGTCGGCATACTCGGTGCAAGGCTTGGGTTCCCCGTTCTGGATAAGGCCGCAAGCATTTTGATATGTGCCTTTATTTTAAAGGCCGCCTTTGATATTTTCCGCGATGCGGCGGGCAAAATGGTGGACAGCTCATGCAGCGAGGAAAAGGAAAATAAGCTCATGCAGTGTGCCCTTGCGCAGGAGGGCGTTGAGGGCGTTGACCTTATACGCACCCGCGTATTCGGCAACAAGATATATGTTGATATAGAAATTTGCGCAGACGGCAAAATAAGCCTGTTTGAAGCACACGGGATAGCCGAAAGAGTACACGATGCCATAGAAAGCGGCTTTCCCGAGGTAAAGCACGTTATGGTACACGTTAATCCGAAATGAGAACAAAAAAGGAGCGACACGTTTTTGTATCGCTCCTTTTTTGTGCGTTTCCCTCTGCATATCGATGCTTTCGACGTGCCGTCATATTTTTTTAAGAAGATTTATTGCATCAAGCGTGTCGACCTTGCCGTCCTCATAAATATCCGCTGCATCAAGTTGTTTTGCGGTAAGTGTAATTGTGCCGCTTGCATATTTAAGTATATTTACCATATTTTTATCGGGGTGAGTAATATTCGACGGCAGCACGGTAAACTTATAAGTTTCGGCAAGCACAGCCGTCTGCATAAGCATAACCGCCGTAAACACCGTAATAACGGCAAAAATCGCCCGTATTTTAAGGCTTTGCCTTAACGGTTTACCCCACCCGATTCTCTTTGCAAATCGGCTGTTTCGGAGGGGTTTAATAATGTTTTGTGCATAACCCTTTCCCCTTTCGTTGGCAGAACTGTTTATATTCTTATATTTTCTCACAGATACACCGTATCGATTTACGGTATATCCCAACATCCACCCGACATTTTACTTATTGTTGTTTTTTATAAACTCCATAAACTCGGGTACAGGCAGAGGCTTTGAAAAATAGAAGCCCTGGATATAGTCACAGCCAAGCTCCTCCAGCATTTCAAGTGTTTCCTTTGTTTCCACACCCTCCGCAACGATCTGCTTGTTTATATCCTTCATCATATTGATAGTATTTTTTATTATCGCATAGCCGTCCGGCGTGCCGATAATATCTATCAGGCTTTTATCTATTTTTATAATGGCAAACGGCAGCCTTGACACCCTTTGTATATTGGAATATCCCGTGCCGTAATCATCCAGCGAAAAGGCGTAGCCCAACTCGCGTATGCGCCTGATGTTATTGTCCATTATTTCGCCTATGTTGTCGAAAAACGTCTCCGTTATCTCAAAATTGACCTGTTTGGGGTCGATATTGTATTTATCCTGAAGCTCCTTTATTTTGTCCGCAAGCTCGGGCTGGAGACACTGTGCAACGGAAAGGTTGGGCTCTATATGGTCTATGCCGTATTTTTTAAGGTCGTTTTCGGAGATAAACCTGAATACCTCCTCAATAACGAAATCACCGATCGGCAGTATCAATCCGCGTGCTTCTGCAGCGGGGATAAATATACCCGGCGAGATAAAGCCGTAATCCTTGTCCTTCAGCCTTATAAGCGCCTCGGCAGAGTCAAAGCGTTTTTTCTTGATATTATATATGGGCTGATAGTACATTTCCAGACTGTTCTCGGTTATTGCACGCTCGAGTATGCTGTCCATGTTGCTTTCTATCTTAAAGTTTTTGGAGCCCACTATATCCGAGGCGTATGTAATGGTATTATAAACGGATGTAAGGCCGTAAAACTCGTGTCCGAGATGGATTATATCATCGTAGTTGTCAAGATCCGCCGGACAGTTCATTATAAGCACACGCGGCTCAAGCTTTGCGCCCGTATGCTCTATTTCCGACAGTTCGCCGCGTACACTGCGGTAGATATCATTAAGCTCTTTTTTGATATTGAAATCCGCGGGAGGCTCCTTGTAAATAAGGTACAGCGTGCCGGGTGCCTCATAATACAGGTCAAAATCCAGCTTGCTTCGCCTGAGCAGCTCCACAAACGGCGCCGCAACATTGCGCACATATTTGTTATAGCGTTGCTCGCCGAGGTAAGTTCTTATATTGTTGGCATTTATAAACTTGACTACCGCTATCTCCACACGCTGCTTTGTAAGCAGGATATTTTTAACGTGTCTGCGGTACTCCCGCCAGTTGGGCAAAAGAACGGACTGATCCAGACTTGCCTCGGGGCGGTAAACGATCAGTATGATAAACAAAAACGCAAGCGCCTTGCTGAACATTTCGACAAGGTAGTGCATATTGAAATACTGCACCGCCACGGCGCATACATTAAAGGCATACAGCGATATGTACGCTATCCACTTCCATCTGTCTATAAGCTTGCGATACCTTATAAGATAGGTCACGCCAAACAGGAAGAATAAAACAACAATGGGATAAAGCAGTATCAGGTACCTGCCGCGCATATAGCCCTCGGCCGAGGTAACGGTAAATATCCAGCCCGTAAACGGGTTGGTAATAAGCAGCAGTATAATAAGCGCGGTAAGCGAATTTAATAATATCATTACCGGCTTATTTTTAAACAGAAATTCCGTTTTCATAACGTGTATAAGATATATCTGATACACGGGCATAGTAAGATTATGCAGCAAAAAATAGCCGTATTCAAAGGCCGCAACGGCAATGACCTCCGCATGGGAAAGCGGCCTGACGGCGTATAATTTGTTTGCCATTATGTCAAAAACAGTCGCAACGAGCGACATTGCATTAAGCAGTATAAAATATCTGTTGCTTCTGCCCAGCACCGCGCCCTTGACAAAAAGCGCAATAAGTATTATGGCGTATACAGGCAGCGCACAGTAGTTGAAAAACAGTATTTTGGTCATCGTATCACCCTATAGCATCCGTACAACAGTATTTATATTATTTTAACATATATCGGCCGAATAGTCAAAATGTTTTATTAAATTTAAGGCAAAATTTGTAATAACATCACCCGCGGGATAATATATTTATAAAAAAAGGCGGTGACGGGTATTGGACGACAGTCAGTATTTTGACGAAAACATAGAGCGTGCAATGAGTGTATTTGCAAATTTATTTGCGGGCAGCGGAAAACGCGAAAATAAAATGGAATTGATACAGGCGATGCTTCCGCTTGCGGCACCACAGCTAAGCGAGCGGCTTGCGCCCATAATAAAGGCATACACGGTAAACGGCGTACTGCAAAGCTATATAAGTCTTTCAAAGCAAAGCGCCAAAATAAAGGCAGGCAGGCGGCAGGCGCTTGACTGTTTGCGTGCCGAGCTTGACCCGCACAGCAGCAGGCTGCTTGACCTGTTTATAAAATTCAGCGAAATAAAAGAGATAATGGAGGCAATATAAAAATGGACGACAAATTTTTGCAAAACGAAATATTAAACGAGCTGGAGCCGCAGCAGGCATCCGCGATAAGGGCGCTGTACAACCGCATCAAGGGTAAGCAGCCAAGCGAGATACTGCCGATAATAATGGCCTTTAAAATGCCCGAGGGCAGACCCCTTAGCCCCGAAAAAAAACAGCGGCTTATCGCCGCTGCCATGGAAGAGTTGAATATCAAATAAGCTTTTTAAGCCTTATATTTTCGCTTATCCGCTCATCTGTAAGTGTGTAAAATTTATCCAGCATATCCGCGCGGTAGCTTGCCATGCCCCTTGACGCATCGGCAAGGCCGCCGCTTATGCCCAGCACGGACGCGGCAGCGACACAGCCCGTCAGGGCATCGCCGACCGACATATACACCGCACAAAGCACATTAAGCACACAGCCCGTGCCCGTAACAAGCGACATCTCACGCCTGCCGTTGGAGACGGCATACAAATTTTCACCGTCGGAAACAATATCGTTTTCCCCGCTGGCCAGTATGGTACAGCGGTATTTTTTTGCAAGCTGCATTACGATACGCACATTATCTTCAAGCCTTGTCTTTTCGGCAACATCTATGCCGACAGTCCTTGTATCAAGCCCAAGCAGGGCTCTTATTTCGGCAATATTGCCCTTTATGGCAGAAAAATGCGTTTCATCGAGCAGTCTTAAAACATAATCATATCTCAGCTTGCTTACGCCTATGCCGACAACATCTATGACCGACGGGATATTGTTTTTATCCGCGGTTTTTGCCGAAATTTCTATAGAACAAAGCCTTGCATCCGTTATATTGGCAATATTAAGCGCAAGGGCATCCGACATTGCCGTAATATCCCTGACCTCGTCGGGATGCTCCGCCATAAAGGGCTTTGCACCCGCCGACAGCACATAATTTGCACAGTCATTTATAGATATGGGGTTTGTAATGCAATGTATCAGCGGTGTTTTATCCCAAACTGCCCTTCGTGCACCTAATATTTTTTCAAGCATAACTTATTCCTTTACTTTTTTCATATTTACAAAATAATATATCGCACCCGTCACCGCAAAGATAAGAAAAGCGGCAAGCGGATATACCGTCAGGGCACTGCCCGTAAGCTTAAGCAGATTTTTCACCAGCACAAGCACCGCAAGATAGGCTATTATGCCTATAAAGCATATGCCAAGGCTGTCCGAAAGCACGGTATTGGGTGTATCGTATACCTTACTGCCCAGCGCAGCCTGATATTTGGCAAGCAGTCCTGCCTTTATAAGCTGTTTTATAAAAATAAATGCAATACTGCCGCCGATAAGCGTACCGCTTATAAAGCTCGGCACATAAAAAAGCCATGTCAGGTCTGTCCTGCCCCAGAATATCGTCATAACGGGGTAGCTTATGATCGCGCCGATAAGCCCCGTGCCTATTACCTCACCGATAACGGCAAATATAAGTTTACCCTTTGATGCGCGGTAAAGCATACCCGACAAAAACGCGCCGAACACCGCGCCCGTAAGTGCAAGCGGCGGTATGCCCATAACGGCCATACGGATAACACCTATCAAAAACGCACATAATAACGCATAATACGGTCCAAGCAGCACCGCAGCCGTAATATTGATAAAATGCGCCATGGGGCACATACCCTCCACACGCAGGATAGGCGATATTATAACGCCCAGCGCAACCAGCATGGCAAGCACCGCCATTTTTAAAACTTTTGGATTTTTCATATAGCATCCACCTTTCAATATGTAATAAAAAAAGCGTATACCTTATGTACACACCTGCCGTGGTCGACCTTTACAGCTTGCGGTACACAAATAACACTTGCGGTCGGTGCTCCAAAGCACCCTCTCAACCCGAAACACGGGCTCCCATCGCTGTAAAATGATCGACAAAATATCGAAAAGTTTCAGGACGCTCCTCCTCAAACAAGAATATTTTACAATATCGGCGGTACTTTGTCAACTGTTTTTTTGTGTCAATTGACATATAAGCGGTTTCTGTGATATACTGAAAAAAAGGACGGTGATCTTATGAACGCATTACAGAATATATTCAAACTTTTATCAAAGGGCTTCGACCTTTCGGGCGGTGCCGTCAAGGATGACGACCTGAAGGTCATACTTATCGGCATTTCGGGCATATTTGCACTGGCTGTTGGTGCGGTAAAGGTATACAGAAATTATATGAGCGTAAAAAGGATATTTAAGCTTAGGAGCAAATAATGGACAGGATGTTTACGGGTTTTAACGATTTGACAAACGAATATTTGATGGGGATAAGGCTGAACAACAACAAAGAATGGTTCCACGAGCACAAGGATATGTACCGCGAAAATGTACACGAGCCCATTGCGGCCCTTGCGGACGATCTGTTTGCGAAAATGCATGATATGGACAAAAATTTTACGGAAACGCCCAAAATATCCCGTGCAAACAGGGATATACGCTTTTCAAAAAACAAAAATCCCTACAAGGAGTGCAAGTGGTTTTTCTTCCGTGCGGACGGCAAGCCCGATCTGGTCTATGCCCGCCCCACCTACTTTTTTGAAATGTCGCCCGATTGGTGGCGCTACGGACTTTTTTATGCGCCGACCCCTACGGGTATGCGCAATTACAGAAGCCGTATAGATGCAAATCCCGCGGAGTTTAAAAAGATAAAAAAACTATACGAAAAGCAGGATATTTTCAAGCTTTACGGTGAGGACTACAAGCGGCTTTTCAACAAGGATATCGACAAAAGCCTGATCCAATGGTATCAGAAAAAATATCTGGAATTTACGTCATGGCACGATTATTCCGAAAATATCTTTTATGAAAGCGGCTTGACTGACCTTGTTTTTGAAGGCTTTAAAAAGATCTATCCGATATATAAATATCTGGATAGTATAGAAAGATAAAGAGATTCTGTCAGCGTAACGTGCAAATAATCTCTGCTCCGAATGGGAAAAACACTCTCGCAGAGAAACATTTGCACGTTTTTAGCTTTTCTTTCAACGCAGCGTGTAAATGATCTCTGCTCCGAGTGGAAAAACACTCTCGCAGAGAAACATTTGCACGTTTTTAGCTGTTCTTTCAACGCAGCGTGTAAATGATCTCTGCTCCGTGTGGGAAAACGCTCTCACAGAGGAAAATTTGTGCGTTACGCCGTCAAAACTGCCAAACATCTTTAATCTATCCGGCAGAACATCTGAATATCTTTAATCTATAAGGTTTTCGGGGTTTAAGCACTTTAATTCGTCAAGCACAAAAACGCCGTCCTTTCTTATAAGCACATCATCGAAATATATCTCTCCGCCGCCGTATTCGGGGGTCATTATAAGCACAAGATCCCAATGGATATTGCTGCGGTTGCCGTTATCCGCATCATCGTAAGCATTGCCGGGGGTAAAATGTATGCTGCCCCTTATTTTCTCATCAAAAAGGATATTTTTCATGGCCTTTGTGATATAGGGGTTTACGCCTATAGCGAACTCGCCCACATATCTTGCGCCCTCGTCGCTGTCAAAAATGCGGTTTATGCGCTCGGTATCGTTTGCGGTCGCCTTCACTATTTTACCGTCTTTAAATTCAAGCCTGACATTTTCAAAGCTGACACCCTGATATTCGGTGGGCGTATTGTAGGTTATTACGCCGTTTACGCTGTTTTTAACGGGTGCGGTATATACCTCTCCGTCGGGTATGTTCATTTCGCCTGCACATTTTATCGCGGGTATGTCCTTTATGCTGAAAGTAAGGTCTGTGTCCTTTGCCACAAGGCGGACCTTATCGGTCTTGTTCATCAGCGCAACAAGCGCATCCATTGCCCTGCTCATTTTGCTGTAGTCAAGGTTGCATACCTTAAAATAGAAGTCCTCAAACGCCTCCAGACCCATGCCCGCAGACTGCGCAAGGCTGTTTGTCGGGTATCTCAGCACTACCCACTTTTTCTTCAGGCGTATATCATGGTGTACGGGCTTTGAATAATGTATGTTGTATATATCCATTTTTTCCGCGGGCACGTCGGCCAGCTCGGCCGTATTGTCATGACAGCCTATACCGATATAAGCATCCATGCCCTGCATCTTTTCGGCATCCACACCTGCGATAAAATCGTACTGCTCCTCACTTGCACCAAGCAAAAGCTCACGCTGGATAACATTGGATGCAATATCAACATAGGGATAAGCCCCGACCTTATAAATTTCGCGTATAAGTGCCTTTACAAGCGGCATTGCGTTTATGCCGCTGCCTATAAGCACCCTTTCGCCCTTTCGTATTTTACAGCTGTAATTTACGATATTTTTTGCAAGCTGTTCAAACCTTGTATCCAATCAAAACATCTCCTTTTACTTTGAATGATAGAAATCCCTGTGGCTGTAGCCCTCCATTTTGGCGGAATATTCATCATATATCTTTTTGTATTTATTGTATGTTTTTTCCTTTAGCTTCAAGCTGTCCAAAAGCTGTCCAAACTCCTTATACGCCGTTATGGCCAGATCCTTGTAGTTGTTGGACAAATTCATTTCAAGCTCCGCTATTTTTTCGTTAAGAATAGCCTTCTCCTTTAGTTCAAACATTTTTATCCCCCTGTACAAGCTCCGTTTTGACATCAAAATCCATGTAAATATCAAATATCCTGCGCCAGGGGAAGCCGTAAGCCTTCATGTCAAGCTTTTTGATAAGGTACTCCTTGCCGCTCATGCGGTATGTTTTGCCCTTGAAAACGACCTTTGTTTCCTCCAGCATGGCCTTTAGCTTGGCGCTGTTGTAGGTCTCACCCGTACCCGGCTTATAACCCTCGTTTGCAAGCGCAAGCTTGACATACCCCGTGTAAACGCCGTCCTCGTAGATATGTCTTGCAAGTATGTTCAGCTGTGCGTTTATTATCCCCGTCGGGTTATGGTGCTTTTGCTCCGAAACGGCAAAGACCTGCGAATGTGCTATGCCAAGACCGATAGCATTGCCGTTTGTGTTCCATGCGCTGTAGCTTGAAAGCTCGGTCACGGAGGGATAAGCGGCATTGCCGCTCAGTATTTCTTTGAATACCCTTTTGCTTGTGCCCGTACCCGCAAAAATTTCTATAAGGCCGATATTGTTGCCCTTGTTATAGCTTTTTTTCATCTTTTGCAGAAATGACGCATGGTCGTTTGCCGCATTGTAGTTATATAAGTAAAGCTCAAATTTTCTGTCGGTCTTTTTATGTCCCGCACCGACAAAGCTTGATGTGCTGTCAAGCAGGCTTTGTATGCCCGAAACATCAAACTCTCCCGCCATCCTGTTGGAATTGTTTGTTATCACCTTAAGGTCTGCGGTGCAGTTTTCCCTCTCCGAAAGACTGCGTGCATAAATAAGCTGGGGCACCTCGTCCATGCCGAAAATAAAGTTTATTTTTTTGCCCCTGCCCACCATTGCATAGGAGCGTTCCCTGCTGCCGTATGCGCGATCTGTAAGGCTGTATATGCTGTTATGGCCCGTTGCAAGCATGGTGCGCGGGAAGGAATATTTTATGGGTGTGCCCTTTTCGGTCTGCACCCAGTCTGCCTTTTTGCCGTAAAAATAGCTTATCGAGTTTGGCAGCTTTAAATCATCGTTGCTTACGATTATCTCGTCAAGCAGGCCTCTGCGCTGATAATCGAGAAGATAGGAGAATATCTCCGCAGTTGCCGCATACGGCCTTTTATAGTCCTCTATATATTCCTTATAGGGCTGCTTGTTAAGGAAATTTGTCCTGAAATATTTCAAAAAGCGTTTTTCCCAATCGGTAAGGCCGTACTGTCCACGCTCGGCCGCCTTGTTTGCAACATAGCCGTATTCAAGCAAAAACTGGGACGGATCCACCTTTTCGTAGTTTGCCTTTATATAAGCCGCATCGGGCGCATCGGGCACACATTCCAGATAAAAATGCGCAATACCCAGAAGCTCGGGGCTGTCCTTTTCGCGCCAGATGGTATTAAAACGTGTTTCGGGCAGAGCGCGCGGCATACAAAGGTTAAAATAATAGGTGGGCTCTTTGTTTGTATCCAGCAATGTTTCAAGGTCCTGCATTGCCGTTTTAATATCCTTGTAGTTTTTGCCGCAGCGGCTTCCCACAAGGCCGTTTGTGATATAGCTTGATGAATTGATTATTACCGTTGTGGATCTTTTATTATTGGCGGAGACCTTTTCAAATATATCCGCCCTGACCTTTTCGCTGTCGCCGAACTTGCTGTCCGCAAGCTGCGCCGTAAAATAATCCAGATTTTCTTTATCGGCCTGGATATAGGTATCGCCGCCAAGCTCCACCAGATCACCGAGATATTCACAGCTGACGGGACGGCTGTCAACAGGCGCGTTTATAACGGTGCCCGCATACGCACATACATTAATGATCAATGCCGCAGCGGCTGCAATAATAAAAGATATGACAGACCTTTTCATTTTTTGTTACCTCCCTGAGATATTATCCAATCAAGGGTATCGGGATTAGACCAAACACCCCTGTCCTGAAACTCTATATGTTCGACAATAAGCTGCACCTGCGTACAGTCTTTATTCAACGCCATTGCGGAAGCGGCGGTCTTTTGAGCCTTTGCCCCTATATCGGCATCCTTCCACGACAGCTTGCGTATATGGCTGCGTATATATCCGTTTGGTACAGCCGAGACGGGCTCCCCGTTCGCATCATATTCCGCAGCCAGAAATTCAATGTTTTTTATGGCTCTTTCGGAATTGTTTGTTACGACAAAGCGGATATCCGACAGATCGCTCTCTCCCCGTGATGCCTTTACCTCGGGCGCGGATATATCCATAAAACCGCATTTTGCATCGGCATTGGTCGGTTTTGCCTCACGCAATGTATCAAAGCGTTTTTTAAACAGCGGAGGATAGTTTTCCTCGCGGTCAATAAATTTTGCGCGGGTAACGGCCGCATTGATGTATTTTGTACCGTCATGCTTCGGGATAAACCTGTCAAGTCCGCTTGTCATGCCCGCAGGGACCACATCGTCTATGTCGATGTCCTCCTCTACCGTTTCTTCGTCCGTACCATTATAATAAACCACTTTAAGACTGTATCCGTATATCTGCTCGGTATTGCTTTTTACGACGACATGGGGTATGCCGAAATCATCCAGAAAAGCATACTCCACACTTACGTCCGATGTACTGCATTTGTCATCGGATACGGTGGTCTGTATCGTTGTTTCCGTTGTGGGCTCGGTCTCTTGCACCGCCGATACCGCGGTCACCCTTGTATCGCCGCAGTATTTGCAGATACCCGTACACATTACGGCACTTATGATAAGATATGCCGCAGTTATTTTGTCCATATGATGCTCCTCCAAAAAATAAAGGGACAAATGCAATACACCGCCCCTTTGAGTTTCGGGCATCTCCGAAGATCATTTCAAGGCGGAATGCGCAGGCAATGATCTCGGAGGTGACCTTTTATTTGTTTTTGATAGCAGCCGTTACAAAGCCGTTAAACAGCGGATGCGGTTTATTGGGACGGCTCTTGAATTCCGGGTGGAACTGTACGCTGACAAACCACGGGTGCTTGTCCTTTTGCATCTCCACTATCTCCACCAGTCTGTTATCGGGAGAAATACCCGCAATAACAAGGCCTGCCTTTTCCATTTCGTATCTGTAGTTGTTGTTGAATTCGTAACGGTGTCTGTGTCTTTCGGATATCTCCTCGGTCTGATATGCGTCCCTTGAGAATGTGTTTTCCGCAAGCTTGCAGGGATATGCTCCCAAACGCATAGTACCGCCAAGGTTTGCGATATTTTTCTGGTCGGGCATGATATCTATAACGGGGTTGGTCGTATTCGGTGCGATCTCCGCAGTATGCGCATCGGACAGGCCTAGCACATTACGCGCAAACTCGATCACGGTACAGTGCATACCGAGGCAAATGCCAAGGAAAGGCACCTTGTTTTCCCTTGCATACTGTACAGCGGAGATCTTGCCCTCTACGCCTCTTTCACCAAAGCCGCCGGGTACGAGGATACCGTCCGCACCTTTCAACTCCGCCTCTGCGCCGTTTTTCTCAACATCCTCGGCATTGACCCAGCGTATTTTTACATTTGCACCGCTGTGTATACCCGCGTGATGCAGACTTTCCACAATTGAAAGATAAGCGTCATGAAGCTCGACATATTTGCCGACAAGTGCTATCTCCACGCTGTCTTTAAGTTCTCTTTCCTTATGTATAACATCAAGCCAGTCCGTAAGGTCGGGCTCGGGACAGGGTACGCCGAGCTTGCGGCATACTATCTGCGCAAGGTTTTCCTGCTCCATCAAAAGCGGCACCTCATAGAGCGAGTCGCAGTCAAGGTTTTGTATAACGCATTCTTTTTCTATATTGCAGAAAAGGGCAAGCTTTGCCTTGGCATCGTCGCTTATTTCATGCTCCGTTCTGCACACGATAATATCGGGCTGGATACCGACACTGAGAAGCTGCTTAACGGAATGCTGCGTGGGCTTTGTCTTCATCTCGCCCGACTTGGCAAGATAAGGTATCAGCGTAACATGGATATAGACAACATTTTCCTTGCCGACATTGCTCGATACCTGACGTATAGCCTCGATAAAGGGCTCACTTTCAATATCGCCGACGGTACCGCCTATCTCTGTTATGACAAAATCCACATTATTTTCGCGTCCTGCGCTGAAAACACGCTCTTTTATCTCGTTTGTAACGTGGGGAATGACCTGTACGGTCGCACCGAGGTACTCGCCCTTGCGCTCCTTGTTAAGAACATTCCAGTATATCTTGCCCGTCGTGATATTGCTGTGCACATTCAGGCTTTCGTCGATAAAGCGCTCGTAATGTCCGAGATCGAGGTCTGTTTCCGTACCGTCGTCGGTAACGAAGACCTCGCCGTGCTGATACGGGCTCATAGTACCCGGGTCAATATTGATATACGGATCAAACTTTTGTATCGTTACCTTATAGCCTCTCGCTTTCAGCAGTCTGCCGAGAGATGCGGCGGTTATACCCTTGCCGAGGCCGGAAACAACACCGCCTGTTACAAAAACATACTTTGTCATAATTTAATACCTCATTTTTATTTAATAAACACATATTTATCGGCAGCCTTTGCCCGTCCGTGACGGGCAGGCTCCCCTACCGCATATTATACCCTTTTATACATTGTTTTGTCAACCTATGTATAAAAAATCATCTTAAGCAGATAAGATATCCCTGCATAAGTATATTGTCCACTTTTTTCTGCTTTTCGTATATTTTAAGGTTAAGCTTGCTGACCGTTTCGGGATTAAGCTTGTATGTTGCCGAAAGACCCTCGCTTATCTGGAACTTGCCTATGCTTTTTACCATGTCGTTTTCCGTGCCTGCGGGATAGCCAAGGAAAATAAGCGCATCTTTGAGTCTTTTGCTGCCGGGCTTGTCGTCCTCAAGCACAAACATAACGTCCTCGACCTCATAATCGGGCTTTATACCGACACCGTCTATTTTTTTGCCGTTGCGCGAGAAATACTCAAACATGGTAAGTCTTACCGTGCCCACATCGCCAAACTCCACAACGGACTGCATAACGCCCTTGCCGAAGGTCTGCTCGCCCACTATCACACCCGCGCCCGAATCCTGGAGCGCCGATGCGATTATCTCGGAGGCAGATGCCGTCATATCGTCCACAAGCACCACCGTCTTTTTAAACGGTACCTCGGAAAGCGTGGATTTGTAGGTCTGCAAGTTTCCTGCCTTGTCCTTTGTTGTTATTATGGTACCGCTCGGTACGATAAGATTGCATATTGAAATGGCCTGATCCACATATCCGCCCGTATTGCCGCGAAGGTCGAGTATAAGCTTTGTCTTTTTGTCGCGGCGCAGCGCGGCAACAGCCGAGCGGAACTCATCCGCCGTACCCTCACCAAAGGTATCTATTTTGATGTAGCCAATGCTTTTATCCGCATTTTCCTCGGAAATACCGATATTTGACCAATAGTTGCCGTAGCTTATGGTCTTTATGGCAACGGGATATACCTTGGCCTTTATCGTCAGCTCCTTGTCACCGCGCGTGACCTTTAACTCCAGCGGCGCGGATGTCGTGCTGACCAGAAGACCTTTCATCTCGCTTATGGACAGACCCTTTGTGCTTACGCCGTTTACGGACTCTATCCTGTCGCGCACCCTGAGGCCGTCGTCGTTTCTGACCTGGCCGTTTTCAAACTCGACTATATGAAATTCTCCGTTTCGGTTAAGCTCAAAGCCAAACTCCACGGTATAGACGGTTTTTGCGGTGTTTCTGGTAACGGCCGCATACTCCTCGGGCGTATAGTAGACGCTGTAATCGTCAAGCGTGGAAACTATGCCGCTCATAGCCGCCTGTATAAGCTTTTGGCTGTCTATCTTGCCGACATAATTCTGGTTTATAAAGTCTATAAGCTCCGTAAGATACGGCACTACCTCGTCCTGCTGTACATCGGCATATACGGGAGCAGTCATGCCCAGCAGGGCAATACCCGCAGCCAACAGCGGCAAGATCGTCTTTTTCATGTTTTCACCCGCTTATCCTTTTAATACCTGCTTATTTTTTATCATATAGTCAACGGCCGATATTATCGTCAGTATCAGCGATATGGCTATAAGAATATAACTGACTGTCCTGAAAAATGTGTTGTCTATATTCAAAAGCAGCACAATGACCATTATCATCTGGAACACGGTTTTCAGCTTGCCCCAAAAGCCCGCCGCAATAACGACCTTTTGCTCCGCGGCAAGGGTACGGAAGCCCGTAATGATAAATTCTCTTGCTATTATAATGATGACCGCCCATGACGGCAGCATTACGGCCGATCTGATGCTGGCAAGCGCTATCATGGCGCTGCATACAAGCAGCTTGTCCGCCAGCGGATCCATAAACTTGCCAAAGTTGGTCACAAGGCCGTATTTTCTTGCAATATGTCCGTCAAGCGCATCCGTGATGCTGGCCGCACAAAACAAAACCAGCGCGGCAATGCGCGTGGGCGGTGTCTGGATGTAAAGACACACAAGAAAAAACGGTATTAAAATTACTCTGACAAGTGTTAGTTTATTTGGTAAGTTCATTTTTAATTAGTCCTTTTTTTGCTTTAATTCGGCTATAAGGTCATAATCGCCTGCGGATGTTACCTTTACATTGTAAAAGTCGCCTGCGATAAGCTCCTCATTGCTGTTGAAAAACACAAAACCGTCTATTTCGTAGCAGTCGCGGTAGCTGCGTGAGCAGTACACATCATCCTCGTCACCGAGCCTGCCCTCGACGATGACTTCCAGCTCCCTGCCGATAAAGCTTTCACAAATTTCGGCAGAAATACCTTTTTGTAGGTCAAGTATGTATTCCTTTCGCTGCTGCTTGACATCCTCGTCTATCTGGTTTGGCATATTGTACGCAGGCGTGCCGTCCTCGCGCGAATATGTAAATACACCCAGTCTGTCAAACCTTATTTCTTTTATAAATTCGCACAGCTCGTCAAAATCCTGCTGTGTTTCGCCCGGAAAGCCCACTATAAGCGTTGTCCTGAGACAAATATCGGGCATTGCGCTCCTCAGCCTGCCTATCACATCCACAAGACTTGCGCGGTCGCTTTTTCTGCCCATGCGCTTTAATATTTTGTCCGTGCTGTGCTGTATCGGCATATCAAGATAATGCAGCACCTTTGGATTTGATGCCATTTCGTCGATAAACTCCCCGTAGATATTTTCGGGATAGCAGTACAAAAGCCTTATCCAATGTATGCCCTCTATCTCGGACAGCCTTTTAAGCAGTACATGAAGCTGCCTTTCGCCGTATATATCAATGCCGTACAGGGAAACATCCTGTGCGATAAGTATCAGCTCCCGCACACCCTTTTGTGCCAGTATCTCGGCCTCGCGCACAAGCGACGGCATGGTCCTTGAACGGTATTTGCCGCGCAGCGACGGTATGGTGCAGTATGTGCAGTGATTGTCACAGCCCTCGGCTATTTTAAGGTAGCCAAAGCCACCCGCCGTCGTAACGATGCGTTTATAGCTGTTTTCCTCCAGTATGGTATGGTCGCGGTCCGTAACAAGCTTTATCTGCTTTTGTCCGTCCAGAACGGCCTTTATAACATCGCCTATCCTTTCAAAATCGCCCGTGCCCACGACCGCATCGACCTCGGGCAGGGACTCGAATATCTCGTTTTGATAGCGCTGTGCCATACAGCCCGTGACGATAATGCCCTTGCATACACCGTCCTGCTTATTGTCCGCTACCTCCAGTATTTTGTCGATAGCCTCCTGATTTGCATCCATAATAAAGCCGCAGCTGTTGACTATGATGACATCGGCCTGCGTAAAATCGTCCGTTATGGTATAGCCGCACTCGTCTATCAAGCCCAGCATTATCTCACTGTCAATAAGATTTTTGTCACACCCAAGGGAGACAAAGCTTATTTTTGCACTCATATCCGACCCTCTTTGCGGACAGAACGTCTGTCCTTCTTTCAAAAAATATTAATATACAATAACTTTATTATATCACATTACGGATAAAAAGCCAACTATAATTTTATTTTATTTATATACGACACAAAAGCACAACATTTTCTATGTGCATACTGTGCGGGAACATATCCACGGGCTGCACTTTTGCAAGTGAATATCCGCCCTCGCCGCAGAGTATTTTAAGGTCGCGGGCAAGTGTCGCACTGTCGCAGGAAACATAGACTATCCTTTTGGGCGACATTTTTATAAGCATAGACAAAAGAGCCTCATCACAGCCCTTTCTGGGCGGATCGACGACCATAACATCGGGGCTTATGCCACGCTTTGCATAAAGGGCGGGCACTTCCTCCTCCGACTTGCCGCGTATAAATTCCACATTTTCAACATGGTTATTCTGTGCATTTTTCCGTGCATTTTCTATTGCCTGCGGCACTATCTCAATGCCGTAGACCTGTTTTGCCCTCTGCGCAAGAAACAGCGTTATCGTGCCTATGCCACAGTAAGCGTCTATCACGGTCTCGCTGCCCGTAAGCGCGGCAAAATCAAGCGCCGTGTCGTACAATCTTTCCGTCTGCACGGGATTTACCTGAAAAAACGACAGCGGCGATATTTCAAAGCGCAGACTGCCGATATAATCGGATATACAGTCGCTGCCGTATATCGTTTCGCATTCCTGCCCAAGAATAACATTTGTTTTTTGTGTATTGTAATTTATCACTATGCTTTTAAGGCCTTCCAGCCCCGAAAGTGCCTCCGTAAGCTGCTTTTTTAAGGTAAATCTTTCGGCATTGACAACAAGGCACACCATAAGCTCGTTTGTTTTCGTGCCGTTTCTTATCAGTATGTGCCTTACCGTGCCCGAGTGTTCCTCCTCGTTATAGGGCTTTACGCCGTTTTTGAGCATAAACGAACGCACGGCCGAAATTACGCGCTCGTTGCCCCTATGGGATATAAGGCACCTGCCGCAGTCTACCACTCTGTGGCTTGCGGGCGCATAAAAGCCAATGTCTATACTGCCGTTTTTGCCGCTTCTTACGGGATATTGCTCCTTGTTGCGGTAAAAATAGGGCTCGGTCATGCCGATAACGGGCTTAACTTCAACATCTTCAAACCCGCCTATGCGCCTTAAATTTTCGCGCACCATATTTTGTTTGTATTCAAGCTGGGCGGCGTAGTCCATGTGCTGTATGCTGCATCCGCCGCATTTGCCCGCCAGCGAACACGCGGGCTTGACCCTGCTTTTTGACGGCTTTATCAGCCTGACGAGCTTGCCGTAGGCGTAATTTTTCTTCACCTTCATAAGCAGCACTTCGACCTTTTCGCCGGGCAAAGCGCCGTTCACAAATACGGTAAAACCGTCTGTTTTCCCGATGCCCTCGCCGTTTGTGCCAAGTCCCGTAATATCCGCGATATATTTGCAGTTCTTTTTAAATTCCATCACAACACCCGCTTAAAACTGTGTCTTGCGCAGATTACGCGCCATAACGCGATGATAACCTACCCATGCACCGTTTGTATTGTCGGCATCCACCGCTTCCTCGAACATTTTAACGTATGCGTCCATATTGTCGGCATAATGCAAAAGCATAGCCTCCAGCGTGCGCGGTGTTTTGGGCGAGCCAAACTCCAATTCGCCATGATGCGACAAAATACAATGCTGTATCATGTGTTTAAGCTCCGACGGAAATCCCTCTATCTTGTCTGCCTCTCTGCCGACCATCTCGCTGCCCATAACAAGGTGTCCGAGCAGCTCGCCGCTGTCCGTGTAGTCGATATTTGGAAACTCCGAAAGCTCGTTTATTTTCGCAACATCGTGCAGCATACCGCAGGCAACAAGTATATCCCTGTTTGCCATTGTATAATGTCCCGCCATAAGGTCGCACATCTGCGTAACGGAAAGCGAATGCTCCAGCAGACCGCCCAGATAGTTGTGGTGCATACTTTTGGCAGCCGTATGCTTTTTAAACTCCTTGTTTATTTTTTCATTGTCTATAAACACGGCAGTAACAAGCTTTTTTATATACTTGTTTTCAAAAGTATCTATGTAGGCGATAAAATCCTCCCACATTTTGTCTATATCCCCCGATGTTGACGGGATATAGTCCGCCTCGTCGTATTCGCCCTCCTGCGCACGTCTGACCTGACGCAGTACCAGCTGAAGCTCCCCGTTGTAGGTCTGGACATTGGCATCCACCTTGATAAAATCTCCCGTTTCAAAGCTTTGTATGCGGTTGTTAAGATCCCATACCTTGGCATTGACGGTGCCCGTTTTATCCTGCAGGACCACGGAAAGATAGGTTTTGCCCGTTTTGGACTTCAGGCTTTGCCTTTGCTTACAGAAATAAAATTCTATAACATTTTCTCCATCTCTTAATTCGTTAATATATCTCATAATGCCTCCAAAAAATTTACTTATTATATTATAACCCAAAACGGATATAATTTCCAGTATTTTTTGAAGGGAAAAACTGATTAAATCAAAAAAGCAAAAATAATTTTAGCCTGAGGCGGCGCATTTGTCGGTTCGGTCATTATGGCGCGCAGCCACGACCATGCGTATTTTTTCGCTTGAAAAGCAGAAAATAGCAATCAGAGCCGATAAACAAATGGGCAAAATTATTTTTGGTGTCATATTAATCAGTGCTTTCCAAGAACTCAAAAAATAAAATAAAGTCCCTTTTTATACCTTGGGACAACGCTCATCAGCAGTTCTTTTTTCACAAATCACGCCCTGCGGCAATATACTGTTACCAACAACGATAGAGGTATTTAAAATGACCAGAATATTTATCGACCCCGGGCACGGCGGCAGCAACCCCGGCGCAGTTGCCGCAGACGGGCTGGAAGAAGCCGATGTTACGCTTGATGTGGCGCTACGGCTTGGCCGTATATTAAAAAGCGAGGGTTACGAAGTAAACTATTCGCGCACCGAGGACACGGCGGTAAGCCTTGCAAAACGTGCCGCCATGGCAAACGAATGGGGTGCGGATTATTTTGTCAGCATACATTGCAACTCAAACGAAAACCCCGTCTACCGCGGTACGTCCACCTACTGCTTCAGGCTTGAAACACCCGCGGCCGCGCTTGCATACGAGGTGAACACCGCCGTATGTGAGGCCGCAGGCACGCCCGACCTGGGTGTGATGACCGCAAACTTCGCCGTATTACGGCGCACGGCAATGCCCGCAATACTTGTGGAGCTTGCTTTTTTGAGCAATCCCGAGGAGGCCGCACTCCTGTCCGAGCCGGTTTTCAGAGAGAACTGCGCCATAGGCATTTCAAACGGGATCAACCGCTTTACGGGCAACGTATAGTAAAACAGACTTTCGAGAAACGGCGGATAAGTCTCACCGAAGTTATTTTCACTATTGCGGGGAGATTTATCCGCAAACGGGACTTCGCAAAAACAGCGGATATTTCTCACCGAAGTTATTTTCACTATTGCGAGGAGATTTATCCGCAAACGTGGCTTTGCAAAAACAGCGGATATTTCTCACCGAGACTGTTTTTCCCTGTCGAGGGGAGATTTATCCGCTGTTTTTTATGACTGCCCTAAGCCTAATCATAATATGCCATTCTGCGTTTTACATAGCTTACCGCTGCGGCGATAAATTCCTTATTGGAGGGGCGTTTATTCTTATATATCCTCAAAAGCTCCACATAACCGTCCGTGCCGCGTTCCCAGCTTTTTTCAATGACATGGCGCAGGGCACGTTCCACAGCCTCGGGCGTTACGCTGTACATCTTTGATAAAGC
>JAFYGI010000004.1 GCA_017543265.1 Bacillota bacterium | reverse complement strand
TTGATGAATACATAGATTATTACAATAACAAAAGAATTCAGGCAAAAACAAAATGGATGCCCCCTGTAAAATACAGAGAAGCATCCATGTGTGTAGCCTGCTTATAAATCAATGTGTCCAGGATTCTGGGTACATATCATACGACGGTCTTTTTTTATTTTAATTTTTCTTCCCACTCGCTTTGCTTAAAGCCCGTCAAAACAAAGTCTTCACCCACTATCACGGGGCGTTTTACCAGCATACCGTCCGTAGACAGCAGCTCGATTATCTCGTCGTTTGTCATCTGCGGCAGCTTGTCCTTTAAATTAAGCTCACGGTACTTCATGCCGCTGGTATTGACAAACCTTTTTATCGGCAGCTTGCTTAATGCAAGCCATTTTTTCAGCTCGTCCGCCGTGGGGTTGTCCTCGACGATATGTCTGTCGTCAAATTTGATATTGTTTTCCTCCAGCCACTTTTTGGCCTTTTTACAGGTGGTACATTTGGGGTATTCCAAAAACAGCATAGTTATTCCTCCTTTTTATTGTTATATAACGACATAATGTATTTGTTAAGCCTGCCAAACGTAATATCAAACAATTTTACAACAGGTATTTCTAACGCGCACACCAATACAATGCCTATCAGCGCCGCGGGCAAAGTCAGATATGCCCCCGTCTGAAAGCCGAGATAAGTGGTCAGCGGTGCTTGGCTGTCAATTCCCACTTTAAGCACATTTATACATAAAATACTGTAAAGCACTATAAACCAATTTTGTGTCAGATATATCTGCAAACTTTTTTGACCGTATTTTGACAGCGCCTTTTTTATCACACCTATTTTTTCCAGCAGCACCGCAGCCGCCACGGTCATAAAGGTACCGGAAAAGCTTCCGAGTATAAATATCGCAGGATTTGCATTAAGGGGAAATACATTCTGCACTATATTTACCACTTTATTTATGTAAAATGCAAAAGCCGTTAATGCCGCACACACACAAAGCAGAAAAGCAGAAAAAACAGCTGACTTTTGCTGTATTTTTTCTATTATGCCATTCTTTTTGGCAAGATATCCAAACTCAAAAAACAAAAACGATACCATCGCCGTGCATATCCTCCACGGGTCGTCAAATCTTAAATTACCTATGACCGCATAAGCATCCAATCTTTTAAAAAGCATTGCCGCCGCAAATATCACAACCGCAGCACCCGCGGAAAAAAGCCTGTTTTTGAACATATTATTCACGACAAAAAACAGCATAAAGCACATGATCAACACCATGATAAACCACAGATGTCCGCAGAAGAAAACCTCCGGCATAAACATTACAAAACACATGGACAAAACGTTTTTTACATTGACGGAAAATCCGCCGTTTGGTACCACAAGCACAAACAAAAAGCCCGCAAGACATATTTCGGCATAGCACAAAAGCAACGGATATATGCGTTTTGATATGCCCGATCGCAGATACTTATCCGACATTACATAGCCCGCCAAAAACAAAAACAGCGGCATATGAAACGTATAAATAAAGCCATATAAATACGACTGCGGGCATAATAAATGGCCTGCTATCACCATTATTATACCCAAACCCTTCGATATATCTATGACCGCGTTTCTTCCGCCATTTTCCATTTTATTCATCCTCTCTTAAAGCCCATTTTCTCCGCGCATTTGTCGCAAAGATAGCCGCTTGTATGCCATTCCAGCGTTCTGCCGCAGTGACGGCACTGTCTTGTATAGTTTCCGACATCATCAATAAGACCTTCGATAATGCTTTCGGTGCATTTTTTGCGCTCTTTGAAAAGCCACGGCGCGTCAAACTCCATATTCCATATCCTGCCGCACATAAAATATGTATCCAGCATTTTGCTGTAGGTCAGCAGTTCGTCCACGGAATCGTCGCGCAAATACGGCTTTCGCAGCACCGTATTGCCCGACAGCCTTTGCTCGATATAATCGCACCAAAGCCTGCGCACCTTTAAATTGCGGGAGTCCACGGGCATGGTCGCATAGTCGAACATCTCCGCCTTGTTTTCCTCCATGCCCAGACGATCGTATATATTCCTTATCATGGAAAGGTTGGTAAGCGCCTCCGTCAGGTTTTCCTTGACATAAATATCAGGCACCTTGTAATAATCCCATGCGCGTATTGCGTTTTTAAGCCCGATATATTCGTCCTCCAGCACCCACTTGGGGAAGCCCACGCATATACCCTTGACCTTTTCGGTCCTTGTGTTTATGTTTTTTTGTATGTATTTAAGCTCCTTGGGGGCTATCGCATTTACATAGCCGATGTCGAACTTGCCGCGGCGGCCTGCCCTGCCCGCTATCTGCTTTATCTCGCCCGAGGTGAGCAGGCGGCTTTTTATGCCGTCGTATTTGTATATCTCCATAAAAACTATGCGCCTTATGGGAAGATTTACGCCCATGCCTATCGCATCGGTGGTCACAAGCACGCTCGACTTGCCGTTGATAAAGTTTTCAAACTGCTGCTTGCGCGTTTCATACGGCAGGGCACCGTACAGCACGCTTACATCCACGCCCATTTTTATAAGCTGCGCACCTATGGCATTTACCTTTTGCTTGGAAAAGACCACCAGCGCATCCCCCGGCTGTACATCCTCCAGCGCAAAGGGCTTGTCCTCTATTTGCAGCGGGGTCTTTCTTCTGTGATTTATTATCTCGTAAAAATCCCCGCAGGCATCTATAAGCTTGATAAGCACATCCAGCGCTTCGGGGGCGGTGCAAAGGCATATCTCCCTTGCCTTCATGCCCATTATGGCGCGTGTCCACGCATATCCGCGCGAATTGTCTGCTATCATCTGACATTCGTCTATGACCACGACATCGTATTCCGTGTCAAAATCCGCAAGCTCCACCGTAGAGGCGATATGCGACGCATTCTCCACCACTCTCTCCTCTTCGCCCGTAACAAAGCTGCAGGGTATGCCCTCGCCGTTAAGGTTGTCGCTCACCTCCAGCGCAAGCAACCTCAGCGGCGAAAGATATGCGCCCTTTTGCGCATTTTTCATCATCTGAAGAGAGCTGTAGGTCTTACCGCTGTTCGTCTTGCCGACATGGATATAAAACATACGCCTTATTGTCTGGCGCTTGCTTTCCATATCAAAGCGGCGGTTGAGCGCACTGTCGATAAGCTCCAGCGAATAAGCGTAGTCCCGCAGGTTTATCACCGCATTGATGTCCGCATTGAAAAAGCAGGAATACGCGCCCGGCTCCGACAAAAAGCGCTTCATATCCACACAGTCGGGATTTTTTATCTTTGCCTTTTCCTTGCCAAGCTTGGCCGCCTCAAAAACAGCCGCCTTTTGCATAAGCTCGTCCAGACGCTTTTCGGTCTGCTCCCCCGCCGTCAGGTCGGGATAGAGCTTGCGCATATTATAGTATTTGTAGTAAAGTTTTTTTGCGTTTATCAGCTTGCCCGCGGTAAAGGCCTTTTCAAGTGCGCGTGCATTCTCATCCACAGCCCTCTGCATATTTGCAAAAAAGCGGACCGCAGCCTTCCTTTTTACCCTGAACGCCTTTGACGGCGGGATCTCCGTACTTTTAAGACCCATGATAAAATCATATATCATATCCCTGTCCGCAGGCAGATATTTAAGCTCGTTAAGAGCATATTTTTTAACTTTTCTTCTTCTGCTCATACCAAAATCAAAAAAAAAACAAAAAAACGACATTTCAAGTTGATTTTATCACAAATAGTATTCTATGTCAAACAAAAGGGTCCCGGCGAATTGTTCACAAAAAATTAATAGACACAGACAGGTAAATATGCTATACTGTAATCGTAAATATGACATAAGGACATTGCCTTGCCGTACAGCAGGCAATACCCGCAAAAAGTATGAAAACAGGGGGGAATGTTATGGCATATGCAGCACTTGGTCTGCTTTTGCTTGGCATAGCGTTTTTGCTGATAGAGATCTTCATACCCGGCTTTGGCGTATTTGGCATTATGGGTCTGTTTTCCATCGCGATCGCGGCGGTAATAACCATTACCACAATGGAAAACGGCATAATGATCGTTGTATCGGGTCTGGTGATACTGGCGGCGATAGGCTATGTAGCGGTCGAAGCGGCCAAAAAGTTCGGTGTATACGGCAAGCTTATTTTAAAGGATACGCTTGACACCGACGAAGAACACGAGGACCTTATGCAAAGCCTTATAGGCTCAAAGGGTACTGCGAAAACTCCGCTCAAGCCTCACGGCAAGGTGGATTTCGGCGGCACCGTGACAGAGGCCTACTGCGACGGTGATTTTATCCCCGCAGGCGAAACGGTCGAGGCATACAAGGTCTATGCAAACAATCTTTATGTCAAAAAGGCAGAGTAAAAGGAGATGAATTAAATGCCATTTGCAATTATCATTATTGTTATCGCTATCATAATCATAAGCGTATTTTTGAATTTTGTACCGCTTGGACTATGGATAACCGCACTTGCATCGGGTGTAAACGTAAGCGTATTTTCGCTTTTCGGTATGCGTTTAAGACGTGTACGCCCCGACAGGATAATCCATCCCATGATAAAGGGTACAAAGGCAGGTCTTGCGCTTAATATCAACCAGCTTGAAAGCCACCTGCTTTCAGGCGGCCGTGTTGACAGCGTTGTAGACGCACTTATCGCGGCACACCGTGCTAATCTGGAGCTTACATTCGAGCGTGCGGCAGCTATCGACCTTGCCGGCCGTAATGTGTTTGAGGCCGTAAGAATGAGCGTTACGCCCAAGATCATCGAAACACCGTGGATATCAGCCGTTGCAAAGGACGGTATCGAGGTAAAGGTTATCGCACGAGTTACCGTAAGAACAAACATCGCCCGTCTTGTCGGCGGTGCAGGTGAGGAAACTATCATTGCCCGTGTCGGCGAGGGTATCGTAACCACGGTTGGTTCCTCCGACTCTCACAAGAGCGTGCTTGAAAACCCCGACAGTATTTCACAGTGCGTGCTTACAAAGGGTCTTGACAGCGGTACCGCATTTGAGATCCTCTCCATTGATATAGCAGATATCGATATAGGACGCAACATCGGTGCTCACTTACAGATCGAGCAGGCCGAGGCTGACAAGCAGATTGCACAGGCAAAGGCAGAGGAAAGACGTGCACTTGCTATCGCTACCGAGCAGGAAAGAAAGGCACTCGTACAAGAGATGCGTGCAAAGGTAGTAGAGGCGGAGGCACAGGTGCCTTTAGCACTTGCAGAGGCTTTAAAAAGCGGCAATATCGGCGCTATGGACTACTATAATATGCAAAACCGCATTGCCGACACCGCAATGAAAGATGCGTTAAGCAAAATGAATTTTGAGGTTGGCGTTAAGGGCAACAACAAAACAGATAAGTAATACCGATCTGTAACGTTCAAAAAAACAGCGGATATTTCTCTCCACGGCATGGAGCCGTTCTTTGAGAGTTATATCCGCTTTTTTTGATAAAAGCAAAACGCGCAAAAATTTCTCCGGGATAGTGTTTTCCCCCTGAAAAGCGCCGTTTTCCCCGCCCCCGTTCACCTTGTCGGATATTTTTTAGAAATTTTTAAAAAAAATACTGGTAATTGTCAATCATTTGTGTTATAATGAAGCATAGTGCATTAATGGGTCCATATCGAGGGATCCACATCAACCACAAGGAGGACAATTTTAAATGAGCACATTTGAAAAGATCGATGCAAATAAAGTGAAGATATCTTTCAGTGTTGACGCTGCAAGATTTGAGGAAGGCATACAGTATTCCTACAACAAGAACAAGGGTCATATAAATATCCAGGGCTTCCGCAAGGGCAAGGCACCCCGCAAGCTTATAGAGGCACAGTACGGCAAGGCAGTTTTCTATGACGATGCCATCAACTTTGTACTTCCTGCAGCTTACGAAGCCGCAGTAAAGGAGCATGACCTTGATGTTGTATCAAAGCCCGAAATAGATGTTACGGCTATCGATGACAACGGTGTTTCCTTCACAGCCGAGGTCTACATCAAGCCCGAGGTAAAGATAGACGGCTACAAGGGTATCGAGGTGCCCAAGGCAAGCCTTGAGGTATCGGACGAGGAGATCGATGCAGAGCTTAAAAAGGATCAGGAGAAGAATGCCCGCATAGTTACCGTTACGGACAGACCCGTTCAAGACGGCGACATTGCTACCATCGACTTTAAGGGCTACATAGACGATGTTGCCTTTGAGGGCGGCGAGGGCAAGGATTACGACCTTGAAATAGGTACACATACATTTATCGACAACTTTGAGGAGCAGCTTATCGGTGCAAACGTAGGCGACGACCTTGTTGTAAATGTTACCTTCCCCGAAAACTACGGCAAGTCCGACATTGCAGGCAAGCCCGCAAAGTTCGAGGTAGAGATAAAGGACATCAAGTACAAGGAATATCCCGAGCTTAACGATGAGTTTGTACAGGATACCACAGAGTTTGAAACTTTAAATGAATATAAAAACGAGATCGCGGGTAAACTGTTAGCACAAAAGACACAAAACGCCAAGGCAGAGAAGCAGGAAAGCATACTTTCACAGCTTATCGAAAAGGCAGAGATGGATGTGCCCGATGCAATGATAGAAAACGATATCGACATGAAGATAGACGAATTCAGCAGAAACATCCAGCAGCAGGGTCTCAGCCTTGATATGTATCTTGAATACATGGGTCAGAACCTTCAGGCAATGCGTGATGCTTACAAGCCCATAAGCGAAAAGCAGGTAAAGGGCCGTCTTGCACTTGAGGCTGTTGCCGCTGCAGAGGGCTTTGAGGTAACAGAAGACGAGATAAACGACGAGATAAAGAGAATAGCAGAGGCTTACCATATGGAATTTGACAAGCTTAAGGATGTTATCCGTCCCGAGGACAGGAAAAACCTTATTGCCGACCTTAAGGTACAAAAGGCACTTGACTTTGTAACAGAAAATTCCGTTGAGGTCGAGGCCAAAGCCTGAACAAAATTTATACAGAGGTGTATTCCATGAGTTTAGTACCTATAGTTGTTGACCAGACCAGCAGAGGCGAGCGTTCATACGATATATACTCCCGTCTTTTAAAGGACAGGATAATATTTTTGGGTGAGCCCGTTACGGACGTTACGGCAAGCCTTGTTGTTGCACAGCTTCTTTTCCTTGCGGCGGAGGACCCCGACAAGGATATAAGCCTTTACATCAACAGCCCCGGCGGCTCCGTAAGCGCAGGTCTTGCAATATATGACACGATGCAGTACATCAAGCCCGATGTATCGACCATATGTATCGGTATGGCCGCAAGTATGGGCGCATTTCTGCTTGCAGGCGGTCAGAAAGGCAAGCGCTATGCCCTGCCCAATGCCGAAATTATGATACATCAGCCCTTGGGCGGTGCTCAGGGTCAGGCATCCGACATCGAAATAACCGCAAAGCAGATACTTAAAATAAAGGAAAAGCTTAACAAAATGCTTGCCGAGAACACAGGCAAGCCCCTTGAGATAGTCGAAAACGACACCGACAGGGACAATTATATGTCAGCCGAAGAGGCTAAGGCCTACGGTCTTATCGATGAGGTCATCACCAAACCTCAGGCATAAACAAGGAGGAACCCATTCATGGCTTCAAAAAAGGATATAACCTGTTCTTTTTGCGGCAGAACCCAATCCGAGGTAGATTTTATCTTCTCCGGACTTAATGCAAACATCTGTAACGAGTGTGTTTCATACTGTTTTGAGAGTCTTGACTCCATGGGGGCACAGAAAAACGATATGTTCAACCCCGACGAAACAGACTGGAACCAGGAAAAAAGCACTTCCAAGCTGCCCAAGCCCGCACAGCTCAAGGCCGCGCTGGATGAATATGTCATCGGTCAGGACGATGCAAAACGCGCACTTTCCGTTGCCGTATACAACCATTACAAGCGCATAAACAACATTGACGCTTCAAACGACAAGGTGCCCGAGCTTCAAAAAAGCAACGTGCTGCTGGTCGGCCCCACGGGTGTAGGCAAGACCATGCTTGCGCAGACATTGGCAAAGCTTATAAACGTACCCTTTGCAATAGCGGATGCCACCTCCCTTACCGAGGCAGGCTATGTCGGCGAGGACGTTGAAAACATCCTGCTTAAAATAATACAGGCTGCGGACTTTGATATGGATATGGCCGAGCGCGGTATAATCTATATCGACGAGATAGACAAAATCGCACGCAAGTCCGACAACCCCTCTATCACCCGCGATGTAAGCGGCGAGGGTGTACAGCAGGCACTTTTAAAAATACTTGAAGGCACGGTTGCGAATGTACCCCCGCAGGGCGGCAGAAAGCACCCCCATCAGGAATTTTTGCAGATAGACACAACAAATATACTTTTTATTCTGGGCGGCGCATTTGCAGGCCTTGAAAAAATTATAGAAAGCCGTATCAATGAAAAAGTCATAGGTTTCGGCTCCGAGAGCAAAAGCGCAAAGGAGCTTCGTGCAGGCTCTATCTTTAAGGAGATAGTACCGCAGGATCTTCACAAATACGGCCTTATACCCGAGCTTATCGGACGTATGCCCACCGTTGTAAGCCTTGACAGCCTTGACGAGGAAGCACTTATCCGCATCCTTACCGAGCCCAAAAACGCGCTTACCAAGCAGTATCAGTACCTGCTGGAGCTGGACGGCATACAGCTGGAGTTTGAGCATGACGCGCTTGTATCCATTGCGGAAAAAGCCATCGCTCAGGAAACGGGCGCACGCGGTCTGCGTGCAATAATGGAGGGCTTTATGATGGATATCATGTATAACGCTCCCTCCGACAAAACAGTCGAAAAGTGTATTATAACAAAAGATGTGGTTGAAAACAATGTAAAACCGCAGCTGATATATAAAAAGAAAGATGCATAACGAAATACCCCCGACAAGTCGGGGGTATTTTTTTGTCCGTCGGTGCATAGAATTATTTCAGTCTTAAAACGGAGCTTTTATATGACAAGGGGCAAAACAATAGTAAAGGGCGCATTTATACTGACGCTTGCAAACCTTGTGACAAGGGTGATGGGCTTTGTATACCGTATTTTTATGTCAAAGGCGCTGGGTGCGCACGGCATGGGTGTATACCAGCTTATAATGCCCGTTTATATGCTTGTTTTTTCGCTTTGCGCCTCGGGGCTTGCCACAGCGGTATCAAACTGCATCGCCGCGCGCCGCCAAAGCGGTGATACGGGCGGAACGGGCAAAATACTGTTGTCTGCGGTATCTTTTTCACTGCTTTTTTCCTTTGCCGCCTGCGGTGCAGTATATTTCGGAGCGGAATACATAGCATCGGGCATACTGCACGAGCCGAATACCCTGCTTGCGCTGCGTATAATATCGCTTTGCTTCCCCTTTATGTGCGCGGGTGCCGTCCTGCGCGGCTATTTTTACGGTATGCAGAAAATGGCCGTGCCCGCGGCGGCGCAGGTGCTGGAGCAGTCGATAAGGATAGCCCTTGTTTACTTTTTATGCAGCCAAATGCTTGCAAAAGGGCTGAAATACGCCTGTGCAATTGCCGTTATGGGTATGGCGTGCGGCGAGATAGGCTCCTTTTTGTTTACGCTTGCCGTTTTTATGCCGTATAAAAAGGCACTTTCCAAGCACAGCCGCCTTACATACAAAAACGCCGCCAAAACCGTTATTGCCATGGCCCTGCCGCTTACCCTCAACAGGGGTACGGCATCGGCACTTTCGACACTTGAACACATACTTATACCGCAAAGACTTATGCTGCACGGCATGACAAACGACAGCGCCGTCAGTCTTTTCGGCGGATTATGCGGCATGGCGGTCCCGCTTGTGATGTTCCCCTGCTCTCTTTTAAGCGCACTTGCCGCCGCCATAATGCCCGCAATAAGCGAATATCACGCTGGCCGAAATAAGGCCGCGGCCGCGAGGACGCTTGAATGTGCGCTGTTGTTTACGACCGTTCTGGGCATTTTTGCCTGCGGCGTGTTTATCGTTTTCCCCGAGCAGATATGCAGGGCCGTATACGGCCGCGGCGACATAGCGTATCTTCTGCGTATGCTGGGGCTTATATGCCCGTTTTTGTACACACAGGTAATATTTTCCGCCGCACTTAACGGCATAAATCTGCAAATGTATATTTTCAAGCTTGGCATACTGGGCTTTCTTATAAGCATAGCCGCCGTATACTTTCTTATACCCAGATACGGCATACACGCTTATATAGCAGGTCAGGCCGTGTCTGCCATAATGACAAACCGCCTTTGTGCGGCACGCCTTGAAAAGGAAACCGGACGTTTCGGCGCAGGTACGGCAGCTGCGGCAAAATGTCTGCTGTCTGCGGCGGCCGTGCTTCTTTGCGCCCGCCTTGTTTTTAAGGGTATTACTCCCTCTTTGCCCATGCTTGCCGCAGTTATAGGGATATGCTTTGCCGCATACGCGGTATTGCTTGCCCTGCTCGGCCTTTCCGTTCCGTTCGGGATAAGCAGGGCAAAATTTATGCTTGAATAACGACCGATTTAGGTATATAATGGAAATATAGGCGGGGTATTTTTCTCACCCCGACATTTTGTTATATGCAAAGGAGGAGCATTCAGCATTATGAAAAGGACCGCAGCATTGATCTTATCCATGATATTACTTTGCGGATGCAGCGCATCACAGCAGCCCGCCGCCACTACCGGCACGGGCACCGAGCAGGGCTCTGCATCACAAAGCGAGCAGGAGATGTACGCGCAGGACGCACAGCAGCTTGTATACGCAGTTGAGGCCTGTCACCCCGCATTTGCGCTGGAGGGACTTATCCCGCCTGACTATGACAAGGCAAGCAAGGAATTTTTAAAAAGCGCAAAAAAGGCAAACAGCCTTGACGAATTTGAGGTGTTGGTAAACAACTACCTTGCACTTATGGACGATACCCACACCGCCATTGTAAAAAGCACCCAGCCCGACGGCGAAGGCACCTTACAGAATATAGGCAAATATTCGCTTGACCTTAAAGTAACGGAAAAAGGCAATGTGCTTTATCTTGCCGACGAAAACGGCAAATCAACCGGTGAGACCGTGACAAGCGTGGGCGGCGTTTCCACAGAGGTCATCTTCGGCACCATATCAAAGATGTTCCCCTCGGAAAATATGCTTACGGACATGATACTTCGCGGCAAGTATGCACTTGACAAGCAGATACTTGCAATAAGCGGCTGTGATACCGAAAAGGACACCATCGAGGTCGTATGCTCAAACGGCACGCTTGAGCTTCCCTTTGTTGAAACACAGCAGGAAAAGGATACCGTATCCGACAAAACGGCAGAGGCAAAGATGATAGGCGACATCCTTTATCTGGATGTAAACAGCTTTGCATCAAAGGACGAGGACTTTGTGGCCGTTACCGACAAGGCGCGTGAGTTTGTGCAAAACGGCGGCAGTAAGGTAATAATAGATGTACGCAAAAACATCGGCGGCGATGACAAGCGCCTTAACGAGCTTCTTTCCGCCCTTGATATGAGCGTGCCCGTAGGCCGTATGATAGAAAGACATTCAAAAAGCGAGTGGGAGAGCATCAAAAAGGATCCCAAGGCATCCACAGAGGACAAGACATACTCCGAAACTCCCTCATCCTCAAACCTGTCAAAGGCAAACCCCAATGTCGATCTTGTTGTTATCTGCGACTATGACTCGAAGGACATTTCGGTAGCACTTTGCTCGGGCGTACAAAACGGCGGTCTTGGCAAGGTAATAGGCCGACCCCCGATGAACTCGCTCAACTTCTACCTTGCGCCCATGGAATATGAGCTGCCCAACACTCATATCCCCGTAACCATTTCAAGCGCTTACAGGTATCGCAATGACGAGTCGGCATTTCAGCAGTATTTCGTTCCCGACGAAATGCCCGCAGCCAACGAAGATCTGCTTGAATATACGGTGAAAAATCACTTTGGCGAAGAATATACTTCCGACAGCGAGGCTCCCGCACAGGAGGCTCCCGCAGAGGAGACAACAGCCGAGGCTGCTCCCGCACAGGAAGCTCCCGCAGAAGAAACAACAGCATGATTTGCATAACACAAAAGGGACTGTCAAACAGTCCCTTATTTATTGTCTATTTTATGCAGCATACTTATAACACAGCCGTAAATAAAGCCCGTAATATGCGCGGTATTGTCTATGCCCGCAAAAAGCCCGCCGCCCGCAAGTCCTATCAGTGCGAACAATATCAGAAAATACAGATCAAAGCCGTCTATACTGCGTTTTGTCCTTAAACTGTACATAAGCACGGCACCCATCAGCGCAAATATCGCACCCGATGCGCCCAGCGCCATACCCGTAAGAAACAGCGACGAAGTAACGCTTGCCGCGGTACCGCCGACAAAAAATATAACAGCCAGCCATTTTTTGCCGTAATACCGCTCTACCCTTGTGCCGAAGATATAAAGTCCCATCAGGTTTGACAGAAGATGCTCTATATTTGCATGGAGGAACATACAGGTAATATTGCGATAAAACTCGCCCTTTCCAAACGGTACTGCCGCATAGTCGTACATCAATGTTTTGTTTGTATCGAATATCTGCAATATATGTATAAACGCTATGACCCCCATAATAATATAGGTAAGGTATGTATTGCTGCTTACTATCCTTGCACTTTTTCTTTTGCGGCTTTCCAAGGCTATTTCCCCGATACTGCTGCCCGTTGGCTTGTCCGCAAGCGAGTTTTCAAGCAGATTGCGGATGTTGAGAAGCCTGTCGGGCTGACGGCCGTAGACCTCCACCCCGTCCGGAGTAAGCACCCATTTTATTATATTCAGCTTTTCAAAGCTGTCCACCTCGGCTGTCGTGTACTCCTTCAGCTCGTCCGTCACCTCGTCCGTATCGAAAACACCGAGTATCACAACATTGTAATCATTCATGGAATGGCTTGCGCCGAGATAGCCCGCAAAATGCTCAAATTTTTGCTTGTAATCGGGCTTTCTGGCGTCAACGGCAATAATACAGTAAAGGTTGGGGCCTGCCTGCTTACCCGCGCAAAACACATCCACGTCACTCTCTTTTTTAGCCGATGAAACGTTAAATATCGGCATAAAATCATTGTTTAAAAGCTGCTGCGCTATTCCGAGTATCATCCTATCACTCCCGATTTTTATTTTTCTTTCTGCAAAGAATAACCGCCGCGGCAAGAATCACCGCCGATACAGCCGACACGGCCGCACCCGCCTTCAGACCCGGCGTGGTATATGTTATCCTGACATCGTGGCTGCCCTTTGGCAGTCTGAACGCCAGAAAGGCATTTGCCGCCCTGAAAGTTTCGGTCTGTACCCCGTCTACGCTGACCACGAGTCCCTTGTCGTATGCTATCGTGGTAAACACCGTCGTATCCTTGTCCGTTTCAAACGCTGCCTCCACCGTGCCGTCTTTTTCGCTTATGCTTTTTGGGCCCCTGTCCTGTATCATTCCGGCCGCGTCCTTTAAAACATCGGTGTCTATCCTGACGATGCTCGGCTTTAAAAATCTAAATCCGTCCCTTATGGAGGTTATTTCTATGGTTATTTTCTCGCCCTTGCGGAAATAACCCATGTCATGTGCGTTTTTCTCACTTTGCATAAGGCGCTGCGGCAGTTCGCCGTTTATTGTATAGACAAAGCCAAGATACGAAAGATCGCTTATATCGGTATCAAAAAACGTATCCGTACAATACTCCCCGTCCTGCGGCACGGTAAACACATACTTTGCATGACCCGATTGTTCGTCGGTCTCGGCGTATGTCCTGCCCTCGGGAAGGTTTGTAAGGTGCATTATCTGTGTCATATCGTTTGCCGACTGCTCGAGCGTACAGCCCATAAGCACGGGTTCCCCCGTATCATATCCCGTAAACAGCGGTACATCGGCATTTAAAACGGAGCTTAAAAAAACATATTGATTATTGAACACTCCGTTTACGACCGCGGTCGGGTCGCCGAAACTTTGCCCGCAGTCCTTTACCCCATCCTCCGCCTTGAACATAAGCGGCAGGGCATAAGGATTTCTGGACACATACATTTCATCGTCCTCGTACACTGTATCGTACAGGGCAAAGCCGTTTGTTTTTCCGTCCGTCTTTTTGCCCGAAAGATATTTTACGCCGAAAATACTGTCGGTAAGCACGCTGCCGTTAAGTGCCGATATATAGTTGCCCTGCGGCACCATAGCCCCCAGACAGCCTGCCGTTTCGGATGCCGTCTGATTAACATTGGACGAAAAGAAGTTGTATGAATTGTACCCGCCGAGCATCTGTGTCATAGGGCCTCCGCCCGCATCACGGCTCCTGTAAAAGCCGCTGTCAAGGCCGTCCAATATATCTGTCAGCTTTCTTGAATATTCAAGCCTTTCGATATAGTCGGCACGCTGCGGGTATCCTGTCCTTCCTGCCACGACAGAAATGCCCCCCGCCGCGGAATACAGCGCCTCTGCCGCAATGATACAGCAAAGCAGCTTTGAAAAGCTCTTTTTGTCGGAAAGACGCGCGAATATCACCGCATAAGCTATCGCCAGCACGGTGACACAGGCCGCGTTTATAATATATCTTACGGACATTTCGTTTATAAGCGCCGCAATACAGCCCGCCGTTATCACAAGCGGCGGAACGTACAAAAAGTGTCTGTTTATTTTTTTGATATCGAGCCTTGATGCAAAAATAAGGCAAAAGAAAACCACCGCATACATAAAACGCGCGTTGAAGCAAAGCCGTGCCCTGCCGATGTGCATAAAAAGATACAGCGGCTTTACCGTAAGCGCCGCCGCGCAAAACAGGCATATAAGCGCAGTTGTTACGCGCTCGCGTTTTTTGGCCTTTGACAGCAGCAAAAGCATAATCGCAAAAAGCGGAATTATGCCGAAATAAACGCTAAGCCCCGCATCCTGCACGCTTTTATCCTCTATAAACAGCAGTCCCTTGCAAAGCTCGCCGGGGGTGAATTGAAATATCGGTATAAAGGGCGAATCATTAAAAATGGTATTATATCCCGATGTTATCGCCGACATGGCCGGAAGTATGCAGAATGCGGCCATGCCTGCGGAAACCGCCGCGCAAAGGCACAAAAGCCCCGTGCTTTTTGCCATCTGCTTTATGTCCGTGCTGTCGTATGCCGTCATAAAGCAGTATATAAGATATATAAAGCAAAATATGCCCGAAATATACGCAAAATAATAGCTTTCCGCAACGCACACAAAGTATGCCGCGATAAACAGCCAAGGCTTTTTTTCAAATATCAGCTTTTCCGTGCCGAGCAGACAAAGCGGAAACAATATCTGACACCCAAGTATTATTATCAAAACCGAAAATGTGGCAAAATAGGCGCTTGACGGATATAAAAGCGACAGCGCAAGCGCAATTTTTTTATCACAGGCCGCAACTTTGCTGCGGTCGAAAAAGGTGTAGGAAAACAGCCCCGCCAAGCCCGTTGCAATAACATAGCAAACAAAATACAGTTCCTGATAAAGCTCCTGCTTAAACGGCAGGAACAGCAGGTCTATAAGTGAAGGCTTTGCGCCGCACAAGGCCGCCGTACTCACGCCAAAGCCGCATTGATATGTAAATGGCGACAGTACGCCGCTTTTAAACATATTCATTTTAAACACCATAATAGGCAGGTACTGCTCGCCGAGGTCCGAGCCCGTTATGCTTTTATCCCCGAAAGGACAGATATGTACCAATGCCAGCGCAATAACGGAAAACAGCGCGGGTATAACAAACGAAAGCAGGTAGTATGATATTGATCTTTTTGTCCTGTGCATCACAAAAGCCCCTTTTTAAGTATTTCATACGGGTCTCCGTCCAAAAGCGTTATTTCGTCCGCTTTTCGGAAAGCCCTATGGAAACACTGATTAAATCAAAAAGGTAAAAATAATTTTAGCCGGTGGCGGCACATTTGCCGGTTCGGTCATTATGGTGCGCAGCCACGACCATGCGTATTTCCCGCTTGAAAAGCGGAAAATAGCAATCAGAGCCGTTAAGCAAATGTGCAAAATTATTTTTGGTATCCTATTGATCAGTACTTCCCTTATATATTTTATACTATTACAAAAAATAAGTCAACCTCGAACGGCTTTTCTTCGCACACAAAAGGGTCGGGCTGCCATGCAGCCCGACCGCAGTTTTACTTTTCCTTAGGTCTGAATACCATTGCCATAAAAAACGCCGAAACTATCGCGGCGGCTATACCCGCGGCACCCGCTTTAAGGCCGCCCGTGAGTATGCCCATGGCACCCATTGTATCTATATCCTCCTTAACGCCCCTTGCAAGCAGGTTGCCAAAGCCCGGCAGCGGCACGGCGGCACCCGCGCCCGCAAAGTCGATAAGTCGGTCATACCAGCCAAGTCCGCCCAGTATACAGCCTATAACGACAAACAGCACCAATATCCTTGCGGATGTAAGCTTTGTCTTGTCAAGCAATATCTGGCCGAGTACACAGATAAGGCCGCCGACCGCAAAGGCTCTTATATATTCCATTTTATCACCTCGTTTTCTATAGCCACGGCATAGGCCGTGCCCAAAATACTTTCGCCCTCCTGTATCGAGGTAGGGCTCATAAGTGCGCCCGTAGGCACAAGCAGCAGTCTGTTCAGCTCGCCCCTTTTAAGACGCTTGTACAAAAGGGCGGCAAAAACCGCCGCACTGCAGGCACAGCCGCTTCCTCCCGCATGGGTATCCTGCGCGGCCTTGTCAAATATTTCTATACCGCAGTCCATATGGTTGTCGGCAATATCCGTGCCGTCCTTTTTAAGCAGCTGCAAAAGCAGTTCCCTGCCGACACAGCCCAGATCGCCCGTTGCGATAAGGTCGTAATAATCGGCATTTCTGCCCGTGTCCCTGAGATGCATGGAAATACATTCCGCCGCCGCGGGAGCCATAGCCGCGCCCATGTTGTTTGCGTCATTTACGCCGTAATCCGTTATCTTTCCCGCGGTAAACGCCGTAATATACGGCCCTGTGCCGTTTTTTGACAGCATTGCCGCACCTGCGCCCGTTACCGTATAGGTGGATGTGGGCGGACGCTGGTTGCCCAGCTCCAGCGGGAAGCGGAACTGTCTTTCGGCGCTGCAAAAATGGCTTGACACCCCCGCCGCAACATTCTCCGCCGCACCGCTGTCCGTCATGACCGCAGCCAGCGCAAGCGCCTCGCCGAAGGTCGCGCACGCATCAAACACACCAAAAGTCGGTATATTAAGATCGCGTACACCGTAATTTGTGCCGCAGCACTGGTTCTGAAGGTCTCCCGCTATCAAAAAATCGGGATGCACGCCGCTTTTTTCAAACAAAATACCGAAATTATCCTTTACCATTACACTTTCGGCGGCCTCCCATGTCTGTTCGCCTGCCATATTGTCCTTCAATACCCTGTCAAAGAGCTTCCCGAGCGGACCCTCGCCCTCCTTTGTGCCTACGGTCGATGCTGTAGCCGTAATGCAGACCGGAGACGAAAAGACCACCGTTTCTGCGCCTGTATGCCTTGCCATAGCCTACCTCCCCGCAAAATAGTACACCATGCCCACAACTATAGATGTCAGCACGCCGTACAAAATAACGGGACCCGCAATAACAAATATCTTTGCGCCCAGTCCGAGAACATAGCCCTCTTTTTTAAACTCCACAGCGGGCGATGTGACGCTGTTGGAAAAGCCCGTAATGGGCACTATTGAGCCTGCGCCCGCAAACTTGCCTATTTTGCTGTAGATGCCCATGCCCGTAAGCAGGGATGCGACAACAATAAGCGTAACGGACGTAAAGGTCGCGGCCGACCTTTCGTCAAAACCGTAATTAAGCGCAAAGTTGGTCAGCATCTGCCCTATCGCACAGATAAGGCCGCCCACCGCAAACGCCCTTATGCAGTCCTTTAGCAGGGGACTGTCGGGCGAAGCTTTTTTGACCATTTCGTCATAGCTTTCACTGTTCAAGAAAAACCCTCCTTTGTTATTCGATAAAAAAACCGGGGATAAAATAATACAGCAGCGAGCCTATCAGCTTGCCGGCAGCCAAAGCCGTAATAAAATATTTAAGCCCCCGTTTCAGGCCGCCGCGGCGCGTCAGCACAGGCATAACATCCAGCACCTCCGCCAGCGATACCGCCAAACAGCCGTAAAATATCCCCACCATCAGCATAAGCAGCGCCACCGCGGCACGTCCTATCGGCAAATACCAGTTTGCCATAAGACAGCTTGCCCCGAAAATACCGCCTATGATTATACCCTCCTCATACAGCATTATATAGCTGTTTGTTTTTGTTTTCTGCGCTATGCGCGGTACCACGCCTATGATCGCTATAAAGGCAAACACCGCGCCCGATATGACCATGCCGCCGCCCAAGCCCATAAGTATATACAAAAAGTATTTAAGAGCCATTTTTATTTTTCTCCTCGTTAAGCGTATCTATCTGGTTATCGGTCACTTCACCCTCATACACCGACATTTCCACCTCTATCGGGGTCGGGTCGCCCGTCAGCTTTTTGCCCGCAAAATGGTTGAAAAACACTATTATACCCACCGCAAGCCCAATGGAATACGGCAGATGTATGATAACGGGGTTTTGTGCGTGTTCCCCGAAAAAAATATAATAGTAGTTTTCAAACACCTTTGACATCTGCGCATCGGAGTGAAAGCTCATTATCGCCGTAGCCGAGCCCGCCGCCAGCATCACCGTCACCGCCGCGGCCTTTGCAAAGCTCCAAAGGCGGTTTTCCTTTTTGTCGGGGTCGGCATATTCTATCACGGTGTCGCTTTCCCCCACATTTATAATGCTGCTGCCGGGAAAAGCCGCGTTTATCCTTTCTATTATATCCATGACCGAAACAAGGCGGTTTTTGTTTTCCTTAAGCTCGGTCAGTTTAAGGTTTTTCACCCGCCCCGCAAGCTGATCCTGCGCAAATACATCCGCAATATCGCCTATGCGCACCGTTCCCGACAGGGCTGCCTTTTTTACGGGCTTAATGTATATATCCACTGCACGGCCCCCTTTGTCACAAACAGGCTGTTTTCCCTTATCTCCTGCGGTATATCATCCCCGCCGTACAGGGCATAGCCTGCCGCAAGTGCCGCCGTCAACGCCGCTATCACCAAAATTTTTCTCAACCTGCTCCCCTCTTTTCCATAATGGTATTTGTAATTTTGCCTGTACTTATCTTTACCGCCGCAAAACGATATATACATACCAAAAATGCACAAAAAAGCCTTATTTTTAATACATTAAATAATGAGACCCCATACAGGTCTCAAATAACAAAACAGGGGGTGACACCATGCTGGGCGAAATTGCGGCAAAGTATTACAAAAGCGACGAAAACTGCACGTCATGTATCTTCAAGGCCTGCGAGGAGGTCTACGGCATAGGATTGCCGCAGGATATATACGACATGAGCCTTGGGCTTGTGGGCGGCCTTGGCATAAATGCCATGTGCGGCGCGATAGTTACGGGCGTGATGTTTTTATCCTATTACTTTAAAAAGGACGAGGTGAAAATGAAGCAGGCAAGGATATGTTTTCTTGACGGGGTAAACAAGCGGCTTTGCTCCACCTGCTGCGGCAAGCTGAAAAAATGCTGTAAAAAGGCCATATACGAAACGGGCGAAGCACTTGAAGCCGCAATAGAAAAATACAGGTAAGTTTTTGTTAGCACTCATTATAAGTGAGTGCTAATTTTTTCTTGACAATTCGTTTTTTTATGCTATAATTAGATTGTAGGTTAATTTAATGTAATATTCAGGAGATGAACATAATGGAAAAAGGCAATTTGTCCATAAACAGCGAAAATATTTTACCGGTTATCAAAAAATGGCTTTACTCGGACAGCGACATTTTTCTGCGCGAGCTGGTGTCAAACGGCTGTGATGCCGTAAGCAAGCTTAAAAAGCTTGTTGACATGGGCGAGGCAAAGGTCGAAGACGATGTAAAGTATAAAATAACCGTGCGCCTTGACAAGGAGAACAAGACCGTGGAAGTGACCGATAACGGTATCGGTATGACCGCGGACGAGATAAAGGAGTACATCACACAGATAGCATTCTCGGGCGCAAACGATTTTATCACAAAATATCAGGAGCAGATGGGCGAAGGCGGCGCAGACATAATCGGTCACTTCGGTCTTGGCTTCTACTCGGCATTTATGGTGGCTGATACCGTCGAGATAGACTCTTTAAGCTACAAAGAGGGCGCAGAAGCGGCACACTGGAAATGCGACGGCGGCATTGAGTACGAGATGGACGGCAGCGACCGCACGGAGCGCGGCACTACGGTCATCCTGCATATCAACGAGGACAGCAAGGATTTTCTTGACAAGTGGAAATTAAAGGAAATTATCGAGAAATACTGCTACTTTATGCCTATCGAGATATATTTTGAGGATGTCGAGGAAATAAAGGAGGCCGAGAAAAAGGCCGCAGAGGAGCCTATCGACGAGGGCGAGGAAAAGAAGGAGCCCGAGGCACCCAAGCCGATAAACGACACCAACCCCTTGTGGCTTAAAAAGCCGAGCGAATGCACGGACGAAGAATACAAGGAGTTCTATCACAAGGTATTTCTTGACTTTAACGAGCCTCTGTTCTGGATACACCTTAACATGGACTATCCCTTCCGTTTAAAGGGTATACTCTACTTCCCCAAATTAAAGCACGAGCTGGAAAGCATCGAGGGTCAGGTAAAATTATATAACAACCAGGTATTTATCGCGGACAACTTAAAAGAAGTCATACCCGAGTTCCTGCTTTTGTTAAAGGGTACCATCGACTGCCCCGACCTGCCGCTTAACGTAAGCCGAAGCTTCCTGCAAAACGACGGCTATGTTACCAAGATGAGCAAGTACATCACCAAAAAGGTAGCGGACAAGCTTAACAGCCTGTTCAAAAAGAGCCGCGACGAGTATGCAAAGTTCTGGGACGACATAAGCCCCTTTATCAAATACGGCTGTATGCGCGAGCATGATTTCTTTGACAAGGTAAAGGAAAGCCTGCTGTTCAAGACCACCGAGGGCGAATATGTGACCCTTGCCGAATACAAGGACAAGGCAAAGGAAAAGCACGAAAACAAGGTATTTTATGTAAGCGACCCGCAGCAGCAGGCGCAGTATATAAAAATGTTCAAGGACGAGGGCATGGAGGCCGTTATCCTTGACACCAAGCTTGATACACCCTTTGTTTCCTTTATGGAGGCCTACGGCGAGGGCGTGCGCTTTGAGCGTATAGACAGCGCCGTTACCGAAATGCTAAAGGGCGATGGCGAAGCGGACGAAACGCAAAAGACCGACCTCGAAGCACTTTTCAAGGATAATCTGGGCAAGGAAAACCTTAAAATAAAGGTGGAAAGCCTTAAATCAGACGAAGTATCCGCTATGATAGAGTTAAGCGAGCAGTCCCGCCGTATGCAGGAAATGAGCGCAATGTACGGCATGGGCGGTATGAATATGCCCGCCGACGAAACGCTTGTACTCAACTCAAACAACAATGTTGTAAAGCTGCTGCTTGATCTAAAGGATAAGGAAGATAAAAAGAACGATACGCAGCTTATCTGCAAGCAGATATACGACCTTGCGGTAATGAGCCACAGGCCGCTTACCAATGAGGAAATGACCGAATTTATAAGCCGCAGCAATAAGATACTTTCAATTATGGCAAATAATTAATTAAAAAAAGCGGTGGGGCCGATTTGACCCCACCGTTTTTTAGTCAACCTTAATTTTAACGGGTGTATTTTTTGATATCTTTACATTTGCCTCGGGGACCTGTGCATAGACCTTTCCCTCGCCCGTGCCTGTTCTTTGGCTGCGGCGCGGTTTTTCGTCCTCGTCATCCTCATCGTCCTCGGACTCTTCATCCTCGTCGTAGTCCTCGTCCTCGTCATAGTCCTCGTCATAGTCCTCGTCGGACGAAACATCGCTGTCGCCCAGCTTTTCCACATAGCAGCTGAAGCCCGCCGCCTCTATGGTCTTTGCCGCATCGTTGCTGTCAAGGCCTATAACATCGGGCACGGACAGCAGCTCGCTGCCGCCTGCGGAGTTGATGTTGAGTATTATGCTGGTATCCTTGTTTATCGCGGTACCCGCCGCGGGGTTTTGCTTGAATACCGTATCGCCGTTGCCGATAAGCTCATAGCTTATTTTTTTGCTGTTAAGAAGCTTGACCGTTTCCGCAAGGTTTGTACCCGTATAATCGTCTATAACGATCATATCACCCTGTACATCGTCATTTGTATCGGCCGTTACCTCGTAGCTTGGCTGATAGCCCTTGTAATCTATTATCTTTACAAGCACATCCCTGAGCATGGGCACGGGCGACACATCGGAGCCGTCATAATATCCGGGCGGCCTGTGTATTACCGTCATTGCAATAATATCGGGGTTTTCCACGGGCAGATATGCAATAAAGCTTAATGTATATTCGTTGCTGCCGCGCACGCCCTGCTCGGCCGTACCCGTCTTGCCGCCCACGGCATAACCGTTTATAACGGCCTTTCTACCCGTACCTGTGGGCTGAACAACGCTTTCAAGGTATTTTCTTATTATATCGGAGGTCTCCTTGGAGATGACCTTTCTTACTATGGTAGGCTTGTTTTCCCTTACAAGGCCGCCGTTCTGGTCTATTATCTGTGACACAACATAGGGCTGCATAAGGTTGCCGCCGTTTATTGCCGCGCAAAGCGCATTAAGCGATTGAAGCGCCGTAGCGTTAAAGCCCTGTCCGAAGGAGCTTGTCGCAAGCTCCGCGCTGTGCAGCTGGTCGAGGCTGTAGCTTAACGCGGGAGAGTCCGCAGCGACCTCACCCGGCAGGTCTATGCCCGTTTTTTCGCCAAAGCCAAAGGCCTTGTGCATTTTATAGTATCTTTCCGCACCGACCTTGGTTATTATCTCCATCATGGCAACATTACAGGAGTCGGCAAGCGCCTCTTCAAGCGTGATGGTGCCGTGACCGTCGGTATTGTGGCAGTGTACCTCGTAATCCGCAACGACCTTTACACCGGGACAGTTAAAGGTCTCGTTGGGGCTTATCACACCCTCCTCCAGCGCCATAGCCGCAACTATGGGCTTGTAGATGGAGCCGGGCTCGTAGGTTTCTGTTATGGAGAAATTACGCCATGACTTGTAATTTTTCCATGCGTCAAATTCCATGCCTATTTCGGCCTTTTTCTTGTCGTCGTAACGGTCCCATGTCTTTTTAAGGCCCGCCTCCACTTCATCGGGAAGCTTGCTCGGATTGTTGGGGTCAAAGGTAGGATACTGTGCCATGGCAAGTATCGCACCCGTTTTGGGATTCATTATTATACAGGCTGTATTTTCGGGCTCATACGCAACATAAGCGTTGCGGCAGGCCTCGTTTGCGTATTGCTGCAGCGTAGAGTCTATTGTGGTTATAAGTGTGCTGCCGCCCACGGCCGATGCGTTGTTGGTAACAACATTTGAATCATCGTTCATGGTGCGGAACTCTCTGCCCTCTACACCCGTCATTTCGCTGTTGTACTGGCTTTCCAGCCCCCAGGAGTTTTCGCCGTTGTCACCGCTTATAAAGCCAAGCACCTGCGATGCCATTATACCCTGCGGGTATGTACGCTGATTGTCCTCCTCGCAGTAGAGCCACGGATAGCCCAACGAGATTATCGTCTGTCCCTTTTCGTAGGGGACTTTTTTTGCAAGAATAAAATAATTTGTGTCCTTTGCGGGCTTGCCCTGCGCATCGGTGGAAACATAGCCCGTAAGTGTTTCCATAGGTATATCGAGCAGGGTGTTTATCGTTTCAAGTGTGTTGTTCCACTTAAACTCCGCGTTTTCACGTTCATCGTCCGAGTATTTTTCGGCTGTTTTTTCTTTATGCTCGCTGACCATAAGCCTTACATCCAGTATAACGGTGTATACGGTGGAAGAAAGCGCCAGCGGCTGCTGATTGCAGTCCAGCACCGCGCCGCGCGACGGCATAAGCGCCTTGTCGCTGCCGCCGTTTACCAGCTGGCTTATAAGCTGTGCCTCATACTCCGTGCCGTGGGCAAGCTTGATATATGATACCCTGCCTATGCCTATGATAAACACAGCCGCAATAAATATTATCATCAAAAAATAAATCTTGGCATGGCTGGCGGAATTACCCGACGACACACCATCTTTTTTTTGTTTAGCCATTTATTTCAACCCGATCTTTTCTAAAAACGTCTTATTTTTGGAGTCCGCCACCGGATCCTCATACTGTACCGAATAGCTGTCCTTTTTTACGTTTATAGTCACCATCTGATGCGGCGCGGCCGTCTGCATACCCAGACGTGTTGTCGCTATCAGCTTTACCTCGTCCATGTCAACTGCCTGTGAAAGCATATTTTCCAGCCTGTCGTTGGCCGCATTTGTCCTTTGCGTAAGCGCCTGCGTCTGCTTTATCTCGCTTCTCATGGCACTTACCTTTGCGTTTACGCCAAGCACCAACAATGCACAGACCGCAACTACAAAACCCATAAGCACGACATTTATAAGCGCGGGATTTATTGCCTCTCTGCAGCGTGTGTAATTTTCCGTAACACGCGGTACGGGCTTCGGCTTTTTGCGTGCGGGACGGCCGTCGGGACGGTAGATGTACTCCTCCTGAGGATAAGCGGGCGCTGCACTGCCGCGTATGTATGTATATGAATTTCTGCCCCTGGCGGGGTTTATTCTTCGCGGTGTTGTAGAACGCATCCTGCTCCCTCCTTTGTGCCGATGTTACAATTTTTCCGCTATGCGCAGTTTTGCGCTGTGTGAACGCTTATTTGCCGCAAGCTCCTCCTCGCCGGGGAGTATCGGCTTTCGCGTTATTATTTTTATCTGCGGTTTTTTGCCGCAAACGCATACAGGGAAGTCCCGCGGACAAGTGCAGGGGTCTTCCAGCTGCCTGAATGTGTTTTTTACTATCCTGTCCTCCAGCGAGTGGAAGGTTATTATACAAAGTCTGCCGCCGGGTGCCAGCAGAGCCGTCATTTTCTTTATTGTTTCCTCAAGTATGTCAAGCTCGCCGTTTACCTCTATGCGGATAGCCTGAAATGTCCTCTTTGCGGGGTGCGGGCCGTCCGACCTTGCACCCTTTGGCACGGCCTTTTTTATCACGCCGACCAGATCGAATGTTGTTTGTATAGGTTTTTTAAGGCGCTCGGATACTATAAATTCCGCTATGCGCTTTGCCCATCTTTCCTCGCCGTAGTCGCGGATAATGCGGTAAAGCTCGTCCTGCGGATAAGTATTTACAACCGAATAAGCAGACAGGCTTTTTCTTACGTCCATGCGCATATCAAGCGGTGCGTCATGTTGATAAGAAAAGCCCCTGTCCGCTTCATCCAGCTGATGTGAGGATACTCCGAGATCCAGTAATATTCCATTGATACTGTCAATTCCCAGCTCCTGGGCTATCTCATCTATCTGTGAAAAATTCTTGTGTACATATGTTACGTTGTCAAAGGCCTCCAGCCTTTTTTTTGCGGCCGCAATGGCATTGCTGTCCTGATCCACGCCTATAAGCCTGCCCGTACCGCCAAGCGCCCGGGCTATATGCAGGCTGTGTCCGCCGCCGCCCAGGGTGCCGTCCACATAGATACCGCCCTTTTTAATGTCAAGGCCGCTTATACATTCGTCAAGCAGCACGGATATATGCTTGAATTCCAATGCCTTCACCTTTTCTTACAGACCGTACTGCGCCAATACATCTGCCGTTTCTTCCTCGCTGTATTCGTTGTTTTCAACATAGCTGTAGTAATTGTCGGCATCCCATATCTCCAGGTGGTCAAATGCGCCTATAGTTACCACATCTTTTTTAAGCCCCGCATAATCCTTTAATTTTTGCGGTATCATGACACGGCCGTTGTTATCGGGCTCCAAATCGGAGGCATTGCCGTAAAAATCACGGATGTACCGTCTTATTTTTGGGTCCGACTGGGGCATCTGACTGAATTTTTCGTCAAACTTCTCCCATGTGCTGTTGGTGTAAATGTTAAGTGCGCCGTCCCTGCCCTTTGAAATAACGCATTTAAGACCAAGTTCCTCGCGGTACTTAGCCGGTATGATAATTCGCCCTTTGGCATCGATTGTGTGGGAAAATTCGCCCTTAAACATTAGATCACCTGCTTAAAGCGGCCTTAGATAACCATTTTGAACCAAAAATCGGAAAATAAACCATTTCAAACCACAATGTTCCATTTCCAATGCTTTTCAAACCACTTCATGGATATTTTAATACAAAACAATAAAAATTACAAGGTTTTTTTTAAATTGCCCCCGCAGGTATAAAATTATTTTGGGCAAAAAAATAACTATATCTTGTTATTTTTTTATCTAAAACAACAAGATATAGTTGTGTCTGAAAAATTATACAATTTATAAACGAAACTTTGTTAAAATTTTGGTAGGTTTTACTTCCCCGCTATGCTGACACCCTTAAACAGCACCGACGGAGCGCCTACCGCGCCCGAATTGAACCTTACGTTGTTTCCGACGGCAGCCGTTTTGCCGAGCAGCGCAAAGAAATTATCCGCAGCCGTTATCTGCTCCACGGGTGAGACTATGCGGCCGTCACGCACCAAAAAGCCCGATGCCAGCAGCGAAAAATCACCCGAAACGCTGTTTGCGCCCGCATGAAGACCGCTTAATTCCGTGATAATAAGGCCGTTTTGCATAATGCCGCAAAGCTCCTCCTCGGTCTTGTCGCCGCCCTTGATATAAAGATTTGTCGCAGAAATGCCGACCGTGCCCTTGAACGACTGCTTGAAGCCGTTGCCCGTAGGCTGTTCGCCCGCTGCCGCAGCCGATTTAAGGTTGTGCAGAAACATCTTTAAAACACCGTTTTCTATAAGAGTGTTTACCCTTGTGGGCACGCCCTCGCTGTCAAAGCCCGTTGTCGAAAGCCCATCCTTCATAAAAGGATCATCTACCAGGGTTATGCTGTCTGCCGCTATTTTCTCGCCCAGTCTGCCGCCCAGCAGGGAAAAGCCCTTTTGCACATTTTCCCCGTAAAAGCAGCCTATAAAGCAATCCAGCAGATCGGCAAGCGCCGTGCTGCGTATTATAACATCATAAACTCCCGTATCTACGCTGTCTGCGCCGAGCATGGCAACGGTCTTTTTCACGGCCGCAGCTGCCACAGCTTCGGGGTCGAGCATATCCTTGCTTGTGTAAAAGGCAAATTCGCCGTTTTCCTTTGCCATGCCGTTTTCCTCGGCAACACAGTCCGCAAAGCCAAAGGCATAATTTGACCTTTCGCTCACATCAAGACCATAGGTATTTCCTATGGATATATAGCTTTCGCCCGCCGATATGGTGCTTGCAAGCACATTCTTCACACGCTCGTCCGCAGCATAGGCCGCACGTTCAAGCCCGAGCGCATAATCCGTCATTTCCTGCACACTCAGCGTTTCAAGCGACGGGTCGTAGGTCTTTGGCATGGTGTAGACCGCATCCCTGCCGTCATAGATAAGCTCCGTATCCTCGCTTTCTATAAGAAGGGCGTTGTTTTTTGCGTTTTCAAGCACCGTATCTATCTCGTTTTCGTCAATGCTCTCGCTGTAAAAATATCCCATGTGACCGCCGTACAGGCCTCTGAACGAATAGCCGCCAACGCTGCTGTCCTGATATTTTTCCGTTTTACCGCCAAACACGTTTATTTTGCGCGTCCTGCTGCTCTGATAATAGAACTCGGCGTTTTCAAAGCCCTTTTTAACGGCCGCATCCAGCAATTTCGCCTTGAACTTTTCTATCGACTTCATTTTATCTGCCTCCCACCGTTATAGTTTTTACCCTGAGCGTGGGCTGTCCCACACATACGGGTATACTGCCGCTCGATGCGCCGCACATACCCTCGGCAAGCTTCAGATCGCTGCCCACCATATCAATATCCATAAGCACTTCGGCACCCTTGCCTATCAGGGTGGCACCGCGCACGGGCTCGCATATTTTGCCGCCGCGCACTATATAAGCCTCGTTCACGGCAAAGTTAAACTCGCCCGTTGCGGGATTGACCGAGCCGCCGCCCATGTATTTTGCATAAAGGCCGTGCTCCGTGGCCGAAATTATCTCCTCGGGGGTGCTTTCACCCGCCGCGATATAGGTGTTGGTCATACGCGATGTAGGCACAAAGCGGTAACTTTGCCGCCTTGACGAGCCCGTTGCACCGATGCCCATACGCGCACCGTTGTACCTGTCGACCATATAGCCCTTTAAAATGCCGTTTTCTATAAGGACGTTCTTTCTGCCGTATTCGCCCTCGTCATCTATATAAATGCTTCCCCATTGGTTTGTTATGGTGCCGTCGTCTATTGCCGTAATAAGGGGAGACGCTATGCGGCATTGCATTTTGTTTGCAAAGACCGACGCATTTTTGCTTACCGCCGCAGCCTCCAGACCGTGTCCGCAGGCCTCGTGGAAGATAACGCCGCCAAAACCGTTGCCTATTATAACGGGCATAACGCCGCCGGGGCAGTTATCCGCCTTCAGCATGGTAACGGCGGAGCGTGCCGCCTCCGTGCCGACAGCCTCCGGATCGAAGCTGTCGAAAAACTCCGTACCGCACAGCGCACCCGGGCCGAAATATCCCGTCTGCTTTTCCGTGTCGCTGCTTGCCACCGCATAGACGGAGACCCTCGTTCTTGTCCTCTCGTCAGTTTTGCAAAGTCCCTCGGAATTGGCGATAAACACCCTCTGCACGCTGTCCGTGCAGCCCACAGAGGTCTGCGTAACAAGGGGCGAGTAGCGCCTTGCGGCCTCGTCGGCCAGCTTAAGCTTTTGTACTGTCGGCTTTTTGTCGGCCTTTTCCGGCGAAATAATTACTTTATGCGGTGTTTCGCACTTATCCGCATTTATTATGCGCACGGCCTCCCCGCATTTTTCGCCGCAGCCCGCAGCCGCATCCCTTGTCATTTTCAGCAGGTTTTCCCTGTCGGTATCGTTTGTATAGATATAAATGACCCTCTCGCCCTTGAAAAGACGCAGACCCATGCCGTGATCTATACCGCCCGATGCCTTTTCTACCCTGCCGTTTATAAGGCTGATGCTGTTTTTTGTGTTATGCTCCGCAAAAATTTCCGCAAAATCCGCACCCTTGTCCATAGCAAGGGTAAGAATATCGTTTGCAAGATCTATGTCAAACATTTTACTCCTCCTTTTTTGTTGTTTTTACCGAGTAAATTATATATAATTTCACGGTGCAAGTCAACAGAATAAGCCTATTATTTCCCGCCTTTTTTCGATTTTTTTGTTTTTTGTGAAATTTGTCTTGCTATTTTTAAAAAAGTATAGTACAATGTAGTTGTAAACAAAAGCAAGGGTGTAAAAACCTTTGATCTTTATTTTTTTAGGAGGTGCTTGTTATGGCATATGTAATTAGTGATGATTGTATTTCCTGCGGTGCTTGTGCAGGTGAATGTCCTGTTGGTTGTATTTCCGAAGGCGATGGTAAGTACGTTATCAACGCTGACGAGTGCGTATCCTGCGGTTCTTGTGCAGGTGTCTGTCCCGTTGGTGCACCCTCAGAGGCTTAATTTATTAAAAAAACGGCTCTATGAGCCGTTCTTTTTTTGCAAAAAGCAAGCCGCCAAAAGGCATAAACCCTTTGGCGGCCATTTTTTTATTCGACTACGGGCTCAACTATGATATCCTCTCCGCCGTCATCCGAGTAGTCCACGCTGCTGTCGTAGCCCACCTCGCCGTCGTCGTTATCATAGCTTTCGCCGCCGTCATCATCGTCATTGTCATCGTATTCTTCGCCGCCGCTGTCGCTGTCGGTATCCGTATCTTCCTCACGTTCACCGCCGCTGTCGTTGGTATTTTCATCGGACTCTCCGTCCTCATCCACCTTTTCGCCGTTTTCGTCATAGCTTGAATACTGCCAATGGTTTTTACAGTAATCCGGCTCCGTGCCCTTTACAAAGACCTCTTCGTAAGCCGCACAGCCGCTGTTTGCCCTCATACCGGAGCGCTTGCACACCTGAAGCTTGACAACGTCATCGGGTACTTCAAAGTCCTTTACCTCCAGACCCTGATGTATCTCCTCCATACATTTGCGCCAAAGGGTAAGATGTGCGTGCTGGTTGATGCTGTTCATGTTTTTGACCGTATCGTCATAGCGGTCGTAACCCAGCCAGATACTTGCCGCATAATAAGGCGTATAACCCACAAAGGTAAGGTCCTTTGAGTTTGTGGTGGTACCTGTCTTGCCAACAACGGGCATCTGGCTGTTCCTGAACTTGGCCTCGGTACCCGTACCGCTTTTAACAACATCACGCATGATATCGGTAAGCACATAGGCAGCACCCGTGGAGAGCACCTGTCTGGGCTCGGAGTTGTTTTCAAGCAGCACATTGCCGCTGTGATCCTTTACCATGGAATAAAACATGGGTCTTCTGTATTCGCCGCCGTTTGCTATGGTGCCGTAGGCAGCGCAGACCTCTGTCTGCTTTACACCGTTTGTAAGACCGCCCAGCGCCGTAGCGGCATGGTTATCGTCCTCAAGTGTGGTAAAGCCGAAGTTGAGCAGATAATCGTAGGCCGTATCTATGCCGACACCCACACCGCCGTCAACGTCCTTGGGGCTGACGATAGCCTTGACTGCAAGGATATTCATAGAATCCCTTATAGCCGTTCTGACGGAGCAGTCGCCGCGGTAGCTGTCGCCCCACCAGTTTTTGGGTGTGTACTTTTTGGGGCCGTTGCCGATGCTGAAAGGCTCGTCGCGTATCATACTCGATGCGGTAAGCGTACCCGTGTCGATGTTTGCCGCATAAGCCGCAAGCACCTTGAAAACCGAACCCGGCTGTCTTACGGCATCCGTTGCGCGGTCAAAGGCACGGTTTACCTTCTTTTCGCCGCGGCCGCCCGCAATGGCCTTTATCTCGCCCGTGCGGTAGTCCAGCACCACCATTGCCGACTGGGGCTGCACCGTAAAGGTCGCCTTGTCCGCAAGTATCTCCTGATCGGGCGTAAGGTTGTCCTCGTACTGCTTTTTAAGCTGTGCCGTCCACGCCTGCGCATCGTCATAATTGGTGAAGAACTTGCTGTTTGACGGGTTTATCTGTTCGCCCGTCGCATTATTTACTATAGAAATGACATAATTTGCATCCACGCCGTAATACGGACTCGGGAAATTGCTGTTATCGGCATATTCCTTGTCAAGTATGGCCTGTATGCGCGTATCCACGGTAGCCGTTATTTCAAGGCCGCCGTTATACAGTATATAATTGGCCTGTGTAGCCGTCATATTGTACTTGTTTTGAAGATCCTGCGATACCTGGTCAAAAAGCGCATCTATAAAATAGCTGTGTACATTTGACGTATCGTCCTCAAGCTGTATGCCTGCATCGCTTGCCTTTACCCTTGAAAATACATCGTCGGCAAGAGCCTCATCACGCTGCTGCGCGGTGATATAGCCCTGATCGCACATATAATTAAGGATAATGGTCTGGCGGTTTTTGCTGCCCTCCGGATTGGAGCGGGGGGAATACAGGCTCGGGTTGTTGGTTATTGCCGCTATAACGGCACATTCCGAAAGGGTAAGATCCTCGACATTTTTGCCGAAGTAGCCCAGAGCCGCAGCCTGAACGCCGTTATATCCGTGACCGAGACCTATTGTATTAAGGTAAAGCTCCAAAATATAATTTTTGGCCGCTTCCTTGCTGCCGAGCTTTTCCGTCAGCTCACGCTCGTAATTCTCGGCAAGATACTGCTCCTGTATCTTTGTAACGGCAGTATTGTGCGTCATTTTGGTAACATTGTTTTTTATAAGCTGCTGGGTAAGCGTGGAACCGCCCTGCAGGTCTTTTCCGCTGAGCGTCATAAACGCCGCGCGCGCAAAACCGCGCATATCCACGCCGTCATGCTCGTAAAAACGCGCATCCTCTATCGCGACAAAGGCATGGCGAAGATCCTCGGGTATTTTGTCAAGAGTGGCATACTCGCGGTTTTCGTCGCCGTGCAGTCTGTCCAGCTCGTTTCCGCTGCTGTCGTAGATTATGGAGGTGTATGTCGTCGGCTCTATGGCTACCAGCTCCATCGCGGGGGCACTTTTTATTATGGCGATATACACGCCCGCACCTGCCGCCAGAACCACCGTCGCCAGCACAAAGCACAGCGCAAAGATGCCGCGCATCATCTGCGTAAACGGTCTTGCCTCCGGCTTCAGGCGATTTTTGTTTTTGGCATGGCTGCCCGTTTTAGCCTTGGGCTTTGGCTTTTCCGCACTTTTTTGTGTCCGTGCGGCGCTGCCCTGCGGCTGTTCCGTTTTTTTCTGCGGCCGTTTTGAATTTGCCGCAGGCTTCGGATCGCTTTTTTTATCCATATTATAAGCTCCTTTTCAGTTATCTGTAAATATAAACGCCGTTGCGGGAAAAAACGCAGTCCTCGCATGATATGCACTTTTGCGGCGTTAAACCAATAGGGTCGGGAAAGCATATTTTCTCCCCGCTTATAGTTTACCATATAATTATACCAAATATTATCAAAATAATAAAGCATAATTTTAAAAAATTTTTATAGGCTTTATTATAGCAGAAAAAGAAAGTGATGTCGCAATGCCGAAAAAACTGCGTTTTATCCTTGCCGCCGCCGTATTTACGGTGCTTTTATGTGTAATGTACAGCCGCTTTATACTGCCGCCCGCGCTTGAAGTAAGCAAAAACCTGACGGTGACCTATGTGAACGAGCGTATGGACGAGGCCGTGAACCGTGCCGCCGACGAGCTTGGACATGATGCGGGCGCGTTCTGCACCGTAACGCACGACGGCAGCGGACAGATAAGCTCCATTGCCGCAGACAGCATGGCGGTAAACCGTTTTTGCGCCCTTAGCGCCAAATATCTTTCACAGGCACTCAACAGCAGCGAAAACACGGTGTATGTAAAGCTCGGCACACTTACGGGTCTGCCCCTTCTTGCCGACATCGGCCCCCGTGTAAGGGTGAAAATACGCTGTACGGGCGGTGCGGAGGCAGATTATGACACAGAGGTAAAAAGCGTGGGTATAAATCAGGTATCTTTTCGCCTGTTTATAAATATGCAGGCCGGGGCAGAGGCTTACAGCCCCCTTGTTTGCAGCAGTACGGTAATAAAAAGGAAAATAATGCTTGCGGACACGGTATACGCGGGCAAGGTGCCCGATACACTCGGCATGGGCATTCCCGCCGAAGGACAGTTTTTTCCGTAACAAGGCATTTTTTCATATATAAATTTTGTGTTAAAAATATAAAAATTCCCCTTGCATTTTCGTTTATTTTGTTGTATAATAAATCGTAGTAAATATTAAATGGAGAAGACTATGAACGAACAGGAAATAGAAATAGACCTTAAACAGTTGCTTGACGCACTGCTCGCAAGGCTTTGGATGATAGTGGCTGTTACGCTTATGTTGGGTGCTTTCGCGTTTTTCTACAGCAAGTTTGCCGTGACGCCCATGTACGAGGCCAAGTCTACCATATATGTTAACAGCAGTCAGAATGTTATATCCAATAATATAGAAACAAACGAGATCTCCGCATCCAGCATGATGGCCACGGTTTTTGTGGAAATGCTTAAAAGCAACGCCATCATTGAGGAGGTAAAGGAGGTATCGGGTGTCCCCTACGAGCTTGATACATTAAAAAGCATGATATCGGCCGCAGCGGTGGACGAAACGCCCTTGATGAAGATATCGGTCGTTTCCCCCAATCCCAAGGAGGCCGTGCTTATTTCAAACGCCCTGCTTGAGGTCGCACCCGGCAAGATGACGAATATAGTAGACGGTGGTTCCATTAAGATAATCGACCGTCCGTTGGAGCCGACTGCTCCCTCGTCACCCAATATTTTGAAAAACACGATCCTCGGCCTTATGCTCGGTTTTCTGCTGAGCGCGGGCATAGTTATACTTATGGAGCTTCTCGACACCCGTATCAAGGACGAGGAGCAGCTCAGAAACCTGTTTGAGGATCTGCCTGTACTGGCGACTATACCGGAGATCGAGGTCCCCGAAGAATAAACAAGAGGTATAGACATTGTTTGGTAAGAAAGGAACCGCCGCGATAACCGATGCGGCGCAAAGAAGGATAAATTCGCTGAGGATAATCAACGATAAGACCACATTTGACGTAAGGGAGTCTTTTAACGAGCTCCGTACAAATATTGTATTTTCCATGCCCGCAAAGGGCACAAAAAAAGTATTGGTGACCAGTTCCATCGCATCCGAGGGCAAAAGCACCACCTGCCTCAATATGGCGATCACCTTTGCCGAGGCTGGTACAAGGACATTGCTCATCGACTGTGACCTGCGTGTTCCCAACGTAGGCAAGCTGATTGGCGACGACGAGAAAAAGGGATTGTCCAATATTCTTGTAAGCGATTGCAGCGTTGACGAGGCACTTCACCATACACAGTACAAAAATCTGGATGTTCTGCTTTCCGGCTCCATCCCGCCTAACCCGACGGAGCTTCTTGCATCCGATGCAATGAGCACGCTTATAGACGAGCTGTCCGAAAAGTATGATTATATTTTATTTGATGCACCGCCTGTAAACGTCGTGTCCGATGCCGTCATCATATCGAGACTTGTATCGGGCGTGATAATCGTGTGCAGACAGTATGTTGCCGACAAAAAGATGCTTACCGCGACCGTTGAAAAGCTGAAGTTTGCCAACACAAAGATACTTGGCATAGTGCTTAACGACGTTTCGGTCACAAAGACCGGCTACGGCAAGTACGGCAGATACGGCAAGTACGGCGGATATTCGTACAGCCGTGCGGCAGGCGATTCCGAAGAGGTAAAGGCATGATAGACTTTCATTCGCACATTTTGCCGCGCATAGACGACGGCAGCAAAAGCAGTGATATGTCGCTTGAAATGCTCAGGATAAGCTATGAGCAGGGTATAAGAATGATGGCGGCAACGCCTCATTTCTATATAACCTCGGACACCGCCCAGAAGTTTTGTGACAGAAGGGCAGGCTCCTACGAGGCATTGTCAAAGCGTATCGCCGAATCAGGCGAGTCTCTGCCCGACATTATCCTCGGTGCGGAGGTGTATTATTTCAGGGGCATATCAAAATACGACGGGTTGGACAAGCTTAAAATAAGCGGCACCGACCATATACTGCTTGAAATGCCGTTTGAAAGATGGTCTGAAAAGACGCTGAACGAGGTAGCTGCCATAAAAGAAGAGACGGGCTTGACACCCATTATGGCACACCTTGACAGATATATAGATTTCCAGAAGGGCACCGACAATATAGAGCGTCTTATATCTATGGAGGTCCCGATACAGCTTAACGCGGAGTGCTTTGAGTCATTCTTCACCCGCGGCAGAGCAATTAAAATGATAAACAACGGTCTGGTCAGTGCTTTGGGCTCCGATTGCCACAATACGGACAAACGCCGTCCCAACCTTGGCCCCTGCATTGCATACATAACCAAAAAATGCGGAGCAGAAGCCGTTGAAAATATAATGGACCGCAGCAGGAAGCTGCTTGGTCTGTAGTTATTCCTGAAAGAAAGGAGTAATGCATATTTCCGAACAAATGAATACCAGAAAAAAACATCCTGTATTAAAGGTTGTTTTGATATTGCTGCTTATCGCGGTCATCGCGGTCGTTATCCTTGCCGTAAAGCAAAGGGAAAACATACAGGCCGTAATAGACTCCCGCACCTACTCCACCGAGGAGCTGACGGGTAAGATAACCGAGTCAAAGCAGCAGGTAGAAGAGGCCATTGCGCAGTACGACCTGCCCATAAAGCGTGACTTTACCTTTGAAGAGGAAGAAAAGATACGCAAAGGCGAGTTGACGGCGGAAGAAGCTATGCAGCTTATAATGGAACCTTCACAAGACACGGACGAAAGCGCTGCGGCTGCCCCCGCATCCTCACAGGCGGAGGAACAGCCAAAGACAAACACCGCAGACAGCATCGTGGCAGGTTATTTGCAGCAGGTGTACGGCCTTAAGGCGTACTACATCGGCGAGCTTGGCCGCGTGGAAAGCGAGATGCGCTCCGTCTATGTACAATCCGGCAGGAACAAGGCCGCAATAGCGGGTATCGTTCAAAGCTATATGCCGGAGGTCGGTTCGCTTGAAAGCGAGTGCGACGGTAAGATCGCATCCCTGCTTGCGGGTATGCGCTCGGATCTTTCGGCGATAGGTGCCGATACATCTATTGCGGACAAGATATACGATGCCTATATCAACGAAAAGGCATTAAGAAAGGCATACTATTTAAGTATGTACTGATAAACGTTTAATAAGCGACCTCACCGCTTGTTATATATAATTTACTATGTAAATTAAAAAATTTATATAAAATGGAGGAACAAATATGAAAAAGAAAATCTTATTATTTGCAAGCACCATACTTGCATCAATGGCTTTGGCTGTTTCTGCATACGCTGCACCTACGGCTGAAGGCAACACGGAAGACGACGCTGCTCAGATCCTTGCAGAGGCTTTACAGCACACATTAAAGCCCACAGATGCTGACTATGCTCTTTACGACATAGACGGCAACGAGCCCGGTCTTACCGTTGACGTAACAGCTAACGATGCTGCCCTTGCTTTCAAGCGTTCCATCGTTAAGACTCAGTTCTATCTTGAAGTTAAGGCAGGCGAATTCACACAGAACATCGCTCTTGTACCTTACAGCGGTTCTGTTGATTCGGCAGAGGCTTCCGTTAAGGACATGGTTGAGGATTACCTTGCTATCGGTGCAAACAAGGCCGAGACAAAGGTTAAGGAAAAGGCTTACGCTAAAGTACAGGACAAAGTAATGTCTTACATTAATAAGGTTCACTTCTATTCAGGCAGCGAAAAGCTTGGTGAGATCTACCTTAAGAGCGACACAGGCTGGGCTATCTTCGCTGATGCTATCGCTCCTATGCTTAACGGCAAGGACGCTACACTTATCGCAGCTAAGTATGACAAGGAAGCTAAGGAAGCAAGCGGTTCTGCACAGATCGCAGACCTTTATCTTCCCGGTCTTGTTGCTGATGACAGCCTTTCATTCAAGGAAGCACAGAACGCTTACCTTGCAGCACGCGATCAGGCAGTTAATCTTAACGCTGACGAAGTACCCGCAAACATTAAGGAAACAGCTGCTAACGCTGCAAAAGTGGGCAACGCTGCTACCAAGTACGGCGCTAAGCTTACTCTTAACGAGGGCACAGCTTTTGAGAAGGTTTACACATACAACAAGGACGGCGACCTTACAAGCTTCAATCAGCTTGTTGACGATGCTACAGGTATTTATGATTACAATACTGTTACCATCAAGACTATCAACGATATCTTAGGTACAGGCGACACATTTACCGAGGTTGAGTCTAACGGCGAGACCAAGAAGGTTTACGGTACTGCTAAGCTTGAGATCTCCGGTTCTTCAAGCTCCAAGACAGGTACAGTTCAGCTTGTAAAGAAGAAATAATTTAAGTCATAACAATACTTAAATAAATCATATAAAAGACTGTTCTTTATGGGCAGTCTTTTATACTATAAGGAGAAAACAAAAATGAAAAAATTTAAAAGGATCACTGCACTTGTACTTGCTGCATCCGTTATGATGACTACCACATCATTTGCGGCAGTAAAGGGCACCGCAAAGAATACCGAGACCGAAACAACGGTTGAGGAAACAAAGACAGAAGAAGCAAAGACAGAAGAGACTAAGGCTGAGGAAACCAAGGCCGAAGAAACCAAGACAGAAGAAACCAAGGCCGAGGAAACAGAGGAAACCAAGGCCGAGGAAGAAACAGCCGCAGAGGAAGAGGAAAATTCCGCTCCCGCAGAGGAAGTTTCTCCGTTTGAGGATATTGACATCACAACACAGACAGGCAAGAACATTTTAAAGCTTTACAACGCAGGTATTCTTGCGGGCTACAACGAAAACGGCAAGCTTGTTTTCAAGCCCGAGGGCAATATCACACGCGCAGAGCTTTCACGCATTTTTAACGGCGTATTCAAGTACAGCCCCTCGGCGGAGCAGCTTGCAGCCGTAAAGGATTTTTCCGATAACTCCGATCCCGCAGCATGGTACTACAACGATGTGCGCATTGCACAGGTAGCAGGCTACATCAACGGCTTTGAGGACAACACCTTCCGTGCAAAGGAAAACTTCACACGTCAGCAGGCTTGTGTTGTTATCGACCTTATCACAGGCGTTGACAAGTACGACAGCAGCCTTGTCATTACGGACGAGGTTTCCGAATGGGCAGACAGATATGTAAATTACGCAGTTACCGCAGGTCTTTTCCCGCTTGAGGAAAACAACACCTTCCGCGCAACACAGAACATTACACGCGCAGAGGTATGCAACCTGCTTGAGATCTTTGTTGACGAGACCGAAGTATCGGCCGACGAGACAGTGACCGTTGACGAGGAGGAATCCACGGAGGCCACAACACAGGAAGTTACCGTAAAGACAGCAAACGGCACCGTTGTTAAAATAACACGCGGCGGTGGCGGCGGCGGTGCTTCAAGCAGCTCCTCATCGGGCAATTCTTCTTCGGGTAATTCTTCTTCGGGCAAAACGGAAACGTCCACGGCCGCTTCCAAGGAAAGCTCGACAGAGGCTACAACAGCAAGCGAGGCCACCACAAAGGCATCTTCGGGCGGCTCGGGCTCATCTTCGGGCAGCACGTCCACAACGACTACCGAAACGACCACCGAGACAACAACAAATGCAGAGCCCGCCCGTGTTGACGATCCCGATGCAGATACACTCAGAAGCCTTGAAAGCGTGCGTAATTCGCTTATAAATTATGTTACGCCCAAGTGCTCCACAGATGCAGAAAAGGCAGTATCCAAGCAGATATCCAACGCCATAGGCAGATATCTCGGCAACCACGCTTACGATATAGGTTCGGCAGCCGATGCTGCAATAGCTTCCTACCGTCAATTATCCGATGCGGAAAAGAGCGAGCTTCGCAAGCTTATCATTTCATACGCAAATGTCGAAGACCTGCTGAAACTCCAGCAGACATACTTCCCGGGGCTTATTTAGTAAATGAGAGCAAGATATCTGCTCCCCATACTGACATTTGCAATGATAATGCTTATATGGGGACATTCACTTATGCCGGGTGAGGTTTCCGCATCCGAAAGCGGTTTTCTTACCGAGCTTTTGACAGGGCTTTTTCATATAACGGGCAGTAATACGGAGCATACAATAAGGAAATGTGCACACTTTTTCGAGTATATGATACTCGGCATACTTTTCTCCGCAGATTCCGTGCTGTTCACGGGGCGCAGGGCCTGTGCGGCATCCGTATTTTCGGGGCTTGCCGTGGCACAGACAGACGAGACCATTCAGCTGTTTGTTGCCGACAGAGGCGGCTCACTGCTTGATGTATGGCTTGATTATTCGGGCTATGTGACGGGCATTGTGTTTTTCGGTGTTATATACGGTATAGTTCATTCAAGAAAAGGCATAAAAAAAGGCAGCAATAAATAGAATAATAAGGGGTCCGATAAAACCGTCGGATCCCTTATTTTTTTATTACGGGGAGTAATGCTATGCTTATACATACCGCAGCCGAGGGCGAAACATGGAGCGATATTGCCCGCATATACGACCTGCCCGAGGTATATTTAAAGCGGCTCAACCTTAGCTATATGCCGCTTGTGACGGGTCAGGAGCTGATAATAGCCTACCCTGCCGCAGTACATACCGCAGCGGCGGGGGAAACACTTTTTTCCATAGCGCAAAATTACGGCACCGACACCGCCGCACTTTTAAGAAACAACCCATACCTTGCCCGCGGCCTTGATGCGGGCGATGAAGTAGTTATAAGCTACGACACAAAAAGGGAGGGCTATATAACGCTTAACGGCTACTGCTATACATTTATCGGCCGTGCGCTATATGCGCAGATACTGCCGTATTTCAGCTATATCACCATATTTACCTACGGCTTTGACGACAACGCGGAGCTTATACCGCCCTACCCCTCCGACGACTACTATATACGCACCGCACTTGAATACGGCACGGCACCGCTTATGCATCTTTCCACGCTTACGGCGGGCGGAGTGTTTTCAAGCGCACTTGCCGCAGACCTGCTCTCCTCCGACGAGCGCCGTGACAAGCTGATAGACAATGTTGTTGCCAATATCGAGGCAAAGGGATACAGGGGCGCGGACATAGACTTTGAATATCTTCCCGCGCAGCTGCGCGAGCCCTATGCCGAATTTACCCGCCTGCTGCGTGAGGCGCTCAATGCACGCGGATACATACTGATAACCGCCCTTGCGCCCAAGACAAGCGCAGGCCAAGCGGGGCTTCTGTACGAGGGACACGATTACCGTCTTTTGGGGGAAAGCAGCAATTATGTAATGCCGATGACCTACGAATGGGGCTATGCCTACAGCGAGCCCATGGCTGTCGCGCCGATAAACAGCGTGCGGCGCGTGGCGGAATATGCCGTCACGGAGATACCCGCCGAAAAGATACTTCTCGGCCTGCCGTTTTACGGCTACGACTGGGCGCTGCCATACATCGGCGGCGTAACGGTGGCTGACTCGCTCTCTCCCGACCGTGCGCTGTCGCTTGCCCGCAGATACGGCGGCATTATACGCTTTGACGAGGCCTCCGCCTCACCGTATATGACATACACAGATAACGGCACCGAGCATATAGTGTGGTTTGAAAGCCCGAAAAGCGTAAGCGCCAAGCTTGCACTCATCAGCGAGCTCTCGCTTGCGGGCGGGGGTATATGGAGCACCGACCGCCCGTTTGCACAGGGCTATATGACGATAAACCTAACCCGCGAAATTGCAAGGACAATATAAAAAAGCCCCGTGCAACACGGGGCCGATATGTCCTTGCTTATGCGGATCTGCTTATTGTTTCGCTTAAAATACGTTCTGCGGTAGGCTTGTCCACATCATGTGACATAATAATCTCACTTACTATTATTTGCTTGGCATTGCCAAGCATCTTTTTTTCAATGCTTGAAAGCATTTTACTTCTTTCGCGCATTATAAGGGTCTTGTATACCTCTACCTCTGTTTTCAGGTCGCCGGTCTTCAACTTCTCCATGTTTTGCTTGTATCGCACATTCCAATTATCGGGCATCTCGATAACATCCGTTTTTTCAATAATGTCCAAAACCTCGTTGGGAGCTATGATATTTCTTATTCCCTTTTCTTCTGCCCTGTTTACCGAAATACTGATCTTTAAATTGCCGACCGATATCTTTAATACATAATAAGCTGTCTTAATACCGTCCACCAGCTTATCCTCTATTCCTTCGATTATTCCGGCGCCATACATAGGATAAAGTACCCTGTCTCCTACGGCAAACACTTTAAAACCTCCTTTCTATGTGCTGATTTTTGTCCCGATTCTTACACTTTTATTTTACCATAAAACGATAAAAAATTAAATTGTCTTTATTCACAATTATTTTTTACATTTTTTGGCGAAGATATACATAGAAATTGCCCCATAAAGCCGTAAATTTGCACAAAAAAACCGCGCCAAAATTGCGGCGCGGCAAAATAAGACCCGTTATTTATCTTTACAATATCAGCTTTCTGTCAAGATTACGCAGCTGCAGGGCTTCGGCAATATGACAGGACTTTATATCCGCACTTTCGTCAAGGTCGGCTATCGTTCTTGCCAGCTTCAGCACCTTATGATAGGCACGTCCGCTAAGCCCCATTTTTTCAAAGGCACGCTTCATCAGCTGTGTTTCCTGCGCCCCAAGCTTGCAGTATTTATTTATCTGCCGCGCGGAGAGGGCGGAGTTAAAGTAAATATTTTCGTCCCTGTATCTTTGCTGCTGTATCGCGTGCGCCTTTATCACACGCGCCTTTATGTCCGCGGAGCTTTCGGAGGGCGCCGTACTGCCCATTTTTTCAAATTCCACAGCCGCCGCCTCGATATGTACATCTATCCTGTCCAGAAGCGGGCCGCTTATGCGTCCGCGGTAGCGTGCTATCTCACCCTCGCGGCAGGTGCATTTTGCGGAGTAGCCGTGATACCCGCAGGGGCACGGATTCATACTGGCCACCAGCATAAGATTGGCGGGATATGTCATGGTGCCGTTTACACGCGATATCGTGACCTCGTTATCCTCCAGCGGCTGACGCAGCTCCTCCAGAACGGAACGGCTGAATTCGGGCAGCTCATCCAGAAAAAGTATGCCGTTATGCGCAAGACTGACCTCGCCAGGCTTTGGCACCCTGCCGCCGCCGACCATTGCAACATTTGATATGGTGTGATGCGGCGAGCGGAAAGGACGTGTTGTTATAAGTGCGTTTTTGTTCCTTAAAAGCCCCGCGACCGAGTAAATTTTGGTTATTTCCATGCTTTCGTCAAACGTAAGGTCGGGCAGTATCGACGGCATACGCTTTGCCATCATCGTTTTGCCCGAGCCGGGCGGGCCTATCATCAGCACATTGTGCATACCCGCGGCGGCTATCTCCAGCGCACGCTTGACACTTTCCTGACCCTTTACATCGGCAAAATCGAGAAGCTCTCCGCCTGCGTTGTTTTTAAACAAAGCATCAATATCCACCGTAAACGGCTGTATGCCGCTGTTTCCGTTAAGCACAGCCACGGCCTGCGTAAGGTGCATAACGGGATAAACCTCCATATCCTTGACCAGCGCGGCCTCCTCGGCATTTTCAAACGGCACGATACAGCGCCTTATACCCTGCTCAAACGCATGGTGGAGCATCGGCAGAATGCCGTCCACAGGCCTTATGGAGCCGTCAAGCGACATTTCGCCTATGACCAGCATATCCTCCCTTGCAGCAGCCTTTTTCATGCAGCTTAATATGCCCACAGCTATCGGCAGGTCGAAAGCAGGTCCCTCTTTTTTGGTGTTTGCGGGCGCAAGGTTGACGGTAATGCGCTTTGCGGGCATTTCCATCTCCGAGTTTTTCAGCGCCGTTCTTACCCTTTCCTTTGACTCCTTTACGGCATTGTCGGGCAGGCCGACTATTTCAAAGGCGGGAAAACCGTTGCTCATATCCACCTCTGTTTCGACAAGATAGCCGTTCATGCCGATAAGTGCGGCAGATAATACCTTTGCAAGCATAGTTTCATCACTCCGTATCAACAAATTTAAAATCTATGGTGCGGGTCAGAACACTTGCGCTTTCCAGCTTTACCCGCACGGGCTGTCCTATTTTATACTCTTTATGCGTTCTTTCGCCGTAAAACAGCATATTGTCCTCGTCAAATATATAGCTGTCGCCGACAAGATTTTTAACGGCCACCATACCCTCTATGGTATTGGGCAGCTCCACATATATACCCCAGTTTGTCACGCCGCTGATAATGCCGTCAAAGCACTGTCCCACCTTATCCGACATATATTCCGTCATCTTGTACTTGTCGGTCTCGCGCTCCGCCTCATCGGCTCTGCGCTCCGTCATGGAGCAATGCGAGGTTATCTCGGGCAGATTTTTGTTAAGATATGCGATATCCCCCTCGGTAAGTGTGCCCTCGATATTTTTGCTGATTATGCGGTGTATCTGAAGATCGGGATAACGGCGTATCGGCGAGGTAAAATGGCAGTAATATTTTGCCGCCAGACCAAAATGTCCGAGATTTGACGGGCTGTACCTTGCCTGCTTCAGACTGCGCAGCACCATGCGGTGTATAAGCATTTCCTCGGGCTTATCCTTGGTCTGCGCCAGCAGCTTTTGGAAGCTTTTTGGGTGCGTTGCACTGCCCTTCAGGTAAAAGCCCAGCTTTGCGATGATCTCGCGCAGCTTTTCCACCTTTTCGCTGTCGGGCTCCTCATGGTTGCGGAATACAAACGGCAGTTCAAGCCAGAAATAATACTCGGCTATACACTCGTTTGCCGCAAGCATAAATTCCTCTATTATGCCCGTGGCGAGATTGCGCTCATACGGCTTTATATCCACAGGCTTGCCGTTTTCGTCAAGGATTATTTTTGCCTCGCGCGATTCAAACTCTATTGCGCCGCGTTTTCTGCGCTTTTCAAACAAAATATCGCGAAGCTCGCCCATCAGGACAAACATGGGTATAAGCTCCCCGTATTCCTCCTTATAGGGGCTGTTTTCGTCCGTAAGTATGCTGTTTACCACCGTATAGCTCATACGTCTGTCAACATTTATTACGGCACGCTCTATTTTCTGCGAAACTACCGTGCCTTCCCTGTCTATCTCCATTATACAGCAAAGGCAAAGTCTGTCACAGCCCTCGTTAAGCGAGCAAATGCCGTTTGACAGCTTATGCGGCAGCATGGGGATAACACGGTCCACAAGATAAACGCTGGTGCCGCGCTCATACGCCGCCTTATCGAGAGGACTGCCCTGTGTAACATAGTGCGACACATCGGCAATATACACGCCCAGACGATAGCTGCCGTTTTCCAGCTTTTCCACGGACACGGCATCGTCCAGATCCTTTGCATCCTCGCCGTCTATAGTCACCATCTGCACGCCGCGGTAGTCCGTCCTGTTTTGCATTTCCTCGTCCGAGACCTCGGAGGGGACGTTTTCCGTATAGGCGTATACCTTTTCGTCAAAGTCCATAGGCAGCTCAAACTGGCGTATAATGGACACAATATCCACGCCCGGGTCGTTTATATGTCCGATTATCTCGACCACCTTGCCCTCGGCCTTGGTATCGTCGCCCGCATTTTTGATTATTTTTACTACCACCTTATGTCCCGTTACCGCACCCATAGTGTTGGTTTTGGAGATAAAGATGTCATCGGCCAGCTTTTTGTCGTCTGGCACAACAAAGCCGTATCCCTTGCCCTCCTCAAAGGTGCCGACTATATGCTTCATATTTCTTTCGATTATTTTTACTATCTCGCCCTCGGCACGCTTGCCGAAATGCGAGGTTATGCGGCACATGACCTTATCGCGGTGTATGGCGCCGTTTACCGCGGATGCAGGTATAAAAATATCTTCCGCAAGCGGCATATCGTCGCGCGTGACAAAGCCAAAGCCGCGGGCGTTGCCCGTAAATGTACCCGTATACAAATTCTGGTCTGCGGGCAGCATTATCTTGCCCTTTTTTGTGAGAATTATCTTTCCCTTTTTTTCCATGTCGTCCAGTATGTCGTACAGCATCTGTATATCGCCCGTTCTTATATCAAGGAGCATGGAAATATCCTTTGCCGTCATCGGCGTATAGCTTTCATCGTTTATAAAACCCCATATTTTCTCGTAACGCTCGTTATATATTTCCTCCATAAAAACACCTCCCTCATGCTTTATTTTAGTATACCACAATCTGTATTTTTTTACAACACAAAAAGAGACCGCCCGAACGGGCGGTCCCTTAAAGTTATATTAAGCGTTTTCTGCCTCGGTTGTCTCCTCAACAGTTTCGCCCTCTGCAGCCTCGGTCGTTTCCTCGGCAGACTCTTCTGTGGTCTCCTCGGTCTCTTCCTCAACTACTTCGATCACTTCTTCAGCCTCGCTGAACAAGCCAAGCTCGTTTGCAATGTTATACATGATAACAGCAACCTCTGCTCTTGTTATATAAGCCTTGGAATTGATATTGCCGTCAGCGCCGTTTACGATGCCTGCGGATACAAGGTATGCAACATAAGGCTTAGCCCAATCAGCAACATCCTCTGCATCTGCAAACTTATCAAGAACAGCTGCATCTGCGGTTATATCAATGCCTGTCTGTGCCAGAGCGTTGGCAACCATGACCATAAGCTCCTCTCTTGTGCAGAGGTTCTCGGGGCCGAATTTACCATCGCCGTAGCCGTTTACTATGCCTGCCTCTTTTGCAAGACCAACATAGTTGTAGTAATACTTATCGGGTTCAACATCGTCAAAGTTGTCGGATGCCGTACCCTCGATGCCAAGAAGCTTAACAAGCATTATCGCAAAGTCTGCACGCTTGCACTTAGCATCGGGTGAGAAGGTCCTGTAACCCGTACCGTTGATGATGCCTGCGGAAGCAAGTGCATTTACCGCCTCTGCTGCCCAAGGCTTGCTGTCAAGATCGTCAAAGAGATCTGCATTGTCATCGGGTACTGTTACCGTTGTTTCCTCGATACTGCCAGAGGTAGTTCTCTCGGTAGTTTCCTCGGTCTCTGCTGCTTCGGTGGTTATAAGCCTTGAGCTTGTGCCGCCTGCGGCACCGCCGCCGCCACCGCCGCCACCGCCGTTGCCACCGCCGCCGTTTCCGCCGCCCTGTGACTTGGTAGTGGTTTCTGTAGAATCCTCGGGACCGGGTGCGGGTGTAACGTTCTCGCCGTTATCCGGAAGTGTTACAGCATCAGCCGGGTCATGAACATAAGCTACCTTTCTTGCAAGGAACGGACCAAACTCGAACTCGCCTGTTTCGGCATTTCTCGGGTATCTTGAACCGCCCTGCTCTGTAAGGGAGTCGCCCTCGTTAAGACTCTGGAAGAAGTTCACCGCATCCAGCTCTTCGCTTGCAAGTATCTCTGTATCATAGGTCTGAGCCTTATAGTTTACATTGCTTACAGCGATCTGTCTGCTTTCACTCGGAGCCTTGGGATCGTCCCAAATGAAGTAGTTGCTTGTCTCTGTCTTAAGGTCGTTATCCTCAACATTGTTCTTGTAGTGAGCATATTCGGTAAGTGTACCTACGCGGTCTGCAAGTGTGGAGTCTGTGTAGACTGCCTTGTCATCCCTGTAGGATACAACGCCCTTAAGGTCGTATGCGTATTCGGAACGCTTTGAAGAATAAAGCGCTACGTTTGAATACTGGTTGTTATAGAAAATAACGTTTCTTAACTTACCATTCTGGTTAGAGTTTGAATCGTATCCGTTACCCTTGTTGTTAAAGGAGATACAATCCTTGAAGTAGTGCATAACAGCGATGGACTCGCCGCCTGCCTTGAAGCCGTTACCACCGCTTGTTGCGCGATAGTCAACGTCTGTGCCGTCATCATTGAGCTTGAAGCCCTGTCTGTAGGATGCACAGTTTTCTACCTGTACAACACCGATAGCACCTGTTGAAAGCTTGGTGTAAAGATCCCAGCCGTCGTCAAGGTTGTGGTGAGATACACAGCCCTTGAATACGTTGCCGTTACCTACGGTAAGCTTGATAGCGAAACCGTCTGCGTTGTTCTTGGACGGGTCGCAGTTGTTGTAAGCCTCACAGTTGAGGACGAGGTTTGACTGAGGCCAATCCTCAAACATCTCGCTGTTGTCTGTACGGCTTATCTGCAGGCCGCAGTCGCCGTTGTCGTGGAATGTACAGTTCTTGACCGTGTTGTGGTCACCGCCGATATGGAACGGCTTGTTGTTACCTGCCGAACGCATAACCGTGAAGCCTTCAAAATCCCAGTAGTTAGCGGAGATGATGAAGCCGGCATTCATATCCTGAAGGTCTACAACAGGGTTAGCGCCCTCATCAGCCTTAAGGGCTTTCTTCGCACGCTTGGAACCACTGTTGGAAACAAGGATGTTGATAGTATCTCTGGGCTTGTATGTACCATCAAGCATTAAGATGGTCTGGCCCTTCTTGATGATGCCGATAGCAGCCTCAAGATCCATAGGATCGTCTTTTGTGCCGGCACCGCTTACCTTGCCCTCGGGTCCTACATAGATAACATCCGAAAGCTTGTCTGTATACTTGTGAGTAACATCCACTCTTGAAACGACCTTGTCGTAGCTGTAGCAAAGGTCAAGCTCGCTGGGTCTGTAGATGAACTCAAAATGGTTGATCGAGTCGGGTACAAGCGGTACATTGTATGTTGAACCCTTCTTGATAACGGGAACGTCTTCCTTGATAATATTGCCGTTGTGCTTTATTGTAACAAGGCCGCCGCTCGGGTTGGAAGTTGTAAGAAGAAGCTGATAGTTCTCCTCGGATGTATAAAGCTCGGAAGCTACATTAAGCTTGGGCGAGTATACGTCCTCTTCAAGGTCTGCTACAGCAGGGTCGTTATTTGCATCTACTTCTTTAAGCTTGATATCTTCAACATCGATGTCCGCATAACGGCAAGCGAAGAAACCAACGTAGATGTTCTTTTTGTCCTGCTTTGTAAGAAGACCCTCGATCTTCTCTCTCTGCTCGAAGCAGTAAACCGTTTCTGTCTGACCGTAGGTGTCAGCACCCTCGGTAAGGTCTGTTGTTGTTAAAGAATAACCGTAGTTGATCTTCTTTAATGTGATGTGGTACTTGTCGCCCGCAACGGGAAGTCTGGTCGTTGATGTCTTGAAACCGCCCTTTGCGTTGGAGCCTGCACCGTCAATACTTCTTACGCCGCTTCTGTAGGAAAGAGTAATTCTGTTTTGAACTTACTTTTCCTTGAAGCTTGCTGCTGTTGTATCGGTCGGGAAAGTAGATGCCGTAGCACCGCCCGCAACGATTACGTTTGATGAGAACGAAATGATGTTTACATCCTCGTTTGTGATACCGGCCTCAAGTTCACCGGCCTCCTGCATCTTATATGCCTCAAAGATGCTTATAGGCTCGCCGTACTTGTCCTTGTGCGCCTTATCGAAATCTGTTGTGATGGAGTTATCGTTACCGCCATCCTCAACGGGAAGGAACAGAGGGATAACGTCACGAGCCATGATACCGAACGCTTCCTGACCGGAACGTACCATATCAAGTGCCATTAAGTCGGTAACCTGCTTGATGTCGCCTGTTTCCTCGTCAATGTAGCTCTGCTTGTTGTAAATTTCCTGCATCTTTGCCTTCTTATCGGCAATAAGCTTGGCATCCGCTGCGTTTGCAGGGTCGCGGATATATTTGTTTACGGTAACGTCAGCCGACATCTCGAAGTTGTCGTCTGCGTTTACTCTTGTGTAGTAGTATGCGATACCGTCATGGTCTGTAGCATACTTACCTGCGCCGCCCCATGATGCTACGTTGACCTTGCTTACGTTGGTCATTTCGCCGTCCTTCATGATGCCTACCGCAGGGTCGGAAACGGGATAGCCCTTGTCGCCTGTAAGGTAGAGTGACTGGTCGCCGTTTTCGTCATAAACGGTGATATTGGATGAAGGATCGCTCTCACTTACGCCCAGTGAAGATGCGCCCATGAGTGTAGCCTTCCATACTTTGCCCTTATCGCCGATTATCTTTACATTAAGTGTGATGGTAGCCTGCTTGCCTTCAACATCGGCAACTACCTTAACGCTTGTTGTTGTGTCCGCAACAGACGAATCAAAATCGTCCGTAACGATGTCGTACTCGCTTCTGTCAAGAAGTCTTACCGTATCGTTGCTGTATCTGAGGTATACGGAGATACCCGTTTCGTCGAACTGCTCGCCTACATAGTATGTAAGTCTGGGGTAGTTCTGGATATATGTCTTAACAGGCTTTTTAGCCTTTACGATAACGGTGAATGTACAAGTCTTGGAAGGATCGTTATTATAAGTTACCGTTAAGGTCTTTTCGCCCTCGCTTGTAAACTTATTAACGCCGTTCTCCGAAACATCAAAGCCCGTAACGGTGTATTCATCATCGTCAAGTGCTTTTCTGTATGTCTTTTCGTCAACAACGAAATTACCGTTGATGATAAGACCGCTGAGGTCTGCATCTTCCTCAAGGTCGTAAGGAAGCTCCTTAGTGCCTCGCTCGGGAAGTGATCTTACGGAAATGCTTTCAAAATCTGCGGCATCTACCGTAATATCAAAGTCAACATAGTGACCGTCCGCAAGTATGGTAGGTGTCTCCTTGAAGGAAACTGTTATTGTGTGTGTACCCACCATATCGGGTGTGAAGTAGTAGCTTTCGTCGTTAAGCTCCTGGCCGTCGATAGCAAGTGTGTACTGGCTTGCGGCAAGAACCTCCGATGTGCCCGACTTATATGTCGCACGCACCTGAAGACCGTTTGTGTTTAATCTTCTGCCTACAAGGTAGTCAACAATAACGGGAGCATATTCAAGCTGCATATCCACAACCCTGTTGTAGTCAACATCAACTGTGAATGTTGCCGACTGTCCGCCGTAATTTACCGTAACTTCCTTGCCGTTGCCTACAGTTGTAAGGTCGGGGTTGCTGCATACCAGCGCATCAGCACCCAAAGTTTCGCTTGTGCCGTCGGTATATGTTACCTTAGCCTCAAGGCCTGTAGTGTCGATAGTATCTGCTGCCGTACCTACAATATAATTTGTCTTGTCCGGAAGAGATGTGAGCTCAAGGCTTGATACAGCCTTGGTCTTTTCAAGCTTGATGTTTTTGAATGTAACATCGCAGGCTCTTGTTACGAAAAGACCTGCATAAAGCTTGCCGTTTGTGCCAACAGTCACCTTGTCAAGAACAACGGGAGTACCGTTTTCACCGTACTGTGTCTTGTAAAAGTCGCCCTGCTTGGAAATCGTAAGGTGTACCTTATCGCCCTTTACGGGAAGATCGGAACCTTCGTATGCAGTCATGGGATCACTCGATGCTGTGCTGAGGATACCGTCCTGACGGTAGAAAGCCCTTACAGCCGTTGAGATATCGTTCATGTAAAGGGAACCTACAGCCGCATAGGGTGATGACATATTCTGCTTGTACTTGCCCTCGAGCATTGCGGCAGCCTGTGCCTCAAGCTCTTTTTTCTGAGCCATTTTTGTTCTGGGCAGGCTTGCAGCCTCCGTAAGAAGTGCTACATACTGCTCATAGAATTCGGGAGTCTCCATAGGGATAACTTCCTCGCGGACCATAGCACCAAATGCTGCCTGCTTATAGTCCTTTACCTCGGTACCGAGTCTGTTGATAGTTACATCGGCACTCAGTACAAAGTTATCGCTTGGGTCAAGCTCGGTGTAGTAGTATACCATACCGTCGCTGCCGGTTGAAAGCTTACCAACCATCTCCGCCTCAACGGAGCCGTTCTTTACAGCCGTACCGTCAGCCTCTATGATACCCATGCGCATATTTACACTTTTATCTTCGCCTTCGCCGTCTTCCTGCGCAACAAAGAACGGTATTTCAGTACCGTCTTTTGAAAAAACGTTGTAACCGGTAACCTTATCGTCACCGCCGCAGTCGCCGAATACCGATGATTTCCACTCGCCCGACTGATCGACATTGGTGTAAAGACCGCCTGTCCAGCCATCTCTTGCGTAAGCGGAAATAACTGTGTCTTCTGTTTCCGACGCTGCCGAACCCGAGTCCGATACAATAGCGCCGCCGGATTCCGTTTCGTCTTCATACGCCGTGACCGCAGCATCAACTGCGGCATCGTCAGCGTATACATTGAAAGAAACAGAAGAAGAAAGCATTGCTACGGCCAAAGCCATAGCCAATATTCTACGCTTTTTCATAGTTTTCCTCCTTCATTAAATTTATGGGAACCTTTTCCCCAAAGCTCTATAATGCGGAAAGCCGAAATGTAACTCACACACTGCCGATATGACCCATACAGCCATACCGTACTGTGCGCACGCACAAAGACCGTCCGTATTAATAGTCTATTTTATTATACTGTTTAATGACAAAAAAATCAATAGAAAAGTATCACAAAAATTTGTTTTTTTCAAAACTTTTTACAGTTTTCTTGCTATTTGGATACTATGTTCTATTGATTTTTTACAATTTTTTCTATGTATGGCCTTTCAGCCTTCAAAGCCCTCGTCATCCAGCAGGGGGCCGTCCGAAATGGCCTGTCTCGCAAGAAAGTCGCACCTTTCGTTTTCAACGTTGTCGGCGTGACCCTTTACCCATACAAAAATGACCTTATGCCGCTCCAGAAGCGCCATAAGCCGCTCCCAGAGGTCCACATTAAGCGCCTTTTTCTTGTCGGGCTTTATCCAGTTGTTGCTTTTCCACTTTTTTACCCAGCCCTTTGTTATCGCATCCACAACATACTTGCTGTCGCTGTAGAGCGTTACCTGACACGGCACTTTCAGAGCCTCGAGCCCCTTTATGACCGCAAGCACCTCCATACGGTTGTTCGTGGTTTTTTTAAAGCCCTCGGACAGCTCCTTGCGCTGGTTTTTATAAAGCATCACAACGCCGTATCCGCCGGGCCCGGGGTTGCCCGAGCAGGCCCCGTCCGTATATATATCCAATGATTTTAAGTTTTCACTCACTGTCGTAATCCTCATCCTCGTCCTCGTCGTCGGTGTCAAAACCGCCCGTGACCATCATATAATCCATAAGATCGTCAAACATATCGTCCGTTTTGCCGTTTCCGTCCCAATCGTGTATCATAGTATACCTCCTACACTCTCAGTTTTTCCTTGAATGCCTGCGCCGCCTCTCTTTGCTGGTCCTTCTTGGCTATATCCTGCCGCTTGTCATAAAGCTTTTTGCCCTTTGCAATGGCTATGTCCACCTTGACAAGACTGCCCTGAAAATACACCTTTAACGGCACTATCGTATGTCCGTCCGCGGTGACCGCCCCGATAAGCTTATTTATCTCGTACTTATGCAAAAGCAGTCTCCTGTCGGCCAAGGGGTCGTGATTGAAGATATTTCCCTGCTCGTAGGGGCTGATGTGCATATTTTTTATTATGGCCTCACCGTTTTCTATTTTAATGAAGCTGTCCTTTAAATTACAGCGTCCCGCACGCATACTTTTGACCTCCGTGCCCGTCAGCGCTATGCCTGCCTGAAAGGTCTCCAGTATGAAATAGTCGTGATACGCCTTTTTGTTCTGCGCGATCAGCTTTATATTTTTCTTGTCTGCCGCCATATTTTCACCTCTTTATTTTTTCAAGTTCTTCCAGCACCTCATACGGCACCGCCAGCGAGCCGTAGCCCGTGCCCAGGTCCAGCCCCGGCTTTATGCTGCCGTGGAAATCGCTGCCGCCCGACAGCTTAAGGCCGTATTTCAGCGCTATTGTTTTTACATATTTGGTATCCTGCGGAGTATGTGACGAATAATAGGCCTCTATTGCATCAAGGCCGCAGTTTTTAAGCCTTTCCGCCATTTTCTCCGTATTTTTGTCGCTTAGCCTGCACAAAAGCGGATGCGCCCATACGGACACCCCGCCCGCCTCCTTTATAAGGGCTATCGTTTCCTCGGGTGTCAGGCTTTCCTTTTCGACATAGGCCTTGCAGCGGTTGCCGATATATCGGTCAAACGCCTCGTTTTTGCTGCCCACATAGCCCTTTTGCTGCATCAGCCACGCCATATGCGCCCTTGATATAACGCTGTCGGGAAAGGCCTTTTTCAGCTCCTGCATCGTTATATCCACGCCCTCATTGCGGAGATTTTGCAGCATTTTCTCGTTTCTTGTATCCCTGGCGTTTTTCATGTATTCAAGCCTGCCGCTTATCTTTTTTGATGTCTCCGGCAAAAAAAGTCCCACTATATGCAGGGATATATTTTCATACAGGGTGGAAAACTCCGCCCCGCTTATCACCCTTACCCCGTATTTTTCACCCGCCGCCCTTGCCTCGGGTACGCCGTCAAGCGTATCATGGTCGGTAAGCGCTATGGCAGCCAGCTGCTTTTTTGCGGCATAGGCCACCAGCTCTGTCGGGGAAAGCATACCGTCCGATGCGGTGGAATGTGTATGAAGGTCTGTTAATTTCATTATTATCACCCATATATATCATAAAACAAAAAACAAAACAGTACAATAGTATAAAGCACATTTTAAGGAGATTTTTTTCTTGAAAAACGACAACGAAGCATACAGACCCGCAATACCCGCCATATTGCGCGGTATTGTGACAGCCGCCGCAGTCACCCTTATATCCATGCTGATATGTGCGCTTGTGATGACCTTTGGAAGCGGCACAAGCGAAAAGGCCGTATATACCGCCATGCAGATAACGGGGCTTGCCGCCGTATTTCTGGGCAGTCTTACCGCAGGTGCGCGTTCCGGCCGCCGCGGACTTGTAAGCGGGCTGTCGGTCGGCCTGATATATACCCTTGCCATGGTATTTACGGGCTTTATGATAACCCCCGACTACACGGTGGGCACAAAAACGCTTATCACCCTTGCCGTAAGCCTTGTCGGCGGAATACTCGGCGGTGTACTCGGCGTTAATATAAAATAGGAAGCTTTTTTTGACGCGCCGTTTCTCACAAAGCCGATATACAGTTATTATACCAAGCGGTATGTTTTTTGTAAAGCCGACTTTTTCATTTTTTAAAGAACGGATGTGCGGGCGGCACTATCCCTCACCGCGGCTATAAGTATTACTTATAGCCGACTATTATTTTTATGTATTTTACAAAACAAAATTTCCCTGCTATAATAAATACATACCAAGCAGATAGGAAAACAAGAATTCCTGTCATATATCAAAGGAGTCACGAAATGGAGCCTATAATCCACTTAGAGAAAATCACAAAGATATATAATGAAAAAAGCGATCCGCTCAAGGCTCTTGACGATATAAGTCTTGATATACAAAAGGGTGACATTTACGGCATTATCGGTATGTCGGGTGCGGGCAAAAGCACGCTTGTACGATGTCTTAACTTATTGGAAAGACCCACAAGCGGCAAAGTGATCGTGCGCGGCAAGGATATGCTGGCGCTCTCGGGCAGAGAACTTCGCAGGGAGCGGACGGAAATATCAATGATATTTCAGCATTTTAACCTGCTGATGCAAAAAAATGTCGAGGACAATGTCTGCTTTCCGCTTTACATAAACAAGGTGAAAAAAGCGGATGCCCGCAGGCGATGTGCCGAGCTGCTGGAGATAGTCGGGCTGTCGGACAAGGCCAAAGCCTATCCCTCACAGCTTTCGGGCGGCCAGCGGCAAAGGGTGGCGATAGCAAGGGCATTGGCCACCAATCCCGAAATACTGCTTTGCGACGAGGCGACAAGCGCACTTGACCCGCAGACAACAACATCCATATTATCACTTTTAAAGGAGATAAATGCCCGCTACGGCATAACGATAGTGATAATAACACACGAAATGGCGGTCGTTAGGGAGATATGCTCGCACGTTGCGATAGTCGATAACGGCAGGATAGTCGAAAAGGGGACGGTGGATGATATTTTTGATTCGCCAAAAACCGAGGAGGCCAAAAAGCTTGTGCTTTACCGCAGGGGCCGTGATGTGACCATAGCGGAAGGGGGCGAGGGAATATGATATTATCTTCGGGCTTTGACTGGTCGGTGTTTACGCCAAATGTCAATCAAATGATAGTGGACGGCGTATGGGAAACGCTTTATATGACCCTTGTTTCAACGCTTATGGGCTATGTGCTGGGGCTGCCGCTGGGTATAGTGCTTGCAGTCACGGGCGAAAAGGGTATCGCGCCGAACAAGGCGGTCTACGGGGTGCTTGATTTTATAGTAAACATTACAAGAAGCATACCGTTTTTGATACTTTTGATACTTGTAAGCCCCATAACAAAGCTTATCGTCGGCAAAAGCTACGGCTCGTCCGCTACGGTCGTCCCGCTTGTTATAGCCGCCGCACCGTTTATAGCACGAATGGTCGAAAGCTCCATACAGGAGGTCGATAAGGGCGTTATAGAGGCGGCACAGAGCATGGGCGCAGACAATTTTACCATAATAACAAGGGTGCTTATCGTTGAAGCAAAAACCTCGCTTATCGTGGGTGTTACCATTGCACTCGGCACCATACTCGGCTACTCGGCAATGGCGGGAATAGTCGGGGGCGGCGGTCTCGGCGATATCGCCATACGCTACGGCTACTACCGCTACGATATGGAAATAATGGTGGTAACGATAGTTATACTTGTCTTTCTGGTGCAGGTGATGCAGTATATCGGTATGGCATTATCCAAGCTGACGGACAAAAGACGCATAAAATAACAATGCAAAGGCATTGATAAAATAAAATAAAAAAAACACAAAAACAAAGGAGATATTAAAAATGAAAAAGACAACAAAAATTTTATCACTTGTATTAACATCAATTTTACTTGCAGGCGTTGTAACGGGCTGCGCAAGCACGGAAAGCACAGAGGCTCCCGCACAGAACAATGAAAACACCGCCGAAGCACCTGCGGAAAACACCGAAGCAAAGGGCACGATAAAAATAGCAGCCTCCCCCACCCCTCATGCAGAGATACTGGAGCAGGCAAAGCCCATACTTGCAAAGCAGGGCTACGAACTGGATATAGTGGAATTTGAGGACTATGTTCAGCCCAACCTTGTTGTGGAAAGCGGCGAGTTTGACGCAAACTATGTTGAGCACGTTCCCTACCTTGAAAGCTTTAACGAGGAGCAGGGCACACATCTTGTAAATGTCGGCGGCATACACTATGAGCCCTTCGGCATCTACCCCGGCAAGGAAAGCGATCTTTCCGCAATTTCGGACGGCGCAGTTATAGCGGTACCCAACGATACCACAAACGAGGCCCGCGCACTTCTGCTTTTGCAGGATAACGGCCTTATAAAGCTTGCGGACGGCGCAGGTCTTACCGCAACGGTAAACGATATTGTTGAAAACCCGCATAAACTGGAGATACAGGAGCTTGAGGCCGCACAGGTATCAAGGGTAAAGGACGAGGTGGCATTTGTGGTGCTTAACGGCAACTATGCACTTGAAGCGGGTCTTTCCGTGGGCAAGGATGCCGTTGCTTATGAAAAGAGCGACTCAGAGGCAGCAAAGACCTATGTGAATGTTATTGTCGTAAAGGAAGGCAGCGAAAACAACGAGGGCGTAAAGGCACTTGTGGATGTACTTAAATCCGACGATATCGTTAATTACATAAACGATACCTACGACGGCGCAGTCATTCCTTTCAAATAATAAAAAAAGCGTGAAAGTGATCTTCACCTCACGCTTTTATATAAAAATTTTTGAAAAAATACAAAAATCCAAAAAAATTCATATTTACTTTAGAAAAAAATTATGCTATATTCTATTTACCTATTGAATAGATATGAAATATAAGGCGGTCATATTATGGTCAAAATCACAGACGAAAGCTTTGAAAGCGAAGTAAAAAATCATACGGGTATCGTACTGCTTGAATTTTATTCCGACAGCTGCATACCCTGCAAGCGAATGTCGCCGATACTGGCGGATATAGACGAAACGCACCCCGAATTAAAGGTTGCGAAATACAATGTAAATACCGACAGCAAGGTCGCCGAGGAATACGAGGTACTCGCCTCCCCCACCCTTATCTTTTTTAAAAACGGTGAGGAAGCGGAGCGCAGACGCGGCGTTGTCAAAAAGGCCGAGCTGGAGGAATTGATAAAGGGGGTATTGGCTTGAAGGTAATACTTCCCGCAGAGTTATACCAGGAAATATATGAAGCGGCAAAGGCGGTCTTCCCCGAGGAGGCCTGCGGTCTTATCGGCGGCACCGAGGAGGACGGCGTAAGGCAGATAAAAAAGGTCTATGTGCTTGAAAACATCGACCACTCAAACGAGCATTTCACAATGGCACCGAAGGATCAGCTTGCGGCGGTAAAGGATATGCGCGCAAACGGCATAAAGCCGCTGGGGAATTTCCACTCCCATCCCGAAAGCCCGTCAAGGCCGTCGGATGAGGATAAGCGCCTTGCGTATGACAAAAACGCAAGCTACATGATAATTTCTCTTATGGAGACAAACAAGCCCGTGCTTAATTGTTTCCATATAGAGGGGGATATTTCAATAAAGGAAGAATTGGAGGTACAATAACATGGCAGAAATAAAGGCAGACGAATTTGTCGATATCACGGATGTAAACTGCCCCGTAACCTTTGTAAAAACAAAGGTGGCACTGGAGGAAATAGAGGTAGGACAGATATTGCAGGTACATATAAACGACGGCGAGCCCGTACAGAATGTGCCCCGCTCGTTAAAGGAAGAGGGTCACAAGGTATTAAAGCTTGATGACAACGGCGACGGGACTTATGAGTTATATGTTGAAAAAGGCGAAGAATAAAGGAGAAAGAAATGAAGCTTATTATACAGGGACAGGCAAAGGAATATGACGATGCCGCAACAATAAACAATGTGATAGAAAACGAAAAGGTAGAAACTCCCGAATATGTTACCGTTTCGGTAAACGACGAGTTGTACGACACGAGCGAGTTTGAAAAAATAAGCTTAAAGGACGGCGACAGCATAGAATTTCTTTACTTTATGGGAGGGGGCTGTAAGTAATGGCATTTACCAACGAACAGCTTGAAAGATATTCAAGACACATAATTTTAAAGGAAATAGGCGTAAAGGGTCAGAAAAAGCTGCTTAACGCAAAGGTGCTCATCATCGGCGCAGGCGGTCTGGGCGCACCTGCGGCAATGTATCTTGCGGCAGCGGGTGTCGGCACTATCGGCATTGCCGACGCGGACGAGGTGGATCTTTCAAACCTGCAAAGGCAGATAATACACTCCACCGCCGATGTGGGCAAGGCAAAGGTACAGTCCGCAAAGGAGACAATGGAGTCCATGAACCCCGATGTCAAGGTAAATACCTACCGTATTTTTGTGGATTCCGAGACTATCTCGGACCTTATAAAGGATTACGATTTTATTATAGACGGCACGGACAATTTCCCCGCAAAGTTTTTGATAAACGATGCCTGTGTTATGGCTAAAAAGCCGTTTTCACACGCGGGCATAATACGCTTCAAGGGTCAGCTTATGACCTATGTGCCGGGCGAGGGTCCCTGTTACCGCTGTGTATTTAAAAATCCCCCGCCCAAGGATGCGGTTCCCACCTGTAAGCAGGCGGGCGTTATCGGTGCGATGGGCGGTGTTATAGGCAGTCTTCAGGCAATGGAGGCAGTCAAGTACATAACGGGCGTAGGCGAGCTGCTTACGGGCAAGCTTTTGACCTTTGATGCGCTTAAGATGGAATTCCGCACGATAAAACTTCCGAGCAGAGTGAAAAACTGTGCTGTCTGCGGCGACGACCCCACCATAACCGAGCTTATCGACTACGAGCAGCCGGAATGCGAGGAAGCTCAGCACGGCAAAAATTTATAAGGGGGAAATGATATGAACTTTGACACGGCTTTGCTCCACGGAAATTTCGGCACGGACGAGACCACGGGAGCTACGCTTACCCCCGTTTACCAATCAAGCGCCTTCGGTCAGGAAAGCGCCGAAAAGATAGAAAAAATTTTCAATAACCAAGCGGCGGGCTTTGCCTATTCACGCATAAGCAATCCCACCGTTGCCGCCTTTGAAAAAAGGATTACCTTTCTGGAGGGCGGTCTTGCCTCGGTTGCCGTTTCATCGGGAATGGCGGCGATAACGGCCGCTTTTTTGAACATATTAAAAGCAGGCGACGAGATAATATCAAAATCCTCTATCTTCGGCGGCACGATAGACCTTTTTAAGGATCTGGAAAATCTGGGCATAAAGACCCATTATGTTGCCGAACTGAACGAGGAAGAGCTTCGTCCGCTTATAAACGAAAACACAAAGGCTGTATTTGCCGAGACCATAGGCAACCCAAAGCTTGATGTAACGGACATAAAAAGCGCCGCAGATATAATACACGGCTTCGGCCTGCCCTTTATTCTGGACAATACGACCGCAACACCGTTTATCGTCAAGGGTATATCGCTTGGTGCGGATATAATAATAAATTCCTCGTCAAAGTATATCAACGGCAGCAGCAATTCGGTCAGCGGCATTATAACCGACAGCGGAAATTACAAATGGACAGCCGAAAAATACCCCGTTATGCGGGAATATATCAAATTCGGAAAATTTGCATTTACCGCTAAACTAAGAAACGATACATACAGAAATATCGGCTGCTGTTTAAGCCCGATGAATGCGTTTTTCAATACCCTGGGGCTTGAAACGCTGGGGCTGCGCATGGAAAGGCATTGCAGCAACGCCCTCAATCTGGCACAGGTACTGGAACAGCTTAAGGGCATAAAAGAAGTGAATTATCCGCTTCTGATAACAAGCCCGTACTACGGCACCGCAAAAAAGCAGTTCGGCGAAAACGGCGGCGGCATACTTACCATACGCCTTTACACGAAGCAGCGTGCCTTTGCCTTTATAAACAGGCTTAAATACGCGATAAACATAACCAATATAGGCGATACGAAAACGCTTGTTATCCATCCGTCCTCAACGATATATGCCCACAGCACGGCGGAGGAAAAGGAAAAGGCGGGCGTTTATGACGACCTTATAAGGGTAAGTGTCGGCATAGAGGATATACGCGATATTCTGGACGATTTCAGGCAGGCGCTTGAATATGTGAACAGCGAATTTCCGACAGGAGAATAAATATGTATGATGTTATCATAGCGGGCGGCGGCATCGCGGGTCTGACGGCAGGCATTTATGCCGCACGTTCGGGACTTAAAACCGTTATTATCGAAAAGGAACAGACAGGCGGTCAGGCAATTTTTGCTGATAAAATAGAAAACTATCCCGGCTTTTGCGGCAGCGGCTTCGAGCTTATCGAAAAGGTCGAGGCACAGGCTGTGGACGCGGGCGCAGAGATAGTCTACGACGATATTTTGTCGTTGAGCCTTGAAAACGATATAAAACAGGCCGTCGGCGAGGAAAACACCTATACGGGCAAAACGGTCATCCTTGCGCTTGGGGCATCGCACAAAAAGGCGGGCTTCAAGGGCGAGGAGGAATTTGCGGGACGCGGCGTTTCCTGCTGTGCGGTCTGTGACGGAGCATTTTTCAAGGGAAAAAGCGCAGCCGTGATAGGCGGCGCAAATACCGCGGTAAGCGAGGCACTTTACCTTTCGGACATCTGCTGCGAGGTATACCTTATATATCGCAGGGACAGATTAAGGGCCGAGGAAACGCTTATAAAACGCCTTGCGCAAAAGGAAAATATAAAGGTGCTTTACAACACCGTACCCATTGAGGTAAAAGGCGGAAAAAGCGTCGAAAGTCTTGTCACAAGCGGCGGCGAAATAGCCGTAAACGCGGTATTTACCGCTGTAGGCTTTGCGCCTGACACAAAGCTTGTAAAAGACAGCGTTGCGCTTGACGAAAGCGGCTTTATCCTTGCCCACGGCTTAAAAACAAATATAGGCGGCGTATTTGCCGCAGGCGATTGCCGCAAAAAGGCTTTAAGGCAGCTTGTTACAGCGGCGGCGGACGGTGCGGGCGCAGCGGCGCTTGCAAAGGAATTTTTATCGAATACATGAAAAAATTTAAAATATTTTCCTATTTACATACTCTGTGAGTAGGAATATAATTAAGTTGTAAAATCCTATTACGAAAATAGGAAAGAAAAAAATAAAGGAGAATGATAAATTATGAGCGATATTAAGAAAAGTGCATTGGAACTTATAGGTAAGACACCCCTGCTTGAGGCAGGCAGATATGCGGCAAAAAGGGAAATAAACGGCGTTACGCTGCTTGCAAAGCTGGAATATCTCAACCCCGCAGGCTCGGTAAAGGACAGGATCGCCCTTGCCATGATCGAGGATGCGGAGAAAAAGGGCGTTTTAAAGCCGGGTGCAACTATAATCGAGCCCACATCGGGCAACACAGGTATCGGTCTTGCGGCAGTTGCTGCGGCAAAGGGCTACAAGGCTATACTTACACTTCCCGAAACGATGAGCGTTGAAAGACGAAACCTTTTAAAGGCCTACGGCGCAGAGCTGGTACTCACCGAGGGCAAGCTCGGCATGAAGGGCGCTATCGCAAAGGCAAACGAGCTTAACGAGCAGATAGAGGGCTCGGTCATTCTGGGACAGTTCTCAAACCCCGCAAACCCCGCCGTGCATAAGGCAACGACAGGCCCCGAGATATGGGAGCAGACAGGCGGTGCGGTAGATATCTTTGTTGCTGGCGTAGGTACGGGCGGTACCGTAACGGGTGTCGGCGAATACTTAAAGGAAAAGAAGCCCGATGTTAAGATCGTTGCCGTAGAGCCCTCCGCAAGCCCCGTGCTTTCAAAGGGTACACCCGGCGCACACAAGATACAGGGCATCGGCGCAGGCTTTGTCCCCGATGTACTTAACACAAAGATCTATGACGAGGTCATCGCAATAGATAACGAGGATGCCTTTGAAGAGGGCAAGGAATTTGCCGTAAGCGAGGGTATTCTGGTAGGTATCTCGGCCGGTGCCGCATTAAAGGCAGCGCAGATACTTGCCGCAAGACCCGAAAACAAGGGCAAGACGATAGTTGCACTGCTCCCCGACTCGGGCGACAGATACCTTTCGACCCCCTTGTTTGCTGATAAGGACTGATATGAATGAAATTATCGAGAAGAACGATATATGCGCTGATATTGCTTGTTGCCATTGCCAAAAACGGTGACAGCGGCAATACCACAATAAAAGAGGTCGCACAAAAGGAAGGCATATCCGTAAAGTATCTTGAACAGATAGGCTGTGTGCTTTGCAAGGCGGGCCTTATAAAAAGCTGGCGCGGGCCGAACGGCGGCTACCACCTGGAAAAGGCGGCAAAGGACTGCACTCTCGGTGAAGTGATAAAACTGATGGAGGGCGAGGTTTCCTCGGACTATATAGAAAGCGTAAGCGCACTTTCGCTTTTCTGGGACGGACTTTGCAAGACTCTCGACAGCTATCTTAACAGCACGACCATATATGACCTGATAGAAAACGAAAAAACGCTTGACGGTGTGTATGACTACTGTATATAAGGGATGACGGCTATGTACAAAACTCTTCTTGCAATAGAAAACACAAAATTGCTTTCAAGGCTGAAAGGCCTTGATATATGGAACAAAAAAACGGGGCTTGAGCTTACCGCAGTCTCTGCGCAGGATACAAGGCTTCGCGGCGGGGACATCGACTTGATAGTTGCCGAGGTCTCACAAAATAATCTGTCGGAGCTTATAGAGGCGCTGACAGCACTTAAGCAAAGTCTTGGCAAGGACAATACCGCCATGTATGTATCGGAGCTTGCGCAGCTTTTTAACAGCCGCGATGCCGCCTTTTTAACAAGGCTTAAAGAGACGGCGGACGGTATCGACAGGGGGCTTGCGGGCAAAACGGCCATGCAGCTTGTTGCGGACATTGCGGATGCGGTTTTTGAGGAAAACGAATGGCTCGACCTGTATATAAACAAAAATGATATTGCGGCATACGGCGACACGGGAAATACCGCGGATAATTTTGTTACCTCACTTACAAATTTCTTTGCGGGGTTTTCCGAGCTGTATCCCAATATTCAAAGCGAAAAAATACGAAATGTTATTTTGTATATCCTTAACAATCCCGAAAGCGATCTGAAGCAAAAAAGCATTGCCGCCAGCCTTTATATGAACAGCTCCTATTTAAGCACGGTGTTTACCGCACATACGCAGCTGCGTTTTGTGGATTATCTTACCAATGTCAAGCTTCGCCGCGCTGCATGGCTTTTGCGCAGCACAACGCTTAAAGTCGCGGACATTGCGGAAAGGCTCGATTACAAGGATATGGGCTATTTTTCAAGGCTGTTCAAGAAAAAATTCGGTGTCACTCCCTCCGATTACAGGGTGCCCGACAGTTACAACTATCAAATCTGAGGTTATTTTATGAGTATTTTGGATAATGTAGGAAATACGCCGCTTATAAGGCTTAAATTTTTAAATACCGAGCGTAATGTAAAAATTTATGCAAAGGCGGAGTTTATGAACCCCAGCGGCTCGGTAAAGGACAGGGCCGCAAAGGAGATGCTGCTTGACGGCATTGAAAGGGGTCTGCTTACAAAGGATAAGACCATAATAGATGCCACCAGCGGCAATACAGGCATAGCCTTTGCCATGATGGGTGCGGCGCTCGGATATAAGGTAAAGCTTTGCATACCGTCCAATGCCTGTATAGAGCGTAAAAGGCTTTTAAGGGTATACGGCGCAAGGATAATAGAAACAGAGCCCTTAGAGGGCATTGACGGGGCGATAATGACGGCAAGAAGCATTGCCGCCGCAGAACCCGACAAATATTTTTATCCCGACCAGTACAGCAACAGAGCCAATATTATCGCGCATTACAAGACCACCGCCGAGGAGATATGGTACCAGACGGACGAACGCATCACGCATTTTGTTGCGGGTACGGGCACCACGGGCACCTTTACGGGCACAAGCAAAAAGCTTAAAGAGCTTAAACCGGGCATTGAAGCAGTCATTGTGCAGCCCGACACTCCCTTTCACGGCATAGAGGGCTTCAAAAGCCTTGACGCTACCCTACAGCCCGATATTTTCGAGCCGCAATTGGTGGACAAAAGGATAGACATAAGCACCGAGGCCGCTTATAAAATGTGCAGGCGGCTGGTGCGTGAGGCGGGCTTGTTTGTGGGCATAAGCGCGGGCGCAAATGTTGAGGCGGCCAAAAGGCTTGCCAAGACCGTACCCGACAATTCGGTGATAGTTACGGTGCTTTGCGACAACGGCACAAGATATTTTTCCGAACCGCTGTGGGAGGACATAAATGATAGTAATTAAAAAAAATCTGCTTGAAAAAATAGAAGCGGAGGCCGAGAAAAGCTATCCCTTTGAGTGCTGCGGCATGATCTTCGGCAGTATCGAAGAAAACAAAAAGCTTGCACACTCTATCAGAAGCGTTGAAAACAATTTCGGCGGCGAGGAATATCACCGTTTTCTTATAACCGCCGAGGATATGATGAGGGGAGAGCTTTACGCAAGGCAAAACGGGCTTGACATGATAGGTTTTTATCATTCGCATCCCGATCATCCCGCCATACCGTCCGAGTATGACAGGGAACACGCGCTTCCCGTTTATTCGTATTTAATAACATCCGTAAAAGACGGAAAAGCCGATATAACGGCAAGCTATGAATTATCGGACAATAAATTTACGGCCGAGGGTATATCGGCAGTATAAAAAAATGGGGAATCAATTATGATAAAAGTTTTGATACCGACCACCCTGCGCTCGTTTACCGACCAGAACTCGGAGCTGCTGCTGGAGGGTGCAACGGTAAGAGAGGTGATCGCGGCACTTGCCGACGAATACCCGAACACGAAAAAAGCAATATTTGACGAAAACGGCGTACCGCGTCCTTTCGTAAATATTTTTGTCGGAGAGAATAATATAAAAAAGCTTAACGGCTACGATACCGCGCTTAAAGACGGCGATACGGTAATGCTCATTCCCGCCATTGCGGGCGGTGCACCCGAAAAAAGCCTTATAAGCGAGGAACGCGCCGAAAAGCTTACAAATGACGAGATAATGCGCTACAGCCGCCATCTTCTTTTAAAGGAGATAGGCGTAAAGGGTCAGAAAAAGCTGAAAGCCGCAAAGGTGCTTATAGTAGGCCTTGGCGGTCTGGGCACACCGCTGGCGCAGTATCTTGCCGCCGTGGGTGTGGGAACACTCGGCCTTATAGACTTTGATGAGGTAGACAGCTCAAATCTTCAAAGACAGGTCATCCACGGCACCAGAGATGTGGGCAGGCCAAAGGTCGCATCGGCAAAGGACAGCATAAAGCAGATAAATCCGCTTGTAAAGGTGGAGACCTACAACACTATGCTTACGGCCGAAAATGCGCTTGAGATAATCGAGCAGTACGATGTGGTGGCCGATGCCTCGGACAACTACAAAACAAGGTATCTTGTAAACGATGCCTGCGTACTTCTGGGCAAGCCCGATGTTTTCGGCGCTATGTACCAGTTTGAGGGACAGACGAGCGTTTATTACGCAAAGGAAGGCCCTTGCTACCGCTGTATGTACCCTGCACCCCCGCCTGCGGGACTTGTTCCGTCCTGTGCGGAGGGCGGCGTTATCGGCGTTTTGCCCGGTATCATAGGCACAATACAGGCCAACGAGGTCATAAAGCTTATTGTCGGCGGCGGCGAGAGCCTGATAGGCAGGCTTATGGTGCTTGATGCGTGGAAGATGCGTTTCCGCGAGCTGAAAATAGACAAGGACCCCGACTGCCCTATCTGCGGCAAGCACAAAACCATAACCGAGCTTGAAGAATACGATTACGAGGAGTTCTGCGGCATCAAAAAGCAGCAGGAGGAGGAAGCCCCTGTTGAAAGCATAACCGCAAAGGAGCTTCACCGCCGTCTGGTAGCAGGCGAGGAAATAACCATTGTGGACGTGCGCGAGCCGCACGAAAGGGCGATAGTCAAATTCCCTAATGCAAAGGTAATTCCCATAGGCCAGCTTGCAAGACGTCAGAACGAATTAAACCCCGATATAGATACGGTATTTATATGCAAGGAGGGCAAGCGAAGCATACTTGCCGTCAATACCCTGCGCGAGGCGGGCTACAAGGGTCCCATGTACAATTTAAAAGACGGTATAAATACTTGGGCGCGTGACGTTGATAAGACCATGCCCCAATATTAATACGGAAGACCCGAAGAATTTTTTCGGTTATTCCAACAAAAAAGCAAGAAAGTGAGGAAATCTCAAAATGGCAAAAGAAGAAAACTTTATCACAAACGCATTGGGCAAGCAAGCGGCATATAACCTTGCCAATGTCACAAAAACAAAGCCCCAGTTTGGCGCACTTACACCCAAGTGGCTTACAAAGCTGCTTGAATTCAAGGGCCTTGAAACGGGCATCTACCGCGTAAACAAGGTAGTCGAGGGCGAAACACCGCTTGATGTTTTATGCTCTGCAACAAAGAAGGACGATATTATCCCCGAGGGTTTTGTTCAATATCAGACAGAGCCCAGAGAATATCAGCTTAATTCCATTTCAACTATCGTAAACATCAACACGGCAGTTGAGGATGTTTACAGCTCGCCCTACGATCAGGCACAGGAGCAGATAGCACTTGCAGTTGAGAGCTTAAGGGAAAGACAGGAAAGCCAGCTTATCAACAACGACGATTACGGCTTACTTAAAAACATAGCCGATTCACAGCGCATCCAGTCACGCACGGGCGCACCTACACCCGACGATTTAGACGAGCTTATAACAAAGGTATGGAAGGAGCCCTCGTTCTTCCTTGCACATCCCCGTGCAATCGCTGCCTTTGAAAGAGAATGCACAAAGCGCGGCGTTCCGCCGGTAACCGCAGACATCGCAGGCGGCAGATTTATTCTTTGGAGAGGAATTCCTATCATTCCTACGGATAAGCTGCTTGTTGACGGTTTAAAGAACCCCAAGAGCCAAAGCGGCAAAACAAATATCCTGCTTGTGCGTACAGGCGAGGCAAAGAGAGGTGTAATTGGTCTTTATCAGGCAGGTATGAAGAACGAGCACTCCCGCGGCCTTTCTATCCGTTTCAGAGGAATAGACAACAAGGGTGTTGCATCTTACCTCTTATCTTTGTACTGCTCGGCAGCTATTTTAGCAGACGATGCTATCGCAGTGCTTGAAGATGTAGAGGTTGGTGAGTACTATGACTATTGATAATCTTGATGCTTACGGTCTGCCCGATATCAGCAAGCTTGAATGTCTTGCAAACAAACTTATGGGTGACTACGGTACAGCACAGCTTGCGGGCCGGGAAAATGCGGCTGCCTTCGGTGAGCCCGTTCCCTATATCGGCGGCGTAAGCGAGGCATCGTCATTAAGCGGTATACCCGAAACATCGCCTTATAACGGCGGTGCGGGCGAAAGCCTGCCCTATGCCGAGGGCTTTGCAAATGATGCGCTGACCGCGCCTGCGGCTTATACCCCGTCATTTTCGGCGGAGGAGCCCGTTTCATATTCACCCAGCGTTGTATCACACGCACAGGCCGAAACGGCGCAGACAAGCACCGCGGCAAACGATCAGCCCAAAACGGGCGGCGTTATCGTCGGCACAAGAACACTCGATTCCATAAGAGCCGATTTTCCTATTTTGCAGGAAAAAATAAACGGCTACGATTTAGTGTGGTTTGACAACGGCGCGACCACTCAAAGACCCATTCAGGTAATAGACAGGTTAAGCTATTATTACAAGCACGAAAATTCAAACGTACACAGGGGCGCACACGCACTTGCGGCACGTTCCACGGACGCTTACGAAAACGCACGACAGATAACCGCCGATTTTCTC
>JAFYGI010000058.1 GCA_017543265.1 Bacillota bacterium | reverse complement strand
TTTGCCTCGGCTTCTGCTTGCTCTATTCGTTTTTTCTCCTCGGGGTCTTGCTTTTTGCCGCATTCTCCGCAGAAAAGATCGTCATCGTCTATCTCTGCACCGCAGAATATACAGTTCTTACTCATGATTTATCATCTCCTTTTCGTTATTGTCGGACGATCGTTTGTTTTTAAGCAGCCGCAGGGTTTACGCTTTAGGTCTTGCCATAAAATATATGGCAATAAACAATACCAGCAGATTAAGTATTATACCTGCTATGGCATTTGCTTTTTTTTCGGCCTTCAATCCATTTGCAGAGTATATTAGTCCGGGGATAACGAGAACAGCGGGTACAATGTAAGTACATAAAAACAATATACTGCAAATACCGAAATTTCTGCCCATGACCGCTTTATACTCGGGGCTGTTTTTTTCACGCTGTTTGGCAAGTTTTTGCTCTTCTTTTTCGCGTTTTTTTCGCTCGGCTTCATTGCGAATGCGTTCGGCTTCTTCGCGTTTTTGCCGCTCCTCGAATTCAAGTTTGGCCTTGGCCTCGGCTTCCGCTCTTATACGCATTTCCGTTTCCTTGTCGATTTGCGCCTGCCTCTGCTGTGCTTCACGTTCAGCTTGTTCACGCTTTAACCGCATTTCGGCTTCGGCCTTGGCTTTTGCCTCGGCTTCTGCTTGCTCTATTCGTTTTTTCTCTTCCGGGTCTTGCTTTTTGCCGCATTCTCCGCAGAAAAGATCGTCATCGTCTATCTCCGCACCGCAGAATATACAGTTCTTGCTCATACTCCGTCATCTCCTTGCTATTCAGTAATATATTTTTTCACCGCATCCGGGGCAAAACTTCTTGCCGGCTTTGACTTTTGCTCCGCAGTTTATGCAAAAAACTTCTTCATCGGGTTTATCCGGTGCTTGTATGGCTATATTGTTGCCGCAGCCCTTACAAAAACGTGCGTTTTGAAGGTTTTCTGTGCCGCAGTTCGGACAAATAACGACATTTTCCGCAGCCGTATGCGGCGGTTCGCTTTGTATTTCGCCGTTTACCGAGCTGTCGGTAATGGCTTCGGGGCCTTTGTCCGCTTCTGTAATTGGCACAGCAGCTACATTTTTATTCCCTGTTATTTCATCAATGTATAATGCTACCCACTTTTGAATGCCTCTTAAAAATTCAACAAATGCGGAAAGATCGTTACATTGTATGATATACATAGACATACAGCCTACAAATATTTTTGACGAATCATGGACTATATTGCAATCTGCAAAGCTTTGCCAATCTATTTTACCTACCGCATTTGAATCATGGTAATATATGCCGTCTTTTGTTATTGCAAAGCCTTTGCCGCTGTTTTTAAAGCCACCGAGCATCTGCGCACTTGCTATAAAATATACATCCAGATCGGGCGGTATGCTAAATGCAGTTCTGGCAGCATCAACTTTTTTACCGTTAATAACTTGTCCGCCTGCGTGATAAAATGACATATCGGTAAAATTATACTTTCTAAGCTCATATTGGATTATATGGGCAATGCCCATGTAACCTTTTGCCTTTTCATCTGCCTCCTCCTGTTCACGCTTGGCAGCAGCTTCTTCTGCTTCCTTTTGTTCCTGCAGCTTTAAGGGAGCCTCTTCCTGAATAACCTCGTCCAAAAAAACATTTACACATATTTGCAATAATGACAAACAATTGGCAACAGTTTCTGTATCGCTGACTTGTATTGCTTTCAGCGACATATTATGTATATGTATATGCGAAAGATCGTCATGTGCAATATCGCAGTTTGAAAAAGTCGCCCAATCTATATGCCCTATCCCGCGGTCATCTCTGTAATAAATGCCGCGTGAGGTAATGGCAAAGCCTTTGCCGTCGTTTGCAAACCCACCAAAGACCTGGGCACTGACTATGAAATATACGTCGGCATTATCGGGGATGTTAAAAGATTTTCTGGAAGCGGCCGTTCTTGTATCACTTAACGCATTTCCGCGTGATTGCATGATGCCCAGATCATTATTATATGTAAATGCCGCGATAGAACCGCTTATATAATATCGGATCCCCTGATAGCCCATTTCTCTTGCTTGCTGTATGAATTCTTCAATAGGACTCATACCGCCGTTATTTGCGTTTTGGGCTGTATCGGCTTCGTTCGCACCATTGTCGGAATTTACGTTTTGGGCTGTATCGGCTTCGTTCGCAATATTATCGGCATTTTCGTTATTTTCATTGTATGCAGGTGTGTCTGCTGTAATTTCAGTATCCGTATGAGGAGTGTTGGAAACGGCGATCTGATAACCGACCGACTCTTTCCAATCAATGAAATCATAGTTTTTGCTGTAATCCGGAAGTTGCTCTCCGCAGTCCGGGCAGCAGTTTTCACCCGTGTAAAAAAAGACATGTCCGCAGAGGCCGCATTTTGTTATATTTTTTGTACTTATCCCACATCTTTGACATGTATCCGCTTGTATGGAACAGCCTGCACCACAATTGGGGCAAATCAATAGTGATGACGAATACCATAAAATCTTTGGGTCTAACAACATAACATTACCTCCCTTTTAATAATCTATTTTTGCACCACAGGCCGGGCAAAATTTCTTGCCGTATTTTGTTTTATTGCCGCAATGTATACAAAACACATCTTTTTTCTCCTCCGGCATTGCCTGACCGCAGCCCCTGCAAAACTTTGCTTTTGATGGGTTTTCTTTGCCGCAGTTTATACAGAATTTGGTTTCGGCAGCTACTTGCGCCGCCACGGGTGCTGTTTTGGGTATAGCTGCGGGCTGTGATACCACCGGTCGTGATACCACCGATCGTGATGCCGCCGCGGGTGTCGGAGACTGTTCTTTTTTTGCTACTGATACGGAGTGTATTCCCGTAAACCCGGGGTCATCTATACGCTCACCGAATATTACGGCAGAAAAAATAATTATCCATTTCTTTACTCCGTTAAGAAAATTTTTCATTACCTCAATGTCTTCGCATTGAACAATGTTAAATGTATTTCCTGCTATATATATTTGTTTTGCATAATCGGTTAGTGATATTTTACCGACAGCAAACTCACGCCAGTTTGTTATTCCAGTCCGTTTTGAATTTCTGTAATACAGACCATTGTCGCAAAGAGCAAAACCGTCGCAGTTTTCCTTAAACCCACCAAACAGTTTTGTACTTGCCATAAAGTAGATATTTTCTTTGCCGGGTACTGCAAATGCTACCCTTGCTTTGTCTGCATCCTTTCCCACCAACGGTTTACCGCCGTTGTGTTTGCATCCGTAACCAACGACATTGTATTTGCCTATCTCACGTTCGACTATCTCACCTATGCCGTTAAAGCCTCTTGCTGCTATAGCCTCGGTTTCTTTTCTTAATCTCTCCGCCGCTTCTTTGCGGCGTCTCTCATCATCTAGCAAATATTTCTTTTCTTCCGCATCTATTTCCGATGTGAAAATCGAAACATAAAATTGCAATATCTTAAAAAAGTCATACAAAGAGGAGGGTTCATTGCCCTGTAAATATTGAGAAAATTCACCTATTTTTATACCCGTTACATCACTGTATGTCTTGATGTCGCAATTTACGAATGTTTTCCAATTTATTCGGTAAGCATTCTTGCCGCTTGGATAATATATACCTCGCGATGTAAGCGCGAAACCTTTGCTGTTGTCATTTAAATGTATACCGTCTACAAGCATGTAGACCTCGGCATTTTCGGGTATGCCGAATTCTTTGCGTTTATTCCCTATTTGCAGATCATTGCCTTGATTATAAGTTATGGATGGACCGATAGGTTTTGTTTCGTTGTAAATTTCTTTTACATAGGTCTTGATACCTCTGTATCCTTTGCTTCTTTCATCGGCTGCAATACGTTCAATTTCTCGTTGCTTTTCAACTTGTTTTTTCGCTTTCTTTTCAAGTTCGTATGGATCATTATAATCCCAATCTTTTCTTAGTTGATCAACTAATTCATAGAGAAACCCTAAATAACCTTGTCCTATAGCACACCCATCAATTATATTTCTATAATAAAAAGAGTATCCACAAATCGATATATCTTTATTATATACATTATAATCAATCGGATTTTCTTCTTCTATCATTTTTGTATATGGTATTTTAAACGTTTCTTTTTTTTTATCCGTTCCAGCCCCTACAAACCCCAGTCCATATATACCTGTTTCAGCCATAACAAAACCCATATTACTATCCACATCGATATTAATAAAGTAAATATTTTCATCGGTTGGAATATCATATATTTTATGTGCTATCCTCACGAGTCTATGGCTATTTTGAAGTGGTGCATAATCGTTCCAAAGAGCGTGACCATTCTCCACGCGAATTTCTGATGTTAACGGTTTTAAAACAGCAGGCATGATAAATTCTATTTGCGGTCGATACATTTTATAATTAGGCAAAGAGGCACCACAATTTTCACAGCGATTCTGTCCAGTGTATATGAATTCCTCATGGCAAGCACCGCATGATGTTAAATTTCTCAGATTATGTCCACATTTTGGACAATCTTTTACATCCGTACTGCATATATATCCGCAGTATGGACAATGAATGTTCGTTAATTTATAATTAGATGGCAACAACATTGCACATACGCCTCCTTTATGCCTTAAATAATTTCATTATAAGTGCTATGGGTATGAGTATCCAGCCAAACAATGCACCCAATATGAGCCTTGTATAGAATATATCAAATATCCCGCCAATAATTATCCGTCCGCGCAGGATAACATATCCGTAAGCCCAATAACCAAGCACAAAATACAATATTACCAAAAATGTTTCCACTAAACCCCCTCCTAAAGCAAGTATTTGTTAATTGTCCTCTTTTATTATCTGCCTTATTCTTCTGTCCGATAAGCCGAATTTTTGTGATAATTCGCGTATGTTATGTCCGTCGTAGTTTTCCTTTACATAGGAACGAATATAATCAATATTGTATAATCGCTGCGGGAAGGTTATCTGCTGTCCCTTAAACAGATTATACATTTTTATTGCTGTTTCCGCATTCGTAGCCTGTGCGATCTCCTGATAAATGCCTGCAAGATTATCAATTTTTTCCATAACATCACCTCATTTTCTGTCGAACTATGTTATAATGTAAATATATATTATTTTAATTGAAATTTCACTTTGCGAAATTCCTTGTATATTTCCTTATAATTTTCATAAAGAAAGCCTGAATAACTGATAACAACTCCTGCTCAGACTTTCTGCACATAAGGAAAAATGCTATAAATGGCGTATGTATTATGTATATCGGTATCGGGAATGTAAAAATTATGCACTCTCAGAAATAGAAATGCAATAAAGCAATTTATTTGCAAAAGATTTAAAAAAATTTGTTAGTTGCTTGTCAGTTACTGCCTCTGAATGAACTATTTTATAGTTTTTACAGGCATAAAGAAAACGGTTCTATAATATTTGGTGTGGTCGATAGGCCACACCAAATTTTTTTGCAAAATAAAAAGACATAAGCTTAAATTTATAGTATGATAGAGTTGCTATGCCAACACCTGCCGCACGATACCCGACACACCTTCACATCAATGTGGGCGGAAAAACATCTTGACGAAGGTATGAGAAGAAAAATACAAGGTCACAGCGGAAAGGGGATAGGAGAAATTGTATACACACATCTGGAAATACAGACACTCAAAGCCGAGCTTGACAAGTTATAAAACCTCTAAGGCAGAATATTTAATGGTGTTTAGTGAAATGTGTCTTTTGTGTGTCTTATAGGTCGATTTTTGGGGTATGTTTCGTCGTTTTTGCCAAAAGAAAAACCCCGAAAACAAGCCGTTTTCGAGGTTTGAATAGTTGTATATGATTATCTCTTTGAGAACTGAGGAGCACGTCTTGCGCCTTTTAAGCCGTACTTCTTTCTTTCCTTCATTCTGGGGTCTCTTGTTAAGAAGCCAGCCTTTTTAAGTGTGCCTCTTAAATCCTCATCAACCTCAAGAAGTGCTCTGGAGATACCGTGTCTGATAGCACCTGCCTGGCCTGTTGTGCCGCCGCCGCATACATTTACCTTTACATCAAACTTTGCAAGTGTATTTGTAAGCTCAAGAGGCTGCTTAACGATAACCTTTAAGGTCTCAAGGCCGAAATATTCGTCTATATCTCTTTTGTTGATTGTTATTTTACCATTACCCGGTACAAGATAAACTCTTGCAACTGAACTTTTTCTTCTGCCTGTACCGTAATATTTAGCTGCTGCCATTTATATATCCTCCTAACTATTAATACTTGATTTCAAGAACTTCGGGCTTCTGAGCTTCGTGACCGTGCTCTGTGCCTGTGTAAACATAAAGTTTCTTTAACATATTCTTGCCAAGAGTATTCTTAGGAAGCATACCCTTTACTGCGTGAAGAAGAACATCCTCGGGCTTCTTGTCAAGCATCTGACGAAGTGTTATCTCCTTGAAGCCGCCTGTGTACTCGCTGTGCTTTCTGTAAAGCTTCTGGTCAAGCTTCTTACCTGTTACTTTGATCTTGTCGGCGTTGATGATGATCACATAGTCGCCTGTATCAAGGTGAGGAGTATATGTGGGCTTGTTCTTACCCTTAAGAACGCTTGCAACTTCCGAAGCAAGTCTGCCCAATGTGTGGTCTGCCGCGTCAACAACATACCATTTTCTCTCTATTTCAGCTGTTTTAGCTATAAATGTTGTTCTCATTGGAAAATTCCCCTTTCAAAAACTTATCAATATGAAACTACGCAAGAAGCAGTGCAAGACATACGCCTTGATAACATTCTTACACAAACCCGTTTTAAAGCCTTGACCCAAAATGTCCGAAAAAAGGCCGCAGTTCAAAACAGTATTATTTTACACTATTTACCCTTTATTGTCAAGCCCTTTTTTACTATTTTTTTAACAAATATATAAAAAACATCAAAAGAGTGCATCCAAAGACACACTCTTTCATATTTCAGCTGTTTATCCATTTAAGATAAGCATTGATATAAAGGTCGAGATTGCCGTCCATAACAGGCTGAACATTTGCTGTTTCCGCGCCTGTACGGTGATCTTTTATCATATTGTATGGGTGGAAGACATAGCTGCGTATCTGGCTGCCCCAGGCGATATCTTTTACTTCGCCGCGGATGCCCTCCAGCATTTCACCCTGTTCCTTTAATTTTAATTCATACAGCTTTGCTTTAAGCATTTTCATAGCCATATCCCTGTTCTGGAACTGGCTTCGCTCGTTCTGACACGCCGCAACAAGACCCGTGGGCTTGTGTATAAGACGTACAGCCGAGGATGTTTTGTTGATATGCTGACCGCCCGCACCGCTTGAACGGTAAACCTGCATTTCGATATCGTCGGGATTTATCTCGATATCAATGCTGTCATCAAGCTCGGGCATAACATCGCAGCTTGCGAATGAGGTGTGTCTTCGTCCGCTGCTGTCAAACGGGGATATACGCACAAGACGGTGAATGCCCTTCTCGCTTTTAAGATAGCCGAAGGCATTTTCGCCCTTTACCATAAATGTAGCGGATTTTATGCCCGCCTCGTCACCCTCCTGGTAGTCAAGAAGCTCAAAACCAAAGCCCTCTCTTTCCACCCAGCGGCTGTACATACGGTAAAGCATACCCACCCAGTCGCAGGCCTCCGTGCCGCCCGCGCCCGAATGCAATGTCACAATGGCGTTATTTTTATCATAATCGCCAGTCAATAAGGTGGAAATACGCAGATGCTCATAGTCGGCAAGGAATTTCTCCTTCATTTCCTTTACCTCGGGCACAACGGACTCATCATCCATCTCGTTGCCCATTTCTATAAGAGTATTAATGTCGTCATAGGCGGTCTTAAGTGACTCATACTTGGCAATTTTATCCTTTAACTGCTTGGTCTGCTGGAGTATGCCCTGCGCCTTTTCCATATCGTTCCAGAAATCGGGGTCGCCCGCTATTTCCTCAAGCTCCTCCACCTTTGCGGCGGAGCCGTCTATATCAAGCGAGTCCCGCATTTCCTCTAAATTTTTTTGATACGCGTTAAGCTCTGTACCTATCTGTTCAAGCTCAAGTATCATATAGATCAAATCCTTTGTTCAAATTATTTTACGCTTCGTTTCTGCCGCAGCAGTTCTTGTACTTTTTACCGCTGCCGCAAGGACAGGGGTCATTTCTGCCGACCTTGGGCTCCTTGCGCTTTTTGGGCGTGCTTACGCTGCTTTCGTCACGGTTTGTGACGGTAGGCTGTGCAACCTGCTCTCTTTCCACGGTAACTGCGGGACGTACATGGAACAGTCCTCTTACAGTCTCTATCTGGATATTGTTCGACATTTCCTCGAACATATCAAAGCTCAGGAACTTGTATTCAACCAATGGATCGCGCTGGCCGTAGCTGCGCAGAGAGATGCCCTGACGCATCTGATCCATATCGTCGATATGATCCATCCACTTGCTGTCTACAACACGCAAAAGGATAACACGTTCCACCTCGCGGATAAACTCCTCGCCGAACTCTTCTTCCTTTTCGCCGTATATCTTTGCACATTCGTCATATATCTTGTCAACAAGCTTTTCCTTGGTAAAGCCTTCCTTTTCCTCGTCGGTAAGCGCCACGGGCTTTATGCCGAATATCGGGAAAAGACCGTCGCTGAGACCGATGAGATCCCACTCGTCCGTCTCGGAGCCGTCCTCGATATATTCGTTTACCTTAAGCTGGATAACGGACTTTATCATGTTGTATATCTTGTCGCGCAGGTCTGCACCGCTTAATACCTCGTAACGTTCGCCGTAGATTATCTCACGCTGCTCGTTCATTACCTGGTCATAGTCAAGCAGGCGCTTTCTTATGCCAAAGTTGTTGCCCTCGACCTTTTTCTGTGCATTTTCGATGGTCTTTGTAAGTATCTTTGCCTCGATAGGCTCGTCCTCGGGCAGACCGAGAGCGGCTATCATGGCTGCTGTCTTTTCGCTGCCGAAAAGTCGCATAAGGTCATCCTCCAGTGAAAGGAAGAAACGTGACTCGCCGGGGTCACCCTGACGACCCGAACGACCGCGAAGCTGGTTGTCGATACGTCTTGACTCGTGACGCTCCGTGCCGACGATCTTAAGACCGCCAAGCTCCTTAACGCCCTCGCCGAGCTTGATATCGGTACCACGGCCTGCCATGTTGGTCGCAATGGTTATTGCACCCTTTTGACCTGCAAGCGCAACTATCTCAGCCTCTTTCTGATGATATTTTGCGTTGAGGACCTGATGCTTGATGCCCTCGCGCTTGAGCATTTTGCTGAGCGCCTCGGACTTGTCGATGTTTACCGTACCGACAAGAACGGGCTGTCCCTTTTCGTAGGACTCCTTAACATCGGCAACAACAGCGCGGAGCTTTGCAGCCTCCGTCTGGTAAACAACGTCGGAATGATCCACGCGGATAACGGGCTCGTTGGTGGGGATACATACAACGTCCATTGCATAGATGGCGCGGAACTCGCCCTCCTCTGTCTGGGCTGTACCCGTCATGCCCGCCTTTTTCTCATATTTATTGAAGAAGTTCTGGAATGTGATGGTCGCAAGAGTCTTGCTCTCGTGCTTTACCTCCACCTTTTCCTTTGCCTCTATAGCCTGATGCAGACCGTCCGAATAACGGCGGCCGGGCATCATACGGCCCGTAAATTCGTCAACAATGATGATCTCCTGATTTTCGTAGTCAACAACATAATCCTGGTCAACGTGCATATTGTAGTTTGCCTTAAGGGCGTTGTTGATGTGGTGGAGAATATCCATATTTTCGGGGTCGGAAAGGTTGTCGATAGCGAAGAAGCGTTCTGCCTTTTCAACACCCTCCTGTGTAAGGTTTACAGTCTTTGCCTTTTCGTCAACAACAAAGTCACCCTCCTCCTTTATCTCCTCACGGATAAGGGGGTTGAGCGCCTCGTCCTCGTTAAGGATGCGGCCTGCTTTAAGTGTCCTTACAAAGTTGTCGGCAATGCTGTAAAGCTGTGTGGACTTCGTACCCTGACCGCTTATGATAAGGGGAGTACGCGCCTCGTCGATAAGGATGGAATCGACCTCATCTATGATAGCATAGGGAAGGCCGCGAAGAACCATGTCCTTTTCGTAAACGACCATGTTGTCGCGCAGGTAGTCAAAGCCCAGCTCGTTATTTGTCGCATATGTTATATCGCAGTTATAAGCCTCCTGTCTTTCGGCCTTGTCCATATCGTGCAGGATAACGCCTACGGTAAGGCCGAGGAAGCGGTGTATCTCACCCTCGTGCTCCGAGTCACGCTTTGCAAGGTAATCGTTGACCGTAACGATATGTACGCCCCTGCCTGCAAGCGCGTTAAGGTATGCGGGACAGGTGGAAACAAGGGTCTTACCTTCACCTGTTTTCATCTCCGCTATACGGCCCTGATGCAAAACGATACCGCCGATAAGCTGTACATCGTAGTGACGCATATTAAGCACACGCTTGCCCGCCTCACGCACAACAGCGAATGCCTCGGGCAAAATGTCGTCAAGCGTCTCGCCCTGCGCCAGTCTCTCCTTAAATTCGGGAGTCTTTGCCTTAAGCTCCTCATCGGAAAGTTTTTCCATCTCGGGTTCAAGGCTGTTGATCTTTGCAACTATAGGACGGATACGCTTTATTTCCTTATCACTGTAGCTGCCGAATATTTTTTCAAAAAATCCCATTTTTACACCTCGTATCATTATGTTACAAAATATGCCTGTCTGCATAAATAGTCAATATATATTGTAACAGATAACCCTATCGTTATGCAAGAGTTATTTTACATTTTTTAAAAAATTTAAGATAATCTTCATCTTTTTTATTGAAACAGCTGCCGCAATATGTTAAAATGTATACTGCGAAAGGAAAATGCCGATATGGAACAGCTAAAAAAAGACATAAAAAGCATATTCCCCGGGCTGGCTGCGGCAGCGGCCGTATGTACCGTGCTGACACTTGTTTTCGGCACCTGCTGCCCCATGCGTATACTGACCGGGCTGCCCTGCCCCGCCTGCGGCACGCTGCGAAGCATACTTGCGCTTTTGCGGCTTGACATAGGCGAAATGCTGTGGTACCAGCCTGTACTGCCTCTTGTCCTGGCGGCATTTTTGTTTTTCTGTTACATACGCTATTATAAAAAACAAAGCCGTAAAAAGCTTTTTTACACTATGATATCACTTATTATTTTAATTTCCTGTGCCGTGTATGTCTACAGGATGCGCGTGTACTACCCAAACAGGCCGCCGCTTGAATATACACACGGCAATCTTTTGGAAAACATCGGGAGGTAACTTATTATGGAACATGACTACAACGAACGCGAACATATGACGCTGGGCGATTGGATAATCACCTTTTTGATACTGTGCGTACCCTGCGTAAATATTGTAATGATATTTGTATGGGCGTTCAGTTCGGACACCAACCCAAGCAAAAAAACATTTTTCCAAGCTGTACTCATCGTCTGGGCAACATTTTTCTGTATATCGCTGATGATAAGCATGATAGGCGCTACATCGGGCATTATCCACCAGATGACACATCATTCGGCTATATTTCTGCCGCGGTTATGACCCGCTTTTACGCTTGCCGAACATTAAAAGCAGCGGATGTATCTCTCAAAGACGGTTTCCCCGTCCGGAAGAGATATATCCGCTGTTTTTTAGTCTTTATTCTACCACATAATGTGCGCCTATGCTATCATGGCGTTTTATTGCAGCATCGGCGATAAGCCAGCCCGCAGTAAGCATATTGTATACCTCCTGCTGCGCATTTGTCGTCTTTGAAAGGTCAAGTGCACAGAAGCTGTCGCAGCCCTCGGGCATATACTGCCTGAACCAGTCCATTATCTCGTGCATCTGCGACCTGTGTCTTACAATACCCACAAAATCCATCATTTTACGCTGTATTTCGGACTTGGCAGGAAGTTTTCCTACCGTATATACGGGCATATCATAGTCAAAATCGGGAGCCTTTCTGTCGTTTGCGGATATATATTCCGCAAGCAGCTTACCGAAAACTATACCCTCCAAAAGCGAATTGCTGGCCAGACGGTTTGCGCCGTGTACGCCCGTACACGCCACCTCGCCTACCGCAAAAAGACCGTCTATATTCGTCACGCCCTGCGGTGTCGCCTGAACGCCGCCCATGTGGAAATGTGCGCCCGGACCCACGGGTATAAGATTTTTTGAAAGGTCAACACCGTGAGACTCGCATATTTCGGTAACTGTCGGGAAACGCTCCTTAAAATCGTGTATCGCGGAAATATCAAGAAATATCTTCTCACCCTTGAGATAATGCGCATATACCTCGCGTGCAACAACGTCGCGCGGCGCAAGATCCTTCATGGGATGCACACCCTCCATTATTTTATCGCCGTTTTCGTTTATAAGTATGCCGCCGTCACCGCGCACCGCCTCCGACACAAGGCCGTAGGCATGGCCGTCTATGGTCAGCATGGTGGGATGGAACTGTATAAACTCCAGATTTTTAAGCACGCAGCCTGCACGGTAGGCCATTGCCATACCGTCGCCCGTGATGGTGGTATCGTTTGATGTGGACGGATAAAGCTGGCCTATACCGCCTGTTGCAAGTATGGTATAATTGGCCTTGTAGCGCTTTAATACACCGTTTTCGTCGCGTGTGACAACGCCGTTGCACCTGCCGTCCTTGACACAAAGGTCAAGTGCCATCTCATTGCGCATGATCGTCACATTTTCATTGATATTTCTTAAAAGCTGCTCCACGACCAGCAGACCCGTCTTATCACCGCCCGCATGGATAACGCGGTTAAGGCTGTGTGCGGCCTCACGTCCGAACTGCAGTTCGCCGTTTTCGTCGGTATCAAATTTCATGCCCGTATCGATAAACTCGCGTATTATCTCGGGTGCCTTTGAAACAAGCGTCATAACGGCATCCTCATCGTTCTGATAACAGCCTGCCGCCATAGTATCCTTGAAATGCAGGTGATAGTCGTCCTCCTTGGAAAGCGCAACGGAAATGCCTCCCTGCGCAAGCGAGGAATTACACGATTTTTCAAGCCCCTTTGTTACCACGGTTATCTGCCTGCCCTCACGGCAAAGCTTGCCCGCAACGCTCAGCGCACCTATGCCCGAGCCTATAATAAGTATATCAGCATTTATAACATTTTCTGCCATATTGTTGCCCCCATAATTGTTTTTACCTTCGTAAAAGTTTATTTTTATAATTATATACCAAAACAAACAATTATTCAAGTGCAGCAGGATATTTTTTGAAAAAAAATGTTAAAAATCAAACCTGCGTAAGACGGGTATGCTTCCGTCACGGCCATCTGCGGACGTTTGCCCGAAAGACCGCCGGTGTATTATCACCTGTTTTTCCCTACATCCAGAATGTTATTGCCGACACTATGCTGTAATACCCGTTTGGATCGGCAATATCCATATCAAACATAGTCGTATTGACAAATACGGTCGCAGCATCGTACCAAAGGCAAAGCGATGCAAGCACCGCAACGGCAAATGCCGCCTTTTTGTATTTTTCGCATAGTGCCATTGCCGCAATTGCCGCCGCAAGAAGCGCGTAAAGCGAAATATCCATATAGTATCTGTACAGCACGCCCGCCATCTGCGTATCGGCAATACCGACAATAACGGAAAATATCAGCGCCGATACCGCAAAGCCGAAAAGTCCCTTTTGCTTAAGCGGGGATGATGTATTTTTCAGACCCATGCAGCACCATATAAGCGGCTGTGATACAAATATACCGCCAAACATGGTCTCCGATATCGTGATACCCATATAATTGTTGGTTAGCACGGTCTTTTCGATAAACGGAAATACAGGCACCGTATTGGGCAGCTGCAAAAAATACGCAAATACGCCAAGGGGTATCCTGTCAGGATTAAAGCCCCTTACGGTCATATCATTGGTCGTAAGGTTGTATGCCGCGCCAAAATCAAACACCGAGCCGAAGCGGGCAAAGTTGTACCACATCACAACAGCCGCCGTAATGACATAGGGCAGCAAAAACGCAAGGGAAGGCGCGGCCGACTTTTTGGAAAACAGGCTTCTTTTTACAAAGACCTTGTCCCAGAACAGCGGCACCGATAAAAACGATGCGATCAAAAACTGCGGGCGGCAGGCAGAAACAAGTGCCATACACAGGGAACCGACCGCAAGCACAGCCGTTTTTTTCTCCTTATCCGACCACACAAGCCAGCAGTAAAGTCCTGCCGCCGTCAGCGCCATAGCCATGGTTATCGGCATTGAATAAACATCCGCTTTTTTAAGTGCAAATATAATTCCGCTTGAAAACACCAGCACATTGCACAGCATTATATAAACCGCAAACGGTATGTTTTTAAAGCGTTTAAGCGCAAGCTCCTTCAACAAAAGATACACGAACAAGGTATATAAATAAATATTTATCAGCACACCGAAAAATGTCATAAAGCTTGTGCCGAAAAAAAGCCTGCACGGAAGGTAGTACACCAGCACGGGCAAAGCGCCGAAATAAACATAAAACCTGTCCTTGTAATACGCCTGATCCCATACCGCATTTGTCTGCTCGGTAGTGAGCAGTTTTGTACGGGTATAAACATCATACGGATTTTCCATACCGTCAAGCGCGGGTATGGGCTCCTTGTCAAGATAAAGTCTGCCGTTAAGGAAGGACTTTGCCAGCTCGTCATACTGCATAAGCGCATTGTAATTGAACACCGCGCTGTATTTGCTTGCATACAGGGTATTTGACATACAGATACCCGTGCAGACAAAAATATCCAGCAGGATAAAGCACGCCGCAGCGGCCCTTTGTCTTTTTGACCAAGTCAGCATCACGCCGTATACACCGCTGCCCTTTCTAAGCAAAAAAGCCGCAGCCAGAATGCCAAACAATATCAAAAGCCTTGCCGCGCCAAACTTGAACGGCACAGTCTTGTTAAATTGAATGCCGTTTAAAACAAGGGTCTGTCCCGCAAGATCCTCGTCCGTAATGCCCGACACAAAAAACGCCAGCTTTTTGGTCTTGCCCGCTGTCTGCATTTTTATATATTTGGTGCGTTCCACGCCCTGCACCACCGTCCTTGCGGGCAGCGCATAAAATTCCGCCGAGCCCTCATCGGCCGCGTAAATTTCAATATCAAGCGCCTGAAAATAGTGCATCATGCCGTTTACAAGGTTTTTCTCATCCATGCAGCGCTTGTCATATATGTCTATATACACATTTTTTACCGCCGCATCAATGCCGTCGATCTCTATTACCCTGTCGCCGTCGGGCTCTATATACAGCTCTCCCGTATCGAGCACCCGTATACCGCTGCCGCAGGTCATATTTGAGGGCGTTATCGTATCGTAGCCTATGCTCTGCCAGAAGCGCAGGTTAAACACAAACACTTCCGCCGCCAGAGCCACAAGAAAAAAAATTATGTATGGATAGTATTTTTTACTCAAATCAAAACTCCGCCTTTCGCTTCATGTACCTACACTATACCATATCACGCCGTTTTTTGTCAATTGCGGCCCACAGCATATCGTTATCAAAAAAACATTGAAATACATCCGTCTTTGTGGTAGAATATATGTACTTAATACAAAAACAAGGAGGACCTCTCTATGAAGGGCATAATAACCGTTGTCGGCAAAGACAGCGTCGGCATAATCGCAAAGGTCTGCACCTATCTTGCAGACCAGAAAATAAATATACTGGATATTTCTCAGACGATAGTATCGGGCTTTTTCAACATGATGATGATAGTTGATCTGTCGGGTCAGAAATTTGAAAAGGCAGAAGACGATCTTATCGCGCTGGGCAAGGAAATAGGCGTTGATATACGCCTGCAGCGTGAGGACATATTCAACAGTATGCACCGTATTTGATATCGGAGGTAAAAAAATGATAACACATCATGAGGTCCTTGAGACCAATGAGATGATACAGCATGAAAACCTTGACGTGCGCACTATCACAATGGGCATCAGTCTTATGGACTGTATGGACTCGGACACGGAAAAGTTAAAAACAAAGATATATGACAAAATAACAAAAAGCGCAAAGGATCTGGTAAAAACAGGCGATGAGATAGGCAACGAATTTGGCGTGCCCATCGTAAACAAGCGTATCTCCGTCACGCCTATCAGCCTTGTGACAAGCGGTCACGGCCAGAACGCCTGTGTACAGGTGGCGCAGACACTCGACAGGGCGGCAAAGGAGGTAGGCGTAAACTTTATAGGCGGCTACTCCGCACTTGTGCAAAAGGGCAGCACAAAGGGCGATATCGACCTTGTACGCAGCATACCCGAGGCACTTTCCTCCACGGAGCGTGTTTGTTCAAGCGTAAATGTCGGCTCGTCACGCAACGGTATCAATATGAACGCCGTGCGCAAAATGGGCGAGATAATAAAGGAAATGGCTTATCTTACAAAGGACAATAACGCCATGGCCTGCGCAAAGTTTGTGGTATTTTGCAATGCCGTTGAGGACAACCCCTTTATGGCAGGCGCATTCCACGGCGTGGGCGAGCGCGACAGGGTCATAAACGTAGGCGTAAGCGGCCCGGGCGTTGTTAAGGCAGCGCTGGAGAACGTGCGCGGTGCGGACTTTGAGACCCTTTGCGAAACGGTAAAGAAAACGGCGTTCAAAATAACCCGTGTAGGTCAGCTTGTGGCGCTGGAGGCATCAAAAAGGCTCGGTGTGCCATTTGGTATAATCGACCTTTCCCTTGCACCCACCCCCGCAATAGGCGACAGCATTGCCGAGATATTCCACGAAATGGGTCTTGAACACGCGGGCGCACCGGGCACAACTGCGGCACTTGCGATCTTAAACGACAATGTAAAAAAAGGCGGCGTAATGGCCAGCAGCTATGTAGGCGGTCTGAGCGGCGCATTTATCCCCGTAAGCGAGGATCACGGCATGATAGATGCGGTCAATGCGGGCGCACTTTCGCTTGAAAAGCTGGAGGCCATGACCTGCGTATGCTCCGTCGGCCTTGATATGATAGCTATCCCCGGCGATACTCCCGCATCCACGATAAGCGGCATTATTGCCGACGAAATGGCTATAGGCATGGTAAACAACAAAACAACGGCTGTGCGCATTATCCCCGTGCTTGGTGCAAATGTCGGCGACACGGTTGAATTCGGCGGTCTTTTGGGCTATGCGCCCATCATGCCCGTAAACAAATTCGGCTGCGAGGCATTTATAAAGCGCGGCGGACGTATACCCGCACCCATACACAGCTTTAAAAACTAAACCCGTCAAACACGAGGTATATACTATGGCAGCAAACAACAAACACGCAAACAGTATATATCAAAGGAATGTCATTATGGCCGTGATATCCGCCGTGGTATTGGCTGTGGATATTGTTTTGATGGTACTTACATACAACAGAGCCGTTTTGAATATGCAGCCGCCCCTGCCGTTTGCACAATGTGCCTTTGATGCGCAGAGCGTCGGCAAGCCGACATATATAGATGCCGTTTCAACCCCCCTGCGTATAGAAGGCAAAAGCTTATTTGCTTCAAAGCTGTACGACATTTATCTTGTAAGCGACGGCAGCGGCACCTACGTCGTTTCACTGCAAAGCACAAGGATAAAATATATAGAAAAAGATATAGCAAAAGACGGCAGCAAGCAGCTTGTGGGCTGTGTATGCAAACTTTCAAAAAGTGAGCTTGGCAGCATAGAAAAGCAGTATCCGGGCGTACTTCCCGACGGCACTGCAACAAAGCTTTATGCATCGTATAATACGGACCTGTATCATATGCTTATGGGGCCGCCGTACAATTTTACGGTGTATCTTGCAATACTTCTGACATCATTTATTATGCTGGCTGTTTCGCTGTATTATGCGTCAAGCTTCGGGCTTTTAAAAGGCTCGGGCGCAGATGCGGCCGAAGCGGAAGCAGAGATGAACGCACCCGATGCGGTATGGCTCAAAGAGCTTAACTGCTATATATGCAAGACCATGCTTGTCGGCATAAACAGCGGGGTAAACACCATAAAGTACGAGGATATCGCAATGATATTCTGCCGTGCCGTAAGCAGCGTATTCGGTATTGCAATGACCGAGGAGCTTTGCATAGCGGACAAACACGGTAAAATACGCAGATTTGGCGTATTTATCCGCACGGTAAAAACCGATGCGGATATAGAAAAGCTCAACAATGCGGCAAAAGCCGCAAACCCCGATATAGTCATCGGGTATGACAAAAAGTTTTTAAATACATTAAAAAAACAAAAATAAAAAACGGCTTTCGCATTTTGATACTGCGAAAGCCGTTTTTATTGCTTATTTATTTCGATTCCACGGGGAAGATGACCTTTTCGTCAAGTGCCTTTTGAAGAACCATTACCGCATCGGAGGCGGTTATCGTTTCTTCGCCGTAGACCTTGCATCTGTCTACCTGTTCCTGTGTATAATTCATTTTATTGGGTGTAAGAACATACTGGAGAATGTATGTTGCATCGGAAGCGGTTATTTTTTTGTCGCCGTCCCAGTCGCCCCATACCTTTTCTTCGGGCTCAATATTCTGCTGTCCGTCCCTTAATGCACCTGCATACGCCATAACAGCCGCCTTTGCCTCGTCGGGTGTCTGTACGTTTGCAGCATAGTCTGCCATGATCTCGGCATCCGTGTCAAAGTTGTTGTATGTGCAGCCGCCCACAAGTGTAGCAAAGCTTTCGGGCACCTTTTCGTCCCTTGTATCTGCCTGATATGCGTCGGGATAATTACCGTTCTTACGTTTTTCGGCATTTACCTTATCCTCGTAATCGGTCCTGTTTGCTATTACCTTCATTTCCTTGGCAGCGCCGTTCCAGTAGGTACAGCCCGTACAGCTTTTTGTCACCTCTTTAAGGTCGCCGTCTATATAGGTCACACTGCCCTCTTCGCAGGTGGTTATCTTGTTGTTGTACGACTTGATAACGCCGCCGTCCTCGCCCGACGAGAAATAATCGCCCGCAGACTTTATATCGTTGCCCTGACCCGAAATAAACATGGGCCTTACGGTATCCTCAAAGTAGTTTGAGTCCGAAAATACGGATGCGCCCATACATGATGCGATACCGCCGCTGTAGTTATGGTCAAAGTAATTGTTGTATACATGAATGGAGCCCATTCTTGCTCTCGGGTGTCTGGAGCCCGATTTGTCATACCAGTTGTGATGATATGTGAGGAAGAAGTTTTCGCTGTCCGAGGTCATGCCGCCAAGCGATGTTTTGCCCGTATTGTGGAAATGGTTGTAATCCACTGTAGCATAGGTCGATTTTGCCTTTACATCACAGGAGCCGTCACCCTTCTTTTTGTCACCGCCGCCGTTTGCGCCGATGTAAAAATCGTTGTTATGCACCCATATATGGTCATTATTTGTCTGTATGCTCACACAGTCGTCCTTCTGCTCGCCAAAGCGCATATTTCTTATTTCGATATTCGAGTCCTCACGCACATTAATACCAAAGCCCGTAAAGCCGGAGCCGACACCAACACCCTCAAGCGTAACATTTTGTGTCGATTTTATATTCAAAAGGCCTGCGCTGTCGATACCGCTGTTTTGCTTGGTATTTTTACCGTCTGTCCACACACCGAATGTAGGCGCCGAAACAACACCGATAACACGGATAATAATAGGGGTCGTCTCCGAGCCCTTTTTCTCTCTTGCCAGCAGTATGCCCGAAATACCCGTGCATTCCGCAACCGTGCCCTTGGACACATCAACAACGACATTGCCTTTTATGGTATCTTTATTTTCTTCCGTAACGTAAATTATTTTTGCATTGTCGGGAATCGTGCCGTCCTCGTTATAGCCGCCCTTGGTCTTGCCCTTAGAAAAAGCAAAACCCTCTCTTACATAAGCCATGACCGATATATCATCGCTTTCCATGGCCTTTGAGTTATCCTCTGCTCCGTCTATAACGGGCACTATCTTCACCTTGTAGCTGCTGCCGCCCTTAAGGCCGAGCACATCTACCCTTGTACCCCTGACAAGCTCATCATCAACTTTTACATAGTCTGCCGCGCCGCTTTCCTTGTAATAAGCGTTATATCCCGATGCGCCGTTTACTTCATCCCACTGCGCATAGGCCGACTCAAACCAGCCGCCCGCTTCCTTGATACCCGCATCAAGCGCAAAAACATCGGCAGTCGAAAATGCACACACGCTTAACGTCATAACAGATGCAAGCAGCGTACTTACAGCTTTTTTAAAGCCCTTTTTCATTTTATGATTCCTCCTTAAAAAAATTTACCCTATCTAATTAAATATATCATATATCGGCATTATTTTCAACACAAATTTATTTTTTTTGTGCTTCCATACATTTTTTCATATATCCGACAAATTCCTGGTTGGTTTTTGTTTTATCCAGCATATCCACTATCTGTTCAAGCATTTCCTGTGAATTTGCGCCGTTCAGATTTTTTCTGATGAAATAGACCGTATCCAGTTCGTCACCGTTTAAAAGCATTTCCTCGCGTCTGGTGCCCGATTTAAGTATGTCCACAGCGGGGAAGATACGCTTTTCGCTCATTTTTCTGTCCAACACCAGCTCCATATTGCCCGTACCCTTGAATTCCTCAAAGATAACATCATCCATACGCGAGCCCGTTTCCACCAAGGCTGTGGCAAGTATGGTAAGACTGCCGCCCTCTTCTATATTTCTGGCTGCGCCGAAAAACTTTTTGGGCGCATACAGCGATGCAGGGTCGAGACCGCCCGACAGCGTGCGGCCGCTGGAGGGGATTATAAGGTTATACGCCCTTGCAAGCCTTGTAATGCTGTCCAGCAGTATCATAACATCCTTACCCTGCTCCACCAGCCTTTTGCCGCGTTCCAGCACCATTTCCGCCACGCGCTTATGATGCTCGGGCTGTTCGTCAAAGGTGGAGTATATAACATCCACGTTTTTGCCGTTTATGGAGCGCTGCATATCCGTAACTTCCTCGGGGCGCTCGTCGATCAGCAGCACAATAACGTGCATTTCGGGATGATTTGTGACAACAGCGTTTGCAATATCCTTTATAAGCACGGTCTTGCCCGCCTTGGGCTGGGCGACTATCATACCGCGCTGACCCTTGCCTATGGGCGCGATAATGTCAACAAGCCTTGTCGAAAGGTTGTTTTGTTTATATTCAAGCCTTATTTTCTGCTCGGGATAAATGGGTGTCAGCTTTTCAAATACGGGTCTTCTGCCCACCTTGTTTGCGGGGTCGCCGTTTATCTGCAAAAGATAAAGCAGGGCGCGGAAACGCTCATTACCCTTTTCGGCACGCATTTTGCCGTAAATATGATCGCCGGTTTTAAGGTTGAAGCGCTTTATCTGTGACGGGGAAACATAGATGTCGTCGCTGCCCGACAGATAGTTTTCCGAGCGCAAAAAGCCGTAGCCGTCCGTAAGCACCTCCAGCACGCCGCCGCAGGTCGTGCCGCTGTCAATATCCGCCATATAATCGGGCTTTGCGGCCTCCATTTCTTGAAAATAGCGTTCTTCTTCATCATCTTTTGCAGGCAGTTCTTTCGCCTCGGCAGTCTTTTTTTCCGCCTCTTTTTTTGCATACTCCTCCGCAATAAATGCCGCAAGCTCGGCCTTTTTCATGCCCGAAACGCCTGTAAGCTGCATTTCCTTTGCGATCTCGCGCAGTTCAAGCAAACTTTTATTTTCTATATTCATTTTACACCTCGTTTTTGGGATAATTCTGCAATACCGCAGTTAAAAGATATGCTCCGGCAAAAGATTGCCGGAGCGGTATTATACAGATATGTCAGTTAGGGATCTTAAGCTCGGTTCCCTTGCCTACCTCGCCCGACTCGAAATCGTCAAGCGTAAGATTGTTGAATTTAAGTATATCTTCGTATCGGCTGCCGTCGCCGTAGATGGAATCCGCAAAATCCCACAGCGGCTCGCCCGTATACGCCATTACCTGATAGCTTGTGGAGGAGTTGGCGCCCTGGCTGAGATTTGATGTGTCGCCCTCACCGCCTGCGCCCACGGTCGGGTCACTGCCCGTTGCCTGTGCGGGTGCGGTCGATGTGCCGTCGGCAGCAGTCACGGTAGCGGATGCCGCCCTGATGTCATCAAGCTGCTTTGTAAGCTCCTCATTCTTGGCTTTAAGCTCCTCTATTTCCTTTTCGTATGTGGAGGATGTATTCATCCTTTCAAGCTCTTCAATTTTGGAATTGGCTTCTTTAAGCTGTGAACTGTAATGTATGCAGTTGCGGGTAAGGATTATAAGCAGCAGCGCAACAATAACGATTATGGCGATAAGCGCTATCCTTGCAACGGGGATCTCGATTATCTCGGACTCCTCTTCCTCGTAGTCCTCGTCAAAGCCCTCCTGCGGTGCTTCCTGCTCCTGCTGTGCTATGTCGGCTTTTCTGCGCTTTTCCTCAACACGCTTTTCCATTTTTTCGCGTCGGCTCATGCGCTTTGCCTGTTTTTCTTCCTTTGTTTCCTGCTGTTTTTTAAGCTCCTCAACAGGCACATCGTCGGAGAATATTTCTTCCTCGGCAGGCTCCTCCTGCTGACGCTCTTTTTTCTTTTTGGGTCTTTCCCTGCGTCTTGGCACATAGGTCTGCTGTGCCTCCTCCGAAGGCAGGTCGGGCACATCCTTGCTCTCCTGTACGCCTTCCTCGGCTGCCTGCTCTATTTCCTCGTACTCTTCCTCGTCTTCGTCGTCATCATCGGGCTGAAGCACTACCTGCTTAGCCTTTTTCAAAAAGCTTGAAAGCTTTGACTCGTGCTTTTCCTCTTCCTCGTACTCCGCTTCGTCGGTCTCGTCAAAGAAATTTTTCCTGTCCTCTTCCTTTTGGGCTGTTTCCTCATCGGCCCTTGTCGTTCTTCTGCTTGACGGTGCAAAATAGTTTTTGCCGTCATCCGCCGTATACTGTTCAAACAGTCTGCCGACAACTTCCTTTGTCATATCGTCGCTGAAGTATTTTGCGGACGAACTGTCGTCGCTTCTTCTTTTGCCTCTGGCCATAATTATTACCTACCTCCTGCAATGCCGCACATTGCCCCCCAAATAATGTCGGGTTTTATATTTATCCATATTATAATGGTATATATGCACTACTCTATCCTAATTTTATAATTATTTTGAGCAAAAGTCAATACAAAAAACAGATATTTAGGCTAATTTAGATAATTTTTTTCATAAAACCCCTTAATTCGCCATTTGTGCAAATATCTCGTTATATTTTTCCTCGGCGGAAATAAGTTCGGAAGCAAGCTGTTCATACTTTGCTTCGTCCTCGGGCGCAATGCTGCTGTCCATTGCATGGTCGTAGTTATACTGTGCCATTTCGGCAACGGAGTCCATATATTTTGTAAACGCATCCGCAAGATCCTTAAATCTTTCGGGGCAGTCAAGCGCAGCTACGGCATTTTTGGCCTTTAAGGCGGTATCGCGCATATTCAGCGCCGATGCCTGAAGCTTTTCCGCATCCTCTGCGCTGTGCACGCCCTCCGATTCACGCACGGCAAAGCTTTCAAGATACTCTCCCGCCGCCGCATTGTATTTATCCGTAGCATTCACAATGCCCAGAATAAAGTTTTCTTCCTGCTCGGTATCGGCCGTAAACATACCCTCCTGCTGTGCCGGAGCATCCCCGTCGTTATAAACTATGGTAACAAGCTTTTCGCCGCCGTCCCAGAACACATTTGCCCCCGTTGCATCGGCAATAGCACGCAGCGGAAGCATGGTATAGCCGTTTATTATCTGCGCGGGCACGTCCATTTCGTGCGAAACGCCGTTAAGGTAATACTTTTTCTCGCCTATAACGACCGAAAGAAGGTCGCTGTCCTTTGTAAGCGTTACGGTCTTTGTATCGGCCGCCCACGCAATATCAAAACCCATTTTGTCAAAAAGACCCCTCAGCGGTATAAGCGTCCTGCCCTCGGACACAACGGGTTTTCTGTCCTGAAAATCTATAACGCTGCCGTTAAGCTTTACGCTTATATCCTGCGCACTGCAGGTGCCGCACATTAAAACCAGCGCTGCGGCAAACGCCGTTAAAAATACTTTTTTCTTCATGACTGCTGCTCCTTATTGTCGTTTTGCCACTGTTTGTATGCCAGAACGGCGGCTATCGTCTTACTGTCGTATATCCTGCCGTCAAATATCATCTGCACGGCCTCGTCGGGCGTATAGCGTTCTATCTCTATAAACTCGTCATCGTCCGGGTCTGCACAGCCCTGCGAAAGCCCCGTCGCAAGATAGATATAAAGTATCTCGCTGCAAAAGCCTATGGACGAGTAAAATTTAAGCATAAACTGCATTTTTTCGCATTTGCAGCCCGTTTCCTCCTCCAGCTCGCGCACGGCGCAGTCGTAAGGATCCTCGCCCTTTTCAAGTGTTCCCGCAGGTATCTCAAGTGTCATTGCCCCCGCGGAATGGCGGTACTGCCTTACAAAAAGTATCCTGCCCTCATCGTCCACGGCCACCATCGCCGAAGCGCCGTTATGCCGCACAGTTTCCCTGCCGGTCGTCCTGCCGTCGGGTAATTTTATTATATCCTTTTCTATATTGAAAACCTTGCCCTCATATACCTTTTGAGAGCTTATCACCTCGTAAGCCATATTGCCTCTCCTTTCATAATCGCAATATTTCCAACAAAAAATTGTCGAAACCTGTTTACAAACAAAAACTTGTGTGATATAATGTATTTGCAGTTGAGTTTTCCCGCTTGGCTGCTGGAGCTTATGCTCTATTATTCATATACAACTCTCCACAGGAAAGAGCCTCTGTAAAGCAGGGGCTCTTTTCATTTCTTCATGCGGATCGTCAGATATTTTCAAGTATCTCCCATACCTTTGAGCGAGTGCGCTTTGCCGCCTCGTCCAGCAAAAGTGATACCATATGGAGCTGATTTTTTGCATCGGGATTTTGTCCTTTGAATACGGCATAAGCCATCCTGTCGTTATCGAGCGCCGTCAAAAGCTGTCTGAGCTTCTTGTCCTGTACCTGCATACTGCGTGGACACTCCAGCGCATCCAGCGCAGACGCGCCGTCCGTATTTTCAAGGTGCGCCGCTATCGTGGCAACGCCAAGACAGTAACGCCTCTCCTGCTCGCTTTTATTATCCAGCTTTTCGTTTAATATTTTTTCGCTGTCGGGTGCCGTACTGCCGTCAAACACCCTTTCCGTTTCGTTTTTTACAGTCCTGAGGGTGTTATAGTCGTTTTGATTTGTGACAGACGCAGTTTTGGTCTCCGCATCCCAGCCGAGCCTGTAGCCCGCACTTTCAAGTATCTCCCTGAGCGGCAGCATAGTCCTGCCGTTTACTATCTGCACCGTGTTGTCAAGCTTTTTGCAGGTGAAATTAAGGTCTGCCCCCGCTGTGAGCATATTGTCGGTGCCCGTCATGAGCACGATGATATAATAATCGTCCGATATGGTCACGGCCTTGCTTTCGCTGTCCCAATCCACCTTAAAGCCCATTTTTTCAAAAACATCGCGTATCGGGATATAAGTACGCTCGTTAATAATAACGGGGGTCTGGTCGCTGTAGCTGACAGACTCGCCGTCCACCGTAACATTTACGGCCGCGCATACGGGCGCTGTCATCATAAGTGCCGCCATAAGCGTACAAACAAACTTTTTCATAACCGTTCACTCTCCTTTAAAAGGGCGGGCTTTTGAAACGCCCGCCCGTAATATCATGATACAGAGCCGAAAAGATCCGTGTTATATTTTTCACCGAATACAGCCTTGATATCAATATTCTTTTCCTTGCAAAGGTCGGTAAGCGGCTGTACCGCATCTTCATACTGCACCGCAAGACCTGCCATAAGGCCGAAAACAGTCATAAACGCAAGGTCGCTGTTGTCGGGATTTGCGCTTGTTGCCTCGGCTATCTCCGCAACGTTAAGCACCATATTGTGCATCACCTTTTGCAGACCCGTATCAAGACCCTTAAGGCTTTCGGGACACTCAACATCGGAAAGCTTAGCCATGTAGCCGTCAATAAGCTTTGATACCATCTTTACGTTTTCGGGCGAAAGCTCACTCATATCGCCGAGTGACGCTGCTTTTGCCGCGTTTGACATATCATCAAATACGGTATACATATTGTCAAGGAAGGCATATTCCTCCTCCGACAGTTCGCCTGCGGGCTTTGTTTTGTCAAATACCTCTTCCTTTTTGTTTAAAAGAGACTCCATTTGCCTGAGCTTTTCCAGCTGCGCGTCAAGCTCGGCGTAGTCGTTGTTGTCGGTCACCTTTGCAGACTTTGTTTCCGCATCCCATTCAAGCGAATAGTCCGCACTTTCCAGTATCTCCCTGAGCGGAAGCAAGGTCCTGCCGTTTACTATCTGCACGGGATTTTCAAGTGTATCGTAGTTTACGTTAAATTCCGTATCCATGCTGAAAAGGCCGTTTGTTTCGGTAAACAGCATAATGTTATGGTAATCGTTTGAGATGGTCACGGTTTTGTTTTCCGCCTTCCAGTCCACCTTAAAGCCCGCTGTTTCAAATACATCACGGATGGGAACATAGGTGCGGTCGTTTATTATAACAGGCGCTTGGTCCGTGTAGCTTACAAGGCGGTCTCCCAAATAGACATTAGCCGTCGTATCCGCAAATACAGACGATGAAAACAGCATTGTTGCCGCAAGAACGGAGCATATAAATCTTTTCATTTTACTTCCTCCTTAAAGACAAGTATTTCATTATGATTTTATCATAAAACAACTATTGTGTCAATTGCTTTGGGACTTTCCCTGAATTTTCTTTTTTGGGATATTTACAAAATAAAACCGCCTGCAAGGATAAAATCCGTCCGTTCCTGTCATAATATTGACACGGCAAAACTTTAGGTGTAAAATAAAGAAAAAAAAAGGAAGGAAATGTGTTATGACTTACGAGGAAATTTTTGAAAGAGCAAAAGAACGTTTACTTAAAGCAAGGACAAAGGACGTTAAGGATTTTATCGCCGTACAATTCAATATCTTCGGCGAGGGTCAGGGTTCGTTTTATGCCGTGATATTTGACGGCAAAATGGATGTTCAGCCCTACGATTACAGGGATAATGATATTTCCTTGAATATATCCGGCGACGACCTTGTTTATGCGCTTGAAAACAAAATGACAGACAAGCTCGGCTTTTACGGCAACAACAAAAAAATAGGTGTTTTAAAGGCTGCGCTTGCAACCATTCCCAAGGCAAGACGTGCTGCGGAAAAATCAGCGGTAAAATCGTCAAGCAAGCCGTCAACGGTCAAAAAAGCACCGAGAAAGAGCGGCAAAAAATAAATATTTTCCCTTTTGCATTCAGCCGTTTTGTGATGCGTTCCCAAAACGGCTGTTTGATAATCAGGCAAAAGAAAGGGTGATAAAAAATGGACACTCTTGATTTTATCCGCGAAAGATTTGATTGGGGCTGTACTGCCGAGGACGTAAAGGATCTGTTAAAAACAGAATACGGCCTTACCGATGATGCTGCCGAAGCGGAAATACAATACTACTATGATTTTATTGAGAGCTTGTAAAAAATATGAAGAAAATAGAAACCAACGGAAGATATTTAATGCATGGAGACAAGCCGTTTTTCTGGCTGGGAGATACCGCTTGGCTTCTGTTTCAGAAAACCGACGAGGACGAGGCTGCAGCTACGGTGCGGTCTGCACCTGGAAAGAGGCCATGCACCATGAGGGTTCGGGGCAGATGAAACACCTTAAAACGCTTATGGAAAGTGTTGATTTTACAACCGGCAGGGCAAAGGACGAACTCCTTTTGGACGGACAAAAGGAAAAATACGACAGGATAGCCGTTTTTGCCGGAGACGATTTTATTTTTGCCTATAACTATACGGGCAGAAGCTTTAAAATCGACACAAGCAAATTTGAAAATGCCGATGTATGGCATTTTTCGCCCGTAAGCGGCATTTCAAGCTATGTCGGCAGGGTGCGGGGAAATGTATATGCCTACAAAAAGACGACAACTCCGTCCGAAGGCTGCAAAGATGTCGTTGTGATTATCAAAGCGGCCGATCGGGATAAAACAAAAACATAACAGAAAGGCGGTTTATCATATGAAGTACACCTTGGATCTCAACGGCAGGGACTACGAGTTTAAAAACGCAAAAAAATCATACAAGGCAGGCGAAAGAGTTACCCTGTATTATTTTATGATAGCAACCGATACAAATTATTCTTTTTTTGTGGACGGAGCATATTTCAACCCCGATTACGAAACAGACAAGGGCTATATCATTTCGTTTGATATGCCCGACCACGATGTTGTTGTCGATGTTCATGCGAAAAATTCAATGCTTGCCGATATTGAATAAACACAAAAAAGCCGTTCTTGACAAATATCACGCAATAGGATAAAATCAATATACGGCATGGCGCCTTTGAAATTTTTAAGGTGACCTGTATACAATATTTACGAAAGGCGGATAAAACAGTGAAAATCGCATTGATCAACGAAAACAGCCAGGCGGCTAAAAACGAACTTATCTGTAATACTTTAAAATCGGTCGTAGAGCCTATGGGACACGAGGTGTTCAACTACGGTATGTACACAGCCGACGACAAGGCACAGCTTACCTATGTGCAGTGCGGCATACTTACGGCAATACTTATCAACTCGGGCGCTGCGGACTTTGTTGTTACGGGCTGCGGCACGGGTGAGGGCGCTATGCTTGCCTGCAACGCATTCCCCGGCGTACTTTGCGGCCATATAGTCGATCCCTCGGACGGTTATATGTTTGCACAGATCAACGACGGCAATGCAGCGGCATTCCCGTTTGCAAAGGGCTTTGGCTGGGGTGCCGAGCTTAACCTTAAATACACCTTCGAGCAGCTTTTCTGCGGCGAGAGCGGTCAGGGCTACCCCAAGGAAAGAGTTGTACCCGAGCAGCGCAACAAAAAGATACTTGACGAGGTCAAGAAGGTAACACATACCGACATCATGACCGTACTTAAAAACATAGATCAAGACCTTTTAAAGGGCGCCGTAGCAGGCGAAAAGTTCAGCGAATACTTCTTTGCGAACTGCAAAAACGACGAGATCGCAGCATATATCAAAAGCATAATGTAATATAACAAACGCGCAGATGTTTCTCCGCCTTCGACAGAGAACATTTGCGCGTTTTCTTTCTTAATTTTAAAAATCATATCTGACGGGTTCTTTTGATACATAGTAGATATCGTCGCCCTCAAAGGGGTCGGCATATACCTTTATCTTGTCACCGGGCTGATAGGGGGACTTTGCGGGATGGAACGGCTCGCTGAAGCAGACAAATTCCTTGCCGCGGTCATCGGTTATAACACACCTTATGCAGTGATAACGCACATGATTGACCGACATATTCGAGTTTTGCTCCGTCCAGTCGTCGCATATATAATATTTTCCTTCTGCGATGACCCGATTTATTTTTGCACATTTTTTAAAGTCATTTACAACAAAAGCCGCGACTGCAAACATTATCAGCCCCGCGACAGAGCCGATGATTATATTTGTCCTGGTCGGGTCGGACATTGCATCGGCGGGGTTTTGCGGATCGAAATACAGCTCCACCGCCGTGCCCTTGTGCATGGTGCTTGAATAATAATCAAGCGTGGTGTCGTAGTTTACATTGTCCACCGTATATTGAACACGGACGGTATGTGATGTCTTTCTGTGCTTGCCCGTGCCCGTGCGCCGTGTTTTTATATCTGTCACATACGCCGTAACGGGCTTTGCATTAAGCTTGAACTCGTTCCATTTATCCGCCCGCATTTTTACCGCAAAGCCTGCGCCGCCCGCAAGCACAACGGTTATCAGCAGAACAATAATAAGGACTATGCTCGGTTTTTTTCTGTCCATGACCTCACCTCATAAAATCACTCTATCGTTTTTACAATATTTTCAAACACCTGCAATATCTCGGGGTCAGATACCTCGCCGCTGCCGCCCGAAAGAGCCGCAAGATCCGCATTTGTCGGCAGTTCACCCAGAAGGGGTATGCCCTGTTCAAGCACGATGCTGCTTGTGTCGCTGCCGAAAATATTTATCTTTTCGCCGCAATGAGGACATTTTACATAGCTCATATTCTGCACGACACCGTAAACGGGGATATTGAGCATACGCGCCATATTAAGCGATTTTGTCACTATCATACCCACCATATCCTGCGGCAGGCTTACCATGATAACACCGCTTAACGGGATGCTTTGCATTACCGTAAGCGTAACATCGCCTGTCCCCGGGGGCATATCTATTATAAGATAATCAAGCTCGCCCCAGAGGGTCTCCGACCAGAACTGTGTAACACAGCTTGAAAGCATTGCACCGCGCCATATAACGGGCTGATTTTCATCGTCCATCATAAGGTTAAGGCTCATTACCTTTATGCCGTCCTTGCTTTCGACGGGTAAAATATTTCCGTTTCCGTCGCCGTATGCGTGCTCACCGCGCAGACCCATAAGCCTTACGGCGCTGGGGCCTGTTATATCCGCATCTAGAAGACCCACGGAATATCCTTTGTTTTTTAATGTTCTTGCCAGCACGGCCGATATTGTGGATTTACCCACGCCGCCCTTGCCGCTCATAACACCGATGACCTTTTTCACCTTGTTGAGCGGGTTGTTTTTCTTGCCGCAGCTTTCACTGCTGCTGCCGCATTTGCCCTTTGACGGACAAGAATTGCAATCTGACATATATTTCACCTCTTGTAGTTTTTTTATAGTATAACATTTTTTTTGGCACTTTTCAATGGGTAATTGACATTTGGTCATCTCTGCGCGGAGCGACAATACACTTATTATTTGTAAAATGCGGATAAAATCATAATTTTTGGAAATGCCCGTTATTTTAATGTTGAAATGCACCCGCATAATGTGGTAAAATAATAATATATAATTTACCGAGGATGATAGGATATGAATATTTTAAAAAGAATTTTCGGCGGCCGCAGCATAAGGACACTTCTTGCAAGCGACGTATGCCACTATATAGATCAAAAAGAAATAAACGGCGGCCTGATATGTCTGAGGGGCTGGATATTCAACAAAAAATCGGCAGTCACCTCTGCCGAGATATGCTTTGAATGCGGCGGCGAGACACGCACATTTCCGCTCACCCTGACAGAGCGCATGGATGTAAGGGATGCCTACGGCAGCGACAATGCGCTTTACAGCGGCTTTGCCTTTTCCGCAGGCTACAAGGCCGGGCAAAAGGTGCGCATATATATAAAAACATTCACCGAAAGCAGCACCGACACCACCGACATCGCCGAGGCCCCCGCACACGGCACGGGCTTTGGCGTAAGCAGGCGCATTGCGGGTCATGTAAATTTTACCGACTTTGTGCAAAACTGCGTTTCCGCGGACATTCCCGCCATACCCGAAAGCATATATTCGCATAAATTTGATGTTATAGTACCCGTTTACAACGGCTATGACTTTCTTGCACCCCTTTTGGAGTCTATACAAAAGACAAAGCTTGAATATCGTCTTATCCTTGTAAACGATGCAAGCCCCGACGAGCGCGTTCTCCCGCTTCTGACAAAGTATGCGGCAGAGCACGAAAACACGCTGCTTATAAACAACAAGGAAAACCTCGGCTTTGTGCAGTCCGTAAACAAGGCGCTTATGCTTGGCGAAATGCACTGTGCAATAGTAAACACCGATGTTTTCCTGCCCGATCTGTGGCTGGAGCGCCTGATGCTGCCCATTATCCTTGACGAAAAACCAGCATCCTCCACGCCCTTTACCACCTGCGGCACCATATGCAGCTTTCCCGATTTCTGCGCGGATAACGAGATATTTATGGGTCTTGATGTTGACAAGGTGGACAGCGTTTTCAGGCATTTTGTGCCCGAATACAACGAGATGCCCACGGGTGTCGGCTTTTGCATGGGCATGAACAGAAATGTCATCGAAAAAATAGGTGCATTTGACGCTGACACCTTCTACAAAGGCTACGGCGAGGAAAATGACTGGTGCCAGCGTGCAATAAAGGCGGGCTTCAAAAACGTACACACCGAAAACCTTTTTGTGTACCACAAGCACGGCGCAAGCTTTCCGTCGGAGGCAAAAAAGCGTTATATAGAGCGCAATCTTAAGCTCCTTAACGAGCGTCACAAGGGCTATGATGCCGATGTCGGTGCTTATATAAGCGCAGACCCCGCCTGCGGCTTCCGCGAATATGCAAAGCTTATGCTTATGCGCGAGGCTGTGGAAAAAAATATTATCGTATTCGACCATGCCTGGGGCGGCGGTGCAAACTCCTACAGTAAGCGCCGCACGGAAAGCGAAGCGGCAAAGGGCATCGGTGTTTTGTATGTTGTGGCGGAAGCCGACGGTCTGTATGCCGAATACATCACCAAATACGGCAAAGCGGGCTTTACGCTGGACAGCCTTGATGCTCTTGACAAATTTATCGACTGTATCGGCAAAATCGAATATATCCTTATCAACGAGCTTGTATCGTGCACGGACATCTACTCCATGCTCGATCATATAAAAAAGCTTAAAGAAAAGCTCGGCGCAGGCCTTTATATGCTCGGACACGACTTTTATTCCTGCTGTCCGTCCGTTTACCTTATCAACAATGAGGGGCAGCATTGCTTCAAGCCCGATGCTTCGATCTGTGAAAATTGTATGCTCACGAATGCCGACAGTTTCAACAACAGATATGAAAGCATGGCAAAGTGGCGCGAAAAATGGGGCGATTTTCTTTCGCACTGCGACGAGATAACCGTATTTTCCGAAAACAGCAAGACCTACTTCATGCATTGGTATCCGCAGCTTAAAAATATAAAGGTGGTACCGCACACCGTGGACTATATCCCCGCCATACCGCCCTATCCCACCGACAAGGACCGTCTTGTGATAGGCATACTGGGCAATTTTATGCGCACAAAGGGTTCGCGCGTGGTTATAGAGATGCAGGAAGCCATACTCAGGCAAAACCTTAATGTGGATATAGTTGTTGTCGGGCAGAACCTCGACAGCGTGTCGCACGACTCACTTAAGATACTCGGCCGCTACAAGCCCGAGGATATCCCCGATATTTTCAGGGAAAACAAAATAGATATCGTTTTTATTGCCTCGATATGGCCCGAGACCTTCTCCTACACCACGCAGGAGGTAATAAATATGGGGCTTCCCGTTGCCTGCTTTGATATAGGCGCACCGGCGGAGCGCATATCCCGATACGACAAGGGGCTCGTTATCCCCGAAATGACGGCGGAGGCCGCATTAAAGGCAATGATCGGATACATGAAAAAGGGCGGAGCAAATGGCTGAACTTGATTTGAGATTTTACGAAAACACCGACACCTATTCGGACGGCGACATAGAAAACACCCTGCTGGAGCTGGCCGAAAACGGTTTTGACATTACAAAAAGCGACAGGATCTATCCCTTTGCGGCGGCCTACCATTTTTCGCCGCAGCGCGAAAATATCCTTAACTGGTATCCTTTTGACAAGGACTGCACCTGTCTTGAGATAGGCGCGGGATGCGGTGCCATAACGGGTATGCTGTGCAAAAAATGTGCAAAGGTCGTTTCGGTGGACATTTCCGAAAGGCGTTCGAGGATCAATCTTGCACGTCACAAGGATATCGACAACCTGAGGATAGTGGCGGGAAATATACAAAAAATAAGCTTTGACGAGAAATTCGACGTTGTGGTGCTTAACGGCGTTTTTGAATACGCCCTGAGCTTTATACACACAGATACGCCGTATGAAAGTCTGCTTGCGCTTGCAAAAAGCTTTTTAAAGCCGAACGGCAGGCTGTTTATCGCCATAGAGAACCGCATAGGCCTTAAATACCTTAACGGTGCGGCCGAGGATCATACCGACAACTATTTTTTGGGCATGAACGATTATGAGGGCAATGGTTCCGTACGCACGTTTACAAAGGACGAGCTTGCGGCGCTCGGCAAAAATGCGGGGTTCAAGTCGCTGCGTTTTTACTACCCCTACCCCGACTATAAGTTCCCGTCCGAAATATTTACCGACAGCACCGTAAACAACGGCTACGGTGCCCCCTATATGAACCTTAATGCACGCAGCTTCGGCCTGTACAGCGAGCAGAAGATGGCGGCGACCCTTTGCGCGGAGGGCATTATGGGGCATTTTGCAAACTCGTTTTTACTGGAGCTTGCACTTGACAAATGTGATAATACGATAGATTATGTAAAAATAAATTCGCTCAGAAAGCCCGAATACCAAATAATGACCCTGCTTTGCAGCGGCGAAGAAAGGTATGCGCTTAAAATGCCGCTTTGCGATGCCGCAAACGGGCATATCGGGAAAATTTCGGCTGCACGGGCGGCTTATCCGGGCGGCATACGCACGCTTGAATGTGTCGGATACAAAGGCGGACTGAAATATCCGTTTCTTTCCTGCAGGTCGCTTGCGGACATAATTACCGAAGGCACGGGACAAAACCCCGTAAGCGAGCCGCTAAAGGCATTTTTCGGCAAATTCGGCACCGAGAAAAAAAAGTTTTTCGGCGAAGAGTTTGCAGCCGTATTCGGCGGCACCTCCTATGACAAGCCGCTTGAATGTATACATCCCGCAAATATCGACCTTATCTGCGACAATATTTTTTACGAAAACGGCGAATATATAATAATCGACAACGAATGGTGCTTTGACTTTGATATACCGATACAATTTGCGATATGGCGCTGTATAAACGAGCTGTATTACAAAAATCCCGAACTGGAGGCAAGGCAGACAAAGGCCTGTGTGCTGGAGGAATTCGGTATTGACGGCGAAATGTCGGAGACATTTTTAAGCTGGGCCGTGCATTTTGCGGAAAAATATGTGGGCATGGATCATCTTCTGCCCTATTTACAGCCGCTTAACCAGCTTTCCCTTTTGGACATATACAACGAGCGTATGTTTATGTGCTCCCTCAACACCGCCTGCTACTACGACACGGGCAGCGGCTATTCGGAGGAAGGCAAAGTATATACGGACATTACGCTTGACGAAGACGGCAGCTTTGAGGTCACTTTCCCCCTGCCCGAAAATACGCTCAGCGTGCGCTGGGACATTGCCGAGGGCAGACTGCTCAAATGCCGCGGCGGGATAAAAAACTGCGGCGGTGCTGTCATCACACCCGACAACGCCGATAAAAGCGAGGACGGGTTTGATATTTTTTACACCACCGACCCGCACTACACCGTTACGGGGCTGTCGGGCGGCGAATTTACGCTTTTCGGCACGATAAAGACCCTTACCCTGTGCGAGGCATGGACGGCGGCAGCCGAATTTGAAAAGGCGCTTGACAGCAGGGATGCGGCGATAATCCAAAAGGACAGCGCATTAGCCGAAAAGGAAATAGCATCAAGGCTTGATGCAAAGTATATAAACAGCTGCGAGGGCAGGATAAAGGCGTATTTTGCACAGCTTGTGCAAAAGCAGGACGAGCTGGAGGCAAGCCGCTCCGAAAATGCCGCGTTAAACGCACAGCTGGAGTATATGCGCAGCGAAGATACAAGGATAAAAAACTCCAAATTATGGCGTTTTATGGCGATATTCTGGAAACTAAAGGCAAAACTGACAAACAGAGGTAATTGAAATGAAGCGTACAGCAAGACTTCTTTTCTATATTTTAATATTCTTCGGGCTGATATCTGTGTTCTGGCTTATACTCGGCTCCATAAGGCGCAACGATGTGTATATCACCGTAGAGGCCGACTTTATCAGCAAAAACTCCCCGTTGGAGATCTTTTACAAGACCGCCGACGATGCGGATTTTACGCAGGAAAACTCATTGCAGGCCTACGAGGGCGGCTCTCATACCTTTAAGCTGCCCACAAATGCACCCATAACCGACGTAAGGATAGATGTGGGCAACAGGGCAGGCAGATCCTTCCAGTTTTCGGGTATAATATACACGCAGGGCGATGTGGCGCACGGCTATACCATAAGAAGCCTGAAAGGCGACGAAGCAGGCAAATATGACACACACGAGCTGAGGCGTGCCGATACCAGCCCCGACGGTAAGGCCATATTCAAGACCTCGGGCATGGATCCGTATATCGTGATACACGATGTGCAGTCCCTGCCAAGCTACATGGCAAAATATATAGACTCCTATATATACAGGGCGCTTACCGTTATACTTTCGGCCATCATCGCCTTTGTGATGTACCGATATGTGCATCTGCGCATGATACTGACCGCACTTGCGGGCATATATCTGCAGCGCAGGCTTATTTTAAACCTTGCGAAAAACGACTTCAAAACACGCTTTGCGGGCTCCTACTTCGGTATAATATGGGCGTTTGTACAGCCCGTCTGCACGATACTTGTGTTCTGGTTTGTTTTTCAGATAGGCTTCAGGAACCCCAACGTAGGCGACATACCCTATGTGCTTTGGTTTATGGCGGGTCTTATACCGTGGTTTTTCTTTTCGGAGGCGTGGAACGGCGCAACAAACGCATTTATCGAATATTCGTACCTGGTCAAAAAGGTGGTTTTCAAGATAAATATACTGCCGGTCGTCAAAATAATATCATCGCTTTTTGTGCATATGTTTTTCATTGCATTTATGATATTATGCTTTGTGCTGTATAAAAGGCCGCCTATGATAAGCTGGGTGCAGGTGATCTACTATATGCTCTGCATGGTGGCGCTTGTGGCGGCGCTGGCCTTTATAACGGCCCCGCTTGTTATCTTCTTCCGCGATATATCGCAGATAATAAATATTGTCTTGCAGTTCGGTATGTGGCTCACGCCCATCATGTGGTCGGTAGACAACCTCCCCGCGGGCATGGGCGGTCTTATAAACGTATTTAAGCTTAACCCGATGTTTTACATCGTGCAGGGCTACCGCAACTCCATGATATACGGTATGCCGTTTTGGAAAAACTCGCTGCAGACATTGTATTTCTGGTCGCTGATAATGGTATTGGCGGTCATCGGCGGCAATATATACACAAGGCTGAAGCCGCATTTTTCGGATATTTTATAAAAGGAGCTCCCGCAAATTATGGAATACGCATTAAGAGTAAAGGATGTAAGCAAAATCTACAAGCTCTACAACAAGCCCGTGGACCGTCTTAAAGAAAGCCTTTCACCGCTTAAAAAAATCTATCATAAGGAATACTACGCGCTTAAAAACCTCAGCTTTGATGTCAAAAAGGGCGAATGTGTAGGCATACTGGGCGTAAACGGTGCGGGCAAGTCCACCATACTTAAAATAATCACGGGCGTGCTTACCCCCAGCGGCGGCAGTATCGAGGTAAACGGCAAAATATCTGCCCTGCTGGAGCTGGGCGCAGGCTTTAACCCCGAATATACGGGCATAGAAAACATTTATCTTAACGGCACCCTGCTGGGCTTTACGCGCGAGGAGATAGATGCGCGTGTGGACGAGATACTGGACTTTGCAGATATAGGCGATTTTGTCTATCAGCCCGTCAAGACCTACAGCAGCGGTATGTTTGTAAGGCTGGCCTTTGCCGTGGCGATAAATATCGACCCCGAAATACTTATAGTGGACGAGGCTTTGTCGGTAGGTGATGTATTTTTCCAGGCAAAGTGCTATAAAAAATTTGACGACTTTAAAAAAAGCGGCAAGACTATTTTGCTTGTAACGCACAGCCTTTCGTCCGTGAGCAAATACTGCGACCGCGTTATCGTGCTGGATGCGGGGCAAAAGGCCGACGAGGGCGACCCGTCGGAAATGATAGACCTGTACAAAAAAATACTGGTAAATGACCGCGGTGCCGTTGCACCCATAGACGAGGACGAGCCTGCGGAGGATACGGGCGAGGACACCGACTGGAAGAGCAGTCTGACCCTTAACCCCAATATCGACAGCTACGGCAACGGCGAGGCCGAGATAACGGACTTTGCCATCCTTGACGAAAAGGGACGCATAGGCAGCCATGTACGCAAGGGCGAATATTTCACCGTCAAAATGAAGGTAAAATTCAATGCCGAGATACAGGACCCCATATTTGCCTTTACAATAGTAAACTTGCAGGGCACGGATGTTTCGGGCACCAACACCATGTTTGAAAACTGCGACACGGGCACCGTACACAAGGGCGATGTGCGCACTGCCGTTTTCCGTCAGCGCATGGACATACAGGGCGGCGAATATCTGATAAGCTTTGGCTGCACGGGCTTTCGTGACGGCGAATTTGTGGTATACCACAGGCTGTACAGGGCTGCGGATATAAGCATAATATCGGACAAAAACACCACGGGATTTTTTGATATGAACTCCGAGGTCAGCTTAAAGTAAAATTTTTTTAAAAAAGTGTTGACAGACAAACTCTTATAGTGTATAATAACACTTGTGCCGTAGACAGCAGGTGTCGCAAGACGTAACGTAAACCAACCTGCCGAGGATGTAAGATTTGTTTATTTCACCTCCCGGCGCGACTTGGGAGGTTTTTTATATGCAAATTACAAACGGCTCCATTTTTATATAAAATAAGGAGGTGTAAGTTTTGGCTAAGGTAGAACAAAAGCAAGTTGTTGTAAACGAGATCAAGGAAAAGCTTGAAAAGGCTACTTCCGCAGTTTTAGTTGATGCCCGCGGTCTTACCGTTGAGCAGGACACAAGACTTCGTAAGCAGTTAAGAGAAGCCGGTGTTGATTACAAGGTTTACAAGAATACAATGATGAACTTCGCAGTTAAGGACACACAGTTCGAGGGTCTTAAGGATTTCTTCGAGGGTCCCAGCGCTATCGCTATCTGCTATGAGGATCCTACGGTTGCAGCAGGCATCCTTAACAAGTTCATGAAAGAAGCAAAGGCGCTTGAATTTAAGGCAGGCGTTATCGAAGGTACTTGCTATGATGCAAAGGGTATGGCACAGGTTGCAGACATCCCTTCAAGAGAGGTACTTCTTTCCAAGCTGCTTGGCAGCTTCAAGAGCCCTATGGGCAACTTTGCAAGAGTTATTCAGGCTATCGCAGACAAGCAGCCTGAGGCAGCTGAGGCATAAGCACAAGGCATTATGTTCTTGCAACTGAAAAAACAATTATAAAAACAATATCATTTATGGAGGAAATAAAAATGGCTAAATTATCTATTGAAGAAATTATCGCAGCTGTTAAGGAACTTTCTGTTCTTGAGCTTAACGATTTAGTAAAGGCTGCTGAGGAAGAATTCGGCGTTTCAGCTGCTGCTGGCGTTGTTGTTGCTGCAGGTGCTGCAGGTGCTGCAGGCGGTGCTGACGAGGAGAAGAGCGAATTTGATGTAGAGCTTACAGAGGTAGGCGCAGAGAAGATCAAGGTTATCAAGGTTGTTCGTGAAGTAACAGGTCTTGGTCTTAAGGAAGCTAAGGAAGTAGTTGACGGCGCACCTAAGGTTCTCAAGGAAGCTGTTGCTAAGGAAGAAGCAGAGAGCATCAAGAAGAAGCTTGAAGAAGTTGGCGCTAAGATCACTTTAAAGTAATCCTATACCAATGCTTTACGGGACGGTGTTTTACATCGTCCCTTATTTATTGAGGTATCTTTTATGGAAGAGAAAAAACTTCTGTTTTCAAACCGTGACCTTGTAAATTTGATAATACCGCTTATCGTTGAGCAGCTGCTTGCCATGCTGGTAGGCCTTGCAGACTCGATAATGATAGCAAATGTCGGCGAGAGCGCCGTATCGGGCGTATCGCTTGTAGACGGCTGCATCATGCTGTTGATAAACGCCTTTACTGCCCTTGCAACGGGCGGTGCCGTGGTCGCGGGACAATGGCTGGGCTCCGAGGACAGGGAGCGGGCATCCGAGTCCGCGCATCAGCTTATATGGTTTATAACCATTTTGTCGGTTATTGTAATGGGACTGGTGTATTTTTACAGCAATGCCCT
>JAFYGI010000057.1 GCA_017543265.1 Bacillota bacterium | reverse complement strand
CTCACCGTCTTGTATAAATTTTGCCAGCTCCAATGCAAAGTAGGTTATCAGCATATCCGCACCCGCCCTGAAAATGCAAAGTGCGCTCTCCTTTATTATCCTTTTTTCGTCGATAAAGCCCTTTTCGGCCGCCGCTTTTATCATGGAATATTCGCCGCTTACGCTGTATGCCGCAACGGGTCTGTCGGAAGTTTCCTTTGCGCGGTACAATACATCAAGATAGGCAAGCGCGGGCTTTACCATAAGGATATCCGCGCCCTCGTCCATATCAAGGGCTATTTCCCGCAAGGCCTCATCCCCGTTTGCGGGGTCCATCTGATAGGATGCCCTGTCGCCGAAAGACGGCGCAGAGCCCGCAGCCTCGCGGAAGGGTCCGTAAAACGCCGAGGCATACTTTGCGGAATATGCCATAATAAGCGTATTTTCAAAGCCGTTTTTGTCAAGTTCCTCTCTTATACAGCCTACCCTGCCGTCCATCATATCCGACGGTGCGACCATATCCGCGCCCGCCTTTGCGTGTGAAAGTGCGGCCTTTGCAAGCACCTCCAGCGTTTTGTCATTGTGGACATCGTTGTTTTCAAGAATACCGCAATGTCCGTGGGAGGTATATTCGCACATACATACATCGGTTATAACAACAAGCTGCGGAAAATTTTGCTTTATGTATCTTACGGCAGTCTGCACCGCACCGTTTTCGTCCCACGCGGAGCTGCCGCACTCGTCCTTGTGCCCCGGTATTCCGAAAAGCAAAACGCCGCCTACTTTAAGCCCCACAAGCTCCGCAAGTATCTCGTCAAGCCTGTCAACACTGAAACGATACTGCCCCGGCATTGCCTCTATTTCTTCTTTTATATTTTCGCCCTCGGCTATAAACAGCGGATATATCAGCTTTTGCGGCTTAATATATGTTTCCCTCGCCATTGCCCTTATCTGCGGCGATCTCCTTAAACGTCTGGGTCTTTGTGTTAATTTCATAGCTTATCCCTCTTTTTTTATTATTGCATCAAACAAGCCCTTTTCGGTCTGTTCGGCAGCCTCTGTGCAGTCAAAACCGCGTTTTAACGCAGCCTCAAGCGTGCGTTTTCCGATGCAGACAGCCTTAAAATCTTTTCTGTCGGTCTTAAAAAACTCCGCCTCGCTCGGGCTTGCAAACACGGCGGTATCAAACTGCGGCGGCAGTATTTGTTCTTCCTCGCAAATCGTTTTGTAAACATAGACCGTTTTGAATTTTGTTTTATTTTCGCTTAAAATTTCGTCAAGCCTTTTCGAGCCGTTTTCCGCACGGAAAAGCAGGATATTGTCCGCTTTTTCTTTTACAAGCAGACCTGCCAGCTCCTCTGTATAAAACTCCTGCGGCATAAGGTCGGGGCGCAGACCGTATTTTTTCAATTCCTCCGCAGTCCCGCTGCCGATAACGGCAATTTTTTTGCCGCCGAAAATACGCGCGTCATATCCGCCCGAAAGCAGGCTTTCAAAAACAAGCTTAACTCCCGTCCTGCTTGTAAAGGCTATAAATTTATGCGCCGATATATCTCCCGCAATTTCCTCCGCACCGAAAGAAAGGGGGATTATTTTTATGCTCGGCACGATATGCACCCTTGCGCCCTCGGTCTCCAGCATGGCTTTAAGGCTGTGCGCACGGTCGGACGGGCGGCAGATAACAATATTTCTGCCAGAAAGTCTTTTTTGTGTGTATAATTTCTCGTGCAGGCGGCAGACCTCGCCGATAACGATAATGCTTGGCGAAGCATGATCTTTTGCAAGCTCCGAAAGCCCCGACAAAACGGAAATACCGACCCTCTGTGCCGCCGAACCGCCGTTTTCTATCACCGCGCAGGGGGTGTTTTTATCAAGCCCCGCCGCCAGAAATCCGTTTTGTATTTTTTCGGCATTTTTAAGCCCCATAAGAAAAACGTAGGTACCGCCCGCCTTGGCAAGCGCCTTGTAATCTATCTCCTTATCGTCCTTAAAATGCCCCGTTAAAATATGCACCGAGGACGAAAAATTTCTGTGTGTTACGGGTATGCCCGCAAGCTCGGGCGCGGCTATCGCGGAGGATATGCCCGGTATTATCTCAAACGGCACTTTATTTTCAAGCAAAAATTCGGCTTCCTCGCCGCCCCTGCCAAACATAAAGGGGTCGCCGCCTTTGAGCCTTACCACACATTTGCCCCCGCATGCCTTTTCAAGCAGAATTTTATTTATTTCATCCTGCGGTACGGGGTGATTGCCGCTTTCCTTTCCCACATTTATCCTCTCGGCATTATCGGGGATAAGCTTTGTTATACCGTCGCCCAAAAGCCTGTCAAACACAACGGTATCGGCATTTTTAAGCGCGTTTGCCGCCCTTATGCTTATAAGGTCTGCGCTGCCCGTGCCCGCGCCCGCGATTATTACCTTTCCCGTCATAGCTTCAACTCCTCTGCAAGTTTTGTCCCCAAGGCCTCGGGCGCATTTATATCGCCGTAAAGCTCTTTTCTTACCGATTTACCGTCTTTAAAATGATAGCCGTAAATATGCAGCCTTTCGCCCTCCACAGCCGCGTAAACACCTGCGGGGACGGAACAGCCGCCGCCAAGGGCGCGTATTGCCGAAAGCTCGGCCTTTGCGCAAATTTCGGCCTCGGTATCGGTTATTATCTTTAAAAACTCAAAGCCCTTTCTGCATTGCACCGCAATTATGCCCTGTCCTGCCGCAGGGACTATCTCATTAGGGGTAAATACCCTGCTTATCCTGTTTGTAAGCCCCAGCCTTTCAAGCCCCGCACAGGCAAGGATTATTGTCGTATATTCGCCCTTATCCAGCTTTTCAAGCCGTGTGGGGACATTTCCCCTTATGGGGATGATATTCGCATTCGGATATAATTCCTTGAACCGTTGCGCCCTGCGATTGCTTGAACAGCCGACCCTTGAAAAGTCCGTTTCCCCGCTTTGGGGCAGTATAAGCGCATCAAAGGGCGAGCTGCGCCTTGTATAGGCTATAACGGGCAGCTCGGCATTGGTTTCAAGCGGCATATCCTTTAAGCTGTGTACCGTCACATCCACCTCGCCGTTTAAAAGCGCCCTGTCCAGCTCCTTTACGAAAAGCCCGCGCCCGCCTATTTTATCAAGGCTTATATCCTGACGTATATCGCCCGTGGTTTTCATTGTTACAAGCTCGGTTTCGTATTCGGGGAAATGCCGCTGTATCAAATCTATTACAATTTTGCTTTGTATTACCGCAAGTTTGCTTTCGCGGCTGCCTATCCTTATTGTTTTCATAGTATATCCCTTATCTTCTCCGCGGTGTTTTTAACAAGCTTATGTTCATCCCCGTTTTTTGAGACCAGACCGACACATATATCATCACTATCGCAAAGTGCGGGAAAGAAAAACGTCGAAGTCTCCGCGCTGTCAGCAACCGAAACAAAAATGTCCCTTTGCCTGCACAGCTTTCCGATACGGGCATTTACGCTTTTATCATTTGTACACGCAAGCACAAGAAAAAAGCCTTCTGTATCGCTGTCCTTAAATTCTCTTTTTATATCGGCGTTTTCGGTCTTGGGGTCGATAATACAGACCTCCGCGCCGAAACGTTTTAAAATTTGTGCGCGTCTGCCGCCGATTTTGCCGCCACCCACAACAAGCACTCTTTTTTTGTCCAATTCAATAAAAAGCGGAAATTTCACAATCTTGCCCTCGCTTCTATTTTTTTCAGGCATTTTTCGGCGTTTTCGGGCGTTATATACTCCTTTAAGCCGCCGAATATCATATCCGCCGTTCTTGCCACTATTTCGCACGGTTCCTCGGTATTTGCCGCCGCAAGCCTTTTTGCGATAATATCCTTTATCCCGTCTATCGCCGCAAGCGAATTGCGGTAATTTTCCCAGATATAATATTCGTTTATGCCTTCCTCAATTATCTCGTACACCCTTGAAAGGTCCTCGTCCGCCGTTTTAAAATCATCTATACAGCGGTAATTTCCGCCGTATTTTGCCGCAAGAGCGGGTGAAATATCCCGCGGCACGGCCAGATCCGCAATAAAACGGGGATAATGCCGCAGCCTGTCCTCGGTAAAGGTAAAATGCGGGCTTTTGGTGGCGCTTATCAAAATATCGCAGCTATATTCATACCTGCTTTCGTAGGGTATTGCCGCACAGCCCCTCGGCACAACGCTGTCCGAGCGGGAACGCAGCGTCATTGTCACATCCGCCCCCCTCTTTAACAGCTCCCTTGCCGTCAGTCTGCCGACCTTTCCGTTGCCCGCAACAAGGCATTTCACACCCCGCAGACCGCCGCTTTTATCCTCAAGCCAATCGACCGCAAGCCATGACGAGGAAAGACGTATATCCTCCGTCATTATGCCGCAGGCCTTTTTTGCCGTGGTCACAGCCGTCCTTATCAGCACCTCAAGCTCGGGCGAAAGACAGCCCGCTTCCCTCGCGGTCTGCGCTGCCTCGGAAATCTGCGTTATTATCTGTGTTTCCCTTTTTATAAGTGATTCCAGCCCGCAGGCAATATTAAAAAAATATCCTATCGCTTCCTCGCCCTTGTAAAAATGGCAGTATTTTTCATAGCCGCCGAAAAGCGCGGAAAAAACAGCCTTAATATCGGCATCTTCCGTGCAGGATAAGCAAAGCTCCGTCCTGTTGCAGGTGGAAAGCACAAAGCAGCCTCCGATACCGCTTAAAAAAGCTGTTTTATTTAAAATTTCTCTTTTGTCATCGGGCAAAGCCGCCTTTTCCCGTATATCAATGGGCACCTCGCTGCCCATACCGTATATGTAAAACATTTTGTGTACCGTTTTCTTTCGCAGGATAAATATATGATAATTATACCAAGCGGGGGATTTTTTGTAAAGTATGTAAAAATGATAGTCGGCTATAAGTAAAAGCTATAGATATTGAGGCGGCGTGGGGCGGCTCGAAACCCCTGTCCCATATAAATAAAATCGAAAGAAATTGCGGAATTTATTAATTTTAATATATGCTTTTACGGAATTTTGTGATATAATGTGAATGGGTGAGAGGATAAAAAACTTGCTTTTTAGACTCGACCCCATTCAACGACGTAAAATCGCAGATTTTGCGGAGATTGAGTTGAGTGGAAGTTAAGTTGTTTAGCTTCTCTGTTGGGCATAAAAGTCATCTCCTTGCGTTTTTTGTTTTTTCCTGCTTTATTACAACACAGATACGATGACTTTTGTGCATTTTTATTTAAAAATCCGGGAGATCGGGGACTTTTTCGGCAGTCCCGAACCGCCCCCCGTATGCCCGAGAATATAAACAAGAGGATATAGTTATGAATAAGAATTTAAAAAAGGTTTTTAATCGTATTGTACAGATCCTTATTGTCGCGTTATTGTCGTTTTGCATCGACAATTTGATAATAATACTGACCCACGACGATTCAATATGGCTTGGAGAGGCCATTGAAGCTGTGGGAGCCGTTATATTTGGCCCACTCGTCGGAGGCGTTGCAACTTTGATAAGCTGTATCGCTACCGATTATCTTACCTACGGTAACTTTGACTATGCCTTTATATCTATTTTTGAGGCGTTGTCAATGACAATGATCGGTGCTATATACAGAAGGCTTGTTAAAGATGAGGATAAATTCGGTGTAAAGGAAATTGTAATATTTAACTTTGTGCAGGTTTTGATCAATACTATGGTATTATATCTGGCAACGCCGCCTGCGGTAGTAATGTTTTTTGAACCTATGCTCAGGAATTGGACCAAAGAAGATTTTGCGATCGAGATGAAAGCACTTTGCGATGATGCTTTTTCGGCGTGTATTTCCGTGGCACTCATAGGAACTGTTTTATTGGCGTTTTGTATAGCTTTCAGAAAGAGATACAAAGAAAAAGGCTCGGTATCCGATACGATAAAATCATTTTTTAAACAGGATTTTATCAAAAAAGAATACAGAAGCCGTGCATTTGAATATTCGATCGGATTTGTTTTTGCAACTGCGCTGACGATGGTTGACGGCGTGATCTCGGGTCACACATTGGGACAGGATGCCTTGGCGGCTACCTCTGTTATGTTTCCGCTTATTTCTTTAACAACGTTTCTGTCCAATCTGTTCACCTCCGGATGTTCAAATCTTTGTGCCAGAGAAAAAGGACGCGGAAACTATGAACGGGCAAGGAAGCTCTTTTCAATGGGGTTTCTCACGACAATTTCTCTTGGTGTTTTACAAACGGTATTTTTGTTTATTATAAAAGATTTTTATTTTGAATATTATAAAACAACAGAGCAAATTGCAGCGTATGCGCTTGAGTACTATAAATATTATATTCTTGTGCCGCCATTTATGGCAATAGCATTGTTTTTGGATGAGATAGCTTCTTCCGACGGAGACGATATGCTTTCTTATGCCGGGTATATCACCTCATTTGTTGTTAATATCGGCGCTTCCGTTATATTGTCCAAAAGGATGGGAATGGGCGGTCTTGCGCTTGGTACCATGCTAAGCTATGTATGCTATATGCTTGTTGTGGGGATCCATTTTTTCAAGAAAAGCAATACATACAAGTTTCAATTTTGGTATTCATTCAAAGAGCTTTTTAACTTTGCAAAACATTCGCTTAAAACCAATACCTCGGGTTTATGTATGTCATTGGTATCTGCGGCATTTACAAAAGCCATATTGATATTCTGGGGAAGCGATTATCTTATTGCCAATACCGTACTTTGCGCTATGTTGGAGATCTATGAGATCATTAACGGACCTTCCGAGGCCGCGGAGTATCTGTTTGCCACTTATTCGGGCGAGAAAAACAAAGAAGGTATAAAAACCCTTTTTAAAGAGGTTTTATCCGCCTGTCTTTTAGTCAGTATGGCGGTTTCCTTAATATTACTTTTGAAACCCGATGTGGTCCTTCTTCTTTACGGGATCGAAAGCAGTCCGCACAGTGTTTTACTGATAAAATGTATACGCTACTGTGCTGTAGGTCTTGTTGCGGCTGCGGTAGGAGGATTTTTAAGTGACTATTACGGAAATATGGGCAAACCCTTTTGGTCATGTTTGATGGTTGTTTTTCGCACGGCTCTGTTTCCCATATTATTTTGCGTAACCTTTTGTTATGACGGCGGAATCGTTGCCATGGGAAAAGGAATGCTTCTGGCGCAGATCACCGCCGTAGCTGTTTTTTACGGATTTGTTTTGATAATAAACGGTGCCGGGAGTATACCTTTTATGTTTGATGATTCGGATTTTGAGAAAGTAATGATGAATTCTTTTGAGTATACGCCGGATGAGATCGAAAGGATCGGTGCATGGATCAATGAAGAACTTAAAAAAGCGGGTATCGGTGACGGGGAATTAGCGGATGTTAAGGAACTTGTTTTTTCGATTTTGAAAAAAACAAGCGAGAAAAATGTCAAAAAGAAAGTCCTTGGTGAATGTGTTATCCGATTGATAGACAGTCCCGAGATCATCATTAAGGATAACGGTGAGTTGTTTAAGCCGGATATTGAAGATGATCGTTATTGTTACAACATATTGTACTCATCTAACAGCAATAAAATTCAGCTGAAAGATACGGCTGAGGAAGAGGTAGTATTATAATTATGGACAATAAAAAAGATATAAAATTTTTTCCGATATTCATGGGAGCAACTTTAGGTGTCATACTTGAAATAATCGCTACGCTTGTCGATGAAGTAGTGGTCGGGATGCTGTTTGCGGATGATATTTTTGCGGCGGTCAATCTGATAACGCCATATACATTATTCGAGACTTTTATAGCCTATCTTGCCAGCACTGCCGGGGCAGCTCTTATCATGAGGGCGCAGGGAGCCAGGGATCAAAAAAAGATGAGCGAGCTTTTCAGTCAGACTGTGATAGTATGCGGAATTTGCGGAATTGTTCTGACTTTGCTCTATGTTGTATTTACGCCGCAGCTCGTCAGGTTTGTGGCAGATGATCCGTCGGTATATAATTACGCATTGGATTACTTTGAAATTATGCGCTTTTATCCTCTTTTGGACGCATTTGATACATTTATGTTTGCGTATGTGTTATACAGGGGCGGATATATAAATTTTTATATTGCGATCGTTTGCCGTATCGTAATCAACACATCTCTTTCATGGCTGCTGGGTTCAAAGATCGGACTTAAAGGCGTGGGTCTGGCGTCTATTATCTCTCTTTTGGCCGCGCTTTCCATTAAGCTTGTATTCCTTTTAAATACAAAGCACGGTCTCAAATTCAAATGGTATTTTAATCCCCGGGAGATACTTGAAGTCGCAAAGCTTGGATTACCGGAGAGTGCAATATCTTTGTTTGTGGTCATAATGGAGTTTTTATTGAACAATATCACGCTTACCGGCTTTGGTGCGGCGGGAGTTGCGGCGGTTTCGGTGGTGATAAATATTTTTGAGTTTACGTTCTATTTGAGTGAAGGTATCAGCGAGTATGAGATCGTATCGGTAAATGACAGCATAGGTAAAAACAGCGCCAAAAGTATGGATCACGCCATAAAGCAAACCTTGCGGGCAGCACTTATAGAGGGAGTTGTACTTTTTGGAATTATATTTCTTGCCTCGGGAGTGCTTCCGGAAGCGTTTGATATCGATAATGCAAAGACAGCATCTCAGGCAGCCACAATGCTTGTAATATTCTCACCTGCGGCAATTTTTATATGTCTTACGCGGGTAACGGCTATGTTTTATCAATATACGCGCCGTTTGCCGAGAACGTTCATTCTGCTTGGTATGGCGACAGCTCTTTTGCCTGCATTGTTTGGAATGCTTTTCGGTAAAATTTCGCTGATAGGTATAGGAGTGGGCATAGCTCTCGGACCGATAGCTGCAATTTTGTTGATGTATGTATATGTACATTTTATCAAAAAAGAAAAGATGTTTGATTATTCGATCATGCACCTGAATTGAATGAAAATATATATCGTACAAGCAAAAAGTGAGCGCCTCCGTTATCGGAGGCGCTTTGCTATATAATACTTTTTACGGCTCAATTATATTAAAGTTTCTTACTATCGGTGTCATATACTTGACCAACCGCATCGGCACCGTCTTATCACCGACGATCTTTATCTTATCAAGGACCTCTTTCCTGCCGCCTATAAGGGCAAGGAGCTGCAGTCTCGCCAGGTCTATGGTGCAGTCCGTCTCAATATCGGTCTTTCCTTTGTATACCAGCAAAATACCGTCACGCCTTACAAGACGGAATACTTCTCCGGTGTCGATAATGTTCAGCTTGCAGGTGAAGTTGTCATTCTGGGCAGCCAGAGCATCTGTCATAATATCCAAATACGCCAGCATCATTTCCGCAGTCATTGCCGACCGCATACTCTCACGGCCTTTGACCGTACCTTCCTTATCGGCCTGATTGCCTTCACGCAATTCCCATGCACCCATAAGATAAGCACTGCGCCACGGTCCGCTTTCAGCCATATATCCAAGCTGCTCGAGGGCATCTGCGCAAAGATTTCTGGCATCCTGATCCTTAGGATCTGCAAATACCAGCTCCTTGGTCAGCTGTGCGACCCACTGGTATTCACCCTTGTCGAAATCGGCTTTTGCTTTCTTTAATACCTCTTTGGTGTCCCCAAGATACTCTACCCATTTTTTGGCTGTATCTACGGGCTTTAAGGGATTGAGATTAACGGGGTTGGCATCATACCATCCCATGTATTTCTGATATACAGCCTTGATATTATGGCTCAATGTTCCGTAATACTGTCTGCAATACCATACCTTATTGAGACGGTCGGGAAGCACAAGCGTCCTGGATATCTCGGCCGGTGTAAGTCCCTGATTTACATAATGCAAAGTCTGGTTATTGATAAACTGATAAAGCGCAGCCGTATCCTCCATAAACTCCTTGACCTCGGCATTGCCCCAATGCGGCCAGTTATGGGACTGGAAGCAGACCTCCACCTCATCTCCGAAAAGATACTCGGCCTCTAATATATATTTTGCCCACGCATCGGCATTTCTGACCTGTGCACCGCGGAGAGTATAAATGTTATGCATGGTTCCCGTACAGTTCTCGGCCAGCCATAAGCCCTTGTATTTCGGGAAATAAGCGTGCATCTCTGCGGGAGCCTCCGTTCCGGGAGTAAGCTGGAAGCGTATCTCCAGACCGTCTATTGTAATGGTCGCGTTGTCAGGTATCTCATAAGTGGGTGCCAAAAGAGCGCAGGTCCCTCTGGACTGACCCAGACCTATACCGATAGCAAGGCGGTCTCTCTCCCCCGGCTCCATAATGGCGCCGTACTGATACTGGGCTCTTCTTCCCATTGCGGCACCTGCGTATACATTCTCGCTGACAGCGTGGAACAGGAAGCCTTCGGGTGCCAGTATCACGGTTTTTCCGCTTTTTAACTGCTCCTCGAGAGAGAGGTTTGCATCTGCCGCATCCTCTTCATTAATAGCACCGAATATTCCGCCATAATGGTCTATATGGGAATGGCTGTAGAGAACAGCCTTGATATCAAGCGGCCCGAAATGCTTCTCCATCAGGGCTTTGCCCGCAGCCATATCCTCGGCGCACATCATTACGTCGAAAATGATCCAGCCGTTGTCGGTCTTGATAAATGTAGCATTTGCCATATCAAATCCACGGACCTGATAAATGCCGTCCACAACCTTAAAAAGACCTGCATAGGTATTAAGCCGGGTATGTCGCCAAAGGCTGGGATTAACCGTATCCGGAGCTTCTTTGTCTTTTACGAAATCAAATGCCGTAAGATCCCATACGATCTCTCCGTCATCTCTTTTCAGCACAAAATTCTCCGGAGCCTCGATAAGACCCTTTAGTGCACATTCCTTTTCCCTCTCATCGTCGAAATCAAGGATGTCGTACCAACTCCTGTTAGCCGCCTTGGTAAAGGCAGTTGCACAGCAGCCGCATCCTCTTGAATAATTGTTGCGTATGTCTTTAAAAGTCATGTCTTAAGCCTCCTTTACTGAATTGATCTCTGCATTATATATACCAAAAAGCTGCGGTATGGTTTTGGCAAGCATTTTGATGATCCATCCCGATATTATTTTTGTGATGACAAATCCCGCAAGAACAAGCACGAACTTGGGAAACTGAACGGGAAGCAACAGCAGCAGCGGTGTCACGACCTGCTGCAGCAGCGGTCTGTGGATAACGAACGTCCCCAGTATCGTCTTATTATATCCCGTCTCGTCCTCCGGTCTGATAACCGCTCCGTCGCATTTCCAACAGCGCGTCAGAAGCATTGCCGAAAAGAGTATCATCATGCTTCCGGACAGAGCGTTAATAAAGAACCAAGGGATATTCCCGAAATCGGAAGTCTCCATGTGCATCAGCACCAGACTGTCGGCGCGGAAAACGGTACCGAATAAGAATACGGCTATAAAAACGATCAGCCCGATAATGACGGCCAACGGTTTCTTGGCGATTATCTCAAACACATCCCGAAGCAGGCGCCCCAGCAGCATAAAGCCCGATGCGATAAATCCCGCATTAATGCACCACGGATATCCGTATGTCGGCAGCTTCGGAAGTAAAACGCCTATTGCGAAGAATATTACGATAAAGACACCGCAGCCGATCTTTTTGTTATTAAGGGGCAGTGCGTCAACAACATGAAAAACTGCCTCATTCAAAAGCCGCGCAATAAACATACAGGGCAAAAACCAGAGGATATCCAGCGTTCCCGCATGGATAAGAGCCTCCTTGGAGCCATATATTATCCATAAGAGATTTTTGTATGAAAAAATCGAGTAGATCAATGCCCAAAGAAAATATGTAATGATGAACGTCCGAAAAAGTCCGCGGATGAATTCCCGCGGGGAAACCGATCCCGGAACGATGTTGCGGTGGATTATTATGCCGGCATTCAAGAACATCAACGGCATAAAAAATGAATAAAGGCATTTAATAAAAAGTGTTGCTCCTCCCATGCTCTCCAAAGCCGTGGCAAGGATCACTATTATCATGGTCAATTTGTTGGAAAGACCGATAAAATTAGCAGGCTGCTTGTCCTTTTTTCCCATAATTACCCCTCAATCAAAGCACTCATTTCCGGATTTGTGCTTATTTCTGTTTTTCTCTGCTAATACGTCTGTTTGAATAACCACGAAGATATGTTTCGTATCGTCTATAATAGATATTTTATCACGCGCGGAGTTAAATGTCAACACCGCGGCTTGTTAGGCGGTCACGTCTCTCCCCCACAAGTCATACAGGGGACGGTTCTTTCTTGCATTAAAAAAGCACCCTTTTCGGAGTGCTTAAAGTATTGTAACTTTTTTCGTCTATATTTCTGAACAAATATAAAAAGGAACTTCTTGGCAGGCGTCCGTTTCTCCTGCATCTCTCGGCAAAAGCCTGTCATACCATCGGCGTGTGGATCGGACGTAATCTTCCACCTCAAGAAGTTCCCTCTTATTGTACTTTAATTATATCACAATTATTCATTTTTGTAAAGAATTTTTTTATTTCTTAACAACCTGTTCCATTCCTTTTCATCTATCTTCATAAACGTAATTATAGAATTTTTGTACCTTTCATTATCTGCTGATGTTGCAATTCTTAAAACGGTTTTAAACACATCATCATTTTCTTCTATTTTCTTTAAAATGACGCCTGTGTTTGGTTTATTTGCCTCAACTATATAATTCGGTGATTGAAGTATTTCACTAAAATACTCTGAAAATCTTTCATAATCATTTGGATGACTATCTTTTATGTGCTGAATTTGTTTTTCAGTAATTATAACATCGTCCGTAACTATATCCTCTGTTATGCACTCATAAATATTTCTGTCCAATTTCCCGACTATATGCACTTCTATTTCCTCTTTTGCATTTGATATATTAATTATACCATGTTCCGCCGAATTTGCAACACCTTTCGCAACATTTTTGTCCAAGAATTCAACAAATTACGGGTCAAGAATATTACGTTCTCCTTTAGTGTATGCAACAAAGCTCTCGGCAATATATTCTCCCTTGCTTGCGTTTGCATAGCCGGAGATCCGCGGGGCATATTCCGACAGGCTCTTACCCATAGCGTTATTTACATCGGTACTTAAAACATCCCATTGAACATGATGCCCTATTTCATGAGTAAAGTCATACAGGGGACGGTTCTTTATCATCTCCCGTTTAAATATCTATTTATACCCTAAAAACTGTACAATGCGGACTGCTGCTTCGCTAAAGCACCAATATGTCAGCCCCGTAAAAATTATGCCGAAAACTGCGGCAAGCGCGATACGCATATAAATGTCGTGACCCTTTATCACAAATTTATTTGGATTTTCGGGGTCAAGGTATATATCAAGCTTTGCCCCTGCGGGGTGTTTTTTTGCGGAAAATCCGTCTATACTGCTTCTTTCGGTGATGATCTCTTCGCCTGCGGTATATTTCAGCCACACATAGCCGTCCTTGCTTTCGGCTATTTCCGCAGTCGTTTCCTTGCCGTGCTTTTTCAGCTTAAAGTAGTAAAGCAAAGCATATTTTACATACCAAGCCATAAAGACAACACAAAAAACGGCAAGTATAAAATAAATCATCGCGCCTTTCAGCATATCAAGTTGAAAATTCGTAAATAAAAACATCAAAATTTATCCTTTCAGAATTTGAGTGTTTCTCCGGCTTCAATGGAAACCGGCTCGCTGCCCTGCGAAAACCACAGCTTATAGGCTGTCGGATTAAGCATAAGTCATACAGGGGCTTTAAAAACGCGAAGATGAGGGCATTTCCGAAATAAGTTGTAATTGACATTTATATATGAAATAGAGTATAATTTACACAGATATTGACAGATCAACTTTAAAGATATACGAAACAAATTTCAATTAGCCATTACAGGAGGTATCAACGCCGATGTCACAATTAAACCAAAGATCCGATGCTGCCGAGCAGCAGCTCGATCAGCCAAATCATGCCTTATACAGCTACTGCAAGGTAATGCGTGTACCTAAGATGGGACCGGCCCCCGCTGCTATCACCATTGTTACGGGTTTGGTATTAACGCTTCTTCTTGCGGCTTTGGGGGAGAGTCTCTCAACGGCTTTGCTCGCAGGCGCTTCGGTAAGTGCTGTGTTTGCTTTTCTTTGCTGGCTTGCCTACAAATATCGGGTAGGCGCCTCACAAAGGCTCAACTCCTACCTTGCCGAAGACGGCGGGCAGCTGATGTTCAGCGACTTTACCTCGGCTCAGCCCGTTATGGGCGACCAGTTCAGGCTTGGCAGATATTATCTGTTTATCAAAAACGGGGCTGTTATCAGGCTTGACAGTATTGACGATATCGTACCGGTAAGATGTCGTTCGGGTTCGGGTTTGAGCCTTACCGTTAAAGACGAGAACGGCAGGATGACACTTCCGCTTTGCAGGCTGCACGCGCTGAGAGCCCGGGCAGAGTACGCCGAAATACGTCAGGCAGTACTGCAAAGGGATCGGTCGGTATAAACGCCGGAACGAGATAGAGCATCTGCATTCCGACACAAAAGTATGGAAAACCTGTACGCCTTATTTCGAGAAACGCAATATCCATTTTTATATTAATCGCTGCGGTTTTCACGCCGTCGAGTTCTTCAACTCCAAACACCCCGATCCTCACGAATGCGGAAAGCCCGATATAGGCAGCGATGACGATGGCTGTATGTTCAGATTTGAAAAGGTTATGAGGCCTTGATCGGCACATACAGATGTTCAATATATACGGAGACAGAGAACCGTCCCCTGCCCCCATATAAGATTACGGTTTATTTTATCAGACTCTCCAGTGCCGCAAAAAGCGCATCGTTGTCGATGGGCTTGCTGAGATGGGCATTCATTCCGGCCTGCAGGCTGCGCTGCACATCCTCGTCAAAGGCGTTTGCGGTCAGCGCAATAATGGGCACGGCCTTTGCATCGCTGCGGTCAAGGCTGCGGATAATGGCAGTCGCTTCAAGTCCGTCCATTTCGGGCATACGGATATCCATAAGTATTGCATCGTAAAAACTGTTTTCACTTGCAATAAATTTGTCTACCGCCGCGCGGCCGTTTGTAACGCGGTCACAGGTGATTTCACGCATAGCAAGCACCATCGTCATAATATCCGCATTTATATCCACATCCTCGGCAAGCAGTATATGTCTGCCTTTCAGGTCTGTCCGGGGTTTTGCGCCTTTTGCTGCGTTCTTTCTGCGAAGTGCTGCGCGGAATTCCTCTATCACATTATTTGCGAACAGCGGCTTTGCAATAAAGCTGTCAACCCCTGCATTTACCGCATCCTCCAGCACATCGTCCCAACGGTATGCGGTGATAATGATAATAGCCGATTCATGACCGATTATCTTTCGGATCTCCCTTGTGGTCTCTACACCGTCCATATCGGGCATTTTTAAATCGACCAGAATAAGGTTGTACGGATTGGAACGTGCATGGCGAAGCTTTACCATTTCGAGCGCATCTGCACCCGAATATGCTATCTCGCAGGCGATGCCTGTTTTTTCAAGGACAAGCTTTGCGTGCTCGCAGGCAATGGGGTCATCGTCAATAACAAGTACACTCATTTCACTTGGCGGCATATGTCGGTCGTCATAACACTCACCCTTGCGCTCACAGTCCAAAAGCGTGACAGTAACGATAAATGTAGTACCCCTGCCTTTTTCGCTTTTTACCTCGATATTGCCATTCATCATTTCCACAATGCTTTTTGTAATGGCAAGTCCCAGACCCGAGCTGCCGTATCTGTTGGTCGCCGAACTGTCCTCCTGACTGAAGGAATCAAAGATATGCGGCAAATAGTCCTCGCTTATGCCGATGCCCGTGTCGGAAACGGCAAATCTAAGCACAGACTTGTTTTCAAACTGTGCCGTGCGCTCGACCGTCAGATCGATATTTCCGCCCTCGGGCGTAAACTTAACAGCATTGCTCAAAATATTGATAAGCACCTGTTTAAGCTTCATACTGTCGCCTATATAGCAGTCGTCCGCCGCACCCGTCATACGGCAGTTGTAGTGCAGCCCCTTTTCCGCACTTTGACTGCTGAACATTGTATTCAGCTGCTCCAAAAGAGCCGAGAAAGAAAATTCCTCATTTTTAAGGGTCAATCTTCCCGATTCTATCCTTGACATATCAAGAATATCGTTTATAAGCGCAAGCAGATGATTTGCCGAAATGCCTATCTTTTCAAGGTATTCCCTTGTTTGCGCCGAAATATCGGGGTCGTTAAGGGCAATGCTGTCCAGACCGATTATTGCATTCATAGGCGTGCGTATCTCGTGGCTCATATTTGAAAGAAAGGCCGTTTTCGCCTTGCTTGCCTCCTCTGCGGCGGTAAGCGCATCGCTGAGAGCCCGACTTTGTGCCATCTGCTCGCGCATTTCGCTGTCAATATCCGTAAAGCCGACGCCTATTGCGTGTATCTCGCTGTCCTTTGCGTTTTCCGCATTTCCGACACTTGCGATCCTCAGCATTTCATAGCTTTCCGCGCCATCCTTGACAATAAGGTAGCGGTATGCCAAAATGCGCTCGTTTTTTAACCGTCTGCGGATATTTTCGGGGTCTATAAACCGTATAAATCCGTCCCGATAGTTGTCTGCTACCATTTCATTTGCGTAGCGGGTAAAAGCATCCTTGAAGGACATTTCGTCACCCACCTGCGGACCATCCTCCGGTCCTACGTTAGTCCGATAGCAAACACAGTGGTCAAGATCCAGATCTGCAAAATAAACGCTGCGGTAATCCGATGCCAGGGCATTTATCATAAAATCCTGACGTGTGCGCTGCTTTTCCTGCGCAAGAAGCTCGTTTTGCAATTCAAGCCGCTGCTCCAGCTCATCCTGCTTTATACGACTTTCGGTTTCCGCGGTCTCCTTTTCAATGGTTATCTGCGCATTACGCCTGTTCTGGTAATACAGCACCATAAACATCAGCAAAAGCACCGCTGCCGTCAGCACGGTCTGCACAAGGCTGCGCATAATAATATTATTTGATACATTGCTTATTTTATCGCTTATAATACTTTCGCGGATAAGATATGTCAGCATCCAGTCGGTGCCCTGAATAGGCACATAGGAAAGGGTCTCCTTGATACCGTTGTAGGTAAATGAGGCATAGCTGTTTACGCCGTTTTCAAAATCCGCCTTTACCTTTTTTGCCGAGCCGTTTTTTTCAAATTCAGCGTGCTCAAGGGCATCAAGGAGATTATCCTCGCTTGCAAGACCGCCGAGTATCATATCCGTAAGGGCTTTGCCGTCCCTGGTGTAAATATTGCAGAAGGTGGTATCGTTGTTGTCGGAAAGCAGCGACACGCCCTCAAGCATGGTATTCATACCTATTTCCATAAAGCATACGGCAAGTTTCCTGTCCCCAAGGGACAAATCATCCACGGGTACGGCAATTATCACCTTTTTTGAGCCATCATCCGAATTTTTAAGAGTTATCAGGCTGTCCGTAAGGTTTGCATAGTCGATATTATATTTTTCAATATCGTTTTGAGTGCCGAGAGAGGTATATATAAGTCCTTCCGTGTCTACAAAGGCAAATTTTTCAAGGGTATAAAGTTTTTTCATCCTTGCCTGATATGCCTGCAAATGCTCGATATCGCTCAGATCCTCGTTTGTCATAAGCCCTACGGCCGTTTTAAGGTTGCTTACGTTTCGGGCAAGGGCGGAGGAAACGACCTTCTCACGCCTGCCCGCAAGTTCGTCCAGATAAAACAGGCTGACAGAGCTTACTGCGCTTTCGGTATCCTGCTTTGCCTTATGTCCCACCCAAAATGTACCGAAAACAAGTATCAGTACAATAAGAAAGCTGCCTATAAGTGCAATGGGAACACTTTTTCCGCTGTCGTTAAATTTCATTTTATGCGCCTCATTTCTTAAAGGCTGCAAAGCCTGTCATACTGTTTTTTCGTTTCCGAAAGCAAGGCCGAATAGTCCGTATCCGTGCAGCTGCGCAAAAGCTCCGTCATTTCGCTTACGGGCTTTGTCAGCGGTGTAAGCGCAAGATTTGCGTACAAGCCCTTCAGGGCGTGCGCCGTTTCAAAGGCTGCATCAAGGTCGCCTGCCGAAAGCTGCCGTTCAAGCTCCGACAAACGCTTATCGTCAACAGCCTTACCCACAAGCATCAAATAAAAGTCCTCTTTGTTCATACAGCGCATCAGACCCTCGTCTGTATCTGCGCCGAAATCCCGTAAATTTTCTATCGTAAGCATATTATTGCACCTCCGCTTCAATAAGCCTGTCAAATTCCTCTGCGGGAAGCGGCTTTGAAAAATAATATCCCTGAATTATGTCACAGCCCGCCGCTTTAAGCAGCTCCATCTGCTCCTTGGTTTCAACGCCCTCTGCAATAACGGGTACCTCAAGCAGCCTTGCTATGTCTATCATAATGCCGACAAGACGATAGTCCTTCGGGTTATTGCAAATATTGCGGATAAACTTCATATCCAACTTAAGGGCATCTATCGGCAGGGATGTCAGCATATTAAGAGAGGAATAGCCGCAGCCGAAATCGTCCATTTCAATTTTAAAGCCGCAGCCGCGCAGTGCGGATACCGTGTCTATTATCTGTGCCGCATTATCGGTATATGCCGATTCGGTCACTTCAAGCATAAGCTTTTCGGCGGTCAAACCATTTTTATCCGTGATCGCGGTCAAGACAGCGCATATCTGCGGGTCAAAAACATCTACCCTTGAAACATTGACGGAAACGGGGATGTATACCCCGTATTTATCCTTCCATGCCTTTATCTGCGCAGCCGCCTCGTTCCAGACATAGCGGTCGAGCTTTTGTATAAGACCGTTGCTTTCAAACAGCGAAATAAACTCCCCGGGACCTACCATGCCAAACTCGGGATGAAACCATCGCACAAGCGCCTCTGCGCTGGTAAGAACAGGTCTGTCGCCCTTTATACTGTATTTGGGCTGATAGAATACCTTAAACTGCTTTTCGTCGAGAGCCTTGTCCATATCGCTTATAAGCCGCTCCCCGTGAAGCTCCTTGCTGTGAAGCTCGGCATTATAAAAATCATAGCAGGTGGAATAGCTGTTTCGCAGCTTATGGCAAGCAAGCCTTGCACAGTCAAATCTGCGTTCCATATCCGTAACGCTGCCGTCATCATAGTATATTCCCATGCGTATACTGACCTTGTGGTCACCCATGCTTTCGTCAAGCCTTGCTACATATCGATCCAGTCTTTCCCTTAAATCGGGGCTGTGGGGGATGTATATGCCAAAGCTGTTGCTACCCGAACGGCAGGCAAGACCGCCGCTGTGACGCACTATATCGTGCAAGCTGCCGCCTATGCGCTTCAGCACAAAATCGCCGTAATCCCTGCCGTACAGCTCGTTAATTATGTGAAAGCGGTTAATATCCAGAACCACCGCATCCATAGACATATTTTCGTTTTGGTTGCTCAGGCGTTTGCCGTATTCAAAGAAGAATTCCTTGTTAAACAGACCCGTCAATCCGTCGCGCTCCGTTTCGTGGATGATTATGCTGTCCTCGGCAAGCTCGATGGAATGACCGACCCTTGCCCTTATTACATCGGGTGCTTCATAAGGCTTTGTAATAAAATCCGCCGCCCCGAGCTGAAGGCTTTTTACCTCCGCCTCCTTTTCCGATGTAAGCACTATTACGGGTATGCGCCTAAGCTCGCTGTCGGAGCGGATAAGCTTTAACAGCCCGTATCCGTCCAGCTTGGGCATATGCAGATCGAGGATCACAAGCGAAAGTGTCAGCTTGTCCCGTTTGATAATTTCAAGCGCAAGCTCACCGTTTTCCGCATATTTGATCTCATACAGATCGCTGAGCATATCCCCGAGCATTTCTCTTTCGACAAATTCATCGTCAACTATCAGTATACTCCTGTGCAAGCCTTTTTTTCGTTCAAGTAATTCCTGCATTGTTTCACCTCCGCAAATCTTGTTTTTGTTTCGTATGTTTATTGTTTTTATTATAGCATATCCGCCCCGTTATTTTCAAGCAAAATGCCAAATTTTTGCATTTTTTGACATTTTACGGAGCTTTCCCTGAGTGCGCAGCCTAAAAATATGTTGATTATATCTTTCATTCGGTTATAGATCATTCTTCAATTTCGGCAATAAAATAATGATAATGTGCAGCTTGATCAGCATAGAAAAACGGTGCG
>JAFYGI010000056.1 GCA_017543265.1 Bacillota bacterium | reverse complement strand
TCCTTTTCTGAAATGCCTTCCGGGCATTCAGCCCATTGTCCTTGTCGATAAAGTTCCACACACTCTTTCTTAAATTCATAAGTATAACGCATAAAAAATACCCTCCTTACTGGGTGTCCAGTAAAGAGGGTACATATCAGTATGACAGTCTTTTTTGCTTTTATTAAAGTGCTGATTTTGCAGTGTTTACAAGTGATGTAAATGCAGCTGCATCTGTTACAGCAAGGTCTGCAAGCATCTTTCTGTTAAGTGTGATACCTGCGTTCTTAAGGCCGTTCATGAACTTGCTGTAGGAAAGACCGTTAAGTCTTGCAGCAGCGTTGATACGAACGATCCAAAGTCTTCTGTAAGCACGCTTTGTCTGCTTTCTGCCTGCAAAGCTGTGTGCCATAGCCTTCATAACGGACTGCTTAGCAACTCTGTACTGCTTGCTTCTTGCGCCAAAGTAGCCCTTAGCCATCTTTAAAACTTTCTTATGCTTCTTGCGTGCGTTTAATGCACCTTTAACTCTTGCCATTTTTCAAGTCCTCCTTAGATTATGTTCCAACTATCAGATGTAAGGTAAGCAGCGCTTCATCTGCTTCATGTTTGTCTTATCAACTAAGTCAGACTTACGTAAGTCTCTTAATCTCTTTGTGTTTTTCTTTGTAAGAATGTGCTGCTTGTTAGCTTTTGTCTTCTTAAGCTTGCCGGAACCTGTAACGGAAACTCTCTTGGCAACAGCCTTTCTTGTCTTTAACTTAGGCATTTTGTTTTCCTCCTTGATTTACCGTGTACTTTTGCGGTACACTTTAAACAACAGTTATTTTATGCTTTGGGCGCAAGGAACATGGCCATTGTGCGTGCCTCCATCTTGGGGGGCTTTTCCACAACACCAACTTCCGCTACCTGTGCCGCAAAGTCGTTCATTATCTCGACTGCCGCATCGGTGCGTCCAAGCTCTCTACCTCTGAATCGGATGCTTATTTTTACCTTATTTCCCTCCTGGAGAAATTTAATAGCATTCTTTACCTTGACCTGTACGTCATGTGTGTCAATGTTAGGAGATAAGCGAAGTTCCTTAACGGCAACCGTCTTTTGCTTCTTGCGCGCTTCTTTTTCGCGCTTTGCCATATCAAACTTGTACTTGCTGTAATCCATTATCTTGCACACGGGCGGTTTTGCCTGCGGCGATATTTTTACCAAGTCCAAGCTTTTTTCATCGGCTATCTTTTGCGCATCGCGTGCCGACATTATACCAAGCTGTTCACCGTCATTGGAAATTAAGCGGATCTCTTTATCCCTAATCTGCTCGTTAATCATTAAATCAGTAATAGCAGACACCTCCTAAATATAATTAAAGTCATGTTGCAAAACAAGCAGTGCTTGCCCTTAACATTCGCCGCCGTGAACGGCTTGCTCATGTAAGGGGGCTGTCAAAAAGTCAAAATGCTTTTTACAAATAAATTTTTCAAAGCCTTTTGCCGTTTTTTACAGCTTTGCAACAAAAAAAGCAGCGCGTAAAGCTCTGCTCTAAAACCGATTCATTGACACATAGACCCAAGTAAAGGGTATATGAAAAATGAGTGACCTTAAAGCGCGTTTGCCGTAAGGTGAGAAGTAGAGCTTCTTCTTTACAGATAAATATTATAGCACCTTAAATATCACTTGTCAACAGTTATTTTTCGCTTTTTTATTAAGGACTTTCTGTGTAAAAAAACGTTGACCTGTATTTGGTGAAATCTTATAATAACTATTGACATTATTATTAAATGGTTGTATAATTATAACAAATAAAGACGTTTTAGATTGGGTATTTTTTATAGGTAGTGATATTATGAAACGCATTAACAAAAAAATGAGGGTGCTTGTTTTTACTATAGCCGCGGTATGGCTGTTTACACTTGTCTATCCTCTTATACGCGGAAAGGACTATTATGTGCAGGGGTCGATAGAATATCGCTATAACGAGGATCTCGGCGTTGTACTTACATTCGGAAAATGGAATTCCACGCAGGGAGATACGCTTATTATGCGGGGCTATCCGAGCTGTGCGCGGCTCACACCGTTTGAAAGGTGCTTTTGCAGCGATATTTTTGCCTTGACCTCAAAATGTATCAAGGGTAAAAATGAAAAAGAGGAGTATCCGTATTTGGAGGTGAGCGCGGATAAAAGGCTCTATGCCACGGCGATAAGCGGCAATTTTCTGATAAACCTGCCCGTTTTTTTGGTGTGCTGTGTTTATTACAGGCATATCTGGGGCGGCTTTGTATATGCGGTATTTTCAATTGTTTTTGTTATTTTTGCCTACTGCGCAAGCGAATATACGAAAGACCGCAGCCTTACATTTTCTCAGAAAAAACAGTTGGCCCGCGATAAATGCGGCTTGCTTCTGAAATTTGCGCTTTGCTGTTTTGCTGTCGTGTTGGTGCTGAATGTCCTCACGGGGCTTGTGTTCAAGCATTTTTTGCCTGCGGATGTAATGGAAAAATATTACCGTGTGGTAAGAAACTTCAAACCGTTTTGGGCAAATGCGGTAACGGCGGCGTTATATATCGCCGTACAGGCGGTTTTGCTCTCGAAGTTTTTTAAGGGCGAAAAACGGCTGATCGCCGCATATATCCCGACAGCGGCATTGATAAGCGGCGCGGTATGCCCGCTTTATTATACGGGGCTTTGCGAAAGGTTGCAATCCATAACAAGCTTGTACCCGTTCATACCGTTTTTTGCAAAATTCGGCTTCTATATTATAATGCTGCTTCCTGCTGTGTTGTTGTTTAGTTTGTTTTTGCGGATATACACAAAAAACACGGTAAAAAGGCTTGCGTATAGCATTGTTTTTGCTTTCTGCGCCTGCGGTATCTGTTTTATAGACGGGTTTTCCGCGTTTTATCTGATAAGGTTGACTTAGGGGGTGCGGGATATGAAAAAAATTCTCTTTTTTGCTGCGGCAATAGCTGTGCTGGTAACGCTCTGTGCCTTATATACACGGTGCAGGATGGCGGTTTACGGCAATATGCAGCAAACCAAAATCGGTGTAAATTATCCGTCGGGTTATGCGCCCATAGCAAATGACTGTACCGACGATTGCTTTTGGGTGAGAATAAATGGGCGTACAATGACCATGGAAGCCTATTATATGTGGTTCCATCTCGTTTTGGACTCCCCCAATGATACCGTCAAAGACGTACGCAGCGGTTATTCCAATAAAGAACTTTATCCTTATGCAAAACTTTGCAGTGTGGAGCTTACGGATTTTGAATACTGCGTTTTAATGGATTATATGAATTATATACTGCGGCCGATATATGAAAAGGCGCGGGAATATGACAGATATGCCGATAAGTACGAGGGCAGGCATAATACGCCTTACTATGTAATATATTTTTACTGCGATGATGACGGCTGGGATTGGGATGATAATTTAGATCTTATCGGCAATCGTCCCGCATTTCTTGTGTTTGCGTGGCTTGCGCCCCTGCCGCTTTATATCAGACATACATACCCCATACTGCTTGCGGTCTGGCTTTTGTATTTCGCCGCCGTGCGTATTATGACAAGAAAACGCTTTAAAGGCCTGTGTTTTTCGGAAAAACTGCGGCTTGTGACCCAAAATGCAAAGATTCCCATAGGGTTTGCGGTTTATTCCATCGGGTTTATGATGCTTGCGGGGCTTTTGATATGCGCACCCGCCGCGGCCAGATTTCTTGACTGCGTTACACAATACGGTGCCTTGCGGAAGCTTATAAACCCCGAGAGTGCAGACCTTGGCATAAATTATTTCGGCGGAGCGTTGTTTTTGTTTTCGCAGCTTTTTATACTGAATAAAACGGTCAAGGAGCAAAAATCGGCTTATATGCTTGCGTATATCGTTCCTACCGCAATTTTGGCATACCTGCAATGGCTGCTTTTTTACAAGCTGCTCGGCACATCAAAATATTATTATTCCATACCGACACTTATCGTGCGCAGCTTTATAGGCATAAACGAGGGCGCGTTTTTCCATAAGCATATTACGGTGTTTACGCTGTTTTTTGCCCTTGGTATGTTGATATATTTTATATTCGGGTTTATTGCAAATAAAAATGTCCGCAAAAATTTTGCGTGGAGTACGGCCTTTGCTGCCGTAAATGCGTTTATGTGCTGCTCCTGCGTATATGTGGTGAATTTCGGACATGAGATCTTATACGATACAACGTGGTTTACATAAAAAAAGCGGGCTGCAAAATGCAGCCCGTGATTTTGTTTGTATTTAATTATTTAGGCTGCTTGCCGATGTAAGCGAGGATACCGCCGTCAACGTAAAGGATGTGACCGTTAACTGCGTTAGAAGCCTCGGATGCAAGGAAAACAGCGGGGCCTGCAAGCTCTTCGGGTTTTAACCAGCGAGCTGCGGGTGTCTTAGCAACGATGAAGCTGTCGAAAGGATGTCTTGAACCGTCGGGCTGTCTCTCACGGAGAGGAGCCGTCTGGGGTGTCTCGATGTAACCGGGTCCGATACCGTTGCACTGGATGTTAAATTCACCGTACTCGGAGCAGATGTTTCTTGTAAGCATCTTTAAACCGCCCTTTGCAGCTGCATAAGCGGAAACTGTCTCACGGCCGAGCTCACTCATCATGGAGCAGATGTTGATGATCTTGCCGTGGCCCTTCTTGATCATTGAAGGAAGAACAGCCTTTGAAACGATGAAAGGTGCGTTAAGGTCAACGTCGATAACCTGTCTGAAGTCCTTAGCAGACATTTCGATCATAGGTATTCTCTTGATGATACCTGCATTGTTTACAAGGATGTCGATAACGCCGACTTCTTCCTCGATCTTCTTAACCGTTTCGTTTACAGCATCCTCGTCTGTAACGTCGCAAACATAACCTACAGCGTCGATGCCTGCTTCCTTGTATGCTGCAAGACCCTTGTCAACAAGCTCCTGCTTGATGTCGTTGAATACGATCTTTGCGCCTGCCTTAGCCATACCGCTTGCAATAGCAAAGCCGATACCGTAGCTTGCGCCTGTTACAAATGCAATTTTGCCTTCAAGTGAAAAAGGATTGCTCATGATAATATACCTCCTAAATTATATAATATTATCAAACAAGCGGTTTACAGCCTGTTTGAATATCTACATCAATTATAATACATATTTTGCCTTTTGTCAAACCATTATGTCGGTAATTTTACAAAAAAATTATAATTATGTTTCCGTTTGGTTACAAAAAAACGCAAATATCCGCGCAGGGCAGAAGCGCCCACGCTCATTGGTCTTTTTTTCTTAAAATAAATATGTATCCCGTTATTATCGCAACGATAAGTGGCTCGGAGACATAGTTAAACAAAGAAAAAACAAAGGGCTGCCCCGATATTGCGGCATATAAATATTCCATAAGGTCATATGCGACCGTAAAGGCAACCAAATATGTAACAAAGGCTGTTTTTTTACTCATTTGCGGTTCATTCCTTTTCATCTGTCAAAAAATCAATAATATACCTGCAAAATTCCTCCGGCTCGCGGTAGATAAAAAAGTGGTCGCCGCCGTAAATTTTAAGGCTGCCGTTTTTTATGCTGTTTGCGATAAGGCGGGTGTGTGCAGGGCGTATCATGTCCTTATTGCCTGCCATAACAAGGGTGGGTGCCTGTATCTTATTTATTTGCGCCGTCTTTATGCGCGGCTCCTTGAACATAAGGTAGTAATAGGCATTTTGTATCTTGTTGTTTTTGTCTATTTTAAGATTTATCCATGACAGGAAATAGCCTGCGGCAACAAGCAGCTTGGTGCGCAGATCAAAGCCCGAAAAGTCAAGGTTGCCGCCCACAAGCACCAGCTTGTCGATCCTGTCGTTGTTTTGCGGCGCAAAAAGCATGGCCACATTTGCACCGTCGCTGAAGCCCAGAATATGCGCCTTTTTTATTTGCAGCGCATTAAAAAGGTTTTCAAGGTCCACAGCCATTTTGTTAAGACTGAGCTCTCCGTCGCCTATGCTCGATTGGCCGTGGCCGCGGCTGTCAACGACAAGAAGGTCGAAATATTCGCTTAATATGGGTATATGCTTGGTAAAGCTTTTGCCGCTTTCGGCGTTGCCGTGCAGCAGGACAAGCGTTTTTGGCCTGTCGTTTTTATAAAGCTCGTAATATATCTCGGCGCTGCCCGAGTGTATTTTGCCTGTGTGTACTGACATCTTGCACCGCCTTAAATATCCAGGTCTATCTCTATGCCCTCAACGCTCTTTTCAAAAAGCTCGGCAAGCAGCTCGACAAAATAAAGTCCCGATTCAATGTAGATATTGACGTTTTTGTTAAGCATCAGCTTGTGAAACTCCTGCGACATATACCGCTCCTGATCGAAGGTGGCGGTGCCGTCGCGCATGGCGTATAAAAAACGGGTATGCTTTTCAAGAAAATTATTTACCTTGTTGTGCAGGTTTTTGTCGGCGAATATTGCAGACCTTGCCCGCTGATATTCCTTGTATCTGTCGGTGCTTTTTATTATCTCCGATATGCGGAGCCCCATATCGCCCGCAAGATCCGATATTTTATCCATAAGCTCACCTCATTTACATATCTATCTCCGTAATTATGGGAAGTATCATGGGACTGCGCTTTGTCTTTTTCCAAAGGAAGTCGCGCAGGGTATCCTTTATAAGTGTTTTTATATAGCTCCAGTCGCTTACGTTTCTGCCGTCAAGGCTGTAAAGAGCCTCTTTTACGACCTCACGCGCCTCCACCATAAGCTCCTCTGACTCACGCACATATACAAAGCCGCGGCTTATAATGTCGGGGCCGCTTAAAATGGTGCCGCTGTACTTGGCCATCGCAACAACGACTATCATAAGGCCGTCCTGCGAAAGATGCTTTCTGTCGCGCAAAACTATGTTTCCGACATCGCCGACACCCAGACCGTCTACAAATACCTGACCGCTGGGCACGGCCTGGGGCAGTATTTTGCCGCCCTGCTTGTTTATCTCAAGCACATCGCCGTTTGCCATTACAAACACGTTTTCCTTGGGCATACCCATATCGGTAACAAGCTGTCTGTGACGTGTGAGCATTTTATACTCGCCGTGTACGGGCATAACGTACTTGGGCTTTAAAAGCGCGTGCAAAAGCTTTATTTCCTCCTGCCTTGCGTGACCCGAAACGTGTACGTCCATAAGTCCGTCGTAAATAACGTCCGCACCCTTTTTAAGCAGCTCGTTTATAACGCGGTACACGTTTTTCTCGTTGCCGGGGATGGGTGTTGCGCTGATTATTACCTTGTCGCCGGGGCGTATCTCCACCTGCCTGTGGTCGCCGCTTGCCACGCGCGAAAGCGCGGACATAGTTTCGCCCTGACTGCCCGTTGTGATTATTACAAGCTGGCGGTCGGTGTATTTGTTAAGCTCCGTAACGTCGATAAGCATATTTTCGTCTATTTTAAGGTAGCCGAGCTCTATGGCCGTGGTCACGACATTCGACATACTGCGGCCGATTATGCAGACCTTTCGCTTATGCTCCGCCGCGCAGTTTATTATTTGCTGTATCCTGTCTATGTTTGACGAGAAGGTAGCGACCATTATGCGCTGCTCGCGGCTGTCGTCAAATATCTTTCTGAAGATGGGGCCGACGTTGCTCTCGCTCATGGTATAGCCCTTAAGCTCGACATTTGTGCTTTCGCACATGAAAAGCAGTACGCCCTTTTTGCCAAGCTCGGCGAAGCGCTGAAGGTCGATGGGTTCGCCCTGTATGGGGGTGAAGTCCACCTTAAAGTCGCCCGAATGTACCACAACACCTGCGGGGGTCGTCAGCGCAATGGCAACGGAGTCCGCGATGCTGTGGGTGGAGCGTATAAACTCTACCTTGAAATTTTTGCCGAGCGTTATCGTGTCGCCCGCATTTACGTTTATCCTCTCGACTGTGTTTAAAAGGTTGTGCTCCTTTAACTTGGTCTCCACCAGACCTATGGTCAGCCTTGTGCCGTATACGGGCACATTTATCTCCCTGAAAAAGTAGGGCAGTGAGCCTATATGGTCCTCGTGGCCGTGGGTAAGCACGATACCGAGTATTTTGTCCTTGTTTTGTACAAGATAGGTAAAATCGGGTATAACAAGGTCTATACCGGGCATATCATCCTCGGGGAAGGCTACGCCACAGTCGATTATCATAATTTCGTCCTCGTACTCGAATGCGGTTATATTCTTGCCTATCTCGTGTAAGCCGCCCAGGGGTATTACCTTTAACTTGGGTTTCGGTGCGGCGGGAACGCGCGGTGTGCGTGTCTGTCGCTTCTGCTTTGTCTGCTGTTTGTTGTTTGTGTAAGCCAAAATGGCACCTCCAATCGTATTTGCACGCACCGAAATAAAGGGGTCGAATTATGTCACTTTTTGACATCCCCTTTGTACGGTGCTTTTTTGCTTTTGTCCGTTCGTTTTATATCGTAAGGGTGCTTACGCCCTTAAAATTTCATTTCATAATCCGCATTTTCGTCCTGTAAAAGCACAAGTATCTTGTTGTACTCCTCATCGTCCGTAACAGGCTCGTAAATACATTCGTTATTGACATCCTCGACCTCTTTGAAGATAAATGCCTCGGGCTCGTCCTTGTCAAAATCCTCGGCTTTTACCAAAAGAAGATATTTTGTGTCCTTGTAGTCTATACCGTCCACTACAAAAAAATCGGTCTCGGTACCGTCATCCTCGGTCATTGTGACCAGCTCATAGGTCTCGTCCTGACCGTCGAATAAATTAAGCTCGTCGATATTCAGCTTGTCATCGTTCATTTAAAGTTGTTCTCCTTAAAAAATTGTTTTATTTGCGTTCAGGTCAAGCCAGCCCTGTAAAATAAGGACAGCCGCCTGTTTGTCTATAACTTTTTTGCGCTTCGCACGCGAAATGTCAGCCTCCAGAAGCACCCTTTCCGCACCGACGGTGGAAAGACGCTCGTCCCACAGCTCAACGGGCAGTTTCAGCTCCTTTTCAAGCCTTGCCTTGAATTTCTGTGTTTTTTCGGCACGAGGGCCTTCGGTGTTGTTCATATTTTTGGGGAAACCGAGCACAATAAGCTCAACATTGTATTGTGCGCACAATTCCTTTATGCGGGCAATGCTGGCAACAAGGTTGTTCTCCTCTTTGCGCCGTATTATTTCAAGCCCCTGCGCCGTCCAGCCGAAGGGGTCGCTTATCGCGGTGCCTATGGTCTTTTCCCCGAAATCCAGTCCAAGCACTCTCATCGTTTACTCCGCCAGATTGTTGTTTGCAAGGTAGTAGTTGACAAATTCTTCCAAAAGCTCGTCACGCTCCAGCTTGGACATAATGGTACGCGCGTTTTTGTAGCTTGTGATGTAGGTGGGGTCGCCTGAAAGGATATAGCCCACTATCTGGTTGATGGGATTGTAGCCCTTTTCAAGCAGGGCATCGCAAACCTCGGCTATGACCTCATACACGGGACCCTGCGCACGCATTATCCTGTAGGAATGCGCTCTTTCTTTTTTTAATGCGTCCTTAAGGCCGCTCATTACTTGCGTTTCGTTCATTTTGTTGTTATCCATAAACATTTCACTCCAATTCTGTTGTAATTCACGCACAATATATTATTCTAATCATAACACATAAAAAGGGAAAATGCAAGTTTTATTTCTCCAAAGGCAAAACTGTTGTAAAACAATGGAAAGTCAAGGTTGCATAACCGTATATTTTGTGGTATAATCAAACTACCATACTATACAATATCGGCGGTGATCATATGTTTAAATTTATTAAAGACGAAAATCTCAAAAAAAGTTTATATCTTCTTATTGTGGTGCTTATCTCGCTTACCTTCTACAGGGCGACGGAAAACCTGCATATACTCAACTTTTTTCCTATAGTTATAAGGGTGCTTTCCCCGTTTGTTATAGGCATCATATTTGCGTATATACTTAACTCCCCCGTGAAGTTTCTGGAGAAAAAGGTATTCGGACGCATCAAATTTTTGCAGCCCAAAAAGGGCAGCGACGAAAAGACCCTTAAAATAAACGCACGCAGGAGACAGACGGTGCGCAATGCCTCCATAGCTACCGCTATGGTCGTGCTGCTTGGCATCGTGATATGGATGGTCGCATATATCCTGCCCGAGATAATACTCAGCGTGCAGAAGATACTGGACTTTATAATGAATCTCGACTATATAAACATACGTTTTTATATAGCAAGGATGGCAGCTAAATACAACATAATCATAACGGAGGAAAATTACGAGATGTTCTTCTCGTCCGTTACCGATATCCTCAACTCCTTTGTTGACGGACTGAAATACCTGCCCGATATGGTGCAGTCCGTGGTAAGCTATACCATAGATATAGCAAAGGGCCTGATAAATGCGATAATAGGTATATTTGTCGCCTTTTATATCCTGTCCGACAAGGAGGATGTGCTCAGGAAATGCGAGCTTTTTGCCTATGTTATCCTGCCGCCCAAGGCCGTTGAGACTATCAAGGCGTTTATAAGGGCGCTTAACAACTCCTTTGAAAGATTTTTTGTCGGCAAGTTTATGGACTCCGTTGTGATAGGCATTATCTTCTTTGCGGGCGCTATGATACTTGATCTGCCTTATCCCCTGCTTTTGAGCATGGTCATAGGCGTTACCAACATGATACCTTACTTCGGTCCGTTTATCGGTGCCGTGCCCGTGGCTATACTGGTGCTTTTTGTAAGCCCCATAAAGTGCCTGTGGGTGATAATATTTATAATCGTGCTTCAGCAGTTTGACGGCATTATCCTCGGCCCCAAGATCCTGGGAGACTCTATCGGCGTAAAGCCGCTGGCGGTAATGTTTGCGATAATCGTGGGCGGTGCGCTGGCAGGCCCTCTGGGTATGTTCTTCGGTGTGCCGATATTTGCGGTAATAATAAGAAGCATAATGGATTTCGGAGAGACACGCAAAAACCTTGCGGGAGGTGCGGCAAATGGATAAGCCTGTCAGGGCCAATGTTTTTATGCTGTGCTTTATGATATACTGTGCGCTGCTGCCGTTTGTTTTTGCGCTGGTAAGTTTATCGGGGCTGGTGGATGCAGAAAGCGAAAGCTTTGAAAGTGCCATAATGCTTTTTCAGCATATACTGCTTTTTCTGGTGCCGATATTGATATGCTGCGCCGTGACCAAAACAAGGCTTGGCAGCATTATACCGCATGAGCCGCTGGCGCTGCGCGATGTGCTGCTTTCGGTGCTTATTGCGCTTTTTACCCTGCCGCTTATGCTGTGGGTGGGCTTTGTAACGGATTTTTTTGTGCAGGACACAAGCGGTATCGAAAACGAGATAGCAAAATACCCCATGGGCTTTTTGATCTTTTCCATAGGTGTTATGCCGGGCGTGTTTGAGGAGCTTATGTTCCGCGGCGTTATTATGACGGGCTACAAAAGGACGGGTCTTGTCAGGTCTGTCGTTTTTTCGGCGCTGCTTTTCGGCATAATGCACCTTAATTTGTACCAGCTGGCGTATACTGCGGCGGCGGGTATCGTCTTTGGTATAATGGTGCAGTATACAAACTCGATATATTCTTCCATGCTGGCGCATTTTACAATAAACAGCGTACAGGTGGTGTTAAGCAAACTGAGCGATCCCGATGCCGCGGCGGCAGAGGAGTATACAAAAATGGAAATGCTTGCAAGCGGCTCCGTAATGCTGGCGTGTACGCTGCCCGTGCTGATCGGGCTTATGTATATCCTGATACGCTGCAACAGGGGCAGGAATATAGACTACAGATACTCGCTGTCCGCACGCAGGGAGTTTGTGTCGGATATTGATGCGGGCAGGGGCAGGATAATAGACTTCCCGTTCGTGCTGGTCATAATAATATATGTGCTTTATCTGAAAATGATGGACTCTATCGGCGCAATGTAAATAACTTTGAGGTGATCTTATGGATAACAACAACAGTATGATAAACCGCATAATGCTTTTGCATGAGCTTAAAATAAAATACCTTAATTTCGATGCGATCTTTTCGGATGAGACCCCTATGTTCAGGACTCCTGCGGAGCCCGAAAAAAACAGCCGCGTTGCGATAAGGCTTAGGGTGGCAAGGGACAATGTCGATAAATGTAGCATACAGCTGGAGGAAAGCTTTATCGTCATGGAAAAGGTGCGCTCCACAACACGCTTTGATTTTTACGAGGGCAGCTTTATCACGGGCTCAAAGCCTGTGAATTATTACTTCCTTATTGAAAAGGACGGCAGAAAATACTGCTACAACAAGCAGGGTGTCCTGCCGCAGGCCGACCCCGCGTATAATTTTTGCATTATGCCGGGTTTCCATACGCCCGATTGGGCAAAGGGCGCTGTTATGTACCAGATATATGTAGACAGATTTTTTGACGGCGACAAAAACAACGACGTGCTTGACGACGAGTATGTCTATCTGGGCGCAAGGGCAAAAATGGTCAAGGATTGGTATGCACCGCTTGAAAACTTTGATGTGTGCAATTTCTACGGCGGCGACCTTCAGGGCGTTATGGCAAAAATGCACTATCTTAAAAGTCTGGGCATAGATGCGATATATTTTAATCCCGTTTTTGTTTCGCCGAGCAACCATAAGTACGATATACAGGACTATGACTATATAGACCCGCATTACGGCGTTATAGTAAACGACGGCACAACGCTTGTGCCCGAGGGAGATACGGATAATTCGCGTGCGGATATGTATATGGTGCGCACAACGGACAAGGAAAACCTTGAGGAAAGCAACAAGCTGATGATACGCCTGATAGAAATGGCGCATTCCATGGGCATACGCATTATACTGGACGGCGTGTTCAACCATTGCGGCGCGTTCAATAAATGGCTCGACCGCGAGGGCTTTTACGAGCGCAACGGCTATGAGCCAGGTGCCTTTAAAAATGAGAACAGCAGATACAGGGATTATTTCAAATGGAATGAGGACGGTTTCTACGACGGCTGGTGGGGACATGACAATCATCCCAAGCTTAATTTTGAGGGCTCGAAGGAATTATACGATTATATAATCGGCATAGGCAAAAAATGGGTGTCTCCGCCGTTTAATGCGGACGGCTGGAGGCTTGATGTTGCTGCCGATCTGGGATGCAGCAAGGAATTTAATATGCAGTTTTGGCGTGACTTCCGCAAGGCCGTTAAGGAGGCCAACCCCGATGCGATTATCCTTGCCGAGCATTACGGCGATCCAAAGGACTGGCTTATGGGCGACCAGTGGGATACGGTCATGAACTATGATGCGTTTATGGAGCCGATAACGTGGTTTTTGACGGGCATGGAAAAGCACAGCGAGTCTGCGCAGCCCGAAAAATACAATAACAGTGCCGATTTTGAAAGTACCATGCGTTACTTTATGGCGCGTTTTTCTTATCCGAGTTTAAGTGTTGCCATGAACCAGCTTTCAAACCACGACCATTCGCGTTTTCTTACCCGTACAAACCGCAAGGTGGGCAGACTTCACACTATGGGCGCGGCGGAAGCCGATACGGGCATAAACAAGGCAATAATGCGCGAGGCGATACTTTTCCAGATGACGTGGATAGGCGCACCCACCATTTATTACGGTGACGAAGTGGGCATGACGGGCTGGACAGACCCGGATAACCGCCGCCCGTTCCCGTGGGGCAGAGAGGATCCGGAAATACTGGATTTCTACAAGGAAATGATAAAGATACACAAGCGCTACAAGGCATTTTCCACGGGCAGCCTTGACTATTTGTATAATTCAAGCGGTGTTATCTGCTTCGGACGCTGGAACGAGGACGAGCATATTGCCGTTATCATCAACAATAACGACAACGAGCGCGAGACCATAGTGCCCGCGTGGGCGATAGAGGCCGAGGACGGCGATATTTTTACACGCGAGATAATATCTAACCATCACAGCTTTACGACCGACAAGGAGACCGCTGTCGTAAAGGAGGGCACATTCACCGCCTTTACCGCCTCCTACGGCTGCGCCGTATGGGTGAGCAAAAAGGGCGAAAAAGCGTGAAGGAGATAAAAACCAATGGGATGGAAAATTTTTGCGTGGCTTTTACCGCTTTTGATAGGTATGTATTGTATACTGGCGGCGGTAAAAAACTGGGACTTCTTTTTCAATAACCACAGGGCGCGGCTGTTTGTCACGCTTATGGGCAGGAACGGCGCAAGGGTATTTTACGGCGTGCTTGGCGTATTTATAATGGTGTTGGGCTATGCCTATCTTATAATGGATTTTTTTGGATAAAGGAGCAATAAAATGTCACTCACAGAAGAAAAAAGAAAAAAACTTGACTTTCCGTTATACTGTATAACGGCGAAAAACCTTTCCAACGGCCGCAGTAATTTTGAGGTGGTCGAGGCCATGTTAAAGGGCGGGGCGAAGATAATACAGTACCGCGAAAAATATGCCGATATACGCACACGGTATGAGGAATGCCTTAAAATAAAACAAATGTGTGCAGAATACGGCTGTACCTTCATTATAAACGACAATATAGATATTGCACTTTTGGTGCGTCCCGACGGCGTGCATATCGGACAGGACGACCTGCCTATAAAAGAGGTAAGAAAATTAGTGGGCGAGGAAATGATAATAGGCCTTTCCACCCACAGCCCCGAGCAGGCACGCCAGGCCGTTGCGGACGGTGCGGATTATATAGGCGTGGGCCCGCTTTTTCCCACCAAGACAAAGGACAATGTCTGCGACCCCGTCGGCCTTGAATACCTTGAATATGTGGTCAATAATATAGACATTCCCTATACCGCGATAGGCGGCATAAAGGAGCATAATATGGACAAGCCTCTCGGCGCGGGGGCAAGGTGCATCTGCCTTGTTTCCGACATTACGGGTGCAGAGGATGTAAAGGCAAAGGTTGAGGGTCTTTTAAAGAAAATAGGTGAGTTTGGAAAATGAAAGAACGCATAAAGGCAGCGCTTGGCGAAATACAGCCCGACCTTGTTTTAAAGGGCGGCTATGTTGCGGATGTTTTTAATCACAGGATAATAAAGACCGATGTTGCGATACAGGGTATGTACATAGTCGGTCTGGGCGAATACAGCGGCAAAAAAGAGGTAGATGTAACGGGGAAATTTATTCTTCCCGGGCTTGTTGATGCCCATGTGCATATAGAGTCCTCGCTGCTTATCCCGTCGGAGTACGCAAGGGCGGTAGTCCCGCACGGCACCACGACAATAATCGCCGACCCGCACGAGATAGTCAATGTTTGCGGCAGATCGGGACTTGAATATATGATAGACGACGGTACCATCACGCCTATGAATATGTGCTTTATGGTGCCCAGCTGCGTGCCTGCCACCCCCTTTGACCATGCGGGCTGCGTGCTTGACGCAAAGGCCGTAAAAGAGCTGTTTTCCGACTTTGATTACGGTACAAAGCTGACGGGTCTGGGCGAAATGATGAATTATCCCGGCGTTGTGGGCTGTGTCGATGATGTATTGGAAAAGCTTGATATTACGCCGATAATTGACGGCCACGCCCCCGGCATAGAGGGCAAGGGGCTTAATGCCTATATCTGCGGCGGCATAACCACCGACCACGAGTGCGACACCGTCGAAAATGCCATTGAAAAGGTAAGCAAGGGTATGTTTATCCTTATCCGCGAGGGCACGGGCACAAAAAACTTAGAGGAGCTTATAAAGGCCGTTACGCCCTATAATGCCGACCGTTTTGCGTTTTGCACCGATGACAAGCACACGGACGAGATACTCAGGGAGGGCTCCATACGAAACTGCGTAAGAAAGGCGATAAAGCTGGGTCTTGACCCGATTACGGCAATAAAAATGGCAAGCATCAATCCCGCCCGCGTATACGGACAAAAGGGCAGGGGCGGTATCGCACCCGATTATTATGCGGATATAATAGTTGCGGACTCGCTTTCGCTTGACAATATAGAGCAGGTCTACTTCAACGGCAGTCTTGTCGCGGAAAACGGCAAAAATATTTATGATTTCCGCGAGGCGGTAATAACAAATGACAAGGTGATAAATACGGTGCATCTTGACACGGTAACGCCCGAAATGCTGGAAAATAAATTTGACAAAACACAGCCCGTTATCCTTATGTGCGAGGGCAGCCTTGTCACCGAGGGCATATACCGCGAAAATGCGGACGGTCTTGTTATGGTGGCCAATATAGAGCGGCACAAGCACACAGGGAATATCGGCAAGGCCTATGCCGCGGGTTTTGAGATACACGGCGGCGCGGTTGCGCAGACCATAGGCCATGACAGCCACAATATCACCGTCGCGGGCGACAATGCAGAGGATATGGCGCTGGCTGTAAATATACTGGGCACACAGGGCGGTATAGCCGTTGTAAAAAACGGCAGGGTGCTTGAATTTATGCCCCTGCCCATAGGCGGCATTATGACCGATAAGCCCGCGGAGGAAGCGGTGAAGCAGCTTGACAGGGTAAATGCCGCCATAAGGCAGATAAGCCCCAATGCCTCAAGCAGTATATTTATGGTGCTTTGCTTTATTTCGCTTCTGGTTATCCCGCATCTTAAATTAAGCGATAAGGGACTTTTTGATGTGGATAAGTTTGATTACTATAACAATTTGTAAAATTTGCACGCATAATAAGCCATATCCAATTAAATTTTGTAGATATGGCTTATTGAAATTTATATATTTTTTGTGGTAAAATCAATGGTGGTATTTTTGGAATTTAGTATTAGGAAAAGAGAGAGAATATGAGAACAAAACGTGAAGATATTAGAAATATAGCAATAATCGCGCACGTTGACCACGGCAAGACTACCCTTGTGGACGAGCTTTTAAAGCAGAGCGGTACCTTCCGCTCCAATCAGGTCATCCGCGAGAGAGTTATGGACAGCGGCGACATAGAGCGTGAGCGAGGCATCACTATTTTATCAAAGAACACCTCGGTATACTACGAGCATACAAAAATAAACATTGTCGATACCCCCGGTCATGCCGATTTCGGCGGCGAGGTAGAGCGTGTGCTTAAAATGGTAAACGGCGTTGTGCTTGTCGTTGATGCTTACGAGGGTGCTATGCCCCAGACAAAGTTTGTGCTCAGAAATGCACTTTCGCTGGGTCTGCCCGTTGTTGTATGCGTAAACAAGATAGACCGCCCCGAGGCACGCCCCAACGAGGTAGTGGACGAAATATTAGAGCTTTTTATGGAGCTTGACGCAACAGACGAGCAGCTTGACAGCCCCTTTGTCTTTGCATCGGCCAAGCTTGGCAAGGCGGCTCTCGACCCCGACGAGGCACTTGATGCACCCGATATGAAGCCCCTTTTTGATACCATAATCGAGCATATCCCCGCACCCGAGGGTGACCCCGATGCGGATCTTCAAATGCTTGTTACTACAATAGACTACAACGAGTATGTGGGTAAAATAGGTATCGGCAAAATTGAAAACGGCTCTATCAAGGTAAATGACGAGGTAGCTATCGTAAATATCCACGACCCTCAAAAGCTGGATAAGATAAGAGTAACTAAATTGTACGAGTACGAGGGTCTTGAAAGAATAGAGGTAAACAGCGCGACAATCGGTTCTATCGTTGCGGTAAGCGGTATGCCCGACATACATATCGGCGATACCATTGCGGCGGTGGAAAACCCTGTTGCTATCGAGGTAAACAAAATAAGCGAGCCTACGCTTGCAATGACATTCAGCGTAAACGACAGCCCCTTTGCGGGTCAGGAGGGCAAGTTTGTAACGAGCCGTCACCTGCGCGACAGACTTATGAAGGAGCTTAACACCGACGTAAGCCTTAAGGTAGAGGAAACGGATGTTGCCGAGGCATTTAAGGTAAGCGGCCGCGGTGAGCTTCATCTTTCTATTTTAATTGAGACAATGCGCCGCGAGGGCTACGAGTTCCAGGTATCCCGCCCCGAGGTACTCTTTAAAGAGGAAAACGGCAAGCGCATGGAGCCTATGGAGCTTGCGACTATTGACGTACCCGAGCAGTATGTGGGTGCCGTTATCGAAAAGCTTGGCACACGCCGCGGTGAAATGATAAATATGCAGCCCTCAAACGGCGGCTATACACGTCTTGAATTCAATATCCCCGCACGCGGCCTTATCGGCTACAGAAACGAATTTTTGACCGATACCCACGGCGACGGTATTTTAAATACTATCTTTAACGGCTACGAGCCCTACAAGGGCGACATCGTTAGCCGTCCGCAGGGCTCGCTTGTGGCCTTTGAAACGGGCGAGGCCGTTACCTACGGCCTGTTTAACGCGCAGGAGCGCGGCGATCTGTTCATCGGCGCAGGCACAAAGGTATACTGCGGTATGGTAGTCGGTAGAAATGCAAGAACAGGCGACATGGAGGTAAATGTCTGCAAGAAAAAGCAGCTTACCAACACCCGTGCATCGGGCAGCGATGATGCGCTTAAACTGACACCGCATATCGTTATGAGCCTTGAACAGTGCATCGACTTTATCACAGACGACGAGCTTGTGGAGGTAACACCCGAAAACCTGAGGATCAGGAAAAAGCTTCTTGACCCCGTTGCAAGAAGAAAAGCGGCAAGGTGCTGAGCAGGCAGCAGCAATTAGGAGGAAGATCGAAAGGTTTTCCTCTTTTTTGTTTCATTTATATTACAAAATCCGATAATAATGAATTAACCATTGAAAAAAAGGAATATTTTATATATAATATATAGGATAAGCCTCTGAGAGGAAAAGTTATAAGTGAAATTGAAGATCGGTCCGATCTGACTGAATATGATATATACGGAGGATAACGTTTTGTCGGGAACTGAAAAAAAGGGCACGGGCTTTATAAAGCAGGCGGCGATACTGGCGGCGGCAAGCTTGTTGGTGCGTGTGCTGGGCTTTTTGTACCGTCTGCCGCTTACCGATATGATAGGCGACGAGGGCAACGGCATTTATTCGGCGGGCTTTTATCTGTACAATATGTTCCTTATTATGAGCTCGGCGGGTCTGCCTGTGGCTATAAGCCGTATGGTGGCGGAAAAGCTGGCGCTTGGGGAATACAAAAATGCAAGAAAAATTTTCCGCGTGTCTATGCTGGCGGCTGCGGCAATGGGCTTTTTGTGTATGCTGATAATGTTTGTTTTCGCATCCGAGTTTTGTACGCTTATAAAAAGCGAAAGAAGCTTTTACTGCATAATGACACTTGCACCGACGGTTTTCATCGTGTCTGTAATGGCCGTATACCGCGGCTATTTCCAGGGCTTTGGCACGACCGTGCCTACGGCTGTGTCACAGCTTATAGAGCAGATATTTAATGCGGTGTTCAGCGTTTTTATGGCGTGGTACCTTATGAAGGCCATGCTGGGCGACAAGATAGCGTGGGGCGCTGCGGGCGGTACGGCAGGTACGGGCATAGGCGCACTTGCGGGTTTGTTTACGCTGCTGGCTGCGTATTTTTTGACAAGAAGAAGCCGCAGGGCGCTTTTTGCGGGCGACAAGGGCGGCTATAAGACCGAGACTGGCGGGACGATACTTAAAAACCTGCTAAGGATAGCTATTCCCGTAATTACGGGTACGGCGATATTTTCAATGACCAACCTTATAGATATGGCGATGGTAAAGGACAGGCTTGCCGCTATAGGTACATATACCGACAAGGAAATGGATGCGCTTTACGGCCTGCTTACGGGCAAGTATGTAACGCTGACCACCCTGCCCGTGTCTATATCCACGGCAATAGCAACGGCTGTTATACCCAGTATTGCATCAAGCCTTGCACTTAAACAGCACAAGATAGTGCAGGCCAAGGTGGACACAACACTTCGCCTTACAATGATGATATCCATACCTGCGGCAGTGGGGCTGGGTGTTCTGGGTAATCAGATACTTATGATGCTTTTCCCCAACCATCCCGAGGGCGGCACCCTTTTGCGTGTGGGTGCGCTTAGCGTTATCTTTCTTGCGTTAAGTCAGATATCGACGGGCGTTTTGCAGGGACTCGGCAGGGTAAATGCTCCCGCGGTCAATGCGCTGTGGGGCAGTCTTGCAAAGATACCCGTAAACTATTTTTTGATAGCCATACCGCAGATAAATGTTGCGGGCGCGGTAATAAGCACGACCGTCTGCTATATGATAGCCAGTTTGCTGAACTTCCGTGCGCTTGTAAAGGCAACGGGGGTAAGACCCGATTATACGGGTATGCTGCTAAAGCCTGCTGCGGCAAGTGCGATAATGGGCGTTTCCTGCTTTCTGGCATACAGGTTTTTCTATATGCTTATGCCAAGCAACACCTTTGCGACCTTGTTTGCGGTGATTATAGCTATGCTTGGATATATGGCGGGCATGATAGCCGTTAAGGGCTTTGTAAGGGACGATCTTGTGAGTGTGCCGATGGGCGGCAAGCTGATAAGATTTCTTGAAAAAATAAACAGAATATGATCTTTACACAAACGGCGGTACCTGAAACAGTACCGCCGTTTTTCATTGTTTTTTTAATTTAAGCATCGAAACCACAGCTTCGGTAATGACATCTACCTCGTTTTCATCAAGGGCGCTGACAGCCAGCAAAAGTCTTTGCTGTGCCGCCGAACAGCCGCTTATGCCCTTATCCTCGAAATCAAGCAGCTGTGACAGCGTTATCCCAAGTGCATTGCAAACCTTTTCAAGCGTAGCGACCGTGGGACATTTCAATCCTCTTTCAATATGGCCGATATATGCGGGATTGATATCCGCATTAAGTGCAAGCTCTTCCTGACTCATCCTTTTTATGCCGCGGAAGTATCTTATTCTTGCGCCGGTCTTTACCGATATTTCGCTGTTTTTATTTTTGCTTTCGTCCATAACCTTCTCCTAAATGTTTATATACATAAACGTATTATATTTATAGATACCCTTCAAGTTGTTATAGATATTATTTAATAGTATTTATAGATATTGACAAAATTATTTTGTTATGGTAAAATGTGAACGGGGAAGATAATGAAAGGCTTGTTTTTCAGGCTCGCCCCGTTTGTAATGTCAGAAAAAAATAAAGGAGAAAGAAATGAACAAGAAAAAAACAGTTATTATTGCAGTGGCCGTGATCGCTGTTATATCAGCTGTTGCGGCCGTGATTTTGCTTAGCGGCGGAAAAAAGCTTGATGCCCGTGATGCAATAACGGTGACATTAAGCGGCGTAAACGGAAAGGGAAAGGCAAACGCAAATTTTAATTACGGCATGGTGCAGTCACTTGTCGCGGACGGCGGCAGCGAATGGAGTATGTTCGGCCCGATAACAAACTTTGAAAGCAGCGTAAAGGTAGATGTCCTGCCCGCCGAAAATATTTCAAACGGCGACAAGGTAAATGTAAAGCTTACCTACAGCAAGGAGGCGGCAAAAAGCCTTGGCATACGTTTTACACACACGGATTTTTCAATAACGGCCGACGGTTTGCCGGATGCGCAGCCGCTTGATCCGTTTGAGGGGCTTGGCGTGAGCTTCGACGGGGTATCGCCTAATGGCAGTGCCAAGGTGGATACCGCAAACTGCGCCGACTTTACAAAGCAGTATGTCAAATTCAATTTTGAAAACAACAAATTAAAAAACGGCGATAAGTTAAAAATAACCGCCGAATATAACGAGCAGGCAGCCGACAATGCCGCAATTTATATTACAAAAACCGAGCAGGAGTATGAAATATCGGGACTTCCCGAATTGGTTGACGATATAGAGGGCTTAAACACCGATGATTTGGAAAATGCTCTTTCGGACAAGGTTTTGGCCGAGGTAAGCAAATCACGCAGCAACGGTCTTATATTCGGTATGGGATTTTTTGCGGGCTGTTCATTCAACGTAAGTTCCAACTGCAAGCTTGAAAACCTTAAGGTCGTTGAAAGACAGATGTTTGTCGGAAAGCCTGAAAGCATCAATACCTACGGCAATATTTTGTACACCGTATACGAAATAACCGTAAAGGAAGAAAACGGTAATTCACAAAAGCTGTATCTTAACACAGCCGTTTCCGATATAACAAAGCAAAGCGACGGCAGTATTTCATACAATATGGGCGAACCTGCGGGCTATAACAGTCTGGAGGCCGTACATAATAAGCTTAACTCCATAAAGGATAATTATACATCCAAAGGACTTCCGACAGATAAGGTAAAAATACCGCAGATATAAAATAAAAAAGCCGCCCAAGCAACGCAAGGGCGGTGATTTTGTTTTTATAGGGGGGTTTTGCCTTCGGCAAATTTCCTTACTCATCCCAGCTATGATAAACATTCTTTACGTCGTCGTCCTCGTCAAGAAGGTCGAGAAGACGGTTCATTTTTTTGATGTCGTCGGGATCTGTAAGCTCCGTATAGGTCTGGGGTATCATGGTTATCTCGGCCTCTGCCATGGGGATGCCCGCTGCCTCGATAGCCTCGCGCACTGCGGAAAAGTCCTCGGGTGCGGTGATTATCTCATAGCCCTCGTCCTCAACAATGATATCCTCTGCGCCTGCTTCGATTGCTATCATCTCAAGCTCGTCGCCGTCAATATCGTCGTCCTTTTCTATCATTATCTGACCCTTTTCGTCAAACATAAAACTAACGCAGCCGCTTGTGCCCATGTTGCCGCCGCCCTTTGTGAATGCGCTTCTTACATTTGCGGCAGAACGGTTTTTATTGTCGGTAAGCACCTCAACGATAACGGCAACGCCCTTGGGACCGTATCCCTCGTAGGTGATATTCTCGTAGTTTACGCCGTCAAGGTCGCCCGCAGCCTTTTTGATGCTGCGCTCGATGGTGTCGTTGGGCATATTGTTTGCCTTTGCCTTTGCAATGGCATCACGCAGGCGTGAATTGCTTGCGGGGTCTGCGCCGCCGGCCTTTACCGCAACGGCAAGCTCACGGCCGATGACCGTAAAAATTTTGCCCTTTGCTGCATCGTTTTTTTCTTTTTTATGCTTTATATTAGCAAATTTGGAATGTCCGCTCATATTTCAATATCCTTTCTTGTGTATTAGCCAATAAACGATTATATCACAAAAGTAAATATATTTCAAGCTTTATTTCATCATATCCAGCACATAATCGCCGTACACGCCCTCATAAAATACATTTTTTTCTTTGAAATAGTCGTTAAGCGCAACGGAAAACAGCATTGCCAGCTCGTCCTTTTCCTCTTTGAGTGCATCTATCTGCGCAATAGCCTCGTCCTTTGTGCATTCCTCACGCGAGTAGGTCTCGGTTATGGAAACAAAGCGGCAGAGTATATCCGCATACTGCTTGAAAAACGGCTGGATGTCTGCCGTGGCGGGGGGCGGATCCATTGCGTACAGCTTGTTTGCCGTCTCCCTTATAAGTGCGCTGTTTGTTGTGGTTATCTCAAAGTTTTTGGTGTTTTCGTAGCCCCTGCCGAGAAAGCGCAAAAGCGCCGCGTTATTGCCCTTTGCCGCAATATGTTTTATCTCGTCGCAAAGTGCGTATGCGCCGTTTATATAATCTTCCTCGGTCTTGGTGCCGCTGCCCTGCGGATTGGTGAAATCGGAGGGAGCTTCACTCTCCGTAAATATGCCTACGGAATGGGTATTTGCATCCCATGTGACATCACAGCCCGAAGCCTCGCTTATCGCACGCACGGGGAGCATCATCCTGCCGTCGATTATTATGGGGTAAAGTCCGTTGCCGACTGCGCGCCTGTAGCTGTCGGTCTCTATGCGCAGGTCATTTACATTTGCGTAAACGGCCGTTTTTTCGTTGGTGAGTGCTGCGGTCTTTGTGCTGTCGTCCCATTCTATGTTATAGCCAAGCTTTTCAAATACACCGCGCAGCGGTACATAGGTGCGGCTTTCTATGATCGTGGGCTGAACATCGGGGAATATTATCTGCTCGCCGTCAACAAAAACCTTGACATCTGCGGCATGTACGCTGCCCGCAAAAAGCATCGCCAATGCGGCACCCAGCGGTAATATATGCTTTGTTTTCATGTTTTTCATCCTTTCGTATGAGGCTTTTGCCTCTGTTTTCAAAAACCTGTCCTCTATATAATACCACGGATAACGGCGGGGGTCAATGTTAGTTTTTACAGATAAGCGGGCAGAAAAATTGTCCGATTACCGGAAAATGCCCCACAGTATAACGGCATAGCAAAAGCACAGCAGGGCTGTCAGCGCCTTGCCTGCGATATAGGGTATGCAGCTTAGATCCGTGCCGCCGAGAAACTGTATGCTCTGTGCGTGTACGGACAGCCCGCCCCAGCCGCAGAGCACCGCTGCGGTAATGATGTTTGCCCTGCCGCCGCCCGCAGCATATTGGCAGCCGTTGGTCATTTCAAAAAAGCCCGCCGCAGCCGCCCTTGAAAGCTGCTTGTCAAGGCCAAGCAAAGCAAGGACACGCGCGGGAGCGTCAAAAAGGTGCAGGGTATCGCATACCTGCATAAGTACGGAAAATAAAATTATGTACCCGCCTATAAAAAGTGCCGCCCTGCCTGCGTTTTCCATTGCGGAGGAAAGCAGCGCCTGATCGAAGTGCTTTATGTGTACGGGGGTATGTGCGGGAGCGGCTGCGGGGGAAAATATCCCCGACAGGCATACCAAGGTAAATACGGACAAAACACCGCACAAAAGTATGTAATATCCTGCCTTTGCGCTGCTGAAAAAGCCTGCGCCCACCGTGCCCGTGACAAACATTGCCCCGGCATTGTTGCAAAAAAGCATAAGCCTGTATGCCTCGGGCTTTGTTATCTCGCCGCTGCGGTAAAGCTGTGCCGTCAGCTTCAGCCCGAGCGGGAACCCCGCCGTAAGGCCGACCAGAAGCACAAAGGCCTGCGTGCCCGTCAGACGGAAAAGCCGCAGCGTTACGGGCTGTATCAGCCTGCCGATTACCCGCGGCACACCCAGACCGACAAGTATATTTATCGTTATCATAAACGGCAAAACCGACGGAACTACGGTGTTAAACCAAATTTCAAGGCCGTTTTTTGCCCCCAAAAAAATTTCTTTGGGAAATATTATCATTATGGCATTGAAAAATAAGATAAATACTGGTATAATAAATTGAGGTATATTTATTTTTGGACTATTCATATAGGTATGCTTATTGTTTTTTATATATTATTCGCTTTAAAAGCGGAATATAACATACAGCAAGTTTTGGAGATGATAACATGGCGAGAAGACGACGGGATGCAGACAGCAAAAGAAATCCGTCACGCAGTATAAAGATACACGACCGCGACGAACTGTTAAGGCGTGTTATGGATGAGAGGAACGGCAAAAAGGGTCCCGAAAAGAAAAACAGACGAACCGAGATAAGAGAACAGGTATACAGCCGAAAGGAACACACGCGCCGCACAAAGGATGAACAGCGTGAGCGCGGGTCAAACAAGGGCAAGCGCGGCCTGATGCCGTCAAAGGGTGCGCCGAGACTGCAGGGCGTTTTTCTGCCGCCCAAGGACGAGGGCGCAGATGTAAGCAAAACAAAGCGCGAGGAACGCCGCACGGTGGCTGCGGTGGCTGTAATGCTGGTAATAGGTGTATTTTTGCTGATGATAGTTTACGGTGTAAGCTATGCGATAAAATATCTGCAAAAATCGGTGCCCGCAAACGATACGGTCGTATACGGCAGTATAGACAGCACCAAGGTATGCACGGGCGTTGTCGTGCGCGATGAGGTGCTCTACACATCACCTGCCGCAGGCGAGGCGGTGTTTAATGTGGCCGATACGGAAAAGGTAAAGGCCAATACGGAGGTCTGCGCCGTGCAGGATACGGCGGCTGTGGCAAGCCTGCAGGAGGACCTTGACGAAATAAACGAGCAGATACTGGAAATGCAGAAAACACGCGAAAGCGTTTCCGCCGTTTCCGATGAGGTAAAGCAGTATAATGCGCAGATAAAGGCAAGCGCGGATAACTATGCTTTCAGGCTGACAAGCGGTGATGTAAGCGTTATATATGCCATGAAAAGCGATATACAAAAGCTTATCGACAACAGGAACCAACGCCTTTTAAGCGAGACAACGGGCAGCCTTTCGGGGCTTGCACAGCAGCGTGCGCAGCAGCAGACAAGGATAAGCGAAAGCAAAAATGCTGTGGAAACAAAGGATGCGGGCGTTATATCCTGCTATTCGGACGGCCTTGAAAGCAGGTACACCTTTGATGTTATGGGCGACCTTACCGAAAAAGATGTCAATGTCAGCACAAGCGGCAGCGTACTCGGAAAGGTCGTGAAGGAGGGCGAACCGCTTTTCAAGGTGGTGCGCTCGAACGAGTGGTATATAGTGTCCTATATCCCAAACACCCTTATAGAAAACTGGACGGTGGGTGATACCGTGAAGATATATGTCCGTTCCGACAACGACGACACAAGGGAGATAGAGATGCAGGTGGCAAGCCTTAATACAGGCGAAAAGACTACGCTTGCCGTGCTCAGATCCACAAAATATCTGGTTGATTTTATAAATGTGCGCGGCATAAGTTTTGAGACCTCAAAGGTGATGAACGGCCTTAAAATACCCAACAATGCCATTGTGGAGCAGACGATGCTCAAAGTGGCAAGCGATTTTGTGCAAAACAACAAGCTGTACAAAAAAACGGGCGATGATACCTATGCGGAGCTTGACGTTGTGCCTGCGGGCACCAATGCGGAGGAGGGCGTGACCTACATACCCTTTGACATAAACAGGATAAATGTCGGGGATACGCTTGTTATGTCCGATGATAAAAGCAAGACCTTTACAATAAAGGACGTTGTTACCGTAAAGGGAGTTTTTGTGATGAATACGGGCATTGCGGAGTTTTGCAGGATAAATCTTGACAATGCGTCCTCAAATGCAAGCTATACGGTGCTGGATCCTGCGGTAAATACCAATATAAAGCTGTATGACCGCATAGTTACCGATACAAGGAATATCCAGAAACAGCAAAAGCTGATAAGCTAAGGGGGAATATTTTTTGAGTATAGCGCAAAATCTTAAAGACATAGAAGAAAAAATAACGGCAGCCGCCGTAAAAAGCGGCAGAAAACGTGAGGATATACTGCTGCTTGCGGTATCGAAAACAATAGATATACCGCGTATAAAGGAAGCGGTGGCGCTGGGCTGTACGGAGCTGGGCGAAAACCGTGTGCAGGAGATAATGGCCAAATACGACGAGATACCGGGCGTACAATGGCATCTTATAGGGCATTTGCAGACCAACAAGGTCAAATATATAGCCGACAAGGTAAAGCTTATCCATTCCGTTGACAGCCTTAAGCTGGGCGAGGAGATCTCGCGGCGCAGCGCACAGGCGGGGCGCGTTATGGATGTGCTGGTCGAGGTAAACATGGCGGGCGAGGAGTCGAAGCACGGTGTGCGTCCGGAGGATGCGCAGGAGCTTGCGGCGCAGCTCGGCAGTCTGCCCGATATATGCGTAAAGGGTCTTATGACGGTCGCGCCCTATGACCCCGTACCCGAAAACAACAGAAAATATTTCAGGCAGATGAAAGAACTGTTTGAAACGATAAAAAGCAAAAATTACGCCAATGTCGATATGCAGCACCTTTCTATGGGCATGACAAACGACTATGAGGTCGCCGTGGAGGAGGGCGCGGATATCGTGCGCATAGGCACGGGCATATTCGGCGCAAGGGATTACGGCAATAAATAATAAAGGCTGCCTTTGAATACACGGCAAAGTGATGGTTTTCAAAGGTGCCTTGGATATGCAAAAACACTTTTGTACTGGGAGGAAACTTTAAAATGGCAGAAAAATTATGGGACAAACTGAAAAACTTTGTAAGCGGCGCGGATTACGACGATGATTACGACGACGATTACGATGATGATTTTGAGGACGATTACGAGGCAGAGGACGATTATACCCTGCCGCCTATCCGCTCCTACAGGACAACGCGCACTTCGCAGCAGACAGCATCGTCAAGAAGCAGCTCGGGCTCGGCACGTTCGGCTGCGCCCGCCCGCACGTCCCTGTTAAAAAATACGATAAATCTCCAGCAGGCACCAAGGTCTTCATCATCAAGCCGCTCGGCAAGGGTGATGAACATCAACACAAACGTAAATATGCAGGTGCTTGTCGCAACCCCCAAAAGCATGGAGGAGGCAGGCGAGCTTTGCGCACAGCTTAAACAGAAAAAGACCATAATAGTAAATCTTGAAAATGTGGAGCATGATACTGCGCAGAGAATAAGCGACTTTTTGTGCGGCGCAAACTATGCCCTTGACGGCACGATACAGCTTATATCGGGTGAGATATTCGTTATCTGCCCGCTTGATGTGGAGATAAGCAGTCAGCTTAAGGAAGACCTGCGCACAAATGCGCTGGAATTGACATATCTGAGATAAAAAGCCACAGGAGGCCGAACAAATGAGTATTATTTCGGAAGTGCTGGTCACTTTTATAAATATACTGGATTATGCCATACTTATACGCTGTATCATGTCATGGTTCCCGATAAGCAGGGATAATCCGTTTTATAAGCTTATGTACAGCATTACGGAGCCTATACTCGGCCCCGTAAGGAATATGGTAGCACGCTCGCCCATAGGCGGAAGTATGCGTATGCTGGACTTTTCGCCCATTATTGCCATGCTTTTGCTTTCGGGCATCGAGCAGGTGGTTATCAGTATGCTGCATTGAGGTTTATTATGCTTAATAAGGAAGAACTGTTGAAAAACATCTCTGACAGCGACGAAAAAACGGCATATGCGCGTGCGCTTGACAAGGCGGCTGCTGCACAGAGAAAAAATATTCCCGCATATACGGCGTTTTTCGACCCCTTTAAATTAAAGCGCCTTATGGATATGGTGGGGTTTTGCGGTATGCAGGCCGTGACATACGGCGGCTATGAGGGCGCGGAGCGCAGGATGATAGGCTTTTTGCCCGATTATATGGAATTTGCAGCAGAGGATTTTCCCATAACGCCCGTTGAGATCTGCTTTACCAGATTTTCAAAGGGGCTTACGCACCGCGATTTTCTGGGTTCCGTGCTGGGGATTGGCATAACAAGGGATAAGGTCGGCGATATAATAGTCGAGGATGAGCGTGCGGTGGTCTACGCCGACAGCTCCATAGCGGACTATATAGCGGCAAACCTTGAATATGTCGGGCATACAAAGGTGCGTACAGGGCTGCTGGAAAGCTACAGTCCGCCCGTAAGTGCGCCAAACGAGAAAAAAATGACCGTAGCTTCGCTGCGGCTCGATGCGGTGCTCGGCGGCTGCTTCAACCTGTCAAGGACAAGGGTGGCGGAGCTGATAAAGGGTGAAAAGGCCTATATAAACTGGCTGGGCGAAAGCTCGCCGTCAAAGCAGGTCGCAGAGGGCGATATTATCACTCTGCGCGGCAGCGGTAGGGCTGTTATAAAGGAAATAAACGGTAAGACCAAAAAAGACAGAATACTTATTACCGTGGAAATATATAAATAAAAGGAGGATGATACCAATGTTGACACCGAGCGATATAGAAAATTTACAGTTTAAAAAGGTGGCACTGGGATATTCCGTTGATGAGGTAGACGAATTTATAGATAAGCTGCTCGTCGATTACGAAAAGGTGTTCAGGGACAATGTTAAGCTTAACAGCAAGGTAGCAATGCTGGAGGAGAACATCAAGCGCTTTGAAAGTATGGAGGACGCTATCCGCAGCTCTATAAAGCTGGCTGAAAAGGCGGCCAAGGATACCAAAGACATGGCCGAGGAACAGGCCGACAACATACTGGACAGGGCGGAGATAGAGGCGGAAAAGCTTGTTGCAAAGACCTTTGAACAGAAAAAAGAGCTTGAAAAGGAAATATACGGCCTTAAAAAAAGCTATGAGCTTTTAAGAACAAGGATAAAGCATACCCTTATGGCGGAGCTTGAAATGCTGGAAGAGGATATTTTCGACAAGGACGACGTGCCCGAAAAGAAGCAGGTAAAATACAGCGGCAAGCAGTCTGCCCGTGACGAGGTGGAGTTTGACTATGCAAACGGCTTTGAGGATGAGTTTGACGAGTATGACGATGAGGAACTTGACGAAAAGCTTGACGACGATCTCGATGACGATGACGATTTCGACGATGATGATTTCGACGATGACGACTTTGATTCGGAGCTGGGTGATACGCCCCTGACCGTACCCGATCCCGAGGCCGCTAAAAAGGCGGAGCAGGAAAGAAAGCTGAAAGCTCTCGGCGAGCTTTTTGAGGAGTCGTAAGACAGCGGAGGAAAAAATGAAAAAAACAGCAGCACTATTGTTAAGTATAACAATGTTATTTTCGTGCGTAAATGCGGTGACTGTCCATGCGGCATCGCAGATAGCCACCTGCGGCGGCTGGCATGAGTGTATTTATATGACATGGACAAACGACAGCAGCGCGGCAAAGGCAAAGGCCTACTACAAAAAAAGCGGCGAGAGCAACTATACAGCAGTTGACAGCGAGCTTGTTAGAAGCTGCAATGGCGGCGGTCGTGTGGATATACCGGGTATCGCACAGGGCAGCTACGATATAAAGGTAGTGCTTAACGACGGCACCGAGCTTACAAAGGAAAATGTCTACACCGACAGCTTTGACCGCTCGGGCTATGCGCATTTCGGCGCAGGCGGTGTGGGCGTTGGCGCGTATAACGACGACGGCACACCCAAAACAAACGCAAAAATTATTTACGTTACAAACGAAAATAAAAATACGGTCACGCTCGACGGCGCAAAGGGTATAGCAAAAATACTTCAAACAAAAAGGTCATATCCCCTTATCGTGCGCTTTATCGGTACCGTGGAAACACGCGGCTGGTATCTGGACTCGTCCGATGCCCCCACGCAGGACTGCTCCGAAAACTCGGGCATCACATCAATAAATAACCTTACCAGCAAATGGACAAAGGGCAAGGATACCTACCTTAATATGCTGGATACATATGACGGCATATCAAATGTGACCATTGAGGGCGTAGGCACCGATGCAACTATCCTCAGATGGGGCTTTACTTTTAAAAAGTGCAGCAATATAGAAGCAAGAAACTTGCATTTTGACAAATACCCCGAGGATGCGTGCAGCTTTATCGGCACATCAAGCAGCAATGTCAGCCGTGTATGGCTCCACAACTGTACCTTTGATGTGGGCTACAATGCGCCCCTTAACGAGCTTTACTGCGACGACAAGGACAAGGCGGAGGGCGACGGCTCCACAGACCTTGCTTACGGGGAAAATGTAACATACTCCTACAACCGTTTCAACGACTGCCACAAGACATCGTTAAACGGCAATGACAACGATGTAAAGCAGTACCATATCACATGGCATCACAACTACTTTAACAACGTATCTGCGCGTATGCCGCTTATCAGGCAGGCAAATATGCACAGCTACAACAATTATTTTTCAAATTGCGGCACCTGTATAGATGCAAGGGCAAATGCGTGGATATTATCCGAAGCCAACTATTTTGAAAAATGTACATATGCGCACGTTACAAGGAAAATAAGCGGTTACGGCAGCGCAGTTATAAAGTCGTATAACGATGTGCTTTCAAACAGCGGCAAAAGAGCCGAAACAAGCACTATATATACGGCAGCATCAAGGGACGATACATATACCGTTTCCGGAAATGAAAATCCCTATCCCAATTTTGATACAAATTCAAGCCTGTTTTACTATAAAAACGGCAAGAGCAACGTAACGCTGCTCCAGAGTGCAGAGCAGGCAAAGCAGACTTGTACGGATGAGGCGGGCGTTATGAAGGAGGGGGCTGCGGCGGAGTCCGGTGACGACCCCACACCCCCGGAGCCCGAAACGGAGACAAAGCTTATACCCGTTACCGTGTACGAGCCGGAGGCTTCCTACTTCCTCGGCAGCGGCGAAACTGAGAAAAACGGTGAAAATACCGTTACCAAGCAAAGTGACGGCACATATCTCGTGCATGACACATCAAGCAATGCAACAACGCAGTGGGATGTGCCGTTCAGGGCACAAAAAAGCGGTATCGTCGAGATAAGCGGTACATTCCGCCCCACAAAGTCGGCGGGCACATGGAGCTTTATACAGATAAAGGGAAAGGACGGCAGCGGAAATGCCCTGAGTGCCGCCTTCTCCACAGATAAAAGCGGCAGCAAGCATATCGCGCTTTTTATAAACGGCGGCTATGTAAGCTCGGGAACGGCGCTCGGCACAAATACATACAACTACAGATTTATCGTTGATATCGACACAAACACGGTCAAGCTTTGTGTCGGCGACAACATAGAGCTTTCGGCTGTTGCGCAAAACGGCATAAGCAGCATTTCGTCGGTGTATATGATGACGGCAAATGCGGCGGCGGACAGAGATTTTTATGTTTCCCTGCCCGATGTCGAAAGACGTGTGCCCAAGGCAACTCTTCTCGGTGACACGGATAAAAGCGGCACCGTGGATGTGGTGGATGCCGTTAAGACATTGCAGTACATAAACGGCGGCTTTGAGCTTGACGAGCAGGGCTTTGCCAATGCGGATGCCGAGCCCGACGGGGTTGTAGACGGCGACGATGCGGCTGCGGTGCTTAAAATTGCCGCAGGTGCATAAAATTTTATGGGTGCCTTCGCGATGGTCATGCAAACGATGTTTCTGCGGAGGCGGCCTTATATCTTTTGGGGAGATCTTAAATGAGTTTAGTTGAAATATTTATCATTGCGGTAAGTCTTGCTATGGATGCACTTGCGGTGTCCGCGTCAAACGGTCTGGCGCTCAAAAAGGCAAATGCGGGTCACGCGGCCGTGTTTGGCCTTTACTTTGGCGGCTTTCAGTTTTTTATGCCGATAATAGGCTATTTTTGCGGCATAGGCTTTGGCAGCTATATAGAAATGGTCGATCATTGGGTGGCCTTTGGCCTGCTTACGCTTATAGGCGGAAAAATGATATGGGACAGCAGACAGGACGATGACGAAAAGACCGATGAAGAGGCGGACGAAAAACGCATCATGTCGGTAAAAAATATGGTCATGCTGGCTGTTGCCACCAGTATAGACGCGCTGGCTGTCGGTGTCAGCTTTGCACTTACGGACAATGTAAATATATGGCTGTCGTCTGCCATAATCGGCATTGTTGCCTTTGTGCTCAGCTTTGTGGGCGTGCTTGCGGGCAAAAGCATAGGCAGCAGGTTTGAAAAATATTCGGCGTGTATCGGCGGTATAGTGCTTATAATAATAGGTTTAAGAATATTAATAACAGATTTATTCTTTTAAAAAGGGGTGACTGTATGAAAATTCCCGTAACAGTATTAAACGACAAAAGAACGGTGGAGCTGGAGCAGGGCGAGGATCTTGTCGCGCTTGCCAAAAGCCGCGGTGAGAATATTTTGCTTGCCACGGTAAACGGCGAGATATGCGAGCTTACAACAAAGATCATGTATCCGTCAAAGGTGGAGTTCATGGACATAACAACAAGCTACGGCCTGCGCTGCTACCAGAAAAGCGCCGTACTTATTATGCTTATGGCGGCCAACCGCGTGCTTGGCAATAAGGCCATGATATGGACGGAACATACCGTAAACCGCAACCTTTTCTGCCAGAACAAGGGCGAGCAGCTTACACAGGAGCAGCTTGACGAAATAAAGACGGAAATGAAGCGGATAGTAAGGGAAAACCTTAAAATAGAAAAAATGACCGTGCCCATTGAGCGTGCCAGGATGATATTCAAGGAATACGGTCTCGAGCATCGCATAAAAGCGCTGCAATATATAAAAACACAAAGCGCCAGCATATACAAGGCGGGCAATTTTTACGAGTATCTTTACGGACCGCTCGTGCCCGAAACGGGCTTTATACAGGTGTTTGATCTGGTAAGGTACAACGGCGGCTTTATCTTGAGGATAGAGGATCCCCACGCTCCGGGACAGCTTTGTCCCATGAAGGACTATAAAAAGATATGCGCCATATTTGACGAGTGCAACCGCTGGTCAAATATTTTGCAGGCGGATACCGTAGGCGCACTTAACGAAATAATATGCAGCGGCAAAATAAGCGACCTTATATTGGTGTGTGAGGCTCTGCACGAGAAAAAGCTTGTGGAGATAGCCGATGCCATAACCACGCAGAACAAGCAGGTAGTGCTTGTGGCGGGGCCGTCGTCCTCGGGCAAGACCACATTTGCGAAACGCCTTGGCGTGCAGCTGCGTGTAAACGGCAAAAAGCCGCAGCTTATCTCTCTGGACGACTATTACTTTGACAAGGACAAGATCGAGCCAGACGAAAACGGCGAAAAGAATTTTGAAAATCTCGAGGCACTCGATATACACCTGTTCAACGAAAATCTTAATGACCTTTTGCAGGGCAAGACGGTGCAGCTGCCCGAGTTTAATTTTATCACGGGCAAGCGTCAGCCGGGCAGGACAATAAGCCTTGAAAAGAACGATGTGCTTATAATCGAGGGTATACACGGCCTTAATCCGCAGCTCACCAACGAGCTGCCCGAGGATGTTGTGTACAGGATATATATTTCCGCCCTTACACAGCTCAATCTTGACGAGCATAACCGTATACCCACCACGGATACCCGTATTTTAAGGCGTATGGTCAGGGATTTCCGCACACGCGGCTTTGATGCCGGCGAGACGATAGAAATATGGCCTATGGTGCTTGACGGTGAGGAAAAAAATATTTATCCTTATCAGGAAAATGCCGATGTTATCTTTAACTCAGCCCTTATTTACGAGCTTTGCGTTATAAAGACATTGGTTGAGCCCGTGCTTTTCCGCGTACAGCGTGACAGCAGGGAATATACAGAGGCAAACCGCCTGCTTAAATTCCTTAACAGCTTTCTGCCGCTCAACAGTGAACTGGTACCGCCCAATTCCCTGCTGCGCGAATTTATCGGCGGAAGCTGCTTTAAGTAAAAAAAGTGTACAAAATAAGACCGCATTTGTGCGGCCTTATTTTTTGCAAAAATACCGCAGGTCACAAGCGCCGCGGCATACATACATTTCCTTAAAAATTTTAGCATATTGCCAAACGGGGCAAAATGTGCTATATTTTTATATATAACCCAAAAGGCAGGTATTGATATGGAAGAAATGGACAAAGCGCTGCTTAAATTAAGCGAGCGCGTCACCGATATCGAAGAGGCGGTCATAAGCAACCCCGCGGTGCGCTCACAGGCGCTCAAAAAGGTAAAAATACAAAAAATGCAGGCAAAGGGCGGGACCGTATATCAGTTTCAGTTTTATGCCGACAACAAGGTCACGCACGAGAATACCGCGTGGGACGGCGTTATACAGCGCCTTTTGTCGGTCATGCGCGATGCGGGACTGAAGCAGTGCTCCATAAAGGGCAATGTTTTGCTTACCGTGCTTATGAACAAGGACAAGCAGTTTAAAATAACGGGTCTTAAGCAAAATGTCAATTACAGCGTTTTCTCCGAAAAGGAGCATAACAGGCGCAAAAATTATATCCTCGGCGGCCGTGCTGTGCCGTGGATGACTGCCCTTGGCATTATGGACGGGGACGGGAACGTCACAAGCGGTATGCAGAAAAAATTCCGCCAGATAAACCGTTTTCTTGAAATGCTCAGAGATATAGAGGACAAGCTGCCCGAAAACTGTACGATAGTGGATATGGGCTGCGGCAAAAGCTATCTCACCTTTGCCATGTATCATTATTTTAACGAGATAAAGGGTAAAAACGTCAGGATAATGGGCTTTGACCTTAAAAAAGACGTGGTGGAGCACTGCAATAAGCTGGCGCGTGAGTTTGGCTTTGACGGCCTTGAATTTTACAACAAGGATATTGCGGATATTGACAATAACAACAGCGATATAGCCATGATAATCACGCTGCATGCCTGCGACACCGCAACGGATATAGCCATGTATCACGGTATCAGGTGGGGCTGCAGGGTGATAATGAGTGTGCCATGCTGTCAGCATGAGCTCAATAAGCAGCTTACGGCCGAAAGCCTGCCCGTTGTTACGCGGCACGGCATATTAAAGGAAAGATTTGCGGCCCTGCTTACCGATGGAATAAGGGCGCAGATATTGGAGATAATGGGTTATAAAACCGATGTCATGGAGTTTATCGACATGGAGCATACACCCAAAAACATCATGATCAGGGCGGTAAAGACGGGCAGAGCGTTCGATGCCGACAAAAAACAGGCGCTTGACAGACAGATACAGGCATTTGGCATAGACCAATGCCTTTACAGGTCTTGTTTTGGAATAAATGGTCTTGAAAAAGAGTAAAAAATATGATATGCTATATAAATGACAGTTTATGGCTGCCAAAAATCAAATACAGAATGGTGGAGAATATAAAAAGTGAAGCTTAGTGACGGCAAAAAGGCCGCATTGAAAAGAAACCGCGATAATACGAAGGAGCGCACCAAAAGAAGGGTGCGGATGTCTGCGGGCGACAGGACGATAGTTGCCGTGCTGGTGGCGGCGGGTGTCGTTATGTCGGTGTTTATTGCCGTAAAGGCTATGACACGCAGGGATGTGTCGCAGGATGTGCCCGACAACTACTACAAGGTAATGGCAAATTATGTAAATGAGACCGACGATGTGGATGCAAATCCCAACCAGACGGAGGGTATGCCGCACAGCATGATAAACGAGCCCACGCCCGTGTCCTGCTGGGGCGACAGCTTTACGCTGACTGCGGATGCAAGCGCGACATCCTACGCGGGTGTGCTTGCGTCGGAGCTTAACTGCACGGTATACAATATCGCCTCCGACAATGATACCCTTATGGCCGTTGCGGGGCGTGAGGGCGGCATACCCATTATGGTCACGCCGTTTATCATACCCGAGGACAAAACACCGTCGGAGATAACACTCAATAACGTCAACGGCGAAAAAATGCAGCTGGATATGTCCAAAAACGCAGGCCTTAACCCATGCACGATAGGCGGGGTAGAGGGCATGATATCGAAAATGAACGACAAGCTGTATTTTACGCGCTCGACAAGCGGCGAACGTACTATGATAATGGAGCCCGCGGTGGTATATACCAGGGGCATGAATTTGCGCCTTAGCGATATAACGGTATTCTTTGTCGGCAGCGACGAGCTTTTTGCCGATCCCGAGGCGACCGTAAGCGTATACAGGGCTATGGCGGACAACCTTGACGAGGGCAACGACAAATATATCGTTATGGGTCCCGTAAGGGGCGACCTTGCGCAGTTGAAGGCGGTTGAGGAAGCACTTTCGGCGGAGTTCGGCGACAAATTTTTAAATTTAAGGCAGACTTTGTGTGATGATGCACAAAAGCCGCATGACAACTTCACACTTTCGGCACAGGATATAAAAGATGCCCAAAGCGGTATCGTTCCCGAGGCTTATTTTGCAAGCGAAAACTATTTCAACGATATAGGCACATACGCCACAGGCTCTGCGGCGGCCGAATATATGCGCTCGCTTGGATATTTTGAAGACGAAAACACCGAGCAGACAACGGTGAAATAAAAACACTATCGAAAGAAGGATAAAATAATGGCAAACAGAGGAAAGTATTATATCACAACGGCTATTGCCTACACATCGGGCAAGCCGCATATAGGAAACAGCTATGAGATCGTGCTGGCCGACAGCATTGCGCGTTTTAAAAGGGCGCAGGGCTATGAGGTGTTTTTCCAGACGGGTACAGACGAGCACGGCCAGAAAATAGAGCAAAAGGCTGCCGATGCGGGCATTACGCCAAAGCAGTTCGTGGATAATGTTGCGGGTACCATCAAGGGTCTTTGGGACCTTATGGACACATCCTACGACAAGTTTATAAGAACAACGGACGACTATCACGAAAAACAGATCCAGAAGATATTCAAAAAGCTTTACGAACAGGGCGATATCTACAAGGGTCATTACGAGGGCCTTTACTGTACACCCTGTGAGTCCTTCTGGACAGAGTCGCAGCTGGTGGACGGCAAATGCCCCGACTGCGGACGCGAGGTCGCTCCCGCAAAGGAAGAGGCGTATTTCCTTAAATTAAGCAAGTACGCAGACAGACTTATCGAATATATCAACACTCACCCCGAGTTTATACAGCCCGTTTCGCGTAAAAACGAAATGATGAACAATTTCCTGCTGCCCGGTCTTCAGGATCTCTGCGTGTCAAGAACATCCTTTAAGTGGGGCATACCCGTTGATTTTGATGACAAGCACATCGTTTATGTATGGCTGGATGCGCTTTCAAACTATATCACGGGCATCGGCTACGACTGTGACGGCAACTGCAGCGACCTGTTCAAAAAGATGTGGCCTGCCGACCTTCACCTTATCGGAAAGGACATTATCCGCTTCCATACCATTTATTGGCCCATTATACTTATGGCACTTGATCTGCCGCTTCCCAAGCAGGTGTTCGGCCATCCGTGGCTTTTGCAGGGTGACGGCAAAATGAGCAAGTCAAAGGGCAACGTGCTTTATGCCGATACTCTGGTGGACTTTTTCGGTGTGGATGCAGTAAGATATTTTGTGCTGCACGAAATGCCTTTTGAAAACGACGGTGTTATCTCGTGGGATCTTATGGTAGAGCGCTTTAATTCCGACCTTGCAAACGTGCTGGGCAACCTTGTCAGCCGCACGGTCTCCATGAGCAATAAATATTTCGGCGGCATTGTTGAAAATACGGGCGTTTCCGAGCCTGTGGACGACGACCTTATCAGCGTTGTTACCGCGGCAAAGGGTATCGTTGAGGAAAAAATGGAAAAGCTTCGTGTTGCCGATGCAATAACGGAGATATTCAATGTATTCAAACGCTGCAACAAATATATCGACGAGACCGCGCCTTGGGTACTTGCCAAGGACGAGGCCAACAAGCCGAGACTTGCGCAGGTGCTTTACAACCTTGCGGAGGGTATTTCCATAGGTGCAAACCTGCTTGCAAGTTATATGCCGTCAACTTCGGAAAAAATACTTGCACAGCTCAATACATCGGCAAGGGAGCTTGATTCGTTGGATAAATTCGGCGAATATCCGTCGGGCAATAAGGTGGTTGAAAAGCCCGAAATGCTCTTTGCAAGGATAGACCCCGAGAAGTTCAAGGAAAAGGTGGAGGCATACGAGGCAGCAAACGCGCCTAAGCAGACCGAGGATAAAAAAGAGGAAGCCAAGGAAGAATACATTACAATAGATGATTTTTGCAAGGTACAGATGAAGGTAGGCAAAATACTTGCCTGCGAAAAGGTGGAGGAAAGCAGCAAGCTTTTGAAGTCCACGGTAAAGATAGGCAGCGAAACACGCACCATACTTTCGGGCATTGCCAAGTATTTCACGCCCGAGCAGATGGTCGGCAAAAAGGTAGTTGTCGTTACCAACCTTGCGCCCAGAAAAATGCTCAAGGGCAAGTATACAAGCGAGGGAATGATACTTGCCGCAGAGGACGAAAATGGCACATTAAGTCTGCTCACCGTTGACGGAGAAACACAGGACGGCGGCAGCATAAGCTAAAAACCAATGTTTACTCCGTAGCTTTACCAATTTAACGCAAATACACATTTACGGCGAAAAACCTGTTTTTCGCCAAAAGGGCGTAAGCCCGATAAAAAAAGGAGGTATCTTTATGTTCAAACAGTACGAATTGCCTTTTGCATCGGATGCTCTGGAGCCGACTATCGATGCACTTACCGTGGAAACTCATCACGGCAAGCATCATGCGGCTTATACAAAGGCCTTTAACGAGCTGGCACAAAAGGCGGGCATGGCGGATATGCCTGTTGAGGAGCTGCTTGCAAACCTTGACAAGGCACCCGAGGAGCTTCGCACGGGGCTCAGAAATCAGGGCGGCGGTTATTACAACCATAATCTGTATTTTTCCACGCTTTCGCCAAACGGCGGCGGTGTGCCAAAGGGCGAGCTGGCAAAGAAAATAGACGAGACTTTCGGCAGCTTTGATGCTTTTAAGGAGCAGATATCAAAGCTTGCAACAGGTCAATTCGGCTCGGGCTGGGCATGGCTCAGCGTTGCGCCCGACGGCAGTCTTGTGCTTAGTGCAACGGCCAATCAGGACAATCCCATAAGCCTCGGTACGGGCAACAAGCCTGTCTTTACCATTGACGTATGGGAGCACGCCTACTATTTAAAGTACAAAAATCTCCGCGCCAGCTATGTGAATGACCTTTTTGACATAGTTGACTGGGATGCGGTGGAGAAACTGTATCTGGCGGCAAAATAATTTGTATTAAGGCGCGTTTTTGCGGATATTTATACGATACCGCAAGAACGCGTTTTTTTGTTTTGGGAGTAAAAAACAAAAAATAAAAAAAATGAAAAAAGGTGTTGACAAAGACAGAACGATATGGTATTATAATTAAGTGCTGTTCGAGAGGATGGCATAAAAAATGGCTTGAATAAGCTGTTGAATGCACTTTGAAAACTGAATACAAACACAACGACATTGAGGTTTACAATGTAAACCAAAAGATGAATTAAAGTTAAACAAAAACTATTTTAGTAAATACTAAGTTAAAAGTTTTTCCGTTGATTTAATTCTCATATATCATATCTCAATGTAAACGAATATGTTGATACTTTTGATTGAAAAGGTATTGGCATACGAGGCAGAAACAAAAAAGCTGAGGAAAGAAAAAATTATTCCACTTGATTTTTTGTAAACGCTACGCAGTTTTTTTGAACAAGTTCAAAAAATTCTGCTAAACGCTAAAAAATCACCCCTGCGGGGGCGTGAAAGAATTTTTTCTTCTGAATTAAATTTTTTGTTTATAGGTCAAGCTAATAAGAGCAAAGGGTGAATGCCTTGGCATCAAGAACCGATGAAGGACGTAAAAAGCTGCGAAAAGCTTCGGGTAGGCGCACATAGCCAGCGATCCGGAGATATCCGAATGGGGAAACCCGGCCGAG
>JAFYGI010000055.1 GCA_017543265.1 Bacillota bacterium | reverse complement strand
ATTCCTTTTCTGAAATGCCTTCCGGGCATTCAGCCCATTGTCCTTGTCGATAAAGTTCCACACACTCTTTCTTAAATTCATAAGTATAACGCATAAAAAATACCCTCCTTACTGGGTGTCCAGTAAAGAGGGTACATATCACATTTCGCCTGCGGCTTTTTTATTGGTTTTCTGCGGGGAACCTTACCTTGTCGGTCAGGGTCTTTTGCAGTATAAGTGCCGCATCGGAGGCGGTTATGCCCGCATCACCATCGACATTTATATATTTCATCCAATCATCCGTCTTTTTTTGTATAGGAAGTACGGTCTTGTCTATCAGGGTCTTTTGCAGTACGAGTGACGCATCCGTAGCGGTTATAAGACCGTCCGCATCCGCATCACCGTAAACATAGGCCGTTTCGTCACCGCCCGATATTTCCTCATACTCTATGACTGCCGTATCGGCATTGTTGTATTCGTACAGCTCCTCGCCGCCGCAGCTTACCCTTGCGGTCAGCACGACATCATCCTTTGTCTTTACAAGCTCGTCGCTTACCTGCGCTTTTACCTTGATCTTTTCGCCTGCCTCGACATTTCCGATGTTTTCGCTGTATACAAGGCTGCCTTTTTCATCCGTCACTTCAAGTTTGACATCCTCGGCATCCTTTGTGCCGATATTCTGTGCAACAACACTTATTGCGCCCGTTTTGCGCATTGCCGCGCCCCTAAGGCTCACGGTCATGTCGGCACCGCCGAACACCGCCGATACCTTGTTGTTTTCGGTATCGCTCTCTTCCAGATCCTGTACGGATATCTCCGCCGTTATGCTGCCCGATGTAAAATCCTCGGGAAGCTTTGCGGGAACGCCGATAGTATCCGTTTCACCCGCAGATACGGCACCCTCGGCCGTACCGCTGTAAAGCGTGCTGCCCTTGTCATCGGTCAGGGTTATCTTAAATGCCGATATATCGCTCATGGTGTCGTTTTTGATGCCTATATCAAACATCACCGTCGCACCGCGCGCCAAAACGTCGGCAGTATCTATATACACGGCTGCAATATCCTGCTTGGGTTCAAGCGACAGGCAGGCAAGCCTTACGCTTTGTGAAATGCTGTTGTCAACACTTAATTCCCTGTCGCCGTTTAAATAGTCCTTATCGACCTTGACATCCGCAAGAACTGCGGCAAGGCTGATATTATTATCGCTGTAGTTCAAAAATGCGTCCCAGGAGCGTACAGCCTCGTCAAATTGGCCTATAAGCAGCGGATTTTGGCTCCAGTGGCTGCCCGTGGTGTTGTAAAGCGCATATACACTTGTATCAAAGCCGTTGCTTGTTTCGTAAACAGCCGCCTTGTGGCTTGAATTGCCTATTACGTCGATATTTTCTATATTCTGATCCGACTCGAATATTTCGGTCACGTTTACGCCGTCCGTTTTTATCAGTTTGCCGCCCTCGGCAAAATAAAACTCGTTGTTGGAGTTGTCATCGCGTGAAAGCGAATGGATATTCGTGTCGTTGTCGTATAAAACGCCGCTGCCCGTTATGCCGAATACATTGCCCTCGGTATCTGGGTCGCCGTCCTTATCGGCAATATACGCTATCTCCCTGCCCCCTGTAAATATTGTTTCAAGTACAAGCGGCGTATCCTCAAGCGGAGTTTCCACCGTACTTACAGAGGACGAACTGCGCGGTATCAATGCCCTGTAAACGGTCTCTTTTGCGCCGGTAAGCGAAGGAATAGGCGTATTTTCGTCGTTTTGCATCCACATTACATAAGTACCGTCCGATGTATATGTGACCTGCGGCAGATACTCGTAGTTCTCGTTGCCCGATGTTACCGCAACGGGTGCGGTCCAATCGGATGCACGGTATTGAAGAACGCTCATAGAAATATCTATATTCTTTGCCGTATCGGCAAGGCTTGTGCCGTCCAGCTTTTTGTTTGCGTTTTGCCATACAAGGTAAACATCACCGCCGCTTCGGTAAAGCGCAAAGTCAAAATCGGCCGTGCCGTCGTTATTTACCTGTTTGGGCTCGCTCCATGTACCGTCTGTATTTTTAATGCTGTAGTAAAGTGCAGTTCTGTCCGCATCCGCTCTTTCGGGGTCATCATCCAGCCATACCAGCATATCGCCGTTGTTTGTGGGGGTATAGCAGACCTTGCTGTGCGGGTAAATATTTGACTTGAACGTACCCTCTCTGCTGTCCTGTGTGGTATTGCCGAGATAACTTCTGTCCGCCTGCTTCATATCGCCCTGCGAGACTGCCTCAAGCGGATTTACCTCTATCTTGCCCAGTTCGGGGTAGATAGGCCATTTTACGTAGGTGTGGCTCCATGTGTTGTCAAAACCCAGCAGGCTTAAAGTTACATAGGCATCACCCGTCAGCTTTGCCGAGAAGCTCTTTTCCAGTGCCTCAAACGGCAGCAGCAGATCGCCGCGTATACTGCCCGTAATACCTGCCTCCAGGCTTGCTACCTTTTTCGCACCGAGACCGACGCCCAATTTGGGGGTGATTATAAGTGACAGCCTGCCTGCGGGGTTGATAGACAGATCGTTGAGATTTGTGCCCACAAGCGAAAGGCTTACACCGCCCTCTACCGTACCGCTTATGCCGTAGGCCAGATAAGCCGCAGGGAACGGCGGGAACGGCGTGCTGCCCTCTGCAAAGGCAGAGCCCGTAAGAACGATACCGCCCGTTGCGGCAATTTGCTCTTTGCCGTTTTTTTCCACTTTCTGAAGCTCCATATAGCCGCTTGCCGAGCCGATCACGGGCGCACCGAAGCCCTTTTTGCCGCCGCCGTTTATTTTGGTAAACGCTTCCGAGTTAAGTTTGCCGTCTACCGCCTTTTTATAAAATCTTTCAAGCTGTTTGTACTTGTCCTCAAACTCCTTGTCGGAAATATCCTCCTGCTTGTCTATCTTGCCGAGATTTCCGAAAAGTATCCTGTATGCCTTTCTGTTTGCGTCATAAGAAACTTTTACGGCACCGGGAAGAGTTATGCCGAAGCTGGAGTTAAACTCAAATATCTGGAATTTTTCGCCGTTAAGTTCGCCGCTCGGTCCGTCGGTACGTCTTTCCTGACTGGGACCGGGGTCGAATTCCACATTAAAATCGCATACTTTTATTACATTTTTGGTATTTGGCACGGGATTGAATACAAGGTTTTTGTAAACTATCGCGCCGCCGTATTCAACCGCAACGGCAGCCTCGTAGGATGTGCCGTTTTTAACGCTGCAGCAGCCATCGCTGTCGGTGATAAAGGCATCGCCGTCAACGGAGACCTTTGCGCCCTCAAGCGGTTTGCCGTCCTCTACCCTGACTATTTGTAAAGTATAATCCACGGGGTCGGGTTCGGGAACATAATTTATATAGTTGTTTTCGCTGTCCTTGTCGTTTCGCGAGTCGACCTCGTATTTCATTACCGCTTTTCTGTCATATTTGTATTCGTAGCCGTCACGCGCCCTTACGCAGTGAGTTATGCCCTCCATATCAACGGCGGAAACTATCTCGTGACCGCACTCGGAACATACAAATACACCCTGATACGGCACTGCACTTGAAACAAACATATCGTGATAGCAGGTCACATAATCCCAGACACCCGATTTTACGCTGTATGACATGATAGTTGATACCGTGCCCGAAACATAACAGTTCTTACAATAGGAAAGTGCCTGCAAATTGCCGTACCGCGCCGACAGATTGCCGTAGATGGAGCATTTTTCGCTGTAATAAATGCCCGTGCCCGAAGCGTAATAACGGCTGCCGTTTTTGCCTAAAGACTCTGAAGAAATGTTGCCGTATATCTTACAGTTATAGCTGTTGCCCGCTATACCCGTAAATGCGCCCTCGGAGTAAACTTCACCCTTTGTATGCAGGTTTCCCCTTATCTCCGAATTTTTACATCCGCCGCCTATGCCGTATATCTTGCCCGTTACACTTACATTGCCGATATATTTGCTGTTATCGTTATACATTATACCGTTAAATTCCGACATACCGCTGCCGCTAAGGCTGCATTTTACGGTATTGTTTGTGTAGTTAGCGGACGGTCGGTCGGCATAGATGCCGTTTATTTTATATTCAAAATTGGCATTGCTGATATCATAGCGCACACTGCCGTCAAAAGACGAATTGTCCGATGTATTCACCATATAGATACCGCTGCCGTTAAGACCGCTTGCTTTTACGCTGACCGCGCCTTTTAAGCTGCACTTGTCGCAGCCGACCAAAAGATATGAATACACGCTGAATCTTTCGGTCGACATGGAACGTATATCAATATTGCCGCGCATATTACATTCTTTGCTGTAGCATACACCCTCTGTATAAAGGTCGTCGCCAAGGGATGACTCTCCGCCGACATTTGCGTCTATATCACCCGTAAAATCCGTTTTTTCACAATGGTAAAGCGCACGTATGCGGCAGCACGAATCGCCGTATACAACTGTGGTGTCATACTCGTCACCGGGAATGACCTTGCCCGATACGGTTATATCACCTATAAAATCTTTGGTTTTTGTGTTTACGCAGTACGCCGCACCGTATATCTCCCAGTCGCGGTGTGTGCCGCTTATGTTGATATCGCCCTCCATAGCGCAGTTTTTACAATCCGCCATACCCACTACATAAAGTTTTTTGTTGCAGGTGCCGCTTGCGCGTATATCAAGCCTTGCCTGAGAGTTGATACCGTTGCCCATACCTATGACCACGACATTTTCCGCACCCGAAGACGGTGCGGCGGTGATTTTGCCGCTTGCGTAGCAGTTTTCCGCCGTAATGCCATAGCCGCCCAGGACACCTGCGTATATATTCTCGCTGCTGCCCGAAGCGTTTATGCTGACATCGGAAAAATTAAGGTTTGCCACATAGATATTTGACTTGCTGTTTGTCGATTTGGTGTCCCACGCAAAAAGACCCGTTGCATCGTCGCCCGACTGCTTTAAGCCGTAAACCCAGTGGCCTTTGCCGTTTACGACCGCATTTGTAAGCTTTACGGGTTTCCAGTCGGCATCGGTAAGAGT
>JAFYGI010000054.1 GCA_017543265.1 Bacillota bacterium | reverse complement strand
TTTTTATTTTCTTTTTTATGTCAATATTGTAGAACCTGAGTATGTCCTCCGGCTCGGTAAGCACCTCGGCACCGTTTTTTATAAGGGTGTTGGTGCCCTTGCTGTACTTGCTTGTGATATTGCCCGGCAGCGCAAAAACAGTCCTGCCCTGATCCAGCGCAAAATCCGCCGTAATGAGCGAGCCGCTGCGTGCAGCCGCCTCCATAACGGCAACGCCGTTTGACAGGCCGCTTATTATGCGGTTGCGTGCGGGAAAGGTAATGCCGCTGCCGTGCATACCCGGCGGAAACTCGCTTATAACACAGCCGTTTTGCACTATCCTGCTTTTAAGCGCCCTGTGGCTTGTGGGATAACACAGGTCTATGCCCGTGCCCATAACGGCTATTGTAGGACCGCCGCCGTCAAGTGCGCCCTGATGCGCATATCCGTCTATGCCCTCGGCCATGCCGCTGACAACGGCAATGCCGTTTTGCGCAAGATATTTGCCCAGCTCATAGCTTGCCGTCATGCCGTACTCCGTGCATCTGCGCGACCCGACAACACCTATCATATACTCCGCCTTCGGCATCTCGCCCATGATATAGTATCCTATCGGACTGTCATATATCTGCCGCAGGTTTTCGGGATATTCCTCGTCCAAAATGCTTACGAACCTTGCGCCCGCCTTTTCCATGCCCATATAAAGTTTATCTATGCTTTCGGTCTTTCTGGAGCATATCAGCTTGTAAAGATCGTCACTGCCAAGCTCCACAATGCGGCTTATATCGGCGCTGGAGGCATTCCATACCGCCTGTGCGCTGCCAAAGGCACCCAAAAGCCTGTGCCGCATTTTTACCGACATCTGTACAAGGCTGTTAAGCCACATAAGATAATGCTTTTCGCCGTACATATGAACCTCACAAAAAGATCAGGACACCGCCCGAATTTTTTCTACTATATAAAACATTGAATTAACCATACCATATATTCAAAAAATAATCAAGTACAAATTTTATAATTTTTCCCGAAAAATAAAAAAGTAATAAAATTATACAAAAATAGCTGTTCAATTTTGGAGATTTGTGGTATACTGTAAACGGGTGAGGAATAAAAAGCCTGCTTTTCGGGTCCGGTCATTGACACAGGCAGGTCTCCGCCCCCGTTTGACGACACAAAACCCGGTATTTCGTCCATACTGCGGCAGAAATACGAATAATAATATTACAACGGAGGATAAATTATGAGTCAGAATTACGTTGATGTCACCATAGGAGGAAAAAACTACCGCCTTGCGGCAAGTGACAAAGGCCCCGAATTTGTCACGCGCATTGCAGACTACATAGATAAAAAGCTGGCCGACATAATAGAGGAAGGCGGCCCCTCCATAACATATAAGGATACCTTCCCCATTTTGTTTGCGCTTAATATAGCGGAGGACCTTTTCGGCGGCAAGGATGCGCTTGCCTTTGACGATACGGCACAGCGCGAGGCCGAGCTGCAAAAGGAGATAGATGCCCTCAACGGCAAACTGGATTTTTACCGCGAGCAGGACAACAAAAACAAGGTGCGCTGGGACGAGCTTATTCACCAACTGCAAACCTCCGCTGCGGAAAACAAGCGTCTTAAAGAAGAAATAGAAGAGGCAAGGTCAAGCTGCGAGGCGGCAAACAGCAGCAAGGACTCCCTTGAAAAGGAGCTGGACGAGAAAAACGCCGAGCTTGAAGCCGCCGCAAAGAAAAACAGCGACAAAAATCAGGAGCTTAACAATCTCAGCCTTAAACTGGCGGAGAAAAACCGCATACTTAACGAGCTTAACACAAAATCCGCAGAGCGCAATCAAAAGCTCAACGCCGTAAACAAGGAGCGTGACGAGCTGGCAATAAAGCTTAAGGAATGCAAACTGCGCATAAGCGAGCTGGAAAAGCAGCAGGAAGAGCTTGAAGCAAAAATGCAGATGGGCTCCAAGGGCTATACCAGCCTGCAAAAAGAAAAAACCGAGCTTGACCGTGAGATAAGTGACATTGCAGCCGAAAACGCCCACCTTAAGGCGGCCTGCGAGGCGCTTCAAAAGGAAAATGCCAAGCTTTCCGAGGATTACAAGGCATTAAAGGCAGGAAAGAAAGTAAACCACCGGTGAGTCGATATGAAAAACAAAACAGAGCTTCTTGCTCCGGCAAGCAGTTATGAAAGTGTCGCAGCTGCCGTAAACAGCGGCTGCGATGCCATTTATATAGGCGGCCGCGCCTTTAATGCGCGGGCATACGCCGACAGCCCCGACGACGAGGGTCTGCGTGAAATAACGGACGAATGTCATCTGCGCGGCGTAAAGGTATTTATCACACTTAACACCCTTTACAAAAACAGCGAGCTTGACGAGCTTATGTCCGCTGCACGCAGATATTACGAGATGGGTGCCGATGCTTTTATAGTCCAGGACATGGGCTTTTTTCTGCTTGCAAAAAAGTTTTTCCCCGATATAGAAATACATTGCAGTACACAGATGACAATACACAGCACCGATGCGGCCGTGTTTTTTGACAAGCTGGGGGCGGAGCGTATCGTGCTAAGCCGCGAGCTTTCGCTTGACGAGATAAAAAACATCACGCAAAGCATCTCCTGCGATACGGAATGCTTTGTACACGGCGCACTTTGCGTAAGCTACTCGGGCCGCTGTCTTATGAGCAGCATGATAGGCGGACGAAGCGGCAACCGCGGGCGCTGTGCACAGCCCTGCCGTATGCAGTATACGCTGTACAAAGACAATACACCCGCAGCGGGTGGTTATCTGCTGTCGCCAAAGGATATATCCACAGCGGATATTACGGACAAGCTTATCGGGGCGGGCATATATTCCTTTAAAATAGAGGGAAGGATGAAAAGCCCCGAATATGTGGCACAGACCGTGTCCGTCTACCGCAGCGCAATGGACGGAAAAACGCTTTCTCCGCAGGAGCTTACCGACCTTAAACAGGTATTCAACCGCGGCGGCAGCTCCACCCACGGATATTATGACTGTTTTTCGGGCAATAATATGCTCAGTCCCTCGCCCAAAAGCAGCGGCGTAAAGATAGGCACAGTAATTTTCACGGGCAAAAAGGGCTGTACGATAAAAACACAGATGCCCCTGCATTGCGGAGACGGCATAGAGATATGGAACGAAAAAAGGGACAACACGGGCTGCGGTATATCACGTGAGATACAGGCGGGCGAAAAGGCGGAGCTTGATATTTACGGCGAAAAGGGTGCGCCCGTATACCGCTCTTTTGACAAGCAGTTAAGCGACAGGCTTAAAAAGGCATCCCGCAAATTCACAAGGCGCAGCAGCATAGATGCAGTCTTTGAGGCTGCCGCAGATGCCCCGATGAAGCTGACGCTAAAGCTTGACCGGGATATAGTCATAACCGGCGATGCCCCCGCACGGGCACAAAGCAAGCCCATGACGGCCGAAAGCATTATTTCACAGCTTGGCAAGACAGGCGATACGCCTTTTATATTCAATTTTATAAAAACAGACATCGCAGACGGACTTTTTATCCCCGTTTCCTCGCTTAAAAGCCTTAAACGTGCGGCGGCGGAAGCGGCACGGGAGCATATACTGCGCGGTACACGGCGTTGTGCGCCCGATTTTGAGCTTCGGCCTGCGCAAAATATTTTGACAAGACCCCAAAGGCTGACCGTTTTTGTTGAAACAGCGGAGCAGTTCGATGCGGTCATGCCCTACAGACCCGCGCGTATTTACGCGGAGGTCAATGCGGACACCGTTGACGGGATAATATTGCGGCTTGACCGTGCGCACGAAAACGGCATAAGCGTATTTGCCGCGCTGCCCCGCATAGAGCGCGACTATTACAAAAAAGAATTGTCCGATATTACGGCAAGGCTTGAACAAAGCAGTCTGGACGGCTATCTGCTGCGTAATTTCCCGCCGCCGAAAACCGAAAAGCAGCTTATGTACGACTATTGCTTCAATGTATTCAACAGCGTATCGGCACAGTATTTCAAAAACGTAACTCTCTCGCCCGAGCTTACCGTGCAGGAGCTTAAGCCGCTTGCGGGGGACGGTACGGAGATAGTCGCATACGGACATATAGTGCTTATGAGCACGCACCAATGCCCCGCAGGCACCGCCACGGGACATAAAAACGGCAGATTTTGCAGCGAGAAAGGCAGCAGCAGCCGCTTTTTCCTTAAAGACAGGACGGGTGCAATGCTGCCCGTAATGACACACTGCCGCAGCTGCACGGCATTTATACTTAACAACACACCGCTGTATCTTGCCCACAAATGGCAGGATATGACAAGCACGGGCACGGAGTTTCTGCGTCTGGACTTTACGGTGGAGGACGGCCGTCAGACCGCGCAGATAATGGCGCTTTACGCACGCGCCGTCAAGGAAGGCTGCGCACCCCTGCCCGACTTTGGGCATACGGGCGGCCATTATTTCAGGAGGATACAGTAATATGGCTCAGATAGTTATTATTCTGTCCAAATATTTCTTTATATTTTATATATTGTTTTTTCTGTGGCACGGCTTTATTGCCGCCACAAACAAAAACAACGCCGAAAAAAGCGGCGCTTCGCTCGCAAAGCAGCGCCTTATGATAATTCTTTTCCACATAAACGCAAGCATAATACTGTTGCTGGCGGATCCCGCCGCCGCTTCCGCGCTATTTTCACGCAGTTTGGGCATATTTGTCTTTTTATGCGCCGCGGCATATATAACGGGAAAAATTTATCCCAACAGCAGCGCCATACTGTGGAACGGTGTTTTGTTTTTAAGCGACATTGGCATAATAACCCTTTACACGCTTAATCCCGCACTTGCCGAAAAGCAGCTTGTATGGCATATTGCGGGCATGGCGGCCGCGCTTGTGCTGCCCTTTGTGCTGGACAAGCTGCCGCGTCTTGACAAATTCAAGACCTTTTATATTGTTTTTGCGATAATTTTACTTGTTTCCACACTTATATTCGGCAACGAGGAGTTCGGCTCCAAAAACTGGATAACGATAGGTGCGCTGACCTTTCAGCCGTCCGAGGTGGTAAAGCTGCTGTTTATCGCCTACCTTGCCTCGGCACTGAGTCAAAATCCATCCCTGCGCCAGCTTACAGTCCCCGCCGTGCTTTGCATGGTCATACTTTTATGCTTCGTTGCGCAAAAGGATCTCGGCTCCGCACTTATATTTTTTATGAGCTTTATGGTGGTCGTATATATTGCGACCTCCAAGGTGAGCTATTTTCTTGCGGGTACGCTTACGGCGGGTGCAGGCGCATACCTCGCCTATCTTGTTTTCCCGCATATACAGGTGCGTGTTCAGGCATGGCTCGACCCCTGGTCGGATGTTGCGAACAAGGGCTATCAGATAGCGCATTCGCTGTTTGCCATCGCCACCTACGGCCTTGTCGGTGCGGGGCTCACACGCGGTTTTTCCACCAGTATCCCCGTTGTTGACCGTGATTTCATCTTCTCGGCTATATGCGAGGAATTCGGTGTTATATTCGGCATAGGCGTTGTGCTCATCTTCCTTATGATATTTCTGGAGGGTGCTGTCGGCGCACTTAACGCACACAACCGCTTTTTATGTATGTTCTGCGCAGGTCTTACCTCGCTGCTCGCCTTCCAGAGCTTTGTTATACTGGGCGGCGTTACAAAGCTGATACCGCTTACGGGCGTTACCCTGCCGTTTTTAAGCTACGGCGGCACCTCACTTTTGATGTGCTATGTACTGGTCGCAATAATACAATGGATATATCAAAGCTGTGTACAATACGAAAACACCGCACCGCCCGCACCCGAGGGCAGGCCGAAGCGCATTCCCGCACCCAAGCGCCGCAAACGCGCCGCAGACGAGGACATCAGCCTTGACGAGGTCCTTCAATACAACAAAAGGAGAAAAGACGGCAGATGAAAAAATCGGTAAAAACAGTTTTCTGGATATATGCGCTGCTTTTCTTCATAATTATAGCAAACCTTGTGAAAATAAGCGTATTTGACAGAGACAAAATAATAAACAACCCCTATAACCCGCGTATTTCAAACACATCGCAGAATATAATGCGCGGTGCGATACTGGATGCGAAGGAGCGTCCCATAGCCGAGACCGTGCGCTACGACAACGAAAACGATGCCCTCGGCAGAGGCTACAGCTACAAGCGCGTTTACAACTTCCCCTATGCCTTTGCGCATATATCGGGCTACACGGGAAGCGGCAAAACGGGCGCGGAAAAGGAATACAACTATATACTGGAGACCGTCAGCAACGAGCTTTATCAGACCCTTGCCTCCGTTACGGCAAAAAAGGATATAAAGGGCGACGATATAGTCCTTACGATAGATGCGGATCTGCAAAACTATGCCGCGGAGCAGCTTGGCACAAGCAAGGGCGCAGTAGTTGCGCTGGAGCCCGACAGCGGCAAGATACTCACCATGGTATCCTACCCGAATTACGACCCCAACACGGTCGCGCAAAACTGGACGGCGCTCAACACCGACACGGAAAATTCACCGCTTATGTCGCGTGCCGCGCAGGGACTTTATCCGCCCGGCTCGACCTTTAAGATAATAACGGCCGCAGCCGCGATAGAAAGCGACCCCGATCTTATAAACTACAACTATTACTGCTACGGTGAGGAAAATTTCGACGGCAAGATACTTCATTGCTACAACTCCATCGACCACGGCAGCGAGGATATGAACAATGCCTTTGCGCAGTCGTGCAACACCTACTTTGCAAAGATAGGCACAATGCTCGGTGCCCAAAAATTAAAAGCCGAGGCCGACAAGTTTTTTGTTGACCCCGATTTTCCGCTTGAGTACAGCAAGCCGCTGTTTACACTTGACGATACCTCCCCCATGCACGAGCTGGTGGATACCTCGATAGGTCAGGGAAAGACACTTGTTTCGCCGCTTTTTATGGCAATGGTGACGGGTGCCGTGGCAAACGGCGGTACAATGATGAAGCCCTATCTGCTTGACCACAGCATAACCAGCTTCGGCCTTAAAAGCAATGTTACCATACCCGAAAAGCTGACGCAGGTGCTTTCGCCCGAGGATGCAGGCAGGGTGACGGAGCTGATGAAGCAAGTCGTGGCATACGGCACAGCCGAGGATGCCGCATTTTCCATAGAGGGCAAATACGACAGCGTGGCATCGGACAGCGCCCTGTCGGCATCGTCCTTCAACGACGGAAATGCCTTTTTGACAGGCCCGATAACCGTTGCGGGCAAGACGGGCACCGCGGAAAACAGCAGCGGCGCAGACCATGCATGGTTTGTTGCCTTTGCCCCTGCGGAGGATCCGCATATTGCCGTTGCGGTACTGCTTGAAAACGCGGGCAAGGGCAGCAAGGCCATCCCCGTTGCACGCAATGTCATGAAATATTATCTTTCCAACTGTTATACGGAATAAAAAGAGGTTTGATATGAATACAAAAGCTTATCTTAAATGGACAAAGATCATACTGGCTGCAGCTGCGGTACTGCTGCTTGCCATATTTGCAGCCCTTATCGCAAAGGAAAAGGCAAGGCAAAAAGAGGCACAGGCGCAGATGCTTGATGCGATAGACAATGTCGTGCTGGTATGCACAAGCTATGATGAAAAAATAGAAATAAAAGAGGATCTTCGCTCCGATCTGGATATATACGCCGCCAACATAAACGGCACGGACAGCGTGCAAGAAAAGGCGTATTACGCAAATATCATGCTCACCTATGTACAAAACAGGGTAAATATGAACGACCCCAAGAACCTGTACGAGCTTGCATTGGAGCTGGGAAATGCTTACGAGGCTGACCCCGAGCAGGCGGCAGCCTACAAAAAATATCAGGAAGAATTATCGGCCGCATCCGAACAGTTCAGAGCGGCCGACATCAACTACAAAAACAGTTGAAAAACTAAACGATATATAGTTTTCCGTTGTTTAAACCGTGTATCTCCGCCCCCGAGTCAGCGTATTTTACGACTGTCTCAATGCTTTGGGCGGAGATTTTTTCTCCCGCTATGATAACGGGTATATCGGGCGGAAACGGCGTGACAAAATCCGCCGCGGTAAGCCCAAGTGCCTTTTTAAGCGGCACCTGCCTTTTCTGCCCGTAAAAAACTTTTCTTTGATTTATTTTTTCGCTCACGGGCATTTCGGCGTACACATCCGTGCCGCACTCCTTGTATGCAAGGCCGCGGTCAATATCCTCCAGCGCCTTTACAAACCTGTCCAGCATATCGCACCTGTCCGCAGGCGAGGTCATCGCCACAAGATGGTGTATGCCCGTCATTTCAAGCTCAAAGCCCGCATCACGCAGCATATTTGCTATATCCGCCGTACTTTGCGTACAGTTTGCGGTAAGCGTTATTTTGGATATATCGAACCTGTCCGTGCGAAAAGGTGCCAGACAGCGAAGCCCGTCAAGCTGCCCTGTTATTTGGGTCATTTTTTTTGCATAGTCCGAAATTATATGCCCGTTTTGCGTGTAATACGCCCTTACATAGTCCATAAGCCCCATTAAAATATAGGACGGACTGGTGGTCGTCACCATGGAAAACGCCCTTTTTATCCGCTCCACATCCACATTGCCGTAATTTATGTTCAGCAATGCGCATTGATTTGGCACGGGCAGGGTCTTATGCCAGCTTTGTACGGAAATATCCGCACCGAGCCTTGACGCATTAACAGGAAACGCATCATCAAAGGGAAAATGCGCACCGTGGGTCTCGTCAACAATAAGTATTTTGCCGTACTTATGCACACAGCGGCTTATAGCCTCAACATCCGCACAGCAGCCCTCATAAGTCGGGCTGACAATAAAAACAGCCTTTATCGACTTGTCGTTTTTAAGGCTGTTTTCTATAATTTCGGGTGTGATCGGCAGCGCAAAGCCGTATTTACTTACGGGCGGAGCCGCATACACGGCATCCGCCCCGCTTAATATAAGTGCATTTTGCAGACTTTTGTGCGCATTCCTTACCGTCAGCACGGTATCGCCCTCGCCGCAGGTGCCAAGCACCGCCGCAAGCACACCGCTGCTGCCGCCGTTTACACAAAATATACATTCGTCGCTGCCGTACAATGCCGCCATTTTTTGCTGCGCATCGGCTATAACGCCCGACGGCGCGTGAAGATCGTCGCTGCCCGCTATCTCCGTAAGATCCATTGCAAGCAGATCCTTTGGCAGAAAGTCCGCACAGCGCTTATGTCCCGGCATATGCAGCGGATACGCTGCCGCCGACAGCTCGGCTATCCTGTTGTACAGCGGCGCATCCATCAGTTCATACCCAGTATTCCCGCAATGCTGCCAAGGTTTTCCTTAGCCTCGTTATAAAGCCCTACTGCTTCCATAAGGCCAAGCTCGCTCAGCTTTATCTCCTTTGCGGAATTTATCTCTCTCGGCTCCTCCGTCCTTGTTCTGAGGGTATAATCGCCCTCCATCTTCACGTTTGCCGATTTGTCGCCCACTTCTACGGAGTTTGCCTTTATTTCAAGCTTGCCGTCGGTCTTTGCCGCCGTGCCGTCAAACGCAGCCTTAACAACGTCCGAACCGTTTGTTACCTCGACACTGCCCTTTAATGTGCTGTCTGCCTTATTATAATCGGCATTTGTGGTAAATATTGTGCTTTCGCCGTTACTTTCCACCGTAAACGAGCGTTTTTCGTTTATAACGCCCTCGTTTGTGCTGATGCTGTCATTGTACTTGCAGGCAAGCTTTTCGCCGTCTTTCTCAAACTCCGCATCGACTTTAAGGATACGTGTGCTGCGGTCATAGTTTCCGTCTATCTTGACATTTACACCGCCTATAGGCTGATTCACGCCAAAGTTGATGCCGTCCTTATAGGCCATAACATTTATCTTTATATCCTCGGTCTCTGTTTCGTCTATACTTTTTACAAGTTCGTCAAGACCATCGTCAATAGTCTTTGCCACCGCATCCTTGTCGCCGTATTGCTTTGCGACATCGGGCTTGGTGCTGTAGACATATTCCACACCTGTCGATACGGCCTTTTTATACTCTTCACTATTTTTGATATTGCCGATAAAGCCCGTAAGGCACTGCTTTGCATTTTGTGCGGGCAAAGTGACCGTATAGTTGTATGCCTCGCTGCCGTCGGGAGCCGTGCCCTTTTCGCCCTTTTCGTAGGTGAGTGCGGCATCCGCCTCATCAAGTGCGGCCTTGCCGAATTCACCGACCTTGCCTTTAAGCGCGTACAATGCGCCGTTAAAATCCGTCATTGCAAACGGTGCAATCGAAAAATCACCCGACTCATTAAGGTATTCCTTAGCCGCCTGAGCAAACACAGCCGACTTTGAAAGCTGCATCATAACATTTTCGTTATCCACGCTGAAACTTGCGCTGAACAGCTTGGGGATATGCAGCCTTGTTGTTTTGTCGTCGGATGCTATCATTATCCTTACAAGGTCTGCGCCGTTGTAATTAAGGCCGATATCTGCCGAGGCTTTCTTTTCGCTTGCCGCCGTAACGCTTGAAATACTCAGACCCATGCCGTTGAGTCTTTCGTCCATAGTGTTTTCGTCGATCTTTACGCTGCCCTCTACGGTATAGTCACCGCCTGCAAGCAGTTTTTCCATGTCGTCGTCAAATATCACGCTTCTTACGGTCTCACGCGCCCTGTAATCCTCGTAATTTTTGGTTATCTCCGCCTTAATGTTTGCCTTTGGCGAGCCAAAGTGCGAAACAGCCGCCGTTACGCCCACACAGGCTGCCGCAATACCCGCAGCCACCAGCGGAAGCGGTGATTTTTTCTTCTTTTTCTGCGGTACATCAAAGGCCGCATCGCCCTGTGTGCTTGTGTCGGCCGATGCAGATACATCTGTACTGCCAAACGTATCGGCTGTGCCTGCACTTTCCTGCGTATCGTTGTTTACTGCCGTATCTGTGACGGTATTATCCATCTGATCGTTGTTTAAATTATTATCTTCCATCTTCTCTCTCCTCATTGATAAAAAGGGTACTGCCGTTACATATTGATTTTACCATAAAACATTGTTGTTGTAAATATAAAAAATTTTCACCGCGCCTTGTATGCGAAATGAACACGGCAGTAAAAAAGACCCCGTCAAATGATGGGGTCTTTTGATATTTTAACAGCTTTTCGCGGATATTTTGCGGGTGTGGGGCTTATCTTGCCCACAAAGACCAGTAAATGCTTCAGCTGCGTATCGGGCAGCGTGACCGTCTTTACATCGCTTATTTCACCGCCAAGTGTTTTGACCGCCTTTTCGGCCTGCTTTATCTCGTCGTAGGCCGCGGGGCCTTTAAGCGCTATCATTTCGCCGCCCACCTTTACAAAAGGCAGGTCGTATTCGGCCAGCACGTTAAGCGGTGCCACCGCACGCGAAATGGCAAAGTCGAACTTTTCGCGGAACTTTTCGTCGCGGCCGCCGTCCTCGGCGCGGGCATGCACACACTCCGTCCCCTCAAGCCCAAGTGCATTTATCACCTCTTTAAGGAAGTTTATACGCTTGTTGAGTGAGTCCAGCAGGCAAAGCCGCATCTCGGGCACGGCAATTTTAAGGGGCAGACCGGGAAAGCCTGCCCCCGTGCCGACATCAATAACGCTTTTATTTTTAAGATCACGAAAATCAAGCGGTGTAAGGCTGTCCAGAAAATGTTTTGTCACAATATCGTTATGTTCGGTTATTGCGGTAAGATTTATCTTTTCATTCCATTCAAGCAGCAGCCTTTCATAGGTATCAAACGCCTCCGCTTTTTCCGTCAGATATCTCATAACTTTCCGCCGTTGTCAACAAACTTTACAACATTGTTCATAAGAACTGCCATCTGTGCGCGTGTAATGTTGCTGGTCGGGTCGATAGTCGTATCGGATGTACCCGTTATAACCTTTGCATTTATAAGCGCCGCAATAGCTGCCCTGTTTTCTGTCTTGATCTTGTCTGCATCGCTGTAGCCGTTAAGCACATTCTGGTCAACATTGAAGTTGTAGCCCTTCTGGATAAGACCCTTGTAGGTCATTACCATAATGTCCTCACGGGTTATCATTTCCATAGGATGGAAGGAATCGCCCGTTACGCCCGACTCGATGCCGTACTTCTTGGCAACGCCGACATAGTTGTAGTAGTATTCGCCAAGCTTGATATCCGCATAGTTGGTGGTAGCTATCTCGCCGTCAAGGCCGAGTATCTTTGTAAGCACGATCGCGAAATCGCAGCGCTTGCAGTTGTTGTCGGGGTCGAACTTGTTGTTGCCGATACCCTTGATAATGCCCTTTGATGCCATGTTGTTGATAGCCTCGATAGCCCAGGGTCTTGACGATATATCGTCAAATGATACCGCACCCGAGGAGTTCTGCATACTCTTTGCTGCGCTTTGTGCATCGGCAAATGTAGTCTTGTCGGATGTGGTAGCCTCTGTAGTTGTTTCCTTTGTTTCCGTCTTCTTTGCAAAGCCCGAAACAGTAACAAATATCTGTACTATATCGCCGTCCTCATGCTTGCAGAGGATATAACCAACGCCGTTTGCAACGCCTGTTACCTTGCCTGAATCGGTAACGGTGGCAACATCCTTTCTGCCGGAGGATATCTTGTATTCGTCAATGTCATAGTCAAGATAGCTTTCGATATTCTTTGAACTGTCGCCGCTTATCTTTAAGGTCTCTACCTTATATTCCTTTTCAACGTGTACATTGAAGGTGTACTTGTCGTCACCGTCTGCATATATCTTTGTGGAGCCTGTGCCCTCTGCCGTGATGATACCGCTTTTTTCTATTACATCGGCAACATCAGTATCCTTTACATCCCAGTCGTAATCGGAGGGGTCTTCCTCAAGGATGTCGCTTACATCAAGCTCGTCCTTTGTGCCGAGGTAAAGATCCCATGAAAGCTTCTTTGAAACGGATGAAGAAGATGAAGAGGATGAGCTGCTCTTTTTGGAGCTGCTGTCGTCGTCATCATCGTCGCCGCCGTCGCCTACAGTAACCTTGAACTTGTAGGAAACATCCTCGTCGTCGATGATCGCCTTGATGGTAACAACACCGTCGTCCTTACCGGAAACAACACCCTTGTTTGATACGGTGGCAATGCTCTTGTTGCTTGATGTCCACTCGTATTCCTTTGCCTGATAGTCGTCGTCAACATAGTCGTAAAGGTCGAGTGTCTTGTCCACCTTTATTGTAAAGGACTTGTTGTACGAGCTTGACGAGGACTTGCTTGACGAGCTTTTGCTTGACGAGCTGTCACTCTTTACCGTAACATTAAATGTATATTCATACTTTTTCTTGTTTGAATATGTTGCGGTTATTGTACAGGTACCCTTTTTGTTCGCAGTTATTTTACCCGATGAGCTGACGGAACAGACTTTCTTGTCATCGGTAGACCATGAGAAATTGCTCGGGTCTGCATCGCCCTCAACATACTTGCCGAGATTTTTTGTATCGTCCACACTTAAAGAAACGGCAATTGACTGCCTGTAGGTGTTGTCGGACGAGCTTGAGCTTGATGAGCTGCTTGAAGAACTGCTTGAAGAACTTGCCGCCGTAGTTGTCTCGGTCGAAGTCTCCTTTTTAGCCTCCGTAATGATCTCCGTTGTTGCCTCGGTCTGCTTTTCGGTCTGCTTTTCGGTAACGGCCTCGGTGGTTTGCTCCGCAGCCGTTATTATCTCCGATCCCTCGGAAGACGAGCCGCTTTCCTGTGTCGTAGTATCCGACGGTTCATCGGCATAAACAAAGGCTGTGCCGGACAATGCCATTACAGCAGCCAGGACAAGTGCCAAAAGCTTTTTTTTCATTGTGTTTTTTCCTCCTTCCCGAAAACACGGCCGCCGTTGGCGCGGTCCTCGGTTTATTTTTTGTTTGCATATTACGGAGTTCTCTAAAAATTGCTTTGAAGCAAATTACAAAGCAATTTTTAAAGACTCTCTTATAGTATAATACTAAAACGGCCGAATTTCAATCCCAAGTTTAAAATTCGGCCGTAAAATTTGTTTAATAATCTTCTTCGGGCACTTCGTCGTGCTCGCTTATGTCGTTTACCGGCTTTTTAAGCCCCTCTATAACAATGCCGTTTTTTTGCGCATAGTCCCAAAGCGCCGCATGGAGCGCCTCCTCCGCAAGGCAGGAGCAATGCACCTTTACGGGCGGAAGTCCGTCAAGTGCCTCCATTACCGCCTTATTGGTTATTTTAAGGGACTCCTCTATGGTCTTGCCCTTGATAAGCTCGGTAGCCATAGAGCTTGTGGCAACGGCGGCACCGCAGCCGAATGTCTTGAACTTTGCATCCTTGACGATACCGTCCTCTATTTTAAGATAGACCTTCATAATATCGCCGCATTTTGCGTTGCCGACCGTGCCGACACCGCTTGCGTCCTCTATCTCGCCCACATTTCTGGGGTTCATAAAATGGTCCATTACCTTTTCGCTGTACATCATAATAAATTTCTCCTCGGTAAATTATTTTTTGTTCTTTATCTGCTCGTACAGAGGCGACATTTCCCTTAACCGTTCGACAATGGGCGGAAGCGTTTCAAGCACATGATCGACCTCCTGCGCGGTGGTGAAGTGACCCATTGTAAGTCTTAACGAGCCGTGAGCCTTTTCGTGCGGCATACCTATCGCAAGCAGGACGTGCGACGGGTCTAGCGAGCCGCTTGTGCAGGCGCTGCCGCTGCTTGCGCATATATCGTTCATATCGAGAAGCAGCAGTATGCTCTCGCCCTCTATAAACTCAAAGGCAATATTGACATTGCCGGGCAGCCTTTTGTCGGGGTGACCGTTAAGGCGTGCGTATGGTATCCTGTCCATAATGCCGTTTATAAGCTTTGTCCTTAACCCGATAAGACGGGGCATTTCCGTATCAAGCTCCGACACCGCCAGCTCTATCGCCCTGCCCATGCCAACTATGCCGGGTACATTTTCCGTGCCCGCACGGCGCTTTCTTTCCTGTGCGCCGCCGTGTATAAACGAGGGTATTTTTATGCCCTTTCTTATATACATTGCGCCTATGCCCTTGGGGCCGTAAAATTTGTGACCGCTCATTGAAAGCAGGTCTATATTCATTGCCCGGACATCCACGGGAACATGACCCACCGCCTGCACCGCATCGGTATGGAAGAGCACGCCCGCCTCGCGGCAAACGGCACCGATCTCGGCAACGGGCTCTATCGTACCTATCTCGTTATTGGCAAACATTACCGAAACAAGTATGGTATCGGGACGTATGGCAGCTTTTACCTGCTCTGCGCTGACAAGGCCGTATTCATCCACCGGAAGATAGGTTATCTCATAGCCCTTCGACTCCAGATATTCGCAGGTATGCAGCACGGCATGATGCTCTATCGCGGTGGTGATAATGTGTCTGCCCTTTTCGCCGTAGCTGTCCGCAATGCCCTTTATTGCCCAGTTGTCGCTTTCCGAGCCGCCTGCGGTAAAATATATCTCATTGGCCGCGGGTGCGTTTATAGCCTTTGCTACCTGTGCCCTTGCCGTTTCCACAGCCTTTTTTGTCTTTTGACCTATTTTGTATATGCTTGAAGGATTGCCGTAGTCTTCCGAAAAATACGGAAGCATGGCCTCCAGCACCTCGGGGCGTACCTTTGTTGTCGCCGCATTGTCAAAATAATATTCCATTTATAACATCTCTCTTTCTATATTTTACTGTGCCATACTCTGTTTGGCAAGCGTTTCAAGTGTAATTGCGTCGGCAGTTTCGCTCAGGCTCTCGCTCAGTTTTTCCCAGACCCCTCTGGTAACGCAGGTCTTGCATACCTCGCTGCGGCAGCCCTCTCCCGCACCGCTGCATTCCACAATTTTGATAGGCCCCTCAAGCGCCCGCAGTATCTCGCCCACGGTTATTTCCCGTGCGGGTCTTGCCAGAACATATCCCCCGTGGGCACCCCTTGTGCTTTTGACGATACCCGCCTTTTTAAGCGGCACAATAAGCTGCTCCAGATATCTTTCGCTGATATCCTGACGCTCGGCAACGCTTTTAAGCGAGACACAGTTTTCGCCCCCGATGCTGTTTACGGCGATATCCACCATTGCCCTGAGCCCGTAGCGTCCCTTTGTTGACATTTTCATATTAACACTCCGTTCCGCAATTCCAAGTAAAATTATATGAATTACTTTTTTATATTACCACCAATATAATATGTTTGTCAAGTACAAAGCGTTAAAAAATCCGATAACATGAATAAAACACGTTTTAAAGGCTATAATGTAAATAAAAAAGGATAACGGCATGAAAAATTTTTATCGCTGTCTTATAATAACCGTTGTCGCGGTAGGCACGTATATATTCGGCGCATTCGGTGCGGCGGTGGCCTGTATGTCGTCGGACACGGCAAAAACAACACCGCTGCCCGTGCTTATGTACCACAATATAACTAAAAAAGCGGCTTTGCGCAGTAAATACGCCGTAACCGCCGCGGAATTTGAGTCCGACCTTCAATATCTGCAAAAAAACGGCTACACAAGCATAAGTGTACAGCAGCTTACGGACTACGCCTATAACGGCACCCCGCTGCCCGACAGACCCGTGATAATAACCTTTGACGACGGGTTTGAAAGCTTTTATGCCTACGCTTATCCCCTGCTTGAAAAATACGACTGCAAGGCCGTTGTAAATGTGGTGGGTGCCTATGCAAAAAAATATACGGAGCTTGAACGGCAGGGAAATCCCGACTGTCACAATCTGGACTATTCCTATCTTAATTTTGACGAGATAAAAAAGCTTGCCGACAGCGGTATTGCCGAGATAGGCTGTCATACCTACGATATGCACACCCTGAAAGGCCGCCGCGGCTGCGGCAAAACAAGCGGAGAAAGTGAAGAAGCCTATGAAAAGGCACTTTCGGCGGATATAGCCGCTTTCAGGCAGGCGAGTGCAGACTGCCTTGACGGTGACAGTCTTATTTTTGCCTATCCCTACGGCATTTATTCGCCCCAAACCCCCGATATACTGCGAAAAAACGGATTTATCGCCGTTTTTGACTGCACAGAAAAAATAAACCGCATATCACGCGGTGATATTTCCTATCTTTTTCATCTGCACAGGTACAACCGTCCGGGCGGCGTAAGCAGCGAAAGTTTCTTTGCCAAAATGAATTAGCGTGTGTAAAAAAACTGTAACGTATTTTTAATATTTTATAATATACCCTCTGCCGAAAATATGATATAATAAACGGGTAGGAATTTATCCATTTCCTGCCAAAAAAACACTTTTTACAATAAAGGAGGATATTTATGGGAAAAAAATGTTTGGCTGAGTTTATCGGCACAGCGGTACTTGTTACATTTGGCTGCGGCGTTGCCGCTACCAACGGCTTTGGCACGGGCTATGTGGGAATAGCACTTGCTTTCGGTCTGGTAATTATTGCCCTTGCTTACTCGATCGGTAATATTTCGGGCTGCCATATCAATCCCGCTGTATCTGTCGCAATGCTTATCAACAAAAAGCTGACCCCCAAGGAATTTCTGGGCTACGTTATAAGCCAGTTTCTGGGCGGTATATTAGGTGCGCTCATACTTTATCTTATATTCGTATGCAGCAACACCGCTCCCGCTGACCTTGGTCTCGGCACAAACGGCTACGGCACCGCTTCCAACATCGGTATTTCAATGACAGGCGCATTTATGGTCGAGATCCTGCTTACGTTTGTATTTGTATTTTCAATTTGCGGTGTTACCAGCAAGGAAAAATTCGGCAATGCCGCAGGCCTTGTTATAGGTTTTTCACTTACACTTGTACACCTTTTCGGTCTGCCCCTTACAGGCACATCGGTAAACCCCGCAAGAAGCTTCGGCCCCGCACTTGTTGCAGCGCTGTCGGGCGTTAATCCCTATGCACTTATGCAGGTATGGGTATTTGTAGTTGCTCCGCTTGTTGGCGGCGCACTTGCGGCAGTTATATATGATATGCTTGGTGGTAATAAATAACCGTAATATCTATATCACAAAAAAAACGGATATATCTTTCTTTGACGTGAAAACGGTCATTGAAAGATATATCCGCTTTTTTATTATAAACGTACTACAATTATAAACGTACTACATTTGCAGCCATAAGACCCTTGGGGCCGTCCACTACATCAAACTCAACACTCTGGCCTTCCTCCAAGGTTTTGTAGCCCTCGGAATTGATAGCGGAAAAATGTACAAACACATCATCGCCGCCCTCCACGGATATAAAGCCGTAGCCCTTGTCAGCATTAAACCATTTTACAGTACCTTTTTTCATCAGATATTTCCTCCTAAATATGTATATACAGGGTATTACAGACCCGCCCATGACAAATAGGTCGTCAAACAAAAAGTGCCATTGACAAAATATGTAATCTCTATGTTCTAAAAATAACATATTTACCACAAAATGTCAATTATTTTTTTAAGCAAAATTCGCCAAATACCGCGTTTTTTTAGCTTTTTGCCAATATTTGCACCCTCCTTCGCAAAATGAATAATTCAATATCAAATTGAACAAAATAAATCAAAATCGGAGGCACGATATGAAAAAATACACTTTTTTGACGGCAGCAGCCGCAGCCGCCCTTTGGGTGCGCAGCGAATACTTTCACGGGCTGGAGTATCTGTACAATTTAAGCCTTTGCCGCGGCAGCAAGGCTTTTTTCTTCAACTGCAACAACATAACGGCCGAGCTTGATGCGCTTTGCGGCATAAAGGCCGAGCTTGCCCTTACAAAAAGGTGGTACCGCAGCATATCCCCCGAAAGGCTGTATATAACGGGCAGCACAGGGCGTGCGCTCTATCTGCGCATACTGCGGCAAACGGGCAGCAAAAAATGGGTGATAGCGGTGCACGGCTACGGCTGTACGGGGCGTTCCATGATGTTTTGCGCAAAAAAATTTTACGAGCACGGCTTTAACGTCATTATCCCCGACCTGCCCTGCCACGGCCGCAGCTACGGGCGTTTTATAGGCATGGGACAATACGAATACCGCGATATTCTGAAAATTGCCGACATGACGGCTGCACACAACAGCGGTGCGCGGATAATGCTCTACGGCGTGTCGATGGGTGCGGCGACGGTACTGACCGCAACGGGCGGTGATGCCCGCAATATAAGCTGCGCGGTAAGCGACTGCAGCTTCAGCGATGCACGCTCCGTCCTTGATTTTCAGATACAAAATATAATCCATATGCCCGCCTTTATGATAATACACGACCTTGATAAGGTCTATCGCAAGAAAACGGGATATTCCCTTAAAAATGCCGATATAAGAAAGTTTGTGCGCCGCTCCGTTACGCCTACGCTGTTTATACACGGCGGCGCGGATAAAATTGTCCCGACGGCCATGGTGTATAAGCTGTACAATGCCGCCGCCTGCCCGAAGGACATCCTTATCGTGCAAAATGCGGGGCACGGTGTCAGCGCCTATGCCGACACGGGCGTATACTGGAAGAAAGTATTTGACTTTGCGGATAAGTACACGGCAAACCAAGGCCGTATGCCGACAAAAATTTAAGCAGCAAAAAAGCGGATATATCTCTTATCGACGTGAAATACAGTCTTTAAGAAATATATCCGCAGTTTTTATAAGTCGTCCGACACGGCTGCCGTTTTATATGTAGGCGTTCTCGTACTCGGTATTTTCCGCACCCGTAATGCTCATTGCATTTACAATTATCTGCCTTACGCGCACGGGCAGCTGTTTTATCTCGTCCTTGGTAAGCTCCGCGGTCTCTATTGGCGGATGTATGATAACATTGACCTCTGACGGGGTTATGATATATTTCGGGTCGCCCTCGATTATTTTATATGTGCCGTCCAGCGTAACGGGCACAATGGGCACCTTTGCCTTTACGGCAGGCTTAAAGCTGCCAGCCTTGAATTCCTTGACGGGGCCGCCCTTGCTGCGCGTGCCCTCAGGGAAGATGACCATATTAAAGCCGTCCTTTAGCTGCTGTGCCGCCTGCATTATTATCTGCACGGACTGTTTCAGATCCTTTCTGTCGATAAAAAGGCATCTGTCAAGCTGCATCCAGTAGCCGAGAAGCGGTATCCTGCCCAGCTCCTTTTTGGCGACAAAGCCCTTTTGTCCCGGTATACAGGCCAGAAAAACGGGTATATCAAAGTCGCTCTGGTGGTTTGACACAAACAGCACAGTTTTGTCCTTTGGTATATTTTCTACACCCACCAGGTTTATCTTTGCGCCCGATACGGCTATCCTTCTTTGCCCCCAGCGCTGTACCGCCCATGTTACATAATCGTCGTATTCCTGTTGTTTCCCCTGTTTCAGCAGACGTTTGCACTGCGGCACCCAAAACATCATGTGTACCAGATCAAGCGCCTCACTGACGTAATAGACCAAACTTCTTGTAAGCATTTTCCCATCCCTCTTTTTATATCCGCGGTATCTGCAAAAATCCGGTCAAGGCCGTTTGACCGAAGATTTTCAAATATCCGCTCTATGCTTCAAATTTTCGTACACCTTATACATTATATTTTATCACCGCGGAATAAATTTTTCAACATTTTTTTATTTTTTACTTACCTGTTTTTAACGGCCGCGGTGCAAAAAAGTCACAAATACCTATTGTCAAACCAAGCCAAAAAGTATATACTGTATATAATGGTTATTATTTTGAAAGCAGGGGGAATTATGGCTGAAATTTATTACGGATCGCTTTTTATGCTGTCTGTTTTGCTGATGCTTGTTTATGTTTTTTCATATCACAGACAGTATGAAGTACATATATCGCTTATGTTTGTGCTTGTGCCCATTACAAACCTTGCATATTACTACCTGTGCAGGTGTCAAAGTGTGGAGGCGGCACTGCTGGCAACAAAAATAATGTATCTGGGCAGCAGCTATCTTATTCTTATGATAACGCTGGCGGTATTCGCCCTTTGTGATATAAACATCAACAGATATGTCAGGATAGTGCTTTATATTATAACGACGGTCGTATTTTCATTTTCGCAGCAGATAGGCAAAAACGGGCTTTATTACAAAAGCGCGAAGTTGGTGTATGCCGACGGCGCAGTGGTGCTGGTAAAGGAATACGGTATTTTGCATACCTTTTATTACTTTATGGTAATAGGCTATTTTGTCATGTGTATCGGTGCCATTGCATACAGCTATGCAAAAAACAACCAGATATCAAGGCGTTTCGTGTTTCTGCTGGCCATGCCCGAGGTGCTGGCGTTTATCAGTTTTTTTGCGGGCAGAAGCCTTTCAAGCTCGTTCAGCTTTGTGCCCCGTGTGGAGGTACTGCCGCTTACCTACGACATGGCGCTGATAGTGTATCTTATCATCATGGAAAATCTGGTGCTTTACAATATCCCCGATACAGTCATAAATTCCGTTGTCCAGAACGAGGGCACGGGCTTTATCTCCTTTGATTTTAAGTTCAGGTATCTGGGCAGCAGCGAAAACGCGAAAAAAATTTTCCCCGAGCTTAACGACCTTGTTGTTGACCGCCCCGTGACCATCGAGACCCTGAGCGGCAACATTCTGAAATGGCTTGAGGATTTCAGGCTGGACAACTCCCGCGACAAGGCCTACTACAAAAAAGGCGAGCGTACATATCTTGTAAACATCAGCTTTTTGTCCGACGGCGTACACAAGCGCGGCTACCAGATGTTTATTACCGACGATACCAAAAATCAGCAGTATATCGCCCTGCTTGACCACTTTAATACGGAGCTTAAGGAGGAGGTCGCACAAAAGACCGAGCATATTGTGGAAATGCACGACAATCTTCTGCTCAGTATGGCGATGATGGTAGAAAGCCGCGACAACTCCACGGGCGGCCACATACGAAGAACAAGCGACGGCGTAAGGATACTGATGGACGAGATAAAAAAGGGCGGAGAGTTTAAGCTTAACGAGGATTTCTGCCGCAATATCATCAAGGCCGCACCCATGCACGATCTGGGCAAGATAGCCGTAGACGATGCCATTTTAAGAAAGCCGGGGCGTTTTACCGCGGAGGAGTTTGAAATAATGAAGACCCATGCCGCAGAGGGCGCAAGGATAGTACACGAGATACTCAAAAACACCGATGATAACGACTTCCGCGTTATAGCGGAAAATGTCGCGCATTACCACCACGAGCGCTGGGACGGTTCGGGTTATCCCGAGGGATTAAAGGGCGGCAAAATACCGCTTGAGGCCAGAATAATGGCTATAGCGGATGTTTACGATGCGCTTGTCAGCAAGCGTGTATACAAAGAGAAAATGTCCTATGAAAAGGCAAACGAGATAATTATGGAGGGTATGGGCAAGCATTTTGATGCATAGCTAAAGCCGTATTATGTTGCGGCAAGGCCTAAGCTGGAAAAATATTACAGCAGCATAGAATAGACCCACTCCCCTGCCTGTAAAAGCAATAAAAAGGAGACGAAGCGTCATGGCCAAAAAGGCAATTATCGCAATGAGCGGCGGCGTAGACAGCTCGGTATCGGCGTATCTGATGAAGCGTGACGGGTACGAGTGCATAGGCGCAACAATGAAACTTTACGACAACGAGGATATAGGCGAAAAAAAGACCAACACCTGCTGTTCGCTTGACGATGTGGCGGATGCTCGCAGCGTTGCGCAAAGGCTGGATATGCCCTACTATGTTTTTAATTTTACCGACCGTTTCCGCGGCGAGGTCATAGACCGCTTTATTGCCGCGTATGAGGCGGGACACACGCCAAACCCGTGCATAGACTGCAACCGCTATATGAAATTTGACAAGCTTTATCGGCGTATGCAGGAGCTGGAGGCCGATTATATCGTAACGGGGCATTATGTACGCACCGCAAGGGGTGAAAACGGCAGATATCTGCTGAAAAAGGCCGTTGACGAAAGCAAGGATCAAAGCTATGTGCTGTATATGCTCACGCAGGAACAGCTTGCACACGCGATATTCCCGCTCGGCGGCCTTGAAAAGACCGAAGTGCGCAAAATTGCCGAGGAAAACGGCTTTATAAACGCACACAAGCACGACAGTCAGGATATATGCTTTGTGCCGGACGGCTGTTATGCCGCATTTATAGAGCGCATGACGGGCAAGACCTACCCCGACGGCGATTTTATCGACACCGCGGGCAGAGTGCTGGGCAGACACAAGGGCATAATAAACTATACCATAGGCCAGCGCAAGGGGCTGGGTATATCGGCGGACAGGCCGCTTTATGTCTGCAATATAGACACCGTCGGCAACACCGTCACTCTTGGCGATAACGCCGATTTGATGCGTGATGAGCTGATAGCGGACAATGTAAACCTTATTTCGGTGGATAAAATAGAAACGCCGATGCGCGTTAAGGCCAAAATACGCTATAACCAAAAGGAGCAGCCCGCCACCGCATGGCAGGAAAGCGACGGCAGACTGCATATAAAATTCGACCTGACGCAAAGGGCGATAACCCTCGGACAGGCCGCCGTGCTGTACGACGGCGAGAACGTCGTCGGCGGCGGTACGATAGCTGAAATATTGTAGAAAAAAATACCGCGGAAAACCGCGGTATTTATTTTTACGCATATCTGCGTCTTCTTATTAAAAGAATAATTATGCCAAGTATCGTAAGCACGCCTGCAGCAGCTGCTGCTATCGGGTGTTCGGTGATACCTGTAGGCAGCATGGCACTTCTGGAGTTTATAAACTCTACCGTATGGTTGCTGTCAGTTAATTCTACACTCGCACTATAGCCATCCTGCGCATCATCGTTGTCTTTTTTGTACTGTGTTTTGTACTCGACATCGGGTACTTCCTCGACAGTTACTCTGGTGCCCTCGGGCAGTCCCTTTATAGTCAGCGACTCACCCGACGAGAGGATGAAATCGTCCGTATGGCCGAAGTTTATAGCTATCTGGCGTACATAAACGCCGCTGTCCCATACCTCGTAGATGCCGTCAACATCCTTCGCAGTATTTTCAAAGCGCAGAGAGAATACAAATTTCTTTTCCCTGTTGCCCATGTTGCCCGTAACGGTCTTTTTAAGCGTAAAATCGTATGTGTTGACCTTTTGGTTTGTCAATTCAAGCGTATGATCCGTGCTGGTCTCACCGCTGATAAGCGCCTCACTGCCCAACGCAACCGGAGTGCCGTCTAATCTAACTCCCGAAAGCTTAAAGCCCGGCAGATCCACCTCTTCAACGGTATAAACGTAATAATTGCCTCGGCTCGACTTTTTGTAAAGGTTGTCGATCGTTGCCGTCCAATTCTGCGATTTAAGGATATTGGCGAACATTGACCAGTTGTTGATCTGCAGATACGACATTTCGGGTGTTATAACTGCATGCGTGTCCGGATCTATTACAGCCTCCGACTGCACTATCTTTTCGTACTGGTTTACCTTGATGGTGATAGAATTTGGCTTTTCATCATCGGATATTGTTCCCCAATTTTTGGTAACAGACAATCTTATCGTGCTTCGCAGGGATTCCTCCACCGTCTTTTTGTTGGTAAAGGCAACACTTGTATCACCGGAAAGTGTTATTTCGCTTGTTGCGCGTTCTGTATTAACAGCCGTGTTTGCAACAGGCGTTTCACTGCCCATCTGATACGATGCAACATAATCCTCCGCCGCACCTTCTGTCACAGTACACTTTGCTTCCTTGGGCAGATATGGTATTTCGGCCTTTTGACCATGCTTAAGTTCAAACGTTACACTTCCGCTGCCCGAAGGCATGGACGTGAATGTCTTTGTAGAAGCGACACTATTGTCACTGTTTTTAATTGTCACGGTATATTCTTCGTAGCGGTCAAGCCCCTCCGTAAATATTGCCGTATAGGTAAATACTTCGTTTTGCTCCGCAGAAGTAAGCGCAGGCTGAAGCTGCGGTCCTGCTCCATCAGGCACGCCGTCAATATAGGTCAGCTTGTAAAGCTGGACCGTTTTGGATATATCAAGCTTTACACGTTCATGCGGAGTATTTTTGTTTGTCCACGTTTCTTCCTTAGTGGTATCAGCAACAATAGTACCGGTTATAGGGTCAGATGTATTTGCACTTACAATACCGTAAGGCATTGCTATTTCCTCTATCGTATAGTCTGTGCCTGCCGGAATATCTGTAATACGATATTTCTGATCCTGTCCAAGTTCCGCATAGACAACACCGCCATCATCCGTTGTTTGAAGCGCTACCGTGCCAAAATAATGTGTGCCTGTAGTATAATCCACCGTACCGCTTGTAAAGGTTATTTTAAACCTGAACTTTGCACCGGTAGAGTCTTTATAATCATCTATCTTGTCTCCGGTAACCTTATCATACTTTTCAAGCAGTTTTTTAAGTTCTAACTCACCATATGCGGGCGGAGTCTCCGTGTTGCCTATTTTGGTGTTTGTTATGGTTTGGACACCCGTAGGTGCTTCTTCCTTTGGATTCATTATCTTAGGTTTACCTATGTCTGCATCTGTATAATACCCTGTATAATCATCCTCCCATACATAGAACTGTGTGTCCGGATCATAGACCTTTAAGGTACACACCCATGTATCGTCAGACAACTTACTCCACACGGCTGTTGTTTCCACTTCACCGTATCCATCCTTGTTGACGATCTCTTGGACACTATAAGTGCCTGTTTCACCTATCTGTGTACCTGTTTGCGCTGTCTCGTAGGTCTCTTTTCTCGAAGTAACCGAAGCTTCATCCTCAAAAGCCCTGACTGGCGCTTCGTCCGCTATGGTCTCTATCGGGTCTATAACAAAGCCTTCAAAGTATGGGTCGTTTGCATAGTCAAGGTCCGATATCGGGACAGAACTTCCGCTTACAGAAAATCTGCGCTCCCACTCTGCATTGATCTTTTCGTTGTCATACCCATACTTCTCTGACATAAATTGTTTATATGAATTCGAAAATCCAGGATTCTCCGAATCATCATTATACGCAGGATTAAAATAGCCATGTATCAATCTATTACTACCTTTTTCTGCAAACCAATAACCCTCGGCCCCTTCAAGGACAACATTCAGATGTGCCGCATCTCCTTTTGCATATTGAGTCCCCTTAGGTTTTTCGTTAGCATTTTTAAATATACTTTCTGCCCATCTTAATTTAATTCTAAAATAATCATAAGTGGTGTCACTAGTCGTTAAAGTACCACCATTATCCTTAGATGTTTTCCATTTTCCTTTTGCATATACCTCGCACCCTACATCCACAACATTTCCATTCGGGCATGAAACAAAATAAAATGAATCAACTATATTATTAAGAGCAACGCTTGGTTCAAAATTACTTAAATCAATATAAGTTAACTGCTTACAACACCAAAACCAATCCTTTATCGACTTAAGAGCAGAACAATTCTTAAAGCCCCTTAAATCCAGGCCTTTCAAACTCTCACAATTTGTAAACATAGCATTTACTGTAGTCAATTTATCTTCGGCAACAAATTTTGTACAGTCAAGTTCCAGTGTTTCCAGTTGGGAGCAATTACAAAACATAGCTCTCATTGTCGTAACATTTGATGTATCAAAAGCTGAAAGATTCAACTCTGTCAACGATACACACCCGGCAAACATGGAATCCATATCGCTAACCCTACTTGTACTAAATTTATCCAAACCCGTAATTGAACTCAATTTTGAACATCCGTCATTAGCTCCGCTAGCTAATTGGGGTACCAAAGTCTTCGGCTGATTATTACCTCCTCCACTAAGCGTCACTTGAATGTTACCACTTCCATCCGAACTATACGTCGCACCGAACATTGATTTCATGCTTGTAACATTGCGCGTATCAAAGCCACTTAAATCCAAAGAGGTCAATTTGGAACATCCACTGAACATCTTGGTCATATTATTGACCCTTATAGAATCAAAATCGGTAAGATCAATCGAACTTGCTTTGCAGCCCTCAAACAAGCTTGTGCTGTTCTGCGGCAGATATATTGTATCTGCATCAGACCAGAAATATACCTTTCCGTCCTTTTTGAACATCAATATTTCGCCTTTTTCGTCAGAAAGGTCGTCTGTTTTCGATGTGTCTGTCCGGTCATAATATGTTACTGTGCCCGAATTATTTTTGTAACTTAATACATTTTCCTCGCTTACACCCAGTTGGGCAGCAAAATTTTTAAACTTAGCCGCAGTTGTATAATCACTGTCTTTTCTTACGAATTCAGTTGCATTTTTAACATAGTTTGTAAATTTACTGCCTGTATTGTCAATAGTCGCATACTTCTTTTCATTAACGGGTACATCTGCGCTTAAATGCAGTACAGGGAAGTTTTTGCCGTTAAATTCCGGCGGGGTATCCGCCCTCCACTTTTTAATAACCGTTACTTCACGCTCATAGGTTCTGTCGTTTATGATCGAAGAATCCGTATCCCCGGAACGTACGACAATGTAATATTCCGGGTCTGCTGTTGAGCCCTCTGCCGCCGTCAATATTCTTACATTTCCATCGATATCAATACATATCTTTAAATACTTATCGGAAGCGTAAGACGTATGGTATTCGGGTACAACGGTTTCATACAGCTTATAAATACCGGGGATAACACCGGTAAATTTAATATTACCCTTTGCATCCGAGGAGACATTTTTATCCTCAACAACATAACCGTCGGGGAACTCCAGTCCTGTATATGCGCTTTCAAATACAAGCTTAAAGCCCGCATTTTGAAGAGGCTCATAGCTTATGGCATCAACCTTTTTAAGGGTAAAGTCCTTATAGGGTATATTATAAATATACGTCCTGCCGGTCAGGGTATCTACCTTATACTTGGCATTTTCCTCACCCTCAAGTGTGTTGCTGTTCTTATCCTTTATAATTATAAGGCCGTCGCTGTTACAGGTAACCTTATATTGGGTGGTAACAGGAATAATACCTGCGGGATAAGTTGTCTCCGTGAGGGTATAGGTACCGAGCTCTATATCGCCGATAACTACCTCGCCCATGGCATTACTTGTGCCCGTCTTGCTTATTGTGTTGCCGTAATCGGATATACCGCTGAGTGTGAACACAGCATCCCTTATCGCCTCCGGTGTTGAGGCATTATACTTATACTTGTAAAATTTAAGGTCGCCGTGTACACGGTCCTTATTTTTAACATTATATTCCGCAAACCTTGTGCCTGCGGTATCATCCTTAGCCGCAAAATCCTCATCGGGATTTGTGACCGTTACATAGCCGTTTACATCCACATCAACAATACGCTTTGTATAATTGATGCGATAGTCGGCCGGAGCGTATATCTCCTCCAGGGTATATGTACCCCTTTCCAGACCGGAAATAAAAATACGGCCGTTTGAATTTGTGGTAAATATACGGTTTACGGTGCTGCCGTAGTATGTAACGCCGTAGTGCGTAACACCGTACTGCGTATCACCGTTTTCGTCCAGATACTCCTCATCGGGGTCATACATCGTACCCGCAGATTCAAGCCTGAAACGCACGCCCTCTACCGGCATACCGCTCTCCGAGCGCTTGTTCAGCGTCAAGTTACCGTTTATACGGTAAGTAACTGTGGTATACTCGTTATGAGTACCCTCATCCTTCCAGTTGCTGTCATTTCCCTCGTGAGCAGCCTCCTGGTCGCTTGATACGTTTTCAAGTGAAAGTGTCTGACCCGAGAAATAAATATTGTTATAGGTATTACATTCGTATTTATCCCTTACCGACTCGGGAAGGGCGGCAGGCGAATGCATATAAACATCCACACTTAAACTCATGCCCTTGTCAAGCTTATAAGTAGTGACACCGTCCCTTTTCTTGGTTGCATCAATGGCAATACCCCTTACATTTTCAAGGTCGTATACCTCATTGGTCTGTGCAAGTGTAGACGGGTCAAGCTTATACGCCTTATATACCTCTGCCCCGTTTTCAATTTCCTTTACAAATGTTACGGGCGTCCATGTACACGTATTTGTTGTGGACGATGCAAGGTTTGCAATATTGGATATATAACCGTATCTGTCATCACTTGTATCAATGATGCCCTGATCACCTTTGACCTCACCCAATATATCATGGGTAAGGTAGATAACGGGTCTTGCACCCTTGCGCACCAGACGTGAGACATCGATATATTCCAGCTTACCCGTCCAGTCGTGCTCTACCCCTCCGGGTTGATAATTTTCAAGCGAGTCAATAAGTATGATATTTCTTGCCTTTGTATCGGTGTGGTTTATCAGCGACATTCTGTAAATGTACTGACTGTCGGGGTTTACAAGTGTACTGTCCGTAAACTCCGCATCAATGTCAACAGCGACACGCTTCATAACACCCGTATGGGTGAAGATAAGCACGTTAAGGTTTGTTGCCGCCTGTGCATAAATAAACTTTCTGTCGTTGGTATCCGGGTCAAGATCTATAAAGTCCGCAATACCGCTGTTACCGCCGTTGTCGGGATGACCGTTTACAATGGACGGGTTACCCGTTTCGTATGCAACATAGTTTATGGCATACTTACCAAACTCCATAATATCCGCCCAAGGATGGACGGTATTGTATTTGATCGTATATGTGCCGTTTGACGGCTGTGTTATATCAACGACCAGCAGCTCTTTGCCGCTGCCGTTATAATCCTGCACTACAGACACGCTGTACATATACTCATCAAGCTTTACGCCGTCCGCATAGACCTCGACAGTATCGATATCGGCACGGCCGCTGTCGGGAATAAGGTCGTAGAAACGTCCGCTTGACTGATATACGCCCTCTTCATAGCCCGATGAACCAAGCTGTGTCTCCGTTGCCGTTACAGTCCACGGTACGATACAGTTTCTGTACAGGGGCTGATTTGTGACATTTGCGCAGGTTTTGGTTATTTTTGATTTTTTGCTGACGGTCGAAAGATAGTCTGTTGCTTCCTTTTCTTCCTGTCTTACCGTCTTGGGCGTTACGCCCTCTATATCTGCCACACCGTCTGTTACGGTGGGTTTAGTACCTTCCGTTACGGTATCATCATTGTAAGCATTTGTTTTATATTCCGCATAGTTATGCAATGAAGACCTGTACTTGCCGTAGGCAGGGTTATCCGTACTAAGTGCCTCCGATGCTTCCTTCAGTGCGGTTATCTTACCCTTAACGGTTTCCGATGCATACAGCGTAACAGACGGACGAACAACATATCTTGTAAGATAATGCTTGTTCTTGACTGATATTTTCCAGCCCGTCACACGATCCTCTATAACATTATTTTTAAAGCTAACGTATGTACCGCTTATATTTGATATATGGACGGTATCCGTTATGCTGCTTGTATTCTTTTCAAGATTTATAGCTGCGGCGGGCGTTGTCTGCCATGCGTCGCCTATCTTTAGATACAGCTCCGCTGTTTCGTCGGTCTCAAATACGCCCGTACCTCCCTTAACAAAAACCTTTTTATCTTTATTAAAGGAATAATCTGTAGGTGTAACGTTTATCGTCAGACTGTCAAAGGAATAATCCGCCTTGCCAAGCTGTTCTGAAACCCCCTCGAGATAAAGCTTTTCATCACTTATTATATGCTCAACGGGAACCTTGCCGTAATTGCTGTTATATGCTACCAAATCATCGTCCGAAAGCGCGTTTACCTCGCTGTCCGATCTATGCAGGCTTTCAAGCATGGTATACCTGTACGGCATAACATCAGATGTCAGCTCATAAGTAAGCCCTGCTATCTTGCCGCCGTCCTCCGCAAGCTTCGCCAAATCATACGACGAGATATTGCCCGCATTGTTGACATATCTGCTCGTGTTGTAAATACCGTATTTACGGGAATCTACACTAAAGCCCGGCTTTTCATATGTAGGCTCCGGTTCGGGAACAAAGTTAAGCACGGCTTCGCCGGTACGTTCACTCGTTTTATCCGGCTCCGTAGTATATGTTTTTCTTTGGTTCAAAGTACAAATGACATTATTGAGCAGGTCATACCTTTCGCCCGGTTCAAGTTCGCTTTTAGGATAGCGTGTTATAACGTGATCCAATCTTACGCCCTCTTTATCAATATTTGTGGCTACATGTACAGTCGCCGCAGATTCGGGCTTATATTTGGACTCACCGTACAGGCACACGCCGACAACATTTCCTTTTTCGTCACCGTTAGGGTGTGCAGGTTCATCGACCTTGCCTTTAAAATCGTCCGATACGGTAAAGCTATACTGCTTTGTAACTTCTTTTATATTAGTCTTTACATCCCAGATGTAATAATAATAATCGTCCTTGTCATCCGGTGCGTAATTAGGCTCAAACTTACACTTTCCCATCATTTGTTCATATGTAAGCTGTGCATTGTCGGACTGGATGCTTTTTTGCGGCTGATCCATTATAACATCGGTATTCATGCCGACAGGCAGAAAATCCTTATTCTCCGCAACAAAATTACTCGGCTTGTAATATCCTGTTGCACTGTCAGCTGTAGCCTCACCGCCGCTTGACGATATTTCGGCCGTAAACTCGCCTATTTTATTTGCATCTGTAAGCGATTCATCACAATCTCTGTATCTTGTCGTCTTTTGTGAGGTAGTGTATGCGACCGCGATATGTCCGACTGTACCGTTTGGTAGTTCTTTTACATTTGTTATTATAACACTGTCGCCGACTATCTCATATGCAAGCACAACGTTGGGATTATTTTCCGCATCGGACATACTGGGACACGAAAGTTCTACATTATCCGCATATCTGTCATTAAAATCTTTCAGTATATGCAGCGGTATCTTTATTTTCAGTTTTCCCTGTTCAATATTATCCACGCCGCCTGCCGTATAGCTTATATCGAACTCGTAGGAATGTCCGCTGTTAGAGTTTTTGTCAGCAGCTGCATCCCATATACCATTTTCCGGGTCGGTGCGGTTTATGGAAAATTTAAGTATATTTCCGTGCGTACCTACCGCTATATCATTTGGATAAACGGGTGCGTCTTCATACACAGCCGATGCCGACTCTACTGCATCAACTGCGCTGCCGCTTAAAACATCGTCGGTAAATCTGCCGCTTTGTGTCATATCCGCTGCGGAATATGCAGGCATAATAAGCGACATTACAATAGAAAATACTAAAAGAAGGCTTACTGTACTTTTTAATTTTTTGTTTGAGAAT
>JAFYGI010000053.1 GCA_017543265.1 Bacillota bacterium | reverse complement strand
TCTGCATTGCCGTTTTTATCGGTGTAGTAGACCTGCTTTACATTGTATTTTTTCGCCAGCGCATCCGCCTTGTCCCTTGGCAGGATAAACAGCGCGGTCGAGAGCATATCTGCATCTATGCAGGCGATATCCCCGCCGCAGACGACCGTAGTGCCCTTATTTATCGCGGCAGGCATAAGCGTTTTCGGGTCGATTATATGGTGGTATCTTTTGCCGTCACACTCGTAATACCGCTGATAATCGCCGCTTGAAACAAGGGAGCCGCTGTCCGTTTCCACGACATCTATTATATTTTCGGGGTCGTTGGCATCCTGAACGCCTATCCTCCACGGCCCGTCCTTTGCGTTTCCGCGGTAGCAGGACACATTTCCGCCCAAATTCACCAGCGCCGAGTCACAGCCCATATCCTTTAAAATTTTAATGGCTATATCGGTGGCATATCCCTTTGCTATACAGCCTAAATTGACGGATACGCCCTCCTTTGTAATAATTGCCGAGTTTGTCGTCGGCACCGTCTCAACAGCGGAAATATCATCAAACTGCCGTGTGACCTCCAATTCCTCCTTGGTCGGCACCGCGATATTGCCGTTTTCAAGCGCATCATCACGGTATTTGTGCCATACCTCAAGCGTAGCACCCATAGCAATATTTATCGCACCGTCGGTCTCGTCGTATATCCTTTTGCCGTACATAAACAGTTCGACCAGTTCGGGCTCCGTACTGCGTTGTTTCTTTTCTCCCGCCCTGTCGTTAAGGGCTTTTAAATTGTCCATACCCTCGTAGGTATTATACGGGTCGAACAATTTATGCAGATGCAGCAGCTTTTCATAGACCGCATCAAAATATTCGTCCGCCTTTTCCTCGCTTTCGGCGTAGACGGTTAGCGTGGTGACTGTATCAAAAACGTCAAAATACTGCTTTTCGTATTTCTGCATATTTGCGCTTTCGGCATTGCGTGCCTCACAGCCCGTTACGGCAAGCGCAAAAACAAGACACATAAAAAGCGATATAAATTTTCTCATATCAATTCCCATTTTTGGTTTCTATGGTTTTAAGTCTTGGCATAACAACATTCAAAATTGTACCCGTAACGCTGCCCATGACCACGCCCGAAACGATAAGCACGGGCAGATAGCCGACAGCCGCAGGGTTAGCCAGTATAACGGTTATGCCGATAAGCTGGCCTATATTATGAAACACCGCGCCCGTAACGCCAAGCGCGGTATAGCTTACCTTTTTGCCGAAAAGACGGCTTGCAAGCATTATCGCAAATATCGACAGCATACCGCCCAGAAAGCTGAGTGCCCCGGCAATAGCCGCTCGTGTAAGAAACACAAAAAAAGATTTAAGAATGTTAAGCACCACCGCCGTTTTTTTGTCAACGACAAACAGCGCATACATCGTCACTATGTTGCTGAGCCCCAAATGTACACCCGGAGGAAGAGCGGGCAGCGGAGGCAGCATATTTTCCAATACGGACAAAACAATTATAAGCGCCAGCATAAGCGCCGTCCGCGTAAGCCGTTTTACCTGCATCACTTTGCCGCGTCGTTTATCACATCGACGGTATTTTTGGCCTGGTTTGCAAAGGTCTTGGCCTCTTTATGGTATGAATCCGCATCCTTTATAGCCTCTTTGCCCGGGTCCCAATCGGATGTATCATGTTTTTCAAGTGTATATTGGTATTCTTCTTCTGTGGTTTCTTCCTCCTCGGTCAAACCGAGCACCTTTTCTGAAAACATCTGGCGGAAATTGGTCTTGCCGGTCTGTTCTGTATAAAAGACCGTGACTATGGCTGCGATCACAAGAAACAGAAAAAACTTTTTCATGATCCATTCCTCCAAATATCACATTTTGCCTTTGTTGTTAAACACCGTTGTAAGGTGTATCTCTTTGATATGATAGCGGCTGCGTATAAATTTAAGCGCCTCCAGCCCCTTTTCGTAGCTGTCGTAGAAGCCGAACACGGTGGGGCCGCTGCCGCTCATCATACTGCCGTCTGCGCCGTATTCCATCATGGAGCGCTTTATGTCGCTTATGACGGGATATTTGTTTACGGTGACGGTCTCCAGAACGTTGCACATCGTTTCGCAGATGCCCTTAAGATCGCCCTGCTTTATGTAAGCTATCATTTTTTCTATATCGGGGCGTTCCTTGACCTCTGCCTGTGAAAACTCCTTAAAAATGACAGGTGTGGACACATTTATCGGCGGCTTTGCAAGCAGCACAAAGGTATCGGGAAACGGCGGAAGGGGGGTAAGTATCTCGCCCTTGCCCTCTGCCAGCGCCGTACCGCGCATTATGCAAAACGGCACATCCGCACCCAAAGACTCGCCTATTTTCATAAGCTGCTCGTTGGGCATATTTATCCCGTAAAGCGAGCGCATACCGATAAGCGTTGCCGCACAGTCCGCACTGCCGCCCGCAAGCCCCGCCGCCGCGGGTATGCGTTTTTTAAGCTCTATATCCACACCGCCCTTTATGCCGCAGGCATCTATCATCTCCTGCGCGGCGCGGTACACAAGGTTGCGGCTGTCGCAGGGCAGCCATGACAGATTGCTTTGAAGCCTTATGCCCTTTTCCTTGCTTTTGGATATGGTTATATTGTCACAAAGGTTGACCGTCTGCATTATCATGCGCAGGTCGTGGTATCCGTCCTCGCGTTTGCCGACAACATCAAGGGCAGTATTTATCTTTGCCCTTGCAAATATGTTTATCCTGTCCATTACATATCCCCCGGATCACTGCTTAAACTTTTCGGCAAGTGCCTTGAACGACGGCAGGCTGTTAAGCACCGTCTGCTTGTCAACGCAGTATGCCATGCGGAAATGACCGGGACAGCCAAAGGTAGAGCCCGGCACCAGTATCAGCCTGAACTCCTTGGCTGCGGCACAAAACGCCTTATCATCGGGTATGAGCGACTTGGGGAACATATAAAATGTGCCCTTGGGCTCCACCATTTCAAAGCCGTACTCCGTAAGTGCCTTGTAGAGTATGTTTTTGTTTTCCTCGTATACGCTTATATCGCTGGTCATCCCTATTACCCTTGCTACCACCCTCTGCATAAGCGAGGGCGCGTTTACAAAGCCCATTATACGGTTTGCGACGCACACCGCGCCGAACACCGCATCAAAATCCTCCATTTCGGAGGGTATAACAAGATAGCCTATGCGCTCGCCCGGAAGCGAAAGGCTTTTTGAAAAGCTGTAGCCCACAAAGGTATTTTTGTAATACTTTGTAAGATACGGCACCTTTATACCGCCGAACGCCAGCTCACGGTAGGGCTCGTCCGCAATAAGGAAGATGACCGTGCCGTACTGCTTCTGCTTGCTTTCAAGCACGGCTGCAAGGCGCTTGATGTCGTCCTCCGTGTAAACGGCACCCGTGGGGTTGTTCGGGCTGTTGATTATAAGGGCACGTGTCTTGGGAGTTATTTTTTGCTCCAGCTCGTCAAAATTGATGGAAAAACGCTGTGTATCGGGGCTTATTACCACCTCTACGCCGTCAACATTGCTGATATAATTGTCGTACTCGCCAAAATACGGCGCAATGACGATTATCTCCTCACCCGGGTTTACAACGGCCTTAAGCGCGATATTAAGTCCGCCCGCCGCACCTACGGTCATAACGATATTCTTTTCCGTAAAGTTTGTGCCGTGGGTCTTGTTTGTGTACTGTGCAACGGTTTTTCTTACGTCCTCGTAGCCTGCGTTATTCATATAGCCGTGCACAAACATCTCCGGCTCCTCGTTCAGGACATCAAACACAGCCTGCTTTACTTCCTTGGGCGGCACTATCGAAGGGTTGCCCAGCGAAAAATCATATACATTTTCCTTGCCGTACTTGGCCGCCATTATCTTGCCCTCTTCAAACATTGCGCGTATAGCGGAGCTGTTTTTTACCAGACCGCTCATTTTATCGGATATCATGGATATCTGCCTCCTTATATGTCAATTATATTTTTAATGCTATACCAAAAATTCCTCTTAGCTTATGATACTACAAAAAGCCGAGTTTTTCAAGCCCAAATTAAGCATAACAAAAAGTGTTAAACGTTATTTTAAGCCCGCCTCATATCTTCAAAAAACGGCTCCGGGACAGCAGTAATAAAAAAGCCAAAAAAGATACCCCGGCAAAAACCGGGGTACCCGAACAAGGCTGGCAGGATTCGAACCTGCGGAATGACGGAATCAGAATCCGTTGCCTTACCACTTGGCGACAGCCCTATATTAAATTGACCCGAAAAAAGCAGGGCCGGCAGGATTCGAACCTGCGGAATGCAGGGATCAAAACCCTGTGCCTTACCGCTTGGCGACGACCCTATAATGCGAAGCACAGGACACATCACCGCCAATAAGGCAAAAAGCGCGAGACGGGATTCGAACCCGCGACCCTCGCCTTGGCAAGGCGATGCTCTACCACTGAGCCACTCGCGCAAAAAATGCAGCAGACGGGACTTGAACCCGTACCCAGTTAACCCGGACAAGATCCTTAGTCTTGCGCGTATGCCAATTCCGCCACTGCTGCAAGTTATTCAACTGCCAAGCCGTTTGGCTCGGCAACAAAAACTATTATAAGGCATAATTTTTATTTTGTCAATACCTTTTTCCTAATTTTTTTAATTTTTTTTCACAAGTCCCCCGCAAGCGCCCTTTTGCCCGCTTCATAGCCCATTTTTATCCTGCTTAAATTGCTTTCGTGCCCGAAATCAAGTATGGTAAGGGGGTTGTCCAGATCGTGCGGCGGCCTTATATGTATATACCTTACGGATGCATCCTCCCTCGCTTCACGGGAAAGGCGCAGTTTTTTATAGTTATCAAGATGCACCACGATAAAATTTCTGTACCCCATATCGTAAAGCGGCTGTACGGGCATACAATCCCCTCTGCCCACGTTATCGCCGTCGCGGTAAAATCTGCCGTCTATCTTCTGCTCGGGAAAGCCGTGGGATATGGCCGCGCTGGCAAGCAGTATCCTGATTATGCGCTCACACTCCTGCCCGTTAAGGGTAAAATACCGCATGCTGTCGGTATAGGTCATAAGCGCACGCGCGCGCTGCTTTGCGGTCTCGGGCGCAAGGGTACAGCACACCGCGCAGGGTATGGCCGCATTTTTCACGCTTTCGGCAAAGCCCTGTCTGCGCAGTATTTTTTCCACGCCCTCGCTTGACCAGATGCCGCCGCGGCTCTCGCCGTCCTGCTTTTTGGCGGCGTTAAGCGGTATTTTTATATCCGCATCGTCTATGCTTTGCCACAGCGCAAGCGCCGTATCGTAGCTGTCCGCCGCAAAAAACGCGGCATTCAGCGCCCCGACCGAGCTGCCCGACACAGCGGCGATATCGTATTTGTCCGTTTCCCGCAATGCCTGCCACACACCCATTTCAAATGCGCCGTTTCCGCCGCCGCCCGCAAGCACCAGTCCCCATTTATCGCTTTGCACGTTTTTCACCCCCGCAAGCACCGAATTTTTTTGATGTTTACGATAAGTATAAATCAAATTTACCCGCCCTGTCAATTGACATTATCATTTTTATCCATTATAATTATTATATACTAACCCGATAATACATCAAAGGAGGTATCACAATGAAAAAAAGCTTTAACAAAGGATTTTTAACACCGCATCCCGTATTTATCATTGCCACCTACGACGAAAACGGCAAGGCGGATGCGATGAACGCAGCCTGGGGCGGACAGGTGGGGATGAACAAGCTTTCCATAAGCCTTTCGCCGCACAAAACAACGCAAAACATCAAGACAAACAAGGAATTTACGGTCAGCTTTGCCACAAAGGAGCAGGTAGACTCCTGCGATTATGTGGGCATCGTTTCGGGCGGCAAGGTATCGGATAAGCTTGAAAAATGCGGCTTTACCGTAACCAAGTCCGACAAGGTGAATGCTCCGATAATAGACCAGCTTCCCGTTGCGATAGAGTGCAGAGTGCTTGAGCTTCAGGAGGAATTTAACGAGACGAGGGTCGTTGCCGAGATAGTGGGTATGAAGGCGGACGAAAGCGTGCTTACCGACGGCAAGGTCGATCTTGAAAAGCTTCACCCCATTATGTTTGATTCCGTTGCCCTTTGCTACCGCGAAATAGGCGGAAAAGTCGGCGGTGCGTGGAGCGCGGGCAAAAAATTTGAATAAGCGCAAGGATCAATGTGTGACGAACAGGAAGAAACATTTGCGTTTTACCGCAAGTTATTGGCAAGAATTCGGCAAGCCCCGCAAATAATCTTCCTTTTGAGTGGAAAAACACTCACAGGAAGAAACATTTGCGTTTTTGCCGCGTGTTCTATTAGCGGTAGTTTTTTATAATGTGAATAAAAATGATAAGTTACGCCGTAAGCAGTATTATAAAAAACGCAACGTATGCGATAACGCCGATAGGCAAAAACGCAAGTGTTTTTCGGCGTTTTAAACAATAATTATGCGGAAAAATGGGGAAAGTCAAAAGAGTTTGGCTATTGATTTTCGCGCAAATAAATAGTAAAATAAAAGCAGGGCACCTTTGAGGGCGCAGATAAGTCTTTAAAGGCGGCCGATATACGGTAAACACCCGAAGTGCAGATGCTTTTGCCGTTTAATATTACGCTGCGGCACCGTGCAGAGCAATGCCGCAAGCACGGAGAGGAGTTTTTTTATGGAGTACAAAATTATAACCAACCATCCCGAACTGGCACCCTACGAGGACGACATAGATCTGAGGATGAAGCGCTATTGGGGTAAGCGCGGCCAGATACTTCAGGGGCAAAGATCGCTCAAAGAGTTTGCAAACGCGCATCAATTTTTCGGCTTTCACAAGATAAAGGGCGGCTGGGTATACCGCGAGTGGGCACCTGCGGCCGATCGTCTTTATCTTACGGGAGATTTCAACAACTGGCAATGGCTTGACGACCCTATGGAAAAGCTTGAAAACGGCGTGTGGGAGATAACCCTGCCCGATGACAGGCTGCACAAGGGCAGCAAGGTAATAACCGTTGTCGAAAACAACGACAGGCGCACGCAGCATTTGCCGCTTTATACGCGCCGTGCATTGCAGGACTGGAAAAACGGAAGCTGGTGCTGCGAGGTTTGGGACGACCTTGAACCCTATCCCTGGACGGACGAAAACTTCAAATGTGACGAGCCGCCCATTATTTACGAGGCACACGTCGGCATGGCAAGCGAGGAATACAAGATCGCTACCTATACCGAGTTTGCGGACAACATACTGCCGCACATCAAGGACGGCGGCTATAACACGGTACAGCTTATGGCGGTAATGGAGCATCCGTTCTACGGCAGCTTCGGTTATCAGGTCAGCAATTTCTTTGCGGCCTCCAGCCGCTTCGGCACCCCCGACGAGCTTAAATACCTTGTAAACAAGGCGCATGAAATGGGTATCCGCGTACTTTTGGACGTGGTACACTCCCACGCGGTAGGCAACACGCTCGAGGGTATAAATATGTTTGACGGCACCGATTATCAGTTCTTCCACTCGGGCGGAAAGGGCGACCACCCCGCATGGGGCACAAAGTGCTTTAACTACGACAAGCCCGAGGTAATACATTTTCTTTTGAGCAACCTTAAATTCTGGATGGAGGAATTCCACTTTGACGGCTTCCGCTTTGACGGCGTAACCTCCATGCTGTATAACGACCATGCCCTTGGCAGCGACTTTAACAGCCTGGATATGTATTTCTCCATGAACACCGATCTGGAGGCAGTCAACTACCTCCAGCTTGCAAACGAGCTGATACACGACATAAACCCCGATGCGATAACCATTGCCGAGGATATGTCGGGTATGCCGGGTATGTGCGACCCGATAGACGACGGCGGCATAGGCTTTGACTTCCGCCTTGGCATGGGTCTGCCCGACCTTTGGATAAAGCTTTGCAAGGAGTTTAAGGACGAGGATTGGAACCTTGACTGGATATGGCATGAGATGACCTTCCGCAATGCGCCCACCATCGCCTATGCCGAAAGCCACGACCAAGCGCTTGTAGGCGACAAGACCATTATATTCTGGCTGGCGGATGCGGCAATGTATACCGACATGAACAAAAGCTGCCACAACCCCACCATAGACCGCGCAATAGCGCTGCATAAAATGATAAGGCTTATCACCATGGCGGCAGGCGGCACGGGCTACCTTAACTTTATGGGCAACGAGTTTGGCCACCCCGAGTGGATAGACTTCCCGCGCGAGGGCAACGGCAGCAGCTTCCATTACTGCCGCAGACAATGGAGCCTGCTTAACAACAACGAGCTTAAATATCAATGTCTTAACGATTTTGACCACGATATGATAGCCGTCGCAAAGAAGTACCGTATCTTTGACCAGATATGGCCCGACCTTAAATGGATGCACTGCGACGACCATGTAATAGCCTTTGAGCGCGGCGGATTGGTATTTGTATTCAACTTTGACCCGTCAAGGGCATATTCGGACTACGCAATACCCGTTTCAAAGGGCGTTGACCACAAGGTGCTGTTCACCACGGACGACTGGCGCTATAACGGCTTTGGAAATATCCACCATAACACGGTAAGTGCTTACACCCCCGGTATGGAGGGCAATAACATCAGGCTTTATATGCCGCCCAGAACGGCGATCGTGCTTGCACCCGTCGATATTATAAAAGAATAGAAAGAAAGGGCCGAAACATCAAAAATGTTTCGGCCCCTTTTATTTATGCCGTACAGGTTTTAATTATGCTTCGGGAGTATACTCGCCGTCCTTGATGATAGCAACAAGTGCGTCCTTATTGGGCTCGCCGCTTGCATCAAATGTCATGCTGCCCGTAACACCGTCAACGGTTATCTGTGTCATGGCTGCGATAAGAGCCTCGCCCGATGTATCGCCGTTTGTCTGCTCAAGAGCCTTTACCATAGCGTAGATGCCGTCATAGCCGTCTGCTGCGAACTGGTCGGGAGCTGCGCCGTACTTTTCTGTGTACTTGTCAACAAAGCTCTTTACCTTCTCGTCCTCGCTGGATGCAACAAAAGGTGTTAAGAAAACAGCACCGTCGATCTTGGATGTGTCGCCGTTAAGCTGCTTGATAACGCCGTCCCAACCGTCACAGCCAAAGTAAGGAAGTGCAAGGCCTACGCCTGCTGCCTGCTCGGAGATAGAAGCAACATCCGAATAGTAGATGGGCAGGAAAAGTGCCTCTGCATCGCTGTTTTTGATAGTTGTAAGCTGTGTCTTGAAGTCAATGTCGCCCGTGTTGTAGCTCTCGCTTGCGGAAACCGTGCCGCCTGCTGCCGTATAAGCTGCCGTAAAGGCATCTGCGATACCCTTTGAATACTCATCGGAAACATTGTATATCATAGCTGTCTTTTTAATGCCCTTGCCAATGATATATTTTGCCATAAGCTCGCCCTGCATGGGGTCTGTAAAGCAAATTCTGAAAGCATTGTCATACTGTGTGCAGGCCTGTGCGGAGCCCGAAGGTGTTATCTGTAAGATACCGTCGTCCTTTGAAAGCTCGGAAACTGCGATGGAGCAGCCGCTTGTTACGGAGCCGAGGATAGCGTTTACGCCGCTGTCCATAAGCTTGTTGTAAGCGTTTACACTCTTCTCCTCGTCAAGCTCGTCATCCTCAAAAAGAAGCTCCAATGTGTAGCCCGATGCGCCGCCTGCCTCGTTTATCTCGTCAACAGCTATCTGTGCGCCGTTCTTTACGGAGATACCGTAGCTTGATGCATCGCCCGTAAGGGGGCCGATGCCGCCTATCTTAAATACGCTGCCGCTTGCTGCGCTGCCTTCACCGCTTGCACCGCCGTTATTGCCTGCGCCGCCCTCATTGCCGCTGCCGCCGCAGCCTGTCATACAAGCCGCTGCCATTACAACTGCCGTTAAAGTTGCAAATATTCTTTTCATGATTTTTCCCCTTTCAAAAAAGTTTTGGTGCGCACCCTTTGGGATGCCCCGTTTTCAATAATACAGTTTTAGGATAATCTATTTTGTACGAAATGTCAATGTTTTTCTTTTATTTGGATAAAATATATATGAAAATACCGCCTTAACGGGGCGGGATAATTTTCGCCCGCAAAAAAAGGAGCCGCGATATAGCGACTCCCTTAATTTTTTATTCTCTTATATAGCCCGATACATTTTCCGCGCCGCCCTGCACCTCGGCCAGCTCGCTTATGGTGACAAGCTGATAGCCCTGCTCATGCAGCCACGGTATTATCCTGAGTGCAGCCTCGACCGTACTGCCGTGGATATCGTGCATAAGGATAACATCCCTGTCGCCGACATTTTCCATAATAACGGAGCATACGGAGTCCGCATTTCTCGATTTCCAGTCAAGTGTGTCCACGCTCCAGTTGAACCAATCCATGCCCGATGCGCTTATTATATCCGCATCTATGGAGCCATACGGCGGTCTGCCTATAACGGGCGTTACCCCCGTTGCATCGGCAATAAGGCTGTTGCAGTGGTTTATCTGCTCCATCGCGCCGCTTGTGCCCAGCGTGGTAAGCTGCGGATGGTTGTAGGTATGGTTTCCTATCTCGCTGCCCTGCTCGGCCACGGCCTTTACGGTGTCGGGATAGTTTTCGACATTGGTGCCCACCATAAAGAAGGTAGCACGGCCGTCCACCGCTTCAAGTGCCTCGAGTATCTGCTCGGTATTGCCCTCGCGCGGGCCGTCGTCAAAGGTTATTGCGACCATTGGCTTGTCGGGATCGACATCCCTTGTGTCCGCCTCGGTCAGCATACCCTTCATCGAGTTTGCGGCAAGCGGTGCCAGCGGAGACCCTTGCGATATTTTAAGCGGCGTATAATCGGCGGGGACAAGCAGCCTTGCAATATCCGCGCTGCGCGATGCAACACGCATATCGTCGCTTGCAAGCATACTGTTGTAAAGTATGTCGCTCATCAGGTCTATGTACTTGCCCGCGGAAAGCGCCCTGCCCTCGTGCAGAGTACCCGCCGAAGGCTGTCTTAACAAAACGACCGCCCCCGTAGTCTTGTTTCTCATATAGGCAAAGCCCGTTATGCTGCCCAGCTCTTTAAGCTTTAAAAACGGCTTTTCCTCTATCACGGCCGCCCTGATGCTGCCCGAGTTGTCAAAGCCCTCCACGGTGAATGTCACATCGGTCACGGGCACATCCTCGTAGGAGGATTTTGACCTGAGCTTTTGCAGGTCGCCCGAAAAGTCCGACCCAAGCGTTATTTTATAGGCATCATCGGCATAGCTTATATCAAAGGCCAGGTTTGTCCCCGCGCAGGCACTTGCCAGCTCCTCGGGGCGCACATACACCTCGTCCTCGACAACATATGCGGTCAGCTTGCCGCCGTATGTCATAAGGCCGTATTTCTGCGCGGGTGCGGCCGCCGTCGGAACAGCCCACAGCAGCAGCAACACCATAAATATAAATATGCCCTGTATTTGTTTCATGTCATTACCCCCGGATAAAATACATTTCCTCAATTATAACACAAAAATTACCGTATTTCCACAAAATATTCAATGTTTAATAATTCTGTAACAAACTTGACATAGTGCAAATTTGCAAAAACTCTTGCTTTTATATACATAATTTGATATGATAACATTTATTGATTGTGTACATACTTATTATATATGTATATATTTATTTTATTTGAGGGCAAATATAGAAACACCTGTATAGCCCCACAGCAGCAGTATTTTTAAAATGGGGAAAGTTATGGACGAAAACAGCAATGTAACGCAGACGCCGCAGGAGACGGCAGAAGCGGCACAGACCGAAACGGCGCAGACCGAGGCAGCACCGACCGCAGAGGCGGTACAGCCGCAGGCCGCAGAGGCACAGACGGATGCCCGTGACGGCAAAACAAGCACAAAAACCGTGCTTTTGACCGCTGCCATGGTCATTTTCGCACTTGCGCTTGGCTATATACTGACGGGAGTCCTGTTTTTCAGGACACATTTTAATCCCGGCACGCATATAAGCGGCGTAAACTGCACGGGTCTTACCGTTGATGCGGTAAAGAAAAAAATGAGCGAAGCGGCGGTGGACTACACACTTGAGATCACCGACGAGGGCAAGGTAAAGGAAAGCATAAGCGCACAGGACATCGGCCTTAAATACAATGTGTCCGACAAAATTGATACGGTCATGGCACAGCAAAAGCCGCTTGCATGGGGCGCGGGTTTTTTTGCAAAAAAGGACACCGAGCTTGAGGATGCCTTTATCTGCGACGAGCAGATGGTGCGCACGGCAGTCGAGGCACTTGACACGGTGAAAAACAGTCCCGACACACCGCCCGTAAACGCAGCGATATTTTACGGCTCGGGCAAATACGAGATACAGGACGGCGTACACGGCGGCAAAATACTGACAGACGAGCTTTGCAAGGCCGTTAAGGAGGCCGCCGAAAACCATACCGAGAGCATCGACCTTTTTGAGGCGGGCTGCTACCAAGTGCCCGAATACACCAAGGATTCTCCGAAGGTCATTGCCGCCTGCGAGCAGGCAAACAAATATATATCGCCCAAGATAACGATGAACATGGGCCCCGGCGCACAGCACACCATAGTCGATAAGGAGCTTATCCACGACTGGCTGTTTGTGACCGACGACTACAACGTATATTTCGACCGCAAAAAGGTGGCCGCGTGGGTGGCGGAGTTTGCCAAGACCTTTAACACCTACGGCCAGACAAGAGAGTTCCTGACGGCATTCGGCACACGCACCACCGTAAAGGGCGGCGATTTCGGCTGGCTTATCGACCAGGAGGCCGAGGTGCAGTCACTTGTCAATGTTATCAAGGCGGGCAACGATGTGGTGCGCTACCCCGTTTACAGCGTAATGGGCGTAGGCCACGGCCCCGACGATGTCGGCAGAAGCTATGTCGAGGTCGATCTGACAAACCAGCATATCTATGTGTGGGTAGACGGCAAGCGTGTGCTTGACGCGCCCTGTGTAACGGGTCTTCCGCCCAACAGGATAACTCCGCCGGGTACCTACCGCATAAAGAAAAAAATGAGCCCCGCAATACTTGTGGGCGACAACTACCGCACGCCCGTAAGCTACTGGATGCCGTTCAACCGCGGCATAGGCCTGCACGATGCCGTATGGCAAAGCTCCTTCGGCGGCAGGCGCTACCTTACACACGGCTCCCACGGCTGCGTGAACCTTTCGTTAAGCACCGCAAAGCAGGTATACAGCTATGTTTACCCGGGTATGCCCGTCGTGTGCTACCATATTAACCAATACGGCATAGGCAAGATGATGGTTCTTCCCGATCCGTCATCTACCACCACTACCACCACAACAACGACCACTACCGAAACAACTACCGAGATAACGACTGCCGCACCTACGACAAAGGCACAGCCCACGACGAAGGCACAGCCCACAACAAAGGCTCCGCAGCCCACAACAAAGGCTCCCCAGCCCACGACAAAGGCACAGCCCGCAACGCAGGCTCCCCAGCCTACGACAAAAGCTCCGCAGCCCGTGACACAGCCGCCGCAGCCCGCAACACAGGCTCCGCAGCCCGTAACGCAGCCGCCGCAGCCCGTGACCGAGCCGCCCGTGGAAATGACCACCAAAAAGCAGGAGCAGGTCATTGCCGAGCCCGTTGTGGAAACGACCGACAATGTGATACACGAGATAGTTGTTGAGTAAGTAAATATACATACGAGGTGAATGTTATGAACAGTATCAAAACAGTACCCATTACCCTGCTTACGGGCTTTCTGGGTGCAGGCAAAACAACACTTTTAAACAACATCCTGCGTGACCCGCAGGGCAAAAGGATAGCCGTTATAGTAAACGACATCGGCGAGATAAACATAGATGCCGAGCTTATAAACAAAAACGACTTTATCCAGCAGGAGGACAAGGACGTAGTCGCACTTTCAAACGGCTGTATCTGCTGTACCCTCAAAACCGACCTTATCAACCAGATAGGCGCACTTTTACAGCAGAACAAATGTGATTATATCGTTATAGAGGCCAGCGGCATCTGCGAGCCCCTGCCCATTGCAAACACCATACTTGCGGTGGAGGAGGCACTTGTGCAGAACCGTATGCCCGTACACTGCCGCCTTGACAGCGTAATTACCGTTGTGGATGCGTTCAGGCTTGCGGACGAGTTTGAATGCGGCGAAAGCTTTACACAAAAGAACGAAAACGGCGAGGAGGAAGACCTTACGCCGCTTCTGATAGAGCAGATAGAGTTTTGCAACATCGCCCTGCTTAACAAGACAGACCTTGTTACAGACGAGCAGAAGGAGCATATCCGTGCAGTCGTTTCCGCCCTTAACCCCGGCGCTGTCATAATGGAGGCAGAGCGCGGCAAGGTAAACATCGCCGAGATAGTTGACAAAAGCATTTTTGATATGCAAAAGGCATATAACGGTGCAGGCTGGATACAGGCAATGGAGCATGATGACGAGCGCGAGCACGAGGCGCATAAGCACCATGACCATGAACACGAGCACGAGCATGAACACGACCACCATGACCATGACCATGAACACGAGCATGAGCATGAACATGAACACGAACACGGTCATCACCATCACCACCACCACGAGCACACCCACGACCACTCACACGGCGAGGCGCTTGAATACGGCATAAACACCTATGTTTACTCCGTAGTCGAGCCCTTTGTAAAGGAAAAGTTCGAGCAGGCCGTTCTGGAGCTGGGCAAGGTGATAATCCGCTCCAAGGGCTTTGTGTGGTTTGACGAGGCTCCCGACCTTATGTGCATTTACGAGCAGTCGGGCAAGCAGATCTCCATTGATGCGGCCAACAAGTGGGTGGCTGCCATGTCCAAGCAGGAGCAGATGGATATTATCGCGGAATACCCCGAGATCGCCGACAACTGGGATCCCAAGTACGGCGACAGACTTAACAAAATAGTCTTTATCGGACAGGGGCTCGACAAGGAGCGCATAAACAGCACCTTGAACGCAGCACTTAAATAAACGGCAAAAAGCGGATATACCTCCCACAGAGATATATCCGCTTTTTTTACTTTATTACCGCTTGTTTAAGCACATAAAATTCGTTTTCGCCCTCAAAATAGCTATCGAAAATGCCCGACACGGTTATTTCGCTGCCGTATTCGGGATAGGGCTCGCCCTCGGGCAGTTCAAACTCGATGCCCTGCGCACAGCAGGCCTGTGCATCGGTTATTATGCAGGCGTAGTAGTCCTTGCCCGTTTCGGGGTCGGTAAAGCGGTTACAGGTACCGTGCATTTTTACCTCCCTGCCCCTGTATCGGTCGGGGTCGCTCACCATTTCAAACACCACCGCATAGACCATATCGCTGTCCATGCCCGTCAGGTCTACCGCATCACCGCCCGGTGCGGGCGTTTCGGGCACAGGCGCGGCTGTTTCGGCCGTTTCCGCCGTTTCGTTCACGGGTGCCGCACTTGTTTGCTCACAGGCCTGCGTTTCGGTCTGCACAACAGCCCCGACGGTCGTTTCCTCCGCCGTTGTCGGCTCCGCCGCAGACTCCGTTTTCTTTTCCATATTTTGCCGCATTACGGCCTCAACATCGTTTCGGGGTGCAAATTCATGCTCCCCGCCGTTTGTACCGCAGCCCGCAAGCATCATCAGGGCCGCAAGCATGACCGCCGTTTTTCTCATATCCCTTACCTCCGTTCACGCACGCACCGCAAAATATCCCACAGCGCAGCACAGCCCAAAGGCCAGCACATCCACCGCCACTATGGTACTTCCCACGGGCGTATTTGCCAGTATCGACACCATTATACCCAAAAAGGCGCAGACCGACGACAGTATCGCCGAGCAAACGGTAACGCCCTTAAAGCTTTTGAAAATACGCATTGCCGACAGCGCGGGGAAGATGACCAGCGCCGATATCAGAAGCGAGCCCACCAAATTCATCGCCAGCACGATTATCACCGCGATTATGACCGCAATAAGCAGGTTATAGGCATTTGCGTTTGTGCCCGTGGCCTTTGCAAAGTTTTCGTCAAAGGTAACGGCAAATATTTTGTTGTAGAATATCACAAACACCGCAATAACCACCGCCGACAGCACAAGGCACAGCCACACATCGCTTTTGTTAAGCGTTATTATGGCCGTGGAGCCGAAAAGCGTGCCGCACACATCCCCCGAAATATTGGCCGTTGACGGGAAAATATTCATCAGCATATAGCCAAAGGCAAGCGCACCCACGGATATCATGGCAATTGCCGCATCGCCCTTTATTTTTGTGTTTTGACCGCTTCTTAAAAGCAGTATCGCCGACACCATGGTTATAGGCAGTACCAGCAGCATTTTATTTGTAAAATTGGCAACGCTTGCTATCGCCATTGCGCCGAAGGCAACGTGCGACAGGCCGTCACCTATAAACGAAAAGCGTTTAAGCACCAGCGTTACGCCAAGCAGGGACGAGCAAAGCGCGATAAGCACGCCCACAATAAGTGCGTACCACACAAAGGAAAACTGAAAATAAGTATTAAGCTTATCAAGCATTTGTGTCACCCGCCTTAAAAAAGTCTCTGCCCTGCTCACTTTGGGCGAATTCCTCAAGCGTGCCGTAAAAAATGTTTTCGCCCATGTGCAGCACATGGCTTGCGTATTTTGCCGCCGCATCTATGTCGTGGGAGATCATTATTACGGTAATGCCGTTTTTGTTAAGTCTTTCTATAATGGCATACATATCCGCCGCCGCCATCGGGTCCAGACCCGTCACAGGCTCGTCCAGCAAAAGTATACTGCCAGTTGCACAAAGTGCCCGCGCAAGCAGTACGCGCTGCTGCTGACCGCCCGAAAGCTCGCGGTAACAGCGTGTGGAAAGGTCGGTTATGCCCAGCTCCTCCATTGCCTTTTGGGCAAGCGCTTTCTCCCGACTGTTGTAAAACGGACGCAGGCCGCACTTTGACAGACAGCCCGAAAGCACTATCTCCCTTACGGATGCGGGAAAATCCCGCTGGACAAGCGTCTGCTGCGGCAGATAGCCTATCTCCTTGTGTGAGATACTGCCGCTTATCTCGCCGCTTAAAACGCCCGTAAGCCCCAAAAGGGTCTTGACAAGCGTACTTTTGCCCGAGCCGTTTTCGCCCAGCACAAAAAGGTAATCGCCCTTATTTACGGTAAAATTCAGATTTTCCGCCACCGCGCCGTCCTCGTAGCCCAGCGTGACGTTTTTGCATACTATCTGTTCGGACATGGTATCCTCCGTTTATTCAAGGTCCTCTTTAAGCACCTCATAATTCTTTTGCATGACGGATAAATAATCCGTGCCGTTTTCCGCCTGCACGCCCGTTACCGACTGCATGGAATCCAGCACCGCTATCTGCATATCCTTTGTTTTGGTGCTGTTTATAACGGCCTTTGCTATCTTTTGGTCGGAGCCGTCTATGGTGTATATACGCTTGCTGCCAAGCTCGTCGGCCTTGCCCGCAAGAAAGGCTATCGTTTCAAAGCTTGCCTCGGTCTCCGCGGAGCAGCCCACAAAGGCCGCATAGTATTCAAGCCCGTAATCGTCCGTAAGGTATCTGAACGGGAAACGGTCGCCGAAGATAAGCGTCCTGCCCGCCGCCTTTTCCGTCAAAGCGGTAAACTTTCCGTCAAGCGCGGCAAGTTTTTCGTCGTAGGCCGCAAGGTTTTCCCTGTATGTCTGCGCATTTTGCGGGTCCTTTTCGCACAGCACCTCTGTTATCCTTGCGCAGAAAAGCCTTGCGTTTTTGACCGACAGCCAGACGTGCTCGTCATACTCGGGTGCTTCCTCCCCGCCCTCTTCTTCCTCGGGCTCGGCCTGCATACCCTCTTTTATCTCTTCCTCCTTGGCACTTTCGCCCATAACATCCATAAGGTCGATGACCTGCATATCCTTGTTCACGGCCTGTTCCAGCGCCTGCTCCGCCCATTCGTCCGACTCGCCGCCAACATATACGAATATATCACAGTCCGATATTTTAAGCACGTCCTCCGCCGTGGGCTGAAAGCTGTGCAGGTCGGCACCGTTGTCAAGCAGCAGCGTAACATCCGCATTGTCGCCTGCGATATTTCTCACCCAGTCATACTCGGGGAAGATCGTGGCAACTATTTTTACCTTGCCGTTATCCGCCGCGGGTGCGCCGTTCTCTCCCGTGCCGCAGCCCGTAAGGCCGCAAAGCACAAGCATTGCCGAAAGTATTGCCGTTATTGTTTTTCTCATTTTGTATTCTCCTTTATGAAAACACTGATAAAATGTGCAAAATTATTTTTGGCATCCTATTGTTCAGTGCTTTTTATGCTTTTTCTGCATTCCTCGCAGATGCCGTAAAACACGGTGCGCATCGGGTCAAGCAAAAAGCCGTGATGCTTGTCAAGGTGTCCGCACAGCTCCTTAAACTCCTCACAATGCAGATGCACCAGCTTGCCGCACTTTTCGCACTTGTAGTGAAAGCACACCTCATCGCCGCAGTTTTCACCGCCTATGTACTCAAAGCAGGCGGGGGAGTTGTTGTCTATGTTGTACTTGTTCACCACGCCCTCGTCCACCAGCTTTTCAAGGCGGCGGTACACCGTGGCCGTACCTATGGGCGTACCCTGCGCCCTCAGGCACTCGCACACCTCGTTTACGGTAATATGGCTGCCCTGTCTTTGCTTTAAAAGCTCCAGCAGTATATCACCCTGTTTTGTCCTGTATCCGGAAGCCATATACTCACCTCGTTTTGTCCAATTTGAAAACCGATTTCAATTTTACACTATAAAACCCAGTTTGTCAATAGAAATGATAACAATTTTCAAATTTATTTTGATAACCGTTTTCAAATTGGTTTTACTTGCCGCACCACCGTCAGGCAGTAATTCGGCGGGGATCGCCGACCGCGTCAGCCTACCGCATGAGCATTTTACCAAACGAAACGTGCGCAACAACGTTAATAGGCAAAATTGCAAATAAAAAACTCTTCTATTTTTATGTAATTTATGTTACAATAAAAAAAAATGGGGTATTTTATGGTTAAAATTGCAATAATCGGCACAGGAAATATGGGCAGGAAATATGCCGATATGATATACGGCGGACAGGCCGCGGGTACACAGCTTACCGCGATGGTCTGCCGCAGCGACGAGGCGCTTGCCTGGGGCAAGGGCTTTAAGGGCGTGCATATATGCCGCAGCGCGGACGAGCTGTTTGAAAATGCGGCGCTTTTTGATGCGCTTTTGATAGCCACCCCGCACAAGACCCACCCCGAGCTTACACTCAGGGCCTTTGCACACAAAAAGCACGTTTTGTGCGACAAGCCTGCGGGCATACTGGCTGCGGATGCGGTAAAAATGGCAGATGCCGCAGACGAGTGCGGCCTTAAATATGCGCTGATGTTCCACCAGCGTATGCGCCCCGAATATAACTACCTTAAAAACATGATTACAAACGGCGATTTTGGCACCATACACCGCATGGCATACGTTTCCACGCGGTATTTCCGCACAAACGCCTATCACAAAAGCAGTCCGTGGCGCAGCACCGTTGAGGGCGAGGGCGGCGGTGCGCTGATAAATCAGGGTCAGCACCCGCTTGACTTGTGGCAATGGCTTTTCGGCCTGCCCGACAGGCTTTATGCGCTGGTAAGGTTCGGCAAGTACAACGATTTTGACGTGGAGGACGAGGCAAGCCTTCTTATGGACTACGCCGACGGCCGCACGGGCAGCTTTATAATATCCACCGCCGAGGGCATATATGAGGACAGGCTGATAATATCGGGCAGTAAAAAGGCCGCGGAGCTTAACGGCACACAGCTTAAAATATCCTCTTTTTCCGCCGATACGGACGAATACAGGAAAACTGCCGCCTGCCATGCACGCGAGCAGCTGGAGACCGAAATTACCGTTCCCGTGCTTGAAAAAATATCCGACACGGGGCTTTATACGGGTATGCTGGAAAACTTTGCCAATGCAGTGATGCACGATGCACCGCTTATTGCCCCCGGCCGTGACGGCGTGGGCACGCTGCTTCTTACAAACGGCGCTTATCTTTCGCAAAGGCTCGGGAAAAGCATAAGGCTTGACGAGGTCGCCGCCGCATTTAACGGGCTTTAAAAGGATGTGAACACAATGGATAAAAACAAAATATTCGACGCTCTGCGTACTCTTGCCGAAAAGGCCGCTTCGCGTGTCCTTGTGCCCGCGGACTATACCGAGCTGTGCCAAAGCGTGAATGTGCGTAAAATGTACTACGATATAGACCTTGGCTACGAGCGCTATACAGACCCCCGCACGCACAAGCTGATAATCGCGGAGAAAATGGAAAACAACAAAATATTGCTTTACGACGAGCACGTCGAGACCGAGCTGGTGATGAAATACACCTATTACTATGACGATCTGGAGTATGTTCACGCCTATATAGAGTTTGACCCCGGCGTAAAAAAAGAGGATCTCGACCCTGACATCTATCAATTTCTCGCCGACCAGGTATACCTTATCGTCAGCAGGCAGAACATACGCACCATGCTTGATTATGCGGAGTATTACGACCTACAGACATCGGTGCCCAATATATCGTTTTTCCGCAGGTTCTACCACGATATAACAAAGACCGTACCCGCCGCAAATTACGCGGTAATATTTGCCAATCTGCGCAACTATAAATACATCAACCAGACGGCGGGCGTGCGCACGGGTGACGAGCTTATGGTGAAATTTGCGCATACCGTGATGGACTATGCAAAAGCGGACGAATGTGTCTGCCGTATGGGCGGCGACAACTATGTAATGCTTATCAAAAAGGAAAACCTACAGGACGTTATCCAAAGGCTTGACACCATAAAAATAGGCGGTCTGGCCTCCGCCCCGGGCAAGGAATTCACCCTGTCGCCGTGGCTTGGCATAGCCCCCATTGAGGATGACGGCATAACGATAAACGTGCGGGTGGAGCAGGCCTCCGTTGCCTGTTCGCTCGGCAAGCATCAGCTTAAAAGATCGGTCGTGTACTACGACAACGACCTTGCGGCGATGATGAAAAGGGCAAGGGAGATAACGGCAATGTTTCGTCCCGCGGTGGCAAGCCACGAGTTTACGCCGTTTTTCCAGCCAAAGGTCAATATGCTCACGGGCGAGCTTGTGGGGCTTGAGGCGCTGTGCCGCTGGAAGCATGACGGCAGCTATATATACCCCGACCGGTTCATCCCCGTGCTCGACCGTCAGGGGCTTATACACGACCTTGACATGACCATACTTGACGAGACCTGCGCGGCCATACGCAGATGGCTCGACATGGGGCTTACACCGCCGCGCGTTTCCTTTAACATATCGCGCAAAAACCTGTTTGTGCCCGATATAGAGCATAAAATACTGGATATAATACAAAAGCACGGCATCTCCACCGATGCGCTGGAGATAGAGATAACGGAGACCGCAAAAGAGGACGAGATAGACCGTCTTAAAGGCTTTCTTGCCATACTTAAGCAAAACGGCCTGCAAATAGCCATTGACGACTTTGGCACGGGCTATTCGTCGCTGTCGCTGATACACAGCATAAGCGCAGATGTTATCAAAATAGACAAAAGCTTTGTAAGCGCACTCAGGCTCGACAACAAATCGGGCATACTGGTCGAAACGATAATACAGATAGCCGAAAGGCTTGAAATGGACGTTATCGCCGAGGGTGTGGAGACAGCGGACGAGGGCCGCGCATTGATAAATATGGGCTGCTGCAACGCACAGGGCTATTACTACAGCCGTCCCGTGGATTTTGACAGCGTGACCGGGATAATACGCAAAAACCACTTTGAGCCGATAAATTAAACAAATATTCAAACAAAAAACAGCGGATATGCCCCGCAGAGACCATCTTTCTCTGTCCCGGACACATCCGCTTTTTGTATGTTATTTATTGCTGTAGATATTGTTGTATATATTTTCCGCAGCCTCATCAAGGGTCTGCTGCTTATAAAGATAATACTGCGCACCCTCGAAAAACGTCAGGAAGGTGCTTTCCTTTTTCAGTATGGGCTGCATCATTTTAAGCTTGTCCCTGTAGTTGAACATAGCCTCGGTAGCCACATAGTCGATATTGTCAAGCTGTCCGTTTTCCTGCAGCACCTTTAACGCGCTCTTGCTTATGGGAATACCCTTTTCGGTCTTTTGCAGCATAGCCATTTCCTCGCTGTTTAACAGGAAGTTGACAAGCTTTGCCGCCTCCTTGGGATGCTCCGTATTGCCGCTTATGGCATAGAGCGTAGCGGGCTTAACATACCAGCCCAGATCGTCCGTATCGTCCACCGAGCCGCTTATCGTTGGATAGGGCGCGGGCACGATATGCACCTCTTCCTTGAAAAGGCCGTCAAACATGGTCTGTGAGCCGCTTATCCAGCGCAGGGTCGCAGCGCTTATGCCGTTTGCAAACGATGCAAAATCCGACGATTTTATGGGCATAAGCACCTTTTCATCGTGCATTCTGCCGTAAAATTCCAGCATGACCGCAATATCCTCTTTTGTCAGCGAAAGCTCGCCGTCCACCGTACAGGCCGAGTGTCCCGTCGTCTGTTCAAGATAGGCCACCGCAAGGAAAAACAGCTGTTTGTCGCCCATGCTTATCGGGTAAATGCCGTCCGCCTTCATCACCTTTGCGGCGTTGAAATAATCGTCCCAGCTTTTGGGTATATCCAGACCGTACTTGTCGTAAATGTCCTTGTTTACAAATATACAATGCGTATTCAGCGCAATGGGGATAGCGTTCAGCCTGCCCTCCACCATGCCGTAGCTAAGGTCCTTGTCCTCAAAATTTGACAGGTCTATTATATCCGACAGCCTGTTCATATCGTAAAAGCCCTTGCCGTCGGGGGAATATGTGCGTATCCAGTCAAAATTTATCTGCATAACATCGGGCTCGTCATGCGAGAGCATATAGATATTCTGTCGCTTTGTATAGCCCGCCCATACGCCGTATTTGCATTTTACGCCTATTTCGGGGTTAAGCTGCTCAAACGCACTTACACCGTCCATAGTATAGGATGCGCGTGCATCGTTGCCCCACCATGCAAGGGATATTTGTTTTTTGTTTTCCGTATTGCCGCCGTACACGATAATATCGTCACCGCTTTTTCCGCAGCCCGCTGTGCTTAACGCCGTAACGCAGGCAAGCATTATTCCGATAAACCTTTTCATTGCACATCACTGCCTTTTTTAACTACTATGGTAACTCTGTTCTTGCCCTCGTTTTTGGATGTATACAGCGCATCGTCGGCAAGCTTGTACGCGCTTTCAAAATCCATATTGTCGTCATTGGCCATGACCGCGCCGATACTCAGCGACAGTCCGCAGCTTTTGTTGAATACCTCAAACTCGTTCAAAAACGACATCCTCAGCTCCTCCAGACGGGGTTCCATCATTTCCCTTAATTTTTCGGGCGAGGTATCCTTTTTGATAGTCAGCATGGCAAACTCGTCACCGCCTATACGTCCGAAGATGCTGTCCGCATCGCTGCGCGAGTTAAGCAGCTTTGCAAAGCGCACCAGCACGTCATCGCCCGTTATATGGCCGAGATTATCGTTTACCCGCTTGAAGTTGTCCATATCAAACATAACAAACGACACGGCATCGTTTGGCGTACCGTTTATCATAAGGGTCTCCGTCATGGTGCGGAAGGACATTTTGTTGATAGCACCCGTCAGCTGGTCGTGCTCCGCCTTGTCGGCAAGGCTCGACACCAGCTCCGATATGGGGTTTGACACCCTGAACAACGCCAGATAACCGAATATCGCCACCGCTATCAAAAGCAGGGTGGAAAATATCTGCGTAAACATTACCAGACGTGAAATATCCTCCGTAACGTATTTTTCGGGCAGCGAACAAATGATGTTCCAGCCGTTTGTCGCCGCGGGCACCGATGTAACAAGGTAGTCCTTGTCCGATGCGGACACGCCCCTTATGACCAGCCTTTTGATGTCGTCGCCCAACACCTTGCCTATCTCGTCCTTGTTGGTGGAGTAAAGCACGATGTTGTTTTCGTCGGTAAGCCTTACATCCATACCGTCAAGGCTTTGCGGCACGTTGAATACCGACTCCAGCTCACGGCTGAAAATGGCCGCCACCAGCACGGCGTGGTCGTTTATCTTTTTAACGTAGTATATTCTGTCGTAGTTGTTCATGGATGTACAAAACCAGCCCGACTCCGCATTTTCGGCGGAAATGTGGTTTGAAAAGAAGGTGTACATCTCGTCATGGGCAAGCATTTCAAACATACCCTCGGACAGCCAGCCGATGTAATCGTTATCGGCGTAGATAATGCCGAAGTCGGAAAAGTTTTCAAGCACGCCAAGGCTCCTTATACGGTCTACCAGCACGCTTTCCTTTTCTATCTTCTCTATATCGTCCGTGACCTGTGTGGCATCGTAGGTATAGTACATCTCGTCGGAGAAAAACAGCGACGACGTGTCCTTGATATTATTAAAGTACGAGTCAACATTCATGGCCTGCTGGTAGGTGTTTGCACCCATCAGCATGGATATCTTCCTGTTCATCGTGTTTGTGGCATAGTACGACACGGCCGTGGTAAGCAAAATATCAAACAAAAATATCAGCGCAGTAAAAATGATGATAAGATTGCGCTTGTATCTTCGCATAAAAACATTCGTTTTGTTCTCCCGGGCATCACCCGCGGAGTTCTTTTTCTTTTTGTTGTCTGCCATATAATCACCTCTGCATATACGCACGCCCAAATGCGCACAATGTGCATATCTCTACCTATATTTTATAATAAACGTCGGATATTGTCAATAAACAGAATATAAAAAGAATTCAATAATGTAAATTTTCATGCGGTGGGTCGATTTCCACGGCATCACGAAATCTCCGTCTTGACAACTTGTGTTTTTTTGAATATAATAGAAATGTTTATTAATAATGTATACCAAAACAAATCGTTCGGAAGGAAGAGGTTATTATTATGCAGTACATGGGCGTAAACGAGATACGCGAAAAGTACCTTTCATTTTTTGAGACAAAGGAGCATTTAAGGCTGGCCAGTGCCTCTCTTGTGCCCCACAACGACAAAAGTCTGCTGCTTATCAACTCGGGTATGGCACCGTTAAAGCCGTTTTTCACGGGACAGCAGGTACCGCCGAGAAAGCGTGTAACCACCTGTCAGAAATGTATAAGGACAGGCGATATAGAAAACGTGGGCAAGACAGCGCGTCACGGCACATTTTTTGAGATGCTGGGCAACTTCTCGTTCGGTGATTATTTCAAAAACGAGGCCATCGCCTGGGCATGGGAGTTTTTCACACAGGTAATAAAGCTGCCCGAAGACAAGCTTTATGTTTCCATATATCAGGACGACGACGAGGCCTTTGACATCTGGCACAACAAGATCGGCCTTGCCGAGGACAGGATATTCCGCATGGGCAAGGAAGACAACTTCTGGGAGCACGGTGTAGGTCCCTGCGGCCCCTGCTCCGAGATATATTACGACAAGGGACCCGAATACGGCTGCGGCAAGCCCGACTGTACGGTAGGCTGTGACTGCGACCGCTATATGGAGGTCTGGAACCTTGTATTCACACAGTTCTGCAAGGAGGACGACGGCAGCTATTCAAACCTCGACCACCCCAATATCGATACGGGTATGGGTCTTGAAAGACTTGCCACAGTCATGCAGGGCGTAAACTCCATATTTGACGTTGACACGGTAAAGGCTATCCGCGACAAGGTATGCGAGATATCGGGCAAGGAATACGGCAAGGAGCATAAATTTGACGTTTCCATCCGCGTTATTACCGACCATGTGCGTTCCGTTACCTTTATGACATCGGACGGCGTTATGTTCTCCAACGAGGGACGCGGCTATGTTCTGCGCCGCCTTTTAAGACGTGCCGTTCGTCACGGCAAGCTGCTTGGCATAGACAGAAAGTTTATTGCCGAGGTTGCCGATGTTGTTATTGAAAACAGCGGCGAGGCTTACCCCGAGTTAAAGGAAAAGCGTGGTTATATCAAGAAGATGCTTACCGTGGAGGAGGAGCGTTTCCACGAAACACTCGATACGGGTATGGCGCTTCTTGCACAGAAGATGAACGAGATACAGGCAAGCGGCGGCAAAAATGTGCTGGAGGGCGCGGACAGCTTCAAGCTGTACGACACCTACGGCTTCCCGCTTGACCTTATGCAGGAGATACTTGCCGAAAAGGGCATCGAGGTAGACGAGGCCGCATTCAAGGCAGAAATGGAAAAGCAGCGTACCCGTGCAAGGGATGCGCGTGAGACCGATACCTACATGGGTGCCGAGGAAACGGTTTTCCATCAGCTTCCCGCAGAAATGGCGACGGAGTTTGTGGGCTACGACCATGACGAGTTTGACGGCAAGGTGCTTGCGCTGGTAAGCGGCAATGCCGTTGTTGACAAGGTGTCGGCAGGCTCGGAGGTAGCCGTGATAGTTGACAAGACCCCCTTCTATGCGGAAATGGGCGGTCAGGTAGGCGACCGCGGTACGATAAAGAGCGGCCGCTGCACAATAGAGATAGACGACTGTACAAAGTTCGGCGGCAATAAGTTCATACACACGGGCAAAGTGGTAAGCGGCGACATCTCCGTCGGCGAGACCGTTACACTTGCCATAGATACTCAGCGCAGAAAGGCTATCGCAAGAAACCACACCGCAACGCATATCCTGCAGGCGGTATTAAGGGAAAATCTCGGCAGCCATATCGAGCAGGCAGGCTCGTATGTAAGCGCGGGCAGACTGCGTTTTGACTTTACGCATTTTGAGGCCGTTGACAAGGAAATGCTCGACCACATCGAAAAGCAGGTAAACGAAAAGCTGCTTGACGCACTTGACGTAGTTGTTAAGGAAATGCCCATAGAAGAGGCCAAAAAGAGCGGCGCTACCGCACTTTTCGGCGAGAAGTACGGCGATACGGTAAGGGTCGTGAACATCGGCGGCTACTCGATAGAGTTCTGCGGCGGTACTCATCTGCATAACTCCGCAGAAGCGGGCATATTCAAGATAATATCCGAAAGCGGCGTTGCGGCAGGCGTAAGACGTATAGAGGCCGTAACGGGCACAGGTGCTTTAAACTACTTTGAGGAGCGCGATGCAATGCTGCGCGAGCTTTCAACGGTAGTTAAGGCCGCACAGGGCAATATCGCACAGCGCATAACCTCCATACTGGACGAGAACAAGCGTCTTGCCAAGGAGGTCGAGGCACTCAAGGCCAAGATGTCAGGCGGCGCTGCCGACGATATTCTGGGCGCAAAGGTCGATATAAACGGCGTTGCCTTTGTTGCGGGTGATGTAAAGGGTCTTAAAATGAACGACCTGAGAAACATGGGCGATAAGTTGAAAGACAAGCTTTCAAGCGAGCCCGCAGTTATTGTCCTTGCTTCGGGCGAGGGCAGCAAGGTAAGCTTTGTTGTTATGTGTACCGATGCAGCCGTTAAAAAGGGCGCTAAGGCGGGCGACATCGTTAAGGCGGCAGCGACCGTCTGCGGCGGTGGCGGCGGCGGCCGTCCCAATATGGCACAGGCAGGCGGTAAGGACGCAAGCAAGATAAAGGAAGCACTTGAAGCGGCAAAGGCCGTTGTAGAGGGCTCGGTGAAATAAACATAAAAAAGGGGGCAATGTACAAATGTACATCAGCCCCTTTTTATTTTGTAAATACAAGAAAAACCCGATGAAATATCGGCTGCGATTTTACAACATTCAATTCATCCTCAGTCCCATAAACGGATTTTTTTAACACAATGTTTATTTTATCCGAATATGGATGAAAGTGGCTTATACAGCGGGCTCTACATATTCGGATTTATCCGTTTATGGTGACTCATATTCGGATTTTGTCCGATTATGTACAGGCCGCTTATTCAGCGGGTCTCACTCATAAACGGATTTTTTTTACATTGTCAACGGTTTATCCGAATACGGCGAGCGGTTTTTCGGCTTTGTTTTGAAAAAACTCTATGCGTCGTTTCTTACCGCTATCGCCTTTGGGATATAATTTCCGCTGCGCCAATGCTCTTCCCTGCTTTTTATTATGCCGTAGCTGACCGCCACCAGCACCAGCCCGGCAACAAAGCCCACAAGCTCCGCATTTGCGGCACCTGCGGCGATACAGCCGTAGTACCCGCCGAGCACGCCGACCATAAACATCACAAACGGGAAGCCGTACATTATAAGCACGGCCTTTATAAAATCGCTTTCTTCCAGCGAGATCTCCACCTTGTCGCCCACACGCGCATCACAGATATTCTCGGCGCGTATAAGCATTTCCTCGGCCTTTAGCCCTGCGGAGCAGGCGCGGCACTTTGCGCAGGCCTCCTTGCGCTCCAGCACAACAACGGCCTTGTTTCCTTCCAGCTCTATAACCTTGCCTATTTCAGCCATGTCATTTACCTCCGCCTTTGACCGCCGCCTTTATCAGCAGGATAATACCCACCCAGATAAGCGCTGCGGGCAGTACATACGCAAAAAGATATGTACGCCAATCGGCCATTTTAAGTATACCTATTATTATAAGAAAAACACCCAGCTGCAGGCGCGATGTAAAGGCGTATGTGCCGCCAAGCAGATAATCCAGCACAAGCGCAATGCCGACACAGATAAGCAGCGTGCCTATGGCATCTATGCCCGTAAGACGGTTTATCAGCAGGTCGGTGCCCAGCAGCAAAAACAGGCACAGCCACGTCAGCTGAGTGCGTTTTTTCTGCGTAAGGTAAAGGATAAGAAAAATTATTGCGGGGATAAAGAATATGGCACTTGCCGCCAGCGCGGAATACAGCATCGTATCCAGCTCCACTATATGCAGCACTCCCCAGTATGTAAAATAGCTGCCCAGTATAAGCGCCAGCAGACTTTTGCTGTAAAAATGCGCTATCAGCAGTTCAATGCCCGCAATGGTCACTATCATCGTGCCAAAGCTTATGGGCAGTACGTTTCTCAATAAAAACAGGATACCCGCCAGTATAAAAAATATACCCGCCAGTACGCCGTTGTGTCTGCTGAACACAGTAATTCCTCCTTCAGTATTCCTTCAGCTTTCTTATGTAGCAAAAGGCCGCGGTCTCGCCCTTCTCGGCAAGCATACGCAAAAGCCTTTCTATAAGCTCCGAAGTCTCGGGGTGTATTTTGCGCCTGTCCTTGGCCTTTAAAAAGTATTCAAGCGCATACCCGTCGTGATAATTTTTGCCGCCGTATATCTTGCTGGCCGCCACACGGTCGCAAAACATTTCCTTTACATATTTCAGCGGCATTTTAACGCTTTCAACGTGCCGCGTTTTGGGGTCGTAATCCGTCCAGTATTCAAAATGGTGCTTGTTGCACCCCTTGTGGTGCATCCACGCAAGCGAATAGCCGTAGGCCTCGCGCTCGCCCTCGTTGGGAGACCGTGTGCCCTGATAGTATTTAACGCCGGGGATAAACTCCTCCGGCGAGTATTTCGACAGGTCGTGCAAAAGACCCTGCCACAGTATGCCCGCACGGGCACAATGTGCTATGACCTTGTGCCTGTGACGGGTTATTGTCAAAAAATGTCCTATAAAGCTGCCGCTCATATCTGCATACCCTCTACGGCATCGGTATTGTCGGGCTTTTGCTCGGGCTCGGGCTCGGGCTCGGTCATTGCCCCGCGCAGGGGTTCGGGCTCAGGCTCGGATGTTGGCTCGGGAGCGGGTTCGGGAGCGGGCGGCGGGGTAAGCATCATGTCATACAGCTTCATATATTTTTCCTTGGAGCTGTTCCATGAGTAGTCCTTGCGCATACCGCGCTTTATCATATCCTGCCACAGTCCCGGCTTTTCGTAGTATATCTCCTTGGAGTATTCTATAACGTGCAGCATATCGTGTGCGTTGTAGTTGGTGAACGAGAAGCCGTCGCCCGTGTTGTCGTACTCGTTAAGCGGGATAACGGTGTCCTTCAGGCCGCCCGTTTCCCTTACTATCGGCAGCGTGCCGTAGCGGAAGGCGATAAGCTGGGTAAGGCCGCAGGGCTCAAATGCGGACGGGATAAGCAGGCTGTCGGCAGCGGCGTAAAGCTTGTGTGCCAGATCGTCGCTGTAAAGTATGTTTGCCGATACCCTGTCCTGATATACCCACGCATAGTGCTTGAACATATTCTCGTAGCGTTCCTCGCCCGTGCCGATGACCACAAGCTGTATGTCGTCCTCGGCCAGTATCTCGTTTATAACGCAGTTTATAAGGTCAAAGCCCTTCTGGTCGGTCAGGCGGGAGATTATGCCCACCATGTATTTATGCTCGTCAACGGGCAGACCGAGCTGCTCCTGCAATGCACGCTTGTTGGCGGCCTTGCCCTCGGCCGATGTCTTTATATCGTAGTTTTGGTATATCTTTTTGTCGTTTGACGGGTCGTAAATTTTGTAGTCTATACCGTTAAGTATACCGTAAAGCTGATGATTGCGGGCACGCAGCAGGCCGTCAAGACCCTCGCCGTAGTATGCCCATTGTATCTCGCCCGCGTAGGTCTTGCTTACGGTGGTGATATAATCCGCATACACAAGGCCGCCCTTTAACATATTGGCACCCTTATTAAACTCCAGCTTGTCGGGCGTGAACAGGTAATCGGGCAGACCCGTAAGGCCGCGGATGTACTCTATGTCCCACACGCCCTGGAAGCGCAGGTTGTGTATGGTCATGACCGTCTTTATATCGCGGTAGAACTCGCTGCCCGCGAACTCCGTCTTGATATAGACGGGGATAATGCCCGTCTGCCAGTCGTGACAATGGATAATGTCGGGTTTAAAGTCTATCATTGGCAGTACGGAAAGCACAGCCTTGCAGAAATAACAGAAATTTTCTATATCCCAGCAGATATTGCCGTAGGGCTGACTGCCGCCGAAATGCGTCTTGTTGTCTATAAAGTAATACTTTATGCCCTCATACTCGTACTTCATAACGCCTACATATACCCATTGCAGCATATAGCCCGCACTCATGTAAAAATGTCCCACATATTCAAACTGTGACTGGTACTTTTCGGGTATGCAGGCATAGTTGGGGATAATGACCCTTACATCGTATTCGTCCTTGTCAAACGCCTTGGGAAGCGCACCTACAACATCCGCCAGACCGCCCGTTTTTATAAAGGGAACACATTCGGAGGCTGCAAACAATATTTTTTTCATGGTCATCATCCTTTCCTTTTTATTATACGCCGTCATTATAACTTTATTATATCATATATTATTTTCAAACTCAACAGAAAAATGTTTTTAATTTTGCCGTTTTTTTGCGTTGGCGTGTGTTCTGTTTACGGTAGGTTTTTTATAGTGCAAAAAAGATGTAAATGCGTTTTTTTGCCGCGTGAGTTGTTGAGAGCACCTAATTCTTGCCTCCCCCTGCTTGCAACGCAAGCTCCGGGGGAGGTGGCACGGCGAAGCCGTGACGGAGGGGTTTCTAAAAACTGCGGAACACACACAAAAAAACAGGGCAACTCAAAAGCAAAAAAATATTGACAACAGCGTTAATTTTTTTTATACTATAATATTAGAGAAAGTATTAATATCTTTAGGAAGTGTAATGATATGAGTGACACAAAAATCAAAAAAATAGGTGTACTTACAAGCGGCGGCGATGCGCCCGGCATGAATGCGGCCATACGCAGCGTTGTAAGGACAGCAAACGACAACGACATAAAGGTAGTGGGCATACAGCGCGGTTTTGAGGGTCTTTTGCACGGCGAGCTCAGCGAGCTTGGCGGCAGGGACGTTTCAAACATCATGAACCGCGGCGGTACCATACTTTATACGGCAAGAAGCGCCGAAATGCGCACACCCGAGGGTGTGGAAAAGGCGGCGCAGGTGTGCAAGGTGCTCCAGCTTGATGCACTTGTTATAATCGGCGGCAACGGCTCGCTTGCGGGCGGTCTCGACCTGTCGAAGCACGGCATCAATATCATGGGCATACCGGGCACGATAGACCTTGACCTGGACTGCACGGAGTATACGGTCGGCTTTGATACGGCGGTAAATACCTCCCTTGATGCGATAAACAAAATACGCGACACATCCTGCTCACACGAGAGATGCTCGGTAGTTGAGGTAATGGGCAGGGATGCGGGACATATCGCACTCTGGACGGGTCTTGCGGGCGGTGCCGAGGAGGTGCTTGTACCCGAGGATCCCGTAAACAAGGACGCAGTTGTCGAGCAGATACTTGAAAACCGCAGCCACGGCAAAAACCACAACCTTATCGTGGTGGCCGAGGGCGTGGGACACAGTCAGGAGCTTGCGGAATATATCGAAAAGATAACGGGCATACAGACCCGTGCCACAATACTGGGACATTTGCAGCGCGGCGGCTCGCCGACGGCAAAGGACAGGCTTGCGGCAGGCATTATGGGCTACAATGCGGTAAAGCTTATCACCGAGGGTGCAAGAAACCGCATTATGATAGTCAAGGACGGTAAATTTACCGATATAGACCTTGAAGAAGGCCTTAATTGCAAGAGAGCTTATGACAAGACACTTTACGATATTATAAAGGTTCTTGCCATTTGATATATTTAATTGAAAAAGGAGTAAAAATTTTATGCGCAAAACAAAAATAGTTGCAACACTCGGTCCCGCCTCAAACGAGGTGGACATCATCAAAAAGCTTATCAAGGCGGGCATAAATGCCGCACGCTTTAACTTTTCACACGGCGATTACGAGGAACACGGCCAGCGTATCAAAAACCTTAAGCAGGCGCGTGAGGAGCTGGGCGCACCCATCCCCATCATTCTGGACACAAAGGGTCCCGAAATACGCACGCGCGACGTTGAGGGCGGCAGCGTAAACCTTGTAAAGGGCGAGACCTTTACACTTACCACGGACGACATCGTAGGCGACAGCACAAAGGTAGCCGTTACATACAAGGATCTGCCCAAGGACCTCAGCATCGGCTCCACCGTGCTTATCGACGACGGCCTTATCGAGCTTACCGTTACCGAGATAAACGGCAGCAATGTTGTATGCCGCATTGAAAACAGCGGTACACTCGGCTGCAAAAAGGGCGTAAACCTGCCCAATGTACACGTTAATCTGCCCGCACTTACCGAAAAGGACAAAGAGGACATCAAATTCGGTATCAAAATGGGTATCGACTATATCGCAGCATCCTTTATCCGCACCGCACGCGACGTGCTGGAGATAAGAAAGGTGCTGGAGGAAAATGACGGTCTGGGCATCAGCATTATCGCAAAGATAGAAAGCCGCGACGGTGTTGACAATATCGACGAGATACTCGAGGTCTCAAATGCCATTATGGTCGCACGCGGTGACCTTGGCGTTGAGATACCGCTTGAAGAGGTGCCTATCGTACAGAAGTACCTTATCAAAAAGGCACGCGAAAAGGGCAAAACAGTTATCACCGCAACACAGATGCTTGAAAGCATGACACACAGCCCGCGCCCCACACGCGCCGAGGCAAACGACGTTGCCAACGCTATATTTGACTTTACCGATGCTATCATGCTCTCGGGCGAAAGTGCAAAGGGCGACTACCCCGTGCAGGCAGTTGAGACAATGGTCAAGATAGCCGAAAAGATAGAGGCAAATATCGACTATGTGGAAAACTTTGACCGCAACAACACGGTTGCCATGACCAGCATAACAAACGCTATAAGCCATTCGGCCTGTACGACCGCGCATGACCTTAATGCCGCTTGTATAGGTGCGGTAACAATGACGGGTACGGCTATCAAAAAGATAGCAAAATACCGTCCCACAAACCCCATTTTGGGCTGTACACCCGTTGACCGCACATTAAGACAGCTTAACCTTGTATGGGGCGTTACACCCGTTAAGGTCGAGATGGAGCAGCACCACTTTGTCACCTTGTTTGACTCCGTTGCCAAAAAGGCTATCGAAAAGGGTCTTTGCAATATCGGCGACACAATGGTATTTGTCGGCGGTACGCCCCTGGGTACAACGGGTACCACAAATACACTCAAGGTCGGTATCGTAGGCGATGTTATTCTTGAAGGCAAGATAAAGGCAGGCAACAATGCCACCGTTACCGCTGCGACCAAGGTAATCAAGTCGGCGGATGAGGCCGAGATACACTTTGAAAAGGGCGACATCTTCGTTACCGACAGCACGGATGCGGATCTTGCCGAATATATGAAAAAGGCAAGCGCCATCATTGTCGGCAACGGCAAGCATGACGATTTCTCCGTTGCCATAAATGTCGGCAAGGAAATGAATATCCCCGTGCTTACATCCAAGAAAAATGTTGCCGAGGTAGTGCCCAACGCAATTGTGGTAACACTTGACGCAAAATACGGCATCGTACTTAATAAGAGCCACTGATATCAAAAAGCGGATATATCCTCAACGGCGGTTTCCCCGTCAAGAGCGGTATATCCGCATTTTTTATACGTTTTTGCGGCAAGTATGCCCACAAAAGCTCAAACCCATTGACAAAACGGGCGCAATAGAGTAAAATTAAAGTGTGAAAATATGCAAACAAGCGGTTTTGGCCGTTTTTTTGCCGCAGGAAGGTGAAGCTTTTGAGACCCGGTATGATCGGCATACTTATACTTAATTCAATAATCATCGTTATCGCCGTAGTGACCTACTCGCCGGGGCTTTTGGGCTGGTATCCCAACGACCCCTCCGTATTCAAGGCGGGCATGAGCATACTGACGGGCATTTTTTTGCTTGCCCTTTTCATTTACGGGAACAAGCGCCTGCTGTCAAACGAAAAGCCCGTTATTACGGACGATATGCGCGACCTGTCACAGGTAAGGCGCATACTTAACGCCTACCGCGGCGGCGACCGCTTCGGCAGCATGGCACAGACGGTGCTGGATCAGCTGGACAGGCTCGACCGCTCCATGCACAGGCTCCAGGGCGAGATAGACCGCAGGTTCGAGAAAAACTCCATGAGCAACGACAAATACTCCGCCATTGTAAACGAGGCAAATCTCTGCCTTACGGACAACCTTATAAACACGGCGCGTAAGATACAGTTTTTTGACGAGGACGAGTATAAGCGCCTTGCAGACCACACAAACGACAACATCCCCGACGATATACAGCAAAAACAGCTGGAGCTTTACCGTCAGAACGAGGATGCCATACAAAACGTGATAACGACAAACGAAAAGCTTATTTTACAGCTTGATACCCTTGCGGTGGAGCTTGGGAACCCCGGTGAGAACGACGACAGCCTGCTGGAGGAGATAAAGCAGCTGACGCAGGAAGTAAAATACTACAAATAACAGGGGAGCTTACGAAAGGAGAAAGTAAAAATGAAAAAGAAAAACAGCACGGGTGCGATGATAGGCATAGCTGTTGCCGTCATTGCGCTGGTATTCGGCGGTGTGGCTCTCACACGCAACATCGGCAAATCCGACAAGGTGATAACCAAGGAAGCCGCCATGGAAACACTTGAAAAATACTATAAAAGGATAGACCCCACCGAGACCGCACCCATAAAGGGTCAGGTGACATTTTCCGAGGAGGACAGCCTTTTTCAGGAGCTTCCCGACCTTAAAGCGGACTCCATAACCGTACAGGAGACCACCCCCTATTATGCGGAGATATTTGCAAGCTCCGAAAAGACGGGCACGGGTACGGACGGCTATCTGCGTGAAATGGCGGAAAAATACAACCGTCAGGGCATTACCGTAAACGGCGAAAGGGCTTCCGTGCGTCTGCGCACCGTATCGAGCGGACAGCAGGTGGACTACCCCGCATCGGGCAAGTATGTCCCCGACGCTATCTCGCCCTCGTCCGACCTGAGCGTTAAAATGCTCAATGCAAAGGGCGTGTCCACCGTCAACATAGACGACAGCCTTGTAATGAACTATGCGGGACTTGTGGTGTCAAACTCCACCTACTCTACCCTTGTGGAGGATTACGGCAGCGCAGATGCGCAGACCTTTGCAAAGGCCACGGCAGACGGCAGGATAACAGTCGGCTACACAAACCCCTTTACATCCGCAACGGGCATGAATTTCCTTGTTACGCTGCTTGACAGCTACGACAGCGGCAACATTTTGTCCGACAAGGCGATAAGCGGTTTTCAGGCCTTTCAGGAAAATGTGCCCTTTGTTGCCATGACTACGGGACAGATGCGCACCGCAGCGGAGCGCGGCAGTTTTGATGCCTTTGTGCTTGAATATCAGGTATATATAAACGACAGCAAGCTTAAGCGCAACTACCGCTTTATCCCCTTTGGCTATGCGCACACAAACCCGCTTGCCATGATAGAGTCCTCGGACAAAAAGGCCATACTTGACAGCTTTGCGGATTTCTGCACCGAAAACGGCGCACAGCTTGCGCAAAATGACGGCTTTGACCAGAATATCGACTATATACCGTCTCTGCCCGACTATTCGGGTACGGACCTTATGGCCGCACAAAAGCTTTACAAGGAAAACAAGGACAGCCAGCCCGTTATATGCGTGTTTGTTGCCGATGTTTCGGGCAGTATGGCGGGCGAGTCGCTCAACACCTTAAAGGACAGCCTTATAAACTCCATGCAGTATATAAACCCCAACAACTATATCGGCCTTGTCAGCTATGACGACGAGGTAAATATCGCGCTGCCGATAGCACAGTTTGACATAAACCAGCAGTCCTATTTCAAGGGCACGGTGGAGTCTCTGGATGCGGGCGGCGGTACGGCGACCTATGACGGCCTGTGCGTTGCCCTTAAAATGATAGAGGATAAGCTGGAGGAGACAAACGGCGCAAAGGCAATGGTATTTGTGCTTTCCGACGGCGAGACCAACCGCGGCCACAGTCTCAGGGATGTGGAGGATATAGTAAGCGGCCTTGGCATACCCGTATACACCATAGGCTATAACGCAAATATCGAGGCACTTTCGCAGCTTTCGGACATAAACGAGGGCGTGTGCATAAACGCAAACACGGACGATGTTATTTATCAGCTTAAACAGCTTTTCAACGCAAATATGTAAAGGAGAAACATTATGGGCGATTTTAATTTGGAGATACCTACACAAGAGGAAGTCAAGCAGGAAATAGAGCAGCTTATATTGCCTACCGAAAAGGACAGGGAGCTTGTCGAGACGACGGCGCAGCGCAAGGTCGAGCAGATAATGAGCATAGACATCGACTCCTTTGAGCAGCGCAAGGAATACACCGATGTTATCGAGCAGTTCGGTCTTGCGGACATGAAAAGGAGCGCGGGCACAAACGCAATTTTGCAAAAGCGCATAAACAGCTTTCAGATAACGGGCTCGGAAAACGGCGAGGTCGCACAGGGTCTTGCGGAGCTTACCCTTAAAATGAAAGACCTTGACCCCAGCCATATAGATTTTGCCAAAACAGGCGTTTTAGGCAAGCTTTTCAACCCCGTAAGGATGTATTTTGAAAAGTTCAAGACAGCCGATGCGGAGATAGCGACCATCGTCAACTCCCTTAACAAGGGCAAGAAAAACCTTGAAAACGACAATGTCACCCTTGAGCTTGAGGAAAAGAACCTGCGCGACATCACAAAAAAAATGCAGCTTAACATCGAGCTTGGCACAAACCTTGATGCCTGCCTTACAAGCGGCATAGCACAGGCACGCCTTGAAGGAAAGGACGAGGAAAAAATACGCTTTATCGAGGAGGAGATACTCTACCCTCTTCGCCAGCGTATAGAGGATTTCCAACAGATACAGGTGGTATCGCAGCAGGGCATTATCGCAATGGAGGTCTTAAAGCGCAACAATAAGGAGCTTATCCGCAGCGTTGACCGTGCAAACAATGTTACCGTTACCGCCCTCAGGACGGCAGTTACGGTGGCGGGCGCACTTTACAACCAAAAGATAGTGCTTGAAAAGGTGGATGCCCTTAACAAGACCACAAACCAAATGATAGAGTCCACCGCAAAAATGCTGCGTCAGCAGGGTGTTGCGATACACGAGCAGGCAAGCGAGAGCAGCCTTAACGCAGATGTGCTTAAAGCCGCATTTGAGGAGACCTTTAACGCCCTTGACGACATTTCAAACTACAAGCGCGAGGCTCTGCCCAGAATGGCGCAGACCATAGAGGATTTCAAACAGATAGCCGCTGTCGGCGAAAAGCGTATAGCCGATATGGAACGCGGAGGAATATTATAATATGACCGACCAACAGCCAAGTCTGGCCTACAAAACAAAACAGATAATAAAAAAATACGAATTTGCCTTCAAGAAAAATTTCGGGCAGAATTTTCTTGTGGACGAGCGGGTGCTTGACAAGATAGTTGCCTCGGCACAGCTTACCGCGGAGGACACCGTGCTGGAGATAGGCCCCGGCATAGGCACGCTTACGCAGGCGCTTGCAAGGCACTGCAAAAAGGTCATAGCCGTGGAGATAGACAAAACGCTCATCCCCATTTTGCAGGAGCTTTTGTCGGATTTTGACAATATACAGCTTATAAACGAGGATATTTTAAAGGTGGACATTGCGGCGCTTGCCGCGGAAAACGGCGGCAAAAAGCTAAAGGTGGTGGCAAACCTGCCCTACTACATCACAACGCCCATCATCATGAATATCCTTGAACAAAACCTGCCCGTGGAAAGCATAACCGTAATGATACAAAAGGAAGTTGCCTACCGTATGCAGGCACAGCCCAAAAGCAAGGACTACGGCTCGCTGTCGCTGGTGACGCAGTATTACTGCATGCCCTATCTGGTGGCAAACGTACCGCAAAACTGCTTTATGCCGCGCCCCAATGTGGACTCGGCGGTCATCAGGCTTACCGCGCTTGAAAAGCCCGCAGTTGACGTAAACGACAGGGAGCTTTTGTTCCATATAATAAAAACGGCATTCAGCCAGCGCAGGAAAACGCTTTTAAACTGCTTTTTCAACGCAGGGGGCTGGGATATGTCAAAGGAGCAGCTGACCGCGCTTATAAACCAAGCGGGCTATGACGAAAAGGTGCGCGGCGAGGCGCTGACACTTGAGGATTATGCAAAAATAACAGAAGTATTTGAAAAGGAGCTGAACAAAGCATGAAACTTGCAGAAGCATTACAGGAAAGAGCCGACCTTAACCGCAAAATAACGGAGCTGACGGCACGCATAAAATTCAACTGTCTTGTGCAGGAGGGGGAAAATCCCGACGAGGACCCCGCCATGCTTTTAAAGGAGTTTGACAGCTGTATCGACCGTCTGCGTTATCTTATGACGGCCATAAACAAGACCAACAGCAAGACTGTTTCAAACGGCAGGACACTTACGGAAATAATTGCCGAAAAGGACGCCGTTTCGGTAATGCTGTCGGCATACCACACCTTTATTGCGGAAATGGGCAAAAAGACCGACCGTGCAAGATATTCCGAAATAAAGATAATCGGCACGATGGATGTGCCCGAGATACAAAAAAAGGCCGACTTCATTTCAAAAAGATTAAGAGAGCTGGATAACGCACTCCAGCAGGCCAACTGGCTGACCGAGCTTATAGAAGATTAAAATAAGCTGTGTAGTTTTACGGGGCGAATGTGATCTCTGTGCGCTGAGAATGAGTGTACCTCCTGTTGCCGAGGGCGGGCGAAAAATTTAATGTTATGCCCACGACCGAGCACATGTGCACCGAAAATGTGCATTGTTATTACCAAACATTGACCGTAAAACGAGGGTGGGCATTGGGGACATATTTTCGGCTTTGGCTGCATAGTATTTAACAAAATATTTTGGAGCGGTTTTATGCCGAATACATACAAGCGTTTTATTATCCCGATAAAGACGGCAAACGGCGGCGGCCGCTGTCTGTGCGAGCTTTTGCCAAACGGCAGCCTGCGGGTCACGCTGGTATTAAAGGGGCTTAAACGGCAGCCCCTCGACCTGTGGGTCTTTGACGGGGAAAAGGCCGTTGTTTATCCCAAAACACTTTATCCGCAAAGCACGGGCGTGCTGGAGCTTCGGGGCGTTATGCCCTCCTGCGGGCTTGAAAAGGTCTGCGGCGCAGCGCTCACAAGCGAAGATATGCACGAAGCGGCATCGGGCTTTACGGGCGGCGCGGTGGATTGGCAGGCCTTGCTGCAAAAGGGCAGTATGGCCGAGGAAGCGCCCATCACCGATGAGGAATTCAAGGACAGGGTAAAGGGTCTTGTAAAGGAGCTGGACGACAGCATCCGCGGCGGCGAAGGCACGGCAAAAAGCCCGCAGGTCGGGGACGGCTGGCGGCGCATTACGCCAAAGGAGGTAGCAGGCAGCAAAATACTTTGGAAGTATGCCAAAAACCCCTTTCTTACCGCCGAATTTAACAAATACAAGCATCTTTTGTACCGCGAGGACGAGAAATTTTGTTTTCTTGCCGTGCCCTGTACACAGGCCGAGCGTTTTGCGGGTGCCGCGCAGGGGTTCAGGTCGTTTGAGCAGCACGGCGGCAGCGATTATGCAATACTTAAATGTGAAAAATAAAAGGAGCAGTTATGAGAATACGCAAGAAAAACTGGTTTGAGGACGAAATGGCATCCAACAGGGCCATAGTTAAGGAGCCGACGGAGCACAAGGGACATTGGCACGAATTTTTCGGCAACGACAACCCCATACACATAGAGATAGGCTGCGGCAAGGGACAGTTTTTGTCCGCAATGAGCAAGCAAAACCCCGATATAAACTATATCGGTATAGAGCGCGAGCCGCAGATAATAGTAACGGCGCTGAAAAAAAGCCGTCTTGCCGAGACCGATACCAACATCGCCTTTTTTATCGCGGATGTGGCAAACCTTGGCGAAATATTCGACAGCGGCGAGATATCCCGCATATACACCAACTTTGCCGACCCCTGGCACCGCAAAAGAAAGTGGGCAAAGCGCAGGCTCACCCACAAAAATTTCCTTAATATATACGAAGGCCTGTTCGGTGAAAACGGCGGCGAGCTGTTTATGAAGACCGACAATAAGGTGCTGTTTGAATTCAGCCTTAACGAGATAGCGGATAAGGGCTGGAGACTGCATAACATCAGTCTTGACCTGCATAACAGCGACTTTGAGGGCAATATAATGACCGAATATGAGGAACGCTTCAGCGCAATGGGTATGCCCATTTACAGGCTGGAGGGCTACTACAAAAAAACACCGCTTTAACCTGTTTTTCGCCCGAGGCGGGAGGCTATTTTAACATCACATTCATCACCACGCCCGCCGCAAAGGACAGCGCATTTGTCACCGCAGACAGCTTAAAATACCACAGTCTGCTTTTAAGCGTATCGCCCGACAGCCTGTCAAAAGCATCGTACAGCCACGCCTCGGCAAACAGCACTATCACCTCGCCGACCGCCACATATATCACCCACGCCGTATGCCCGCCAAAGCGGTACGCCACAAATATCCCAAGCGCATTAAGAATAGGGTTTGTCAGAGCATTGACCCACACATTGAACATAAGGTATTTTTTGTTTTTTGTAAGCAAAAGTGTGACTATGCCCTCTACCGCCCATGTAAGCAGCAGCGCCGCCGACATGGCCGTAAGCCCCGCCAGCAGTTCAGTCCTTGCCATCGGTTTTCTCCTCTTTATTTTGGCGGCATTTGCAGCCGATATACACGGCAAAAACAACTATCCCGCCGATAGCCGCAATAAATGCCAGCACGCCTATCACGATAACACCGACACCCAAAAGCGCGTTTGTCGGCGGCAGACCCGCATCAAGATACATCGTTATTCTTCCTCTCTTTCGCTTTCGTCCTTATCTTTTTTGCTTTTTGCGGCAAAGGTCGCAACGGAGACCACAGCCATTATCAGGAAAAACACACCCAGCACCACAAGCAGCATAGAACTCAGCTCCGTCGCGGGTGCCGCAACGGGGTTAAGAAAATATCTGAACGCCATGTTATGCCTCCTGTCCGGACTTTTTGCTGCGCCTGCTTACATATACCGCCGCGGAAACAAGCGCCGCCGCAAGGAAAAATGCCGCAATCACCGCAACAAGCACCTGTCCCAGCGAAGATACGGCCATTTTTGCCGTTTGGTCTGCCGCCTGCACCGCCGTATGCGTCTCATACGGGATATCGATAACATCAAGAAGTTTTACAAGTAACATAAGTATCATCCTTTCTCTGCCCTTTTACCGTCGGGAGCCATTATATAATACAAGGCCGCAGCGCATACAAGCGTAAGTACGGCCAAAAAGCCGACATTTGATATAAACCTTTTTACAGCGGGGTAAAAGGCGGGTATGGTGCCCACCAGCAGTCCCGTTGTGGTGACACCGTAGGCCATCAGCGGGTGCCGCGGTGCGGCCGAGACCAGTATGCCCAGCGTTGCCGCCATAGTCATGGAAAACATTGCAACGCCCACAAGTGATACCCACATTATATCCGCCCCCGCCACAAGCAGCGGCAGCGAGATAAGCGACGAGGCCAGCGCCGTTTTCTTTGCCCCGAATTTATCGGACAAAATGCCGCCCAGCCCCTTGCCCACGCCCATCATGGCAAACAGGCAAAAGCTTTGCAGGGCGGTGCGGTTCCACGCCGTGGGTATGCCATAGCTCATAAGGCCGCGCACGCTTACCACAAAAAACGCCAGCAGGATAACGACCGCCGTATCGCGCCGTTTATCCGCCATTTTTATATCCGGGTACCCGGTATCTGCATTTTCAAGCACCCTCTGTGCAAGAAAAATTATTGCGCTGCCCGCCAGCATGACCGCAAAGCCTATCGCAAACGAGCTGTCCGCCGCGCCCAGCAGCTTGCCCGTTATCACCCCGAAGGAGCCGCCCGAGACAAATATCGCACTTGGCGCTATTTTGTCCCCGCAGGTAAAAAGTGTGGCCTTTGCGCCGCCGACGTGTACAAAGGCATTGCCCAGCGACAGCACAAAAAATCCCGTCATGCGCAGCACGCCCGCAGGGCAGAACGCCCCCAAGGCACCGACAAGCACCATTGCAGCCCCAAGCGGGCCGACAGGCAGCCTTTCAAGCCTTTCCGCCAAAGCGCCTATAAAAAACTGCGGGAAAAATGCAAGTATATCATACAAAAGTGCCATAAGCGCCGCAGTCTCCGTGCTGCCGAAGTATTTTACATAAAATTGAAAGCAAACTACCTCCAGCGCAAAATGCCCGAAAAACCACAAAATACTCAATTTTTTTGTACCGCCCACATTTTCACCCGCCGTTTCTTGCGGTAACGCAGAGCCGTCCCCGCGTTACCCATTCAATATTTTAATAACATCAAGCATATCAACACTGCCGCTTACGTCAACATCGGCGTTGTGAAGTGCCTTAAGGTTGTTGGACTCATCCGCATACATAGGCTTATTTGTGCTTATATATTTAAGTATGAGTTTTGCATCCGCATCGTTTACCACGCCGTCAAAGTTTACATCGCCAAGGCGGGTGATAACAACGTTAGTTGCTATTGTTTCGCCGTCACTTTCGTATATTGCGCCGTTTTTGTTGACAGCACCCTCGGGCGAGGTTATCTCGCAGCCGTCAAGGGTTATGCTTTTAAAGTTTTTTATTGTATTTGAATTGCCGTGTGCCGTTATATTGGAATTTTTAATTGTCAAATTGCTATAACCGGGGTAGGCACTGGTAATTCCGAGGTTTTTATTAATAATGATATTTGCGTTTTCCACCATCAGGTTTCCTTTGTCGGTCAAAAGGCAGGCGCCGTAGGTCATCGGCTCCAAAACAAGCGTATTTATACCGTTGGTCGTTATTGTGGTATAATAATCTTGGGTATATATTATCGCTCCGTTTGAGGAGGAAAGTACAGAGTCCTCTTTAACACTTATAATAAGCCCGTCTATGCCGTTGTTAGTAATAACGGAGCCGCTATCCTTGCGGGTATAATTTCCACGTACGGTAAGTGTTTTTTGGCTTGGGCTATAGCTGAAAACGCCGTTGCCGAGGACATCGTACATATTTCTGCTTGTTACGGTCACGCCCGCGATATCAAGGGGATATTCAGATATCCGTATTTCCACATTTTCCGCCTGTGTGCCGTCACTATCGCAAATGATATTATTTACTAAATTGTAATATGTCGGGGAGATCACCCTGTTGTTTATAATTGCAAAAACGCAGCATTCTATTGCATATTCCGTGCCGTTTATGCTTGCATTGATGTTATTAAAGGTAATTCCGTTTGAGGAACTGCTTACTATACCCCACTTGCCGCTTATATCAATATCAATATTATTAAAGGAAAGCTTGCCTGTGCAGAGTATGCCATGGTAGCCGTTGGAAACAAGGGTAAGTTTGCCGTTGCCCGTTATTGTCATATCCTTGCTGCTGTATATGGTTTGATAGGCGGATGTAAGCGTTGAATCCTTTAATACATTTACGGTAAGGTCGCTGACACCCGTATTATATATAACAATGTTGCCGCTTGATGTGCAGTCACCGTTTACATAAAGTGTTTTTGCTTCGGCATCAAAGCTGAATCTGCCGTCCCCCAATATATCCCCGGCATTCAGTGTGTTTACACTTGTGCCTGCAATGCTCAATCCGTAATTGTTTGGCTTTGTTGTTACGGTTTTTGCTGCCGTTGTGCCGTCGCTTTCATATATAGTGCCGTTATTTTTTGCATTGTACGGAACATCTATTCTGCATCCCTCAAACTCTACGTCAGTAAAATAGCTTATTGCAGAGACTGTAGCGCGTACATCTATTTGTGAATTTCTTATTGTAAGTTTGCTTTTAGACATACCTTTTATACCGTAGACACCCGATGTACCCCTGTTTG
>JAFYGI010000052.1 GCA_017543265.1 Bacillota bacterium | reverse complement strand
TGCAGCTGCCCCTGCAGTCAAAGACCGATGATTGGCTGAAATATGTGGATGTGGACTGCGACGGCTATATAACCGCAACGGATGCCACCCTTATCCTGCAAAAAACATTGAAGGGCTCGGTGGTACTGCCTGCGGAAACAAAATACAAATGACCTGCGACGGGCGGTACATTGAATGTACCGCCTTTTTTTGCGTATTTTGTCGGACGAAAAAAGTTGATTTTGCCGTTGGCGGGGCGTATTATAATAATTGGAAATAATTGTAAATTATTACGGGAGGTAAATTTATGAACATAAAGTACAAAAAAGACGGTGCAACGCTGCTGGTGCGCCTTGGCGGGGATATAGACCACCACACGGCACAGGAGATAAGCGACGGCATAACGCGCAGCTTCAGGCGCTCACGCTGTAAAAATATAGTTATCGACTTTGCGGATGTCAGCTTTATGGACAGCTCGGGCGTGGGTATGCTGATAGGGCGCTATAAGGAAACGGAGATATTCGGCGGCAGTCTGGCGGCGGTGGCGGTCAGCGGCGAGCTGATGAAGATATTTACCCTTTCGGGGCTTAATAAAATAATAGATTGTTATGATAACGCAAGGCTTGCGCTTGCGGCGCTGAGGGGTGAGTAGTATGGAGAACAAATTCAGCATAAGCTTCAGCGCCCTGTCGGAAAACGAGGCCTTTGCAAGGATGTGCATATCTGCCTTTCTGCTGCCGCGCGACCCGACGGTAAACGAAATGTCCGATATCAAGACCGCCGTTTCGGAGGCCGTGACAAATGCCATAATCCACGGCTATAACGGCAAAGAGGGCATGGTGGATATGCGTGCAAGGCTTGACGAAGATACGGTGTACATAGAAATAAGCGATACGGGGGTCGGCATAGATGATATTGCGGCCGCCCGAAAGCCGCTTTTTACCACACGTCCCGATTGTGAACGCTCGGGCATGGGCTTTACGGTAATGGAGGCCTTTATGGACGAGGTGGATGTGGTGTCGGAAAAGGGCAGGGGTACAAAAATTTCCATGACAAGGAAACTGAGGGGATAAAATGTCGGAACTGATAATCAGGGCGCAGCGGGGCGACAAGGCTGCGCAGGAACAGCTTGTACGCGAAAATTCAAGGCTGGTGTGGAGTATAGTTATGCGCTTTGTCAACCGCGGCTGCGACAGGGACGATCTGTACCAGATAGGCAATATCGGGCTTATAAAGGCGATACAGCGCTTTGACACGGGCTTTGGCGTAAAGTTTTCCACCTACGCCGTGCCGCTTGTTATAGGCGAGATACGCCGTTTTCTGCGCGACGACGGCATGATAAAGGTGTCACGCACGCTTAAAGAGCGGTCTGCGAAGATACTTTCCGCACGCGAGGATATGGAAAAGAAAAACGGCCGCACACCCACCGTAAGTGAACTGTCGGCGGCGCTTGACATAAGCCCCGAGCAGGTGATACAGGCCGGCGATATACCGTATTGCGTGCAGTCATTGGACGAGCCCCTCGCAAACGACAGCAAAACACAGCGCGGCGACGTTCAGCCCGACAGCAGGCAAAGCTCCGAGGGCATGGAAGAACGGCTTGCGCTGAAGCTGGCCATAGCCGCCCTGAGGGAAAGAGAGCGCAGGATAATAAAGCTGAGATATTACATGGACAAAACACAGGTGCAGACCGCACGGATAATGGGTATTTCACAGGTGCAGGTATCAAGGCTGGAAAAAAAGATACTGGAAAAAATGCGTAAAGAAATGTAAAAAAACTGCGGCAGTCGGGATGTCCCGCTACCGCAGCTTTTTTATTGGTTTTGCCCGCTGAACACGGGGATAAATACGTCTTTTGTTTTTTCCTTTTTAAAATCGGAGTAGTATTTTTTTGCCTCGTCATAAAAGGCGTTCTGGGACTGGATAAGTTCCTTGCCGCGCTTGTCTATGCGCTTGTAGCGTATGGTGTCGCTTTGCTGTACTCTTGCCTTTACGGTATCCCTAAGCGTAATATCCAGTATTTCGCGCAGCTTTTGGCGGAGCCTTTCGTCCGATATCTCAAATGCCACCTCCACACGGCGGTCAAGGTTTCGCGGCATCCAATCGGCGGAGGCCAGCCAGATAACGGGCGAGCCCGCATTTTCAAAGTAGTATATGCGGCTGTGCTCCAAAAAACGTCCCACTATGCTTATAACGGTTATGTTGTCGCTTATGCCCGCAACGCCCGAGCGCAGACAGCAGATGCCGCGCACTATCAGCTTTATCTCCACACCCGCCTGCGATGCCTCGTACAAAAGGTCTATTATCTTTACATCCACAAGTGAGTTCATTTTTGCTATTATCCGCGCGGGGCGACCCTTTCTGGCGTTTTCCGTCTCGCGCTTTATGGCGGCGGCAAACATCTGCCTGAGCCCTGTGGGCGCAACGGCGATACGGCTGTGGTCGGTCTCCTTGGAGTAGCCCGTCAGCACGTTGAAAAGTGCCGATATATCCTTGCCGTAGCTTTCCTTTGCGGTCATAAGGCCAAGATCGGTGTAGGTCTTTGCGGTCTTGTCATTGTAATTTCCCGTGCCGAGGTGTACATAGCGGCGTATGCCGTCATCCTCCTGCCGCACGACAAGACAAAGCTTACAGTGCGTTTTAAGACCCACAAGGCCGTATATAACGTGACAGCCCGCTTTTTCAAGCGTTCTTGCCCAGATGATGTTGTTTTCCTCGTCAAAACGCGCCTTAAGCTCTACCAGTACAGTTACCTGCTTGCCGTTTTCTGCCGCCTGTATAAGCGCGTGTATAATGGGCGAATTGCCCGATACGCGGTAAAGTGTCTGCTTTATGGCCAGCACATTCGGGTCGGCAGCCGCCTGCCTTACCAGATCCACCACGGCATCAAAGCTGTCGTAGGGGTGGTGCAGCAGTATGTCACCCTCGCGTATAACATCAAAAATGTTTCTGTCCTCAAATTCGGGACGGGGTATGGGCGGCATGGGCGCATCCGACAGCCCGGGCGGGGCATCGAGCGCACCTATGGCAAAGCATACCGTCAAATCGAGGGGGCCGTTCACTTTGTATATGTTCTCGTCCTCGGAGTGCAGTTCGCGCTTTAAAAATGCAAAGCTTTTTGTGCTTATGTCCTTTTCCACCTCAAGACGCACGACCTGACCGCGCCTGCGCTGCTTTACGCTTTCCTCTATCTCGCTTAAAAGGTCGTGTGTATCCTCCTCGTCTATTTCAAGGTCACCGTTTCGTATTATGCGGAAACAAGCCTCGCCGAGTACCTTGTAGCCCTTGAAAAGCTTGTCGGTATGTTTGCGGATAATGTCCTCCAAAAGTATATAGCGATTGCCCGAGGGCAGGGCAAATACGCGGCTTACCACGCTTGGCACCTGCACAAAGGCATAACATTCCTCGTCCTTGCCGTCTATCTCCACGATAAAGTTAAGGCTTTTGCCCGCAACAAGCGGGAACGGGCGGCTTTTGTCTATTGCCATTGGGGTAATGATGGGAAAGAGCGTTGTGTTAAAGTAGGTCTTTACATAGTCCGCTTCATCCTCGGTCAGCTCGTCATATTTGACAAATTTTATGCCGTTTTGCTCCAGCTGCGGCATAAGCTGGCGGTTAAGGCAGTTGTACTGCTGCACCATCATATCATGCGCCGCGGCGGATATCGCATCGAGCTGCTCCTTCGGGGTCAGCCCCGCGGGGTCGGGTCTGTGACTGCCTGCCTCGTGCTGCTCGGTAAGACCCGCAACGCGCACCATGAAAAACTCGTCCATATTGGAGGCGGTTATCGCAAGAAATTTAAAGCGCTCCAGTATGGGATTGGTCTTGTCAAGCGCCTCCTCCAGTACGCGGTAGTTAAACTCCAGCCAGCTAAGCTCCCTGTTTATATATAATGAAGGTCTCATATCACATCACCCCTTTTTTTCTCAGCTCTGCCTCCAGACCGTAAACCTCACGGAAGAAAGGCTCGCATTTCATAAACGACCATTTTTCAAGCTCTATATTTTTGTATGTATGAACCGTTATTATCAGGCGGCTGCCGCGTACTGCGGCCTCCGTTTTTTCAAAGCCCTTTGTATAGCTTTTGTTTATGGAGTTGGCTATCTGCAGTATAACACAAAGCTTGGCAATGACCACCAGCTCCGACGGCGATACACCCTGTATACTGCGCGGCGGCCTGTTGTGGTACAGCGATATAAGCGCCAGTATGCGGCGCTGTGCATCGTCTATGCCTACTATGTTAAGGCCGTTTATTATGTTGTAGCTGTGTACATGGTGCTGCGTTACATTGACGAACTTTCCGCAGTTTTGCAGTATGCAGGCAAGGTGCAGCAGCAGCCTTTCCTCGCCGCCCAGTCCGTGATACTTTTTAAGCCTGTCAAATATCATAAGCGCGGTGCTGCTTACAATATCGACGTGCGCACTGTTTACCATAAAGCGGCGGCTTATTTTTTTGGCCGACGTAACGGTAAATTCCTCAAAGCGTCTGTCGATAAGTCCGCTTTCTTTGGGGAAAAGCCTTGTGTAGGCTATGGCATCGCTTATGCTGGCATCGGGACAGTATATCTTGTCCGCGGACGTGTATTTAAGCAGCCTGTTCAGTATTATAACGGCAGATAGCATAACATCGGCATTGTCAAGGGGAATGTCGTATTTTTCGCTTATCTGCTGCGGCGACTGGTTTTTGATGCTTTTGTACAGCGTGTTAAAGCCATGCTTGTGTATGATGTCCGTACCGTTTTCGCCGCACATTTTGGCTATCATATCCACATTGCTGCCCGTAAGCACAAAGTTTTCGGGCGAATGGTCAAGAAACTTCTCTATCTCGTAAAGATAGCCCTCCATATAGTCCTTTATAACGTCGGAGTAGTAGAGATTGTCTATGGAGCCGTGGCTTTCAAACTGCTTGCTCAGGCGCAGTGCGCTGGTGAAAATGGTCAGCGTGTCCGTTATCTCGCCGTCCGTCAGCACGGAAAGACCGATGGTGCCGCCACCGAGATGGACTATCAGCGACGATGCGCGGAACTCGTCCGAAAGCGAGGCAAAGACCATTTTGTTTATAAGCATTTTTTCACGGCGGTTGTCTATTACCTTTATATCTATGCCCGTTTTTATGCGTAGCTGGTCTATGATATATGGCATATTGTCCGCCTCACGCACGGCCGTAGTCGCAATGGCAACAGTCTCGGTGGCGTTGTATTCGCCGATAACGCGGCAAAAGCCGCCCAGTATCTGCGCGGTTTTTTCGGCGCTTTCGTATGTTATCCTGCCCGTCAAAAAGGTGTCCTCACCAAGGCTGAGATCGCGTGTCAGGGTGTCCACGCTGCGCAGCTTATCACCGTGCCGCTCGTATATGTTAAGCTTTATATCGTCCGAGCCTATGTCTATTACGGCAAGCCTTTTTTTCATACTATCACTTCCTTTTGAGTGGTTTCCGTTTTTATATAATATTAGTATATCATATTTCTTTGCAATAATAAACATTTTTTTTGCCCGTAACGGGGAATATTGAACCATATTTTAATAAAAATTTTTTAATGGAAATATAATCATACCCTAACTTGCGCTAAATGCTGTAAAATGTTACAATAGTCGTAAAAAATTGGTTATTTTTCATAAACTTAAAAATTTTTTATTTTGGGTATAGGAAAATACGACATTTTATGTTATCATTATAAAAGGTATAGAATATCCTTTTACTTGTTTTTTAAGGAGGACTTTTGTTATGAATTGGTTCAGCGTTATTTCGGGTCTGCTGGGAGGCCTTGCGATATTCATATTCGGTATGAATATGATGAGCGAGGGTATGCAGAAAAGTGCGGGCGAAAAAATGCGCGTTATACTTGGCATACTGACCAAAAACCCGCTTATGGCTGTGCTTGCGGGTGCTGTCGTGACGGCTGTTTTGCAGTCGAGTGCGGCGACCTCGATAATGGTCATAGGTTTTGTATCGGCGGGTCTTATGACGCTGCCGCAGGCTATAGCCGTGGTCATCGGTGCAAATATAGGTACCACGATCACGGGTCAGATCATCGCGTTCGATATCGAGGATCTGGTGTGGCCTATAATCGTTGTGGGCTTTGCAATGTACTTTTTTGCAAAGAAAGAGCGTTTTAAAAACATAGGCGAAACGATATTTGCCTTTGGTCTTTTGTTTTTGGGCATTATAAACATGAGCAGCGTTATGAAGCCCCTGGCCGAGGTGCCTGCCTTTACCAATATAATAGCAAAGGTTGCGGATACGCCCATACTCGGTGTACTTACCGGTCTTGGTATGACACTTACCATACAGTCGTCATCTGCGGTAGTGGCTATTATACAAAACTTTGCCAAAACACCTGTTGCGGGCACGACAGTCAGCATTATCGGTCTTCAGGGTGCCATACCCATTATTTTCGGTACAAATATCGGTGCGACGCTTCCGTCGCTTATCGCAGGTATGGGCAAGGGCAAGGATGCAAAGAGAACGGCTCTTGCAAACCTTGTGTTCAATGTGACGCTGACGCTTTTGTTTATGTTTATCATACCGCTGTTTTGCGCTTTGGTACGCGCTGTTTCGCCTGCGGGCGCAACGCTTGACGATGTAAGCGTTATTTCGAGACAGATAGCTAACGCACACTCCATATACAACCTTGTCGGCGCCGTTATATGGCTGCCGCTGGTTTGGCTTATGATAAAGATAGTCAACAAGCTGGTGCCCGGTACGGACGAGGTCATCGACGAGGGCACACCCAAATATCTGGACGAGAAAATACTGGAACAGCCCGTATTTGCCATGCACCTTTGCGTGAATGAGCTGTCAAGGACGGCCGTTTTTGCGGAAAAAATGATAGACCATGCGCGTGCTGCCGTCAAGGATAAAAAACAGGAGGATATAGAAGAGGTCGAAAGACTGGAGACCGTGGTGGACAAGCTTCAGGATGCCATAGTGCGCTATATCACAAATATATCGGCACAGCCGGGTCTTTCGGAGCAGCAGGCTGTCAGAAGTGCAAGCCTTATGCACATCGCAAACGATGTGGAGCACGTCGGCGACCGCTGTGTGGACATTATCAAGGTAGTCCGCACCATGATAAAAAAGGAATACGACTTTTCGGACGAGGCTCACGAGGAGATAGACGGCAGCTTCGACATAGTCAAGGAAATGCTTGAAAACTCCATGAAAGCCCTTGAAACAGAGGATAGAAAGCTTGCCGATATGGTGCTTGAGGACGAGGATAAGATAGACGACCTTGAAGCAAAGCTGCGCAAGCGCCACATGAAGCGCCTTAAAAAGAAAAAATGCTCACCTACGCTTTCGGTGGTCTATACCGAGATACTGCATAATATAGAGCGTATCGGCGACCATTGCAAAAATATCGCCGAGGCGGTCATAGGAGAAGAATAAAATGAAAAAATTATTATCGGCGGCGTGAGACTTTAACAAGATGAAAACGGGTCGATAGGGTGATTTGATGCAAATGTGCTGACGGCAAGGTTTCCGATTTTACAACACAGCAACAAAATCAAACATAAAATACATTATAAGGAGGTATGGGTATGAAGAAAATAGGTTTTTTAACAAGCGGAGGCGACTGCCAGGGTCTTAATGCGACCATGAGGGGTGTTGCGAAGCACCTTTTCGAGCATTACGGCTCGAGCGAACTGAAGGTCTACGGCTTCAAGGACGGCTATAAAGGCCTTATCAACAACGAGTACGATGTGCTTACATCAAGCGACTTTTCGGGTATACTTAACCTGGGCGGTACTATACTCGGCACCTCGCGTGTTCCGTTCAAGGAGCTTAAAAACGAGGAGGGTATGCCGCGTGTGAAAAAAATGAAGGAGACCTATAACCTTCTCGGTCTGGATTGCCTTGTTATACTTGGCGGCAACGGCACGCACAAAACGGCCAACCTTCTGAGCGAGGAGGGGCTTAATGTCGTTACCCTGCCCAAGACCATAGATAACGATATCTGGGGTATGGATATGACATTCGGCTTCCACAGCGCTCTGGGTGTTGCAACGGATGTTATAGACAGGCTGCATTCAACGGCAACGAGCCACAGCCGCATATTTATTGTCGAGGTAATGGGACATAAGGCGGGTTGGCTTACGCTTTACGCAGGTGTTGCGGGCGGCGTTGAGGTAATACTTCTGCCCGAGATACCGTATAATATCGACAAGGTGGTAGATGTGCTGGAGGCACGCAGACAGGCAAAGAAGAAATTCTCCATACTGGCTGTTGCCGAGGGTGCAATATCGCAGGAAGAAGCTAAAATGAGCAAAAAGGAGTTCCGTCAGGCACGCGAGAATATGAAGTATTCAAATATCTCATACCGCATTGCCGATGAGATAGCACAGCGCACCGACCTTGAAGTGCGTGTGACCATACCGGGCCATGTACAGCGCGGCGGTGACCCGTCCGCATACGACAGGGTGCTTTCCACCAGACTCGGCGCAAAGGCGGCGGAGCTTATAATAAATAAAAAATATGGCTATATGGCGGCGCTCAAGGATAACGAGATAGTGCCTGTGCCCCTTAGTGAGGTGGCGGGCAAGCTTAAAACAGTACCGCTGGACAGCGAAGTAATAAAGGCCGCAAGAGAGATAGGCATATCCTTCGGCGACTGAATAATAAAATAAGGAGTTGTTAAAATGCAGGTTATTGCTGTTGACGCAATGGGCGGTGACAATGCCCCTGCGGAAATAATCAAGGGCGCAGTCAATGCGTCAAAGGAGATCGGCTATAAAATAGCCCTTGTGGGCAAGGAGGATGTTGTTAAGGCAGAGCTTGGCAAATACAGCTATGACACGGACAAGATCTATGTCGTAAATGCCGACGAGGTGGTGGAAAACTGCGATAAACCGACAGATGCCATCAAAAAGAAAAAAAATTCATCCATGGTAATAGGTATGAATATGCTTAAAAACGGCGAAGCCGCTGCCTTTGTTTCGGCAGGCAACACGGGTGCGCTGCTTACGGGCGCGACCATCATAGTCGGACGTATAAAGGGCGTGGAGCGCCCCGCACTCGGCACCATGCTGCCCACCGAAAACGGCTATACGCTTTTGATAGATGCAGGTGCAAATGTTGATGCCAAGCCAAGCTATTATTCGCAGTTTGCCACAATGGGCTCCATATATTACGAAAATCTTCTCGGTATTCCCGCACCCAAGGTAGGCCTTGTAAACATAGGCGCAGAGCCCGAAAAGGGCAACGCAGTTGTCAAGGAAGTCTACGGCATACTTAAAGAGCAAAAGGATATAAACTTTATCGGCAATGTGGAGGCACGCGACATCCCCAAGGGTGAGGCTCACGTTATCGTGTGTGATGCCTTTGTCGGCAATGTAATATTAAAGCTTATGGAGGGCTTCAGCAAAAGCCTGCTTAAAATAATCAAAAAAGAGCTTACGGCAAACCTTGTGTCCAAGATAGGCGCGGTCATTGCCTCGGGTGCATTCAAGCGTGTAAAGGCGTTTTTTGACTATGACGATGTTGCGGGGGCACCCTTCCTCGGCCTTAAGGCCCTGGTCGTAAAGGCTCACGGCAGCAGCGATCACAAGGATATCCGCGGTGCGATACTGCAATGCGCTAAATTTATCGACGGTGATATAGTCAATAAAATAGCCGAAAAACTGCAGCCTGTGCCGAAAACCGAATAAGAATAAAAATTTTTTTAAAAAATTTCAAAAAAGGTATTGCCAAAATTTTGTTTATATAGTATAGTAACAATGAATTAAAGTTTTGACGGCGGGATGTCATCCTGTCAAAATTTATAATATCTTTTAAGGAGGATACAAAAATGGAATTTGATAAGGTAAAAGAGATAGTTGCAGAACAGCTCAGCATTTCGGAAGACGAGATAACGATGGAGTCTTCTTTCATTGATGACCTTGGTGCAGACTCACTTGACCTTTTCCAGATCATCTCTGAACTTGAGGAAGAGTATGACATGGAATTTGCAAATGAAGATACCGAAAACATCAAGACTGTCGGCGATGCTGTAGAATACATCAAAGCTGCTGTTAATAAGTAATAACATCGGTTTGAGCCGCCATGCAGTATGTGTGGCGGCTTTTATCGTGAAAAAGGCTTGCAGGATATCGGATCCGAGCAGGCTTATGTATAATGATAGGATGAGGGTGTATCAAAAACCTTTGGCCCAGCCTCTTCCTATTATGGAGGACTAAAATGGAAAATATACAAAAATTGGAAAAGGCGATAGGCTATATCTTTAAAAATAAGGATCACCTTATAACGGCGCTTACACACAGCTCCTACGCCAACGAGAACAAGCACCTTGCCCTTGCCTATAACGAGCGGCTGGAGTTTCTGGGCGATGCGGTACTGGGCTTTACGGTGGGCAGCTATGTGTTCAGGACCTTCCCCGATATTCCCGAGGGCGAGCTGACAAAGCTGCGTGCAAGCGTGGTGTGCGAGGCCATGCTCTCCAAAAAATCCGCAGCTATGGATATAGGCAGTTACCTGCGCCTTGGCAAGGGCGAGGAAATGACGGGCGGCAGAAGCCGTATTTCCATACTGGCCGATGCTTTTGAGGCGATAATAGGTGCCATTTATCTGGACGGCGGTATAGAATGTGCGGAAAGGTTTGTGCTTTCACAGCTCAAGGGTGATATAACGGTAATGCGCACGGGCTTTAAAAGCCTTGACAGCAAGACCAACCTTCAGGAAATGATACAGCGCACCAGCAAGATACCGCTTGAATATAAAATAATCGACGAACAGGGGCCTGCGCATAATAAGGTATTCAGCGCAAGTGTCAGCCATAACGGCAAAATACTGGGCACAGGCAGCGGCGCAAGCAAAAAAGAGGCCGAGCAGGCTGCGGCACAGCAGGCTGTTGAACGCCTTTTGGACAAAGAGACGAATAAAAATTAAAGCGGCGGGGAATATTACCTTTATAAAAAATATCATACAAAGGAGATATAACTATGGAGGTATTAAAGGTCTCGTCAGCATCAAAGCCTGCATCGGTGGCGGGTGCAATCGCGGCAATAGTCAGAAACAACAGTGTGGTGGAGCTGCAAACCATCGGCGCGGGCGCGGTGAACCAGGCGGTTAAAAGCGTTGCCATTGCCCGCGGCTATGTTGCGCCTAACGGCATAGAGCTTGTCTGCGTTCCCGCGTTTTCACAGCTTGATGTGGACGGCGAAACCAAAACAAGCATAAAGTTTTGTGTGGAAAAAAGATAATATCATACAGGCGGCAAAGGTGTATATACTTTTGCCGCTTATTTTAAATTTTTTAGTGACAATCGCTTTTTTATGTGATATACTTACTTTAATAAGGTATAGCATAAAAGGGGGCGATTCAATGATTTTGGACGACTTTAAACTAAACGGCAAGGTGGCTGTCGTGACGGGCGCAAATACGGGTCTCGGACAGGGTATGTGCGTGGCACTGGCACAGGCGGGTGCAAAGGTGGCGGGCGTTGCAAGACGCAGCTGTGCCGAAACACAGGCGCTTGTGGAGGCCGACGGCGGAGAGTTTTTCGAGATAACGGCGGATCTGTCGGATAAGGCAAATGCAGCCGTGATACTTGAAAAAACGCTGGAAAAATACGGCAGGGCCGATATACTGGTCAATAATGCGGGCATGATACTGCGCGAGGATGCGCTTAATGTGACCGCAGAGGACTGGAACAGGGTCATTGATCTTAACCTTAATATGGTGTTTGTGCTTTCGCAGACCTTTGCCGCACAGTTTGTCAAGCAGGGCAAGGGCGGCAAGATAGTCAATGTCTGCTCCATGCTCAGCTATCAGGGCGGTATAAGGGTACCCGCCTACACGGCAAGCAAATCTGCCGTGCTGGGTCTTACACGCGCACTTGCAAACGAGTGGGCACCAATGGGCATAAATGTCAATGCGATAGCACCGGGCTATATGGCAACAAACAATACCAATCAGCTGAGAAGCGACGAACAGCGCTCGGGTGAGATACTGGAGCGTATACCCGCAGGACGCTGGGGCACACCGCAGGATATGGCGGGTGCGGTCGTCTTTCTTTGCTCTAAGGCGGCGGAGTATGTAAACGGCTTTACCGTTGCGGTTGACGGCGGTTGGCTGGCAAGATAAAAAAAAGAAAGAAGGTTTTATTATGGATTTCAAGGAAAAATTCAAGGCATTTACGGACACGGTTTCAACAAAAAGTGCGGAGGCGGTACAAAAGGCAAAGGACATGGCCGAGGTGGCATCCATCAACTCCCAGATAAAAAACGAAAATGACGGGATAAGGCTTGCATATCAGACCATTGGCGAGATAATATTCAACGAGCAGAAGGATGCGGAAGACAGCCCGTTTAACGAGCAGATACAGTCTGTAAAGCGCAAGCTTGCCAAAATAGCGGAGCTTGAAAAGCAGATATCCGCAATAAAGGGCACAAAAAAATGCCCCTCCTGCGGTGAAGAGATAGGCGTGCTTGCCGAGACCTGCCCCAAGTGCGGTGCGGAGATAGTTGAGGAAGTAATAGAGGCGGAGCGTATCTGTCCCGCCTGCGGCGCAAAAGTGGCCGACGATGACAAGACCTGCCTCAGCTGCGGAAGAGTATTGTAATATGTAAGTAAAGCCTGTTTTTGGCTTTTGGCAAAAAATGACCGCCGCATCGGGGCTTTTGTCCGATGCGGCGGTTTTTGTTTTTATTCCTCCGTTATGGGAATGTGTGAATATCGTTCAAGCAGTTCGTCGGTCAATTGGAGCGGTACGACAGTATCGCCGGTGTCGATATACAAAACATAGGAATTTGTCTGCGTGTTGTGGATTATATAGGAGTTTTCGGCGGTCACCTCGTCAATGCTTATGTTTCGCACTTCGTTTGCGGGAGGCTGCCATCCGAGCTGAAACTGGTATTTGCAGCTGAACACCCAAAATCCGATAGTCAGCAATACGGCGGCGGAGGATAAAAGGACGTTTGTGTCCCTGTTGTCCGCCAGTATTTTAAAGCGCTTCATCATCAGCCTTTCCGATGAGCCCGTAAGCGGTTCGAGCATGACGCTGCGTCTGCCGCCCTGTGATATTATCTCATACACCTTTAAGATACAGCGCATATATGCGCTTTTTTCTTTTTCCGTCATGCCGTGCGTGGCCTTGCCGTCAACATATATTTCCACACGCTCGTCAAAGCAATGCCTGAAAAGATGCATAACGGGGTTCCACCAAAGCAGTATGCAAACTACATTCACAAACAGCCGCATAAGGTTGGTGCCGTATCTGAAATGTGCAAGCTCGTGCCTGAAAATGCAGGTAAGTTCCTCATCGGTGTAGTCTGCATCGTTTAAAAATATCGTCTGTTCGGTAAACCCGTACTCGGACGGAAACTCCACGGCGGAGTCCCTGATAAGCTTGGTTTTGAAACGGAAGCCAAGCTCATTTTTTAATTTTTCCAGCAGTTCAAGCTGCGGGCTTGCCGTCTGCGGCGTATGCTTTATAAGCCGCATAAGGCGCACCGATCTTACAATATAGATCAAAAGCAGCACCGCGGCCACAGCGCCCCATATAATGCAAAATATCACATACGGGGTGAGCGTGCCGTCCTCTGTCAGGGGTTTGTTCATAATGGCGTAAATGGGCGGCAGGGTGGTGTATATGTTTATTATTTTGTTCACGGCGGGAAATTCCGCGGGGAAAATAAGCCTCAGCCCTACGGCGGCCGCCGTAAACATAAGTATTTGTATGGGTATAACGGGCATGGTCTTTACTCTGCCCGTAATAAACATAAGCAGCGGCAGAAATATGCCCGCCGCAAAGTTTACCCAGATAAATGAGGTGACATTTATTTCCGGCAAATCGTTCATCTCCTGAATTTTTCTTTTGTTGCAATGTTTTCGCTGCCGACTTTTGCCTTTAAAAGCTGTTTAAGGCTGTCGTCGATATATGCGCGGTACTTGTCGGTAAGCCGCATTTTTTTGCCCGAACGTTCGTCATACACAACAACGGGCGAAAGCCCCTTGTGTGCGGATATTATCTCGCAGATGCTTTCGACGGTCTCGGCCGTATCTGCGGTCAGTTTTATCCAAAGCTCGGTGCTTTCGGCGTATATCTGCTCGACGGAGCGTATCTCGTCCGCAATTATCGAATTTCCCTTGTCGTCCGAAACAGAGGCGTGACCGCGTATGTATATAATGCTGTCCGTATGCAGCAGCGGTGACGAAACGGCGTATATTTTCGGGAAAACAAGCACATCTGCCGTCGAAGTCAGATCCTCCAGCGTTATAAAGGCCATCATCTGGTCGCTTTTTGTTATTTTTGTCTTTACGGCGGTGACTATGCCCAGCACGCTGAGATGCTGACCGTCCTCAAGCAGCGGCTGTTCCATATCGTTCTCGGCATCGAGGTCGATAAGGCGGTTTGAGGTGCATTTGCGTATCAGCTCCTCATATTCGCCAAGGGGGTGACTGCTCAGATATATTCCCAGCACATCCTTTTCGTGCGACAAAAGCTCGCGCTTGCTGTATTCCCCGACGGGCGGCAGGTCGTCCCTGTAGGCACTTTCGCGGTCGTCGTTAAAGTCGGTAAAAAGCGACATCTGGCCGTCTATGCTGTTTTTCTTTGTCTGGCCGAGTCCTTTGTACAGTACGTCGTAAATGCTGTAATACTGCAGTCTTTTGCCGCCGAGAGAGTCAAATGCGCCGCTCCAGATAAGACTTTCAAGCATACGGGAGTTTACATTAGTACCCATCCTGTCCAAAAACTCGGTAAGGGAGACAAAATTGCCACCCGTGCTGCGCTCTTTTACAAGGTAGTCTATGTTCTGCTTGCCGACGTGCTTTACCGCAGAGAGCGCAAAGCGTATATTGCTGCCCGAAACGCTGAAATTGCCGTAGCTTTCGTTTATATCGGGCGGAAGCAGGGCTATTTTCATGCGGCGGCATTCCTCCATGTATACGGTCATCTTTTTTGGTGCATCCATAACACTTGTAAGAAGCGCGGCCATAAATTCAACGGGGTAGTGCGTTTTCAGCCATGCCGTCCTGAACGCAACGACCGCATAGGCTGCGGCGTGGGACTTGTTAAAGGCGTATTTTGCAAAGTCCGTCATTTCGTCAAATATGCGGTTTGCTGCCTTTTCCGATATGCCCGATGCAAGACAGCCCCTTACCTCGTCGGTTATGCCGTAGATAAAGTTGTGGCGCTCCTTTGCCATAACCTCTTCTTTTTTCTTGCTCATGGCACGGCGCACAAGGTCGCTTCGTCCCAGCGAATAGCCCGCAAGCTCGCGCACTATCTGCATTACCTGCTCCTGATAAACTATACAGCCGTAGGTGGGCTTTAATATGCTTTCAAGGGCGGGGTGTGTGTACTGTATGCTCTGCGGGTCGTTTTTGCCCGCTATATATTTGGGTATAAAATCCATGGGACCCGGGCGGTAAAGCGATATGCCCGCTATAATATCCTCCATGCAGTTGGGGGAAAGCTCCTTCATAAAGCTTTGCATACCCGCGCTTTCAAGCTGGAAAACGCCCGTTGTTTTACCCTGACGTATAAGGTCGTAAACGGCGGGGTCGCTGTAGTCTATGTCATCGACGGTAAGGGGCTTGCCCTCGCGCCTGCGGTTTATCTCGTTAAAGGCATCCTGTATAACGGTCAGCGTGCGCAGTCCCAGAAAGTCCATTTTAAGCAGACCCAGCTCCTCGCAGGTGGTCATTGTAAACTGCGTGGTCACAAGGCCGCCGTTTGTGCTGAGCGGCACATATTCCATAACGGGCTTGTCGCATATAACAACGCCCGCCGCGTGTGTGGAGGCGTGCCGCGGCAGACCCTCCAGCTTCATGGACATATCTATCAGATAGCGTACACTTGCATCACCCTCGTAAACGGCCTTAAGCTCGGGATTCATGGAAAGCGCCTTGCTTATGGTCATTTTAAGTTCCTCGGGTATCATTTTTGCAATTTTGTCAACATCGGCATAGGGCATTGCAAGCACACGTCCGACATCGCGTATCGCATTTTTTGCGGCCATGGTACCAAAGGTGACTATCTGCGCCACATGGTCCTCGCCGTACTTGCGGTTTACATACTCTATGACCTCCTGCCTGCGCTCGTAGCAAAAATCAATGTCGATATCGGGCATACTTACGCGCTCGGGGTTAAGAAAACGCTCGAACAGCAGGTCATACTGCACGGGTTCGATATCGGTTATGCCCAGTGTGTACGCCGTTATGCTGCCTGCGGCAGAACCGCGCCCGGGGCCGACACTTATGCCGTTTTGCTTTGCGTAGTGTATAAAATCCCACACAATAAGAAAATAATCGACAAAGCCCATTGTTTTAATGACATTTATCTCGTAATCCAGCCTTTTGTCAAGGGCGGGGTCGTGCTGCCTGCCGTAGCGGCGGTCAAGGCCGTCAAGACAAAGCTCCCGCAGGTAGTCAAAGGCCGTTTTGCCATCGGGCACATCAAAAACGGGCAGCTTGTAATGGTTAAATTCAAAGGTGACATTGCACCTTTCGGCGATTTTTTCGGTGTTTTCCACGGCCTCGGGGATGTACGAGAAAAGCTCGGCCATTTCCTCAGGGCTTTTAAGGTAATACTGCCCGCCCTCATAGCGCATACGGTCCTCGTCATTGACCGTTTTTTGTGTCTGTATGCAAAGCAAAAGGTCGTGCGCCTCGGCATCGTCCGCGGTAATGTAGTGCGAGTCGTTGGTGCATACAAGCGGTATGCCCGTTTCGCGGCTGATGCGTATAAGCGCCTGGTTTACCGTCTTTTGCTCGGGTATGCTGTGATCCTGAAGCTCCAGATAAAAATTGCCCTCGCCCATTATCTCGTTGTACATAAGGGCGGTCTCCTTGGCTGTCTCGTAGCCGCTGTCAAGCACGGCGCGTGCCACGGGGCCCGCAAGGCAGGCGCTGAGCGCAATAAGCCCCTTGTTGTTTTCCCTTAAAAGGTCAAGGTCGATGCGCGGCTTGCGGTAATAGCCCTCCGTAAAGCCAAGGGACACCATCTTTATAAGGTTCTGGTAGCCCTCGTTGTCCTTGCACAAAAGCACAAGGTGGTTGTAGCCGTCGCCCTTTTCCTTGCTGAAGCGCGAACCCGTCGCAATATATGTTTCACAGCCTATTATTGGCTTTATTCCCTGTTTGACGGCCTCCTGATAAAAAAGTATAACGCCGTACATAACGCCATGGTCGGTTATTGCCAGCGATTCCATGCCAAGCTCCTTTGCCCGCGCGATAAGCTCCTTTATCTTGGCGGAACCGTCAAGCAAACTGTATTCCGTATGAACGTGTAAATGTGTAAAAGACATATTCCGCCTCCCGAATGTGATATATATTTCTATTCTACCATGTTTTTGCAAAAAGTTCAATATCAATAAATTTTCGCGTTTTTGTTTTTTTATACTTTATTTTTTGACCGCGGTATGGTAAAATATATGTAATATGTATTCTGCTATTTTTACCACCAAAGGGGGAATAAAAATGAAAAAACGCTTTTGGCTTGTGCTTTTGCTTATATTTTCAATGCTTTTTGTCACAAAGGCCTTTGCGGATCTTGGTGATTTTAACGACTACGACAGCGGCAGCGGCTGGGGTGACAGCGACTGGGGCGGCAGCAGCGGCGGCTGGGACTGGGACGATGATGACGATGATTATTACTACAGCGGCAGCAGCAGCGGCAGAGGCGGCGGTGATGTGAGCGGCTCCGATGTTGTGATAGGCATTATAGTTGTTATAGTTATACTTGTGATAGCTTCCAAGTCCAATAAGGGCGGCGGTGCATCCTCAGGTGGCGGAAGTTCGTCGGCTGCACAGGAGATAAACGACAACACCAACGAGATAGTAAAAGAGATAATAAAAATAGACCCCAATTTCAGCCAGACACGTTTTATAAGTTGGGTGAAAGAGGTGTTTATAACCCTCCAGACGGCATGGTCGGAAAGGGATTTCGACAAGGTGCGTCCGTTTGAAAAGGAGGAGCTGTTCAACCAGCATAAGACACAGATAGACGGCTATATCAAAAACGGCCGTATAAATGTTATCGAGCGCATAAACATAAATAACGCACATTTCTTTGAATATAAGCGTGACAACCAGTACGAATACCTTACCGTATATATCAAGGCGCGTATGGTGGATTATATCAAGGACGAGAATACAAATCAGGTATTAAAGGGCGACCCAAACAGGGATTGTTTCCCGAGGTATTTGTTTACTTTTATGCGTAAGAAGGGCGTTGTGACCGATGCGGCAGTAAGCAACAAGTCCACGACCAACTGCCCCAACTGCGGCGCACCTACACAGATAACCAGCTCGGGTATGTGTGAATACTGCGGCAGCGTTATCACAACGGGCGACTATGACTGGGTTCTTTCGGATATACAGGGCGTTAAGCGCAATGTGGCCTACGGCAGCGGCGGTGTATTTGTCTCCGAGACAGACGGCTATGCCGAAAGTGTTATGAAAAAGGCCGAGGAAGCGGCTATGGCGCAGCAACAGGCGCAGCAGCAGGCAAAGCAGGCGCAGGATCCTTATGCGCAAAATGACACGGACGCATATGACAATAACGACCATTTTGAATGATAACGGGTGATGATATGTACTGTAAATACTGCGGAGAGCAGCTGGCAGAGGGTGCGTCCTTCTGCCACCGCTGCGGCAAAAAAAATAAGAAAGAAAAGGTCGCCGTCAGAAAAACACGGAATCTGTATGAAAGTGAGGATTTTGTTGATGTGGAGACCTACTGGAAGGAGCTTGGCCTGCTTAAAAAGCTTTGCTTTTTAATTGCGGCTTCGGCTGCGGCACTTTGGGCGGCTATACTGGTATTGAGCTTTTTCATCTGATGCATTATGGATATTTTTAAGAAAAACAAGGATATTTTTGCGGCGCTTGCGGTCGTGCTTATCGCCGTGCTTGCCGTTTATGCGTTAGGGGGAATTTATCCCTTTGGCGGCGGCATAGTCTATGAAGCATCAAACCGCGCGGCGCTGCCGATGTATACGCATATGTACGATACTCTGCACGGCATTTCCTCGCCGTTTATCGCGTGGTCCGAAGGTGCGGGCGGCGGTGTGCCCGACGGGATAGGCCGCTGTATCGGCATACACACATTGTTTTTGCTGTTTGCAAAAAACGGCGCTGTGCTTGAATTGCTGAGCTTTGCGGTGCTTGCCGCCGTTATGCTTGCGGCTGCGGTCGTGTCGGTCTGTGTGCGCAGGGCATACGGCCTGACGGGTATAAAAAATATTGCCTGTGCTGTGGGCTATGCGCTTTTTGTGTTTGCGCTGCAGCATTTTACAAGCATACCGCTTTTAAATACGGTTGTATTTCTACCGCTTGTGCTGCTGGGCTTTCGGCATATGGCAAGGGGAGGCAACGGCCTGTGGTATACGCTGGCTGTAGCTGCGGCTCTTCTTTGCGATACCTGCTCGGCAATGGCAATGGTGTTTTATATGACTGTCTATGCCTTCGGCTATATGTTTTTGGGCGCGGAAAAGTCTGACAGAAAAAGGTTTGCGGCGGCGTTTTGTCTGCATACCCTTGCGGCTGTCATGATGTCGGGCATTGCCGTTTTGCCTGCCATGTTTGCGGCGGCAAAGGCACAGGGCGGACAAAGTGCGCTTGATATAATAAAAAATTCACCCCTTACGGGTACGATAATTTACGACGGCAGATTTGCCGTTTGCGGCGGTGCGGCCGTGCTGGTGTTCGGCATGGGGCTTGCGGCGCTGGGCTTTGTCAAAAAGGGTCTGCCGCGCGGGGGCGTGCTGGCCGTGTATGCGGCAGCTATGGCGATTTTGCCCGCTGTGGCCGGCTTTTGTATTGCGGGACGGGCACAGACCTTTGATACCTCTGGCGAATACCGCAGACAGATGGAAAAACTGGGCTATGCGGCAAATGCACAGGACAGGCTTGGCGGCACAAAGCTCACCGATGCCATACTCTGCATAGACAAGGGCGGGGCTGTCCTGTCTATGGGCACCTTTGTCAATCCCGATATAATGTATACCTCGTTTACGACAAAGGGCGCAAAAACGCAAAACCTTATCTACAATAACTTTATGGGCGGCGTTAAGCAGATAATGACGGTCTGCAAGCCCTTGCGCGAAAACGGTGCGGACAAGACCTACGAAATAACGGCCAAGGGTGAATGCACGCTGTACGCATGGACGGAAAACGGCATGAACGGCGCTGTTTTTAAAATTGACGGCAGACCCGTAAGCTTTGACGAAAAATATGACGGCAACCTGGGCGGCTTTGCCGAGCTCGGCACCCTGAAGGACGAAAAGCTGACACTTGAGGTAAGCGGCGCTCCCGCAGATACGGAAATAAGCCTTATGGACAATGCAATGCTTGACGAGCTTGTGACGGGCTACGGACAGGGACACGCAGACATGGTCAAAACGGAAAAAAACGGGCTTGTCGTGAATGCCGTTGTTGATTTTAACAGCTTTATGTTTTTGCCCGTTGAATACAGCAATGACTGGAAATGCCGTGTAAATGGGGAAGAATCCGAGGTATTTCCCGTAATGAACGGGGCGTTTATGGCAATATCCCTGCCAAAGGGCAGCAACGATATAAGGATGGAATATTCACCGCGCAGTTTTCATGCAGGCATAGCACTGACGATAATAGGGCTTATGTTTGCCTTTTGGATAGAGGTTCGCAAGCGTGAAAATCTGGATTGGTGCAATGCAAAGTCCGTACAGACCGTGTCGCCGATCCTGCTTACGGCGGTGGGTGCGGCCGTGATCGTGCTTATGTATGCGGTGCCGACTATAGCGGCGATCATAAACAGCATAAGGTAAAAAGCCGCTGCTTTCAGACAATAAAAAAGAGCCGTTACGGCTCTTTTTTTGATCGGTATCAGTAATTTTCGCTGCGTACTTCAAAGAAGCTTTGCTTGTGTGCGCATACGGGACAGGCAGCGGGTGCCTTTGTGCCGATAACAAGGTGTCCGCAGTTGCGGCATTCCCAAACCTTTACCTCGCTCTTTTCAAATACCTGTGCGGTCTCTACGTTTTTAAGCAATGCACGGTAGCGCTCCTCGTGGTGCTTTTCTATTTCGCCTACCATACGGAATTTTGCCGCAAGTGCCTTGAAGCCCTCTGCCTCGGCTGTCTTTGCAAAATCCTCGTACATATCCGTCCATTCGTAGTTTTCGCCGTCGGCAGCCGCACCGAGGTTCTCGGCGGTGGTGCCTATGCCCTCGAGCTCCTTGAGCCAAAGCTTTGCGTGCTCCTTTTCATTGTCTGCCGTCTGAAGGAATATAGCGGCTATCTGTTCATAGCCCTCTTTCTTTGCTACGGAAGCAAAGTATGTGTATTTGTTGCGTGCCTGTGATTCGCCTGCGAATGCGGCCTGTAAGTTTTTCTCTGTCTGTGTGCCTGCGTATTTGCTCATGATTTTGTCTCCTTTCCAAATAGGGATGTATTTTATCGGATAATCGGCCTTAAGCAACTATCCACTTACATTATAATACATACCGCATATGTTTTGCAAGCCTAATTTGCACCGGATCCTTTGTTTTTTGCCAAAATACGGCCGATAAAATACATATCGACACACAACCGTACAAAAAAAACAAAATATACTATTGACAAAACCGTTTACAGGTGCTACAATTATACTTGATGTGTTGTTAAGTAGGTCAAGTGATTTTACTTAACACTGCGGAACAGGAGTGTTTATATGCTTATTGATGTTAAGGAGCTTTCCGTTGGCGGACAGAAAAGCTTTGCCTTTGACAGTAAAATAACTGTGGACGGTGTGCCCGTAAGTGTGCAGACCGACGGCAAAGTTACCCTGACAAAAGAGGGCTATGTTTTAAGCGGAAATTTCAAGGCTGTCCTTGACCTTAAATGCGACCTGTGTCTGGAGGCATTTACCCAAGATGCGGAGGGGACGCTTGACGAAGTGTTTTCCAACAATGCCGACGCGGACAAGGGGTATTGGGGCTATGAGGACAAAACATTGGATATAGGCCCTATGCTTAAGGCCAATATAATGCTCGTTATGCCCATGAAGGCAGTTTGTTCCGAAAACTGCAGGGGTCTGTGTCCCGTATGCGGCCAAAACCTTAACAAAGGCGAATGCGGCTGCGACAGGGGATATATCAACCCGGCGTTCGACGGTCTTATGGACCTGTTTAAGTAATGATTATTTTTTTTACGGGAGGTGCAAATAAATGTCTATATGTCCTAAGGGCAGAATGTCAAAGTCCAAGAGAGATAAGAGAAAGGCTCAGAGCTGGCAGATAGCTACACCTACATTGGTAGCTTGCAGCAAGTGCGGTGCTTTAATGAGACCCCACAGAGTATGCAAGGAATGCGGTTCTTACAACAAGAGAACTATCGTCGCTGTTGACTGATCATTTTAAGATATTTTGCAAAGTAACTTAAAGGGGGCTGATATTCAGCCCCTGTTTTTGTATGGAGGCAGTTGAATGGTACAGATAGAACGAATAGGGTATTATACACTCAATATGCTTGCACCTTTTTTGATATGTTTTCTTATTGCGCTTTTTACGCCGAGAAGTGCAATGCGTGCAGTTATAACGGCGGCGGTATGTGTTATAGTATTGTGGTTTGGGGTAATTCAGCCTATAAGGATGCTCTATGCGATATCTGTTTTATACAATCCGCAGGCTGCTTCCGTTTTTCAGGTCATACAGGGAAATGTGCAGAGCAGTCCCTCTCTGTCGTTTTGGGAAATTATTTCGTTGATAAAGAACGATATTGATCTGAGAAAGTCTGTCATGACAACGTGGGCAATGTCGTTTGTAAATGCGCTTATAAAGGCGGGTGTGGTGGCGGTCTGTATGCTTGCGGTGTACGGGGTCAAGGGGCTTTTTGCCAAAAAAAATGACAAATAGCTATTTCCCGCCCAGCATTGTACCGAGTGTGCCCTTGATGCCGTTTTGCATTATGTGCATAAGCAGCCTTTCTTCGTTTACGGTCATGATGTTATTGTCCTCACGCACATAAACCATGGTATAATAATCCCAGCCAAGCCTGTAAAGCACGGTTTTAAGCTCCATTTTGGTGCTTGCGGTGATGCTTCTTACAGGCATTATTTTATTTTCGCTTTTGTTTATCACGCTTTTGTAAAAGCTGTAGGTAAGGTTGATGGTGTTGAGCCTGTTAAGACGGTAAAAATATATGCCAAGGCACAAAAGGCTTATATTGGGCGGGTACAGCACAAGCTGCAAAAGCCCCGCGGGTATCAGCATTATGCTTAAAAACACACTTGTTTTTACTGCCAGTATATTGCCGCGCAGTACGCCGATAAAATAGCTTGTTATATAGTGGAATATACGTCCTCCGTCAAGCGGATACAGCGGCAGCAGGTTAAAAAGCCCGAGCGCAAGGTTTATCTGCCTGAGCGGTGCACAGCAGAACATACACAGCACCAGATTGAACGCGGGCCCCGCAAGCGCGATAAGTATGCGCTTGGTTATATGCAGGCGGTCGGCATCGGGTATCTCGGCGTATGTGCCTATGGGCGTAACAACGACCGCTTTTGTCTTAAGCCCCCACAGGCCTGCCGTGAAGATATGGCACAGCTCGTGCAAGGCAACAAGCAAAAAAACGGTGACAAAATATTTAAAAACGCCTGCGGCAAAACAAAAAGCCGCCATAATAAAAAATGACGGCTTAAATTTAATTCTGGGTAACATGGCTTTACTCCTTGAAGATAAAATAGGGGTCTGTGTTTCGTTCTCCTTGGTAAAGCTCAAAATGCAGGTGCGGCCCCGTGGACTGCCCCGTATCGCCCGACAGCGCAGCGGTCTCGCCCTGTTTTATTTGTGCGCCCTTTCGGACACACACTTTGTTAAGATGTGCATAAAGGCAGGAATACCTTTCACCCCTTATCCGCAGATAATATCCGTAGCTGTCCGAATAGCCGCAGTCCTCCGCAATGCCGTCTATACAAGCCTTTACGGGGGTGTCGGGCGCAAGGGCAAGGTCAATGCCCTTGTGGAACTCCGCACGGCCCGTTACGGGATTGACCCTGCTGCCGAAAACATCGCTTATCAGCGGTTCCTCAACGGGACTTATCGGTGTGTTTGCCGCCTGTTTCAGGGCGTTTTTTTTTGCGTGTTTTTATATGCGCTCTCTCTTATGTGCATCTGCTCTATCAGCGCATCATCCACGGTTAGGGGATGCTCCTCACCCGCAAATACCGATATTTTGCCGCTGCCCGTAATTGACGAAACGGCGGATAAAAACCGCTGTCTTATCCCGTCAAGGCTCTCACTTTGCGTTACCGCGCTTTTGACCCTGCCCACAAAGGCATTTGTCACATCCAGGTCTATCATATCCGCACACAGTACGGTCACGCCAAAGGCCAGCGCCATATTGAATTTCAGCAGAAAATAACTCTGCTTTTTGGGTGATGCCGCCCTGCGTGCCGTGCGTATCTGATTTCTGCGTGCTGTGTAATCGTATTCTTCCATGCTCTTCCTCCCTGTGTTGTATATATAAATTATATGCGCATGGAGCAGGGTTATGAGCGCAAGATAACGGCCGACGTATAATTGCCGCAAAACAGCCTAAACGCGGTATCATACAAAAACAAAATGTATGGGCGCTCCCTTAAATGCGTGCCAAAAAATAAAATTTAGAGGATTTTAAAAAAAACTGTTGAATTATTATACAAAAAGTTTTATACTAATATTATCCGAATTAACGAAAAGAAAGAAGGATATGTATGTTAAATATCAAATACGAACTGACAAAGACACCCAAGGCAAAGCCCGACCAGAAAAATCTTTCCTTCGGTAAGTATTACACAGACCATATGTTTATTATGGACTGGACCGAGGGCACAGGCTGGCATGATGCGCGTATAGTGCCCTATGCACCTATATCGCTTGATCCTGCGGCTATGGTTTTGCACTACGCACAGGAGTCGTTTGAGGGCTTAAAGGCTTACCGCAACCCTCAGGGCGGTATCCAGCTTTTCCGTCCCGAAAAGAACGCACAAAGAATGATAAACACAAACAAGCGTATGTGTCTTCCCTCGCTTGAGGTAGAGGACTTTGTACAGGCAGTAAAGGCCCTTGTTGAGACCGAAAAGGACTGGGTACCCTCGGAGCCCGATACATCCCTGTATTTAAGACCCTTTATCATTTCGACGGAGCCGCATCTCGGCGTGCGTCCTTCAAGCAGCTATCTGTTTATGATAATCGCTTCTCCCGTTGGCGCATACTATGAGGAGGGCATGAACCCCGTTAAGATATTTGTTGAGGACGAGTATGTCCGCGCTACTCCCGGCGGCACCGGCTTTACAAAGTGCGGCGGCAACTATGCGGCATCCCTTGCATCACAGGTAAAGGCACACGACCTTGGCTATTCACAGGTGCTTTGGCTTGACGGCGTTGAAAGAAAGTATGTTGAGGAAGTTGGTTCCATGAACTGCTTCTTCAAGATAGACGGAACTATTTACACCGCACCTACGGTAGGTACCGTACTTCCCGGTGTTACAAGAATGTCATGTATCGAGCTTTTAAAGAAATGGGGCTACACCGTTTCCGAGGAAAGACTGCCTATCGTTGACATTATGAAGGCATCCAAGGAGGGCAAGCTGGAGGAGGTATTCGGTACGGGTACCGCCGCTGTTATCTCTCCCGTAGGCGAGCTTCGCTATGAGAATGATGTTGCCGTTATCAACGACTTCAAGACAGGCGAGCTTACACAGAAACTTTACGATACGCTTACAGGCATCCAGTGGGGCAAGATACCCGATGATATGGGCTGGATAACAAAGGTTTGCGACTGATATTCATATAATTAAAGGGGCGCTGCGTTTTGCCCCTTGCGTGAACGCGCAAATGCTCTTTGTCAGGGGCGGGAAACCACTCTTGCAGGGGACATTTGCGCGTTTTTTTTGCGGCAGGGGGCAAATCTTTTTGACAAAAACGGCCTTTTGTGCTATTATACATAATAAGCGGCGCAAACGGCCGCAAAATACAGACACAAGGACATATTTACATATATGAACATATATCTTGCCCCTATGGAGGGGCTTACGGGAAACATATACCGCGCTGTATTCAACAAGCATTTCGGCGGCGTGGATAAATTTTTTACGCCGTTTTTGCCCGTGGCGGAAAAGGGTGCGCTAAGCACAAAGGGCTACCGTGACGTGCTGCCCGAAAACAATGCGGGCATGAAGCTTGTGCCGCAGATACTTTCAAACTCGGCCGAGGGCTTCCTCGTCATGTGCGACAGACTGGCGGCGGATTTCGGCTATGACGAATTCAATATAAATCTGGGCTGTCCGTCGGGCACCGTGGTATCAAAGGGGCGCGGTGCGGGCTTTCTTGCCTATCCCGAGGAGCTTGACCGCTTTCTGGACGGGATATACAAAAGCAGGTACAAAATATCGGTAAAAACGCGTATCGGCATGGCACAGCCGGAGGAATTCGTGCGCCTTATCTCCATATACGAAAAATACCCCGTGCATGAGCTTATCATCCATCCGCGCACGGGCAAGGATAAATACAAAAACACGCCAAATTGGGATATGTACGCCTATGCGGTGCAAAACTCGCGGCACAGGCTTTGCTATAACGGCGATATTTTCACCCTTGAGGATATGGAAAAATTCAAAGCGGCCTTTCCTATGGCGGATACGGTCATGCTTGGCAGGGGAGTTATTGCGGACCCCGCGCTGCCTGCGCTGATAAAGGGCGGAAAGCTGCCGGACAGACAGCAGCTTACGGATTTTTTTGCCGAGCTTTGCGACGAATATGCAAAGGTGCTGAGCGGCAGCACAAACCTGCTTCATAAAATGAAGGAGGTCGCTTTGTATTTGTCGTGGCGGTTTGAGGGCTGTGAAAAAACGGTAAAAAGGATAAAAAAGGCAAAAAACATTGATGATTTCAAGGCTGCGGTCTTTGATATGGTACTAAACGGAGAAATGACGGTATAAAGGCGGTGAGAGCATGGCGGTACGCCTGCAGAAATATCTGGCTGATGCGCAGGTGGCATCACGGCGCAGGTCGGAGGAAATAATACAAAGTGGCAGAGTGTGTGTAAACGGCCAAACCGTTACCGAGCTTGGCACAAAGGTAGATGAGGGCGATGTGGTGACTGTGGACGGCAAAGAGGTGCATCCCGCGGACAAGCTTGTGTATATAATGCTCAACAAGCCCGAGGGCTATGTGTCCACCGCAAAGGAGCAGTTTGGCCGCCCCGCGGTGCTTGACCTTATAGACTGCGAATACAGGGTATACCCCGTAGGCAGGCTCGATCACGATACATCGGGGCTGCTCCTGCTTACAAACGACGGGGCGCTTACCTATAAGCTGACACACCCCAAGCACAACATAGACAAGACCTATATCGCACAGGTGGAGGGCATACCCACCGCCGCGGAGATGAAGCGTTTTTCGGAGGGTCTTGAAATAGACGGTTATACCACCGCACCCGCAAAAATACGCATAGTAAAAAAAGGCAGACTGACCACCCTTGAGATAACCATACACGAGGGAAAAAACCGACAGGTCAGGAAGATGTGCGCGGCTATCGGGCACGAGGTAAGGTCGCTTAAACGTATATCTACGGGCAGGCTGACTCTCGGTGGTCTTGAAAAGGGCAGTTATAGGCTGCTGACCGAGGACGAGGTAGCCTACCTTAAAACTTTGTAAGAAATAACCAAAAAATTTTAAAAAAATTGGATAAAACTACCGAAAAGAATATCGAAAAATATTAAAGCACTCAAAACGGTACATATAAAAATGCGCATTTGGGCAAAAGAAATAATCCCAAATGCAAATTTTATGCTTAACACAATAAAATGCCCAACGAAAATTTTTGCGGTCTCATTTGACAAATACTTGATTTCGGGTTAATATGTAGTTGTAAACAAAAAACAGTTAATATCCGAAAGGGAGGTAATTACTATGAAATCATTGAATATCAGCATTAACTCGATCGACAAGGTAAAAGCATTCGTAAACATTATCAATACATTTGACGGCAATTTTGACTTAGTATCGGACAGATACGTTGTAGACGCAAAGTCTATCATGGGTATCTTCAGTCTTGATGTAAGCAATACGTTAAAGCTTGATATACACGACGAGAGCGAGTTTGATGCGGTTAAAGATGCTTTAAAGGATTTTATCGCTTGATAAAATACGAAAATAACAGCGGATATATTTCTCACAGACAGGGTGCCTGCTGCGGAGAAATATATCCGCTGTTTTTTTATGCCTTAAAATTTTTTTATGCTTTCCACTATCAGCCTTCGCAGCTGCGGCCCCCTTATATCCGCCATTTCCTTTACCTCGTCGTGAGAGAGCGGTTTTGGGCTCATGCCCGAGGCAAGGTTTGTTATACAGGATATACCGCATACCCTCATGCCGCACTGTACGGCGGCCATAGCCTCACAGGCGGTGCTCATACCCACGGCATCCGCACCCAAAAGGCGGCACATACGCACCTCTGCGGGGGTCTCGTAATTGGGACCCGAAAGCTGAATGTATACGCCCTCCTTTATCGGCAGACCGATCTCGGCTGCCGTATTGCGTATAATATCCGTCAGCTCTTTATCGTAGACATTGCTCATGTCGGGGAAGCGTGTGCCATCGGGGTAGTTTTCACCGATAAGCGGGGATGGCACAAGGCTTGATATATGGTCGCGTATAAGCATAATATCGCCTGCATTAAAGCTGAAATTGACACCGCCCGCGGCATTTGTAAGCATTAAAAGCCTGCAGCCCATTTTGTGCAGCACCCTCAGCGGCATTACACAAGCCTGCATCGGATAGCCCTCGTAATAATGCACGCGCCCCTGCATAAAGGCAACATTTTTACCGCCTATTTTGCAAAAGTAAAACCGTCCCCTGTGTCCCGCCACCGTGGATACGGGAAAGCCCGGTATATCACGGTAATTGATGGCGGCCACCTCCTCGATGGAATCGGCAACATCGCCAAGACCGCTGCCCAGCGTTACGGCCGCATCGGGCACAAAGTCCGTTATGCTGCGTATATATTCATAAGCTTTTTCAATGTTTTCAAACAATATGCTCACTCCTTTTGTTTGTTTGCGTCACCGAGAAGGTCGGGGAAGACCACATTTTTATATACATAGGTCATATATCCGCCCGTGATGTCGTCATATATCATTATATTGCTTTGTATTGCCCACTTGCCGTCTTTTTCGATAAGGTTAAAAACGGTGTCATGCTCAACGGTGGGATTATCCGCACGGGAAAAGCAAAATTTTGTGGTCTCGGCCAGAAGTTCGTCCTTGTCAAGCTGATTTTCGGTGTCCTGCTCGCAGGCGGAGATATATGTCGCGGTCACGTCCCTTAATACCTGCGCCGTGTCACAGTTTTTGACGTATACCGTAACATCGGCCTCCTTGCCGTGTACGCTGACACTTTTTATACGGTATTCCATGTTTTGCCCAAGCGCATTGAACATATTTGCGTTGCTCTGCGACTCGGGGTTGTAGATACCGTTGAAATAGGTGTAGCCGTCATGCGTGCAGGCGTACATACCGTCATAGTCTCCCTTGCGGAAGTCCTCCAAAAAGTCGGTCACAAGCAGGCTTGCATTTTCTTTTGTAAGATCGGCACCCGTGCAGCCTGCCAGCAAAAGTAAAAACACGGGTATTATAAACAGTTTTTTGATATTCATTTTCTTCTCCTTTACAGCTTGTTCTGTACCGCAACGGCCTTGCCCAGTATGCGTATGGTGTCCAGCTCGCTGCCAAAATATATAAGATCCTTGTAGGCGGGATTATCGGGCTTCAGGATAAGGGTCTTGCGGTCGGGGTAGTAGGACACCCGCTTGAGCGTGACCTCGCTGCCTATGGCAACTGCCGCTATCTCGCCGTTTTCCACAATATCCTGCTTGCGTATAAACACCAGCGAACCGTTTTTTATGCCTGCATTTATCATGCTGTTGCCTACACAGCGCAGACAAAAATCAAACATGGTGCTGTCGTTTGTGTCGATATAGCCGCTGTATTCTTCCTCGGCATAAATGGGCTCGCCGCAGGCTATATCGCCGACTATCGGCACACGAACCCTGTGCAGGGGCATAAGTTTGCTGTATGGCGTTTCATTGCGCGGCCTGCCGGTTACAAGGTATTCAATGTCCGTATCAAGCGCCTTTGCCAGTTTTTCCAGCGTTTCAAAATTGGGCTGACGCGCACCCGACTCGTACATACCGATACTGCTTTGCGATGTACCTATCTTGTGTGCCAGCTGTCCCTGCGTAAGACCCATGTCCAGCCGCAGCGACCGCAGATTATCATTAAAATTTGACATAAGTATACCCCCTTGAACTTTATTTTAACACATTTCGTGGGATTTGTCAAAACACTTGTCGGTTTTTCCGATTTATTATCGATAGTTTTGCTTGTCCGATATACTGCATCCAAGCGGAAAAATCGTTAATTTTTATTGCATATAAAAATACGGTGTGATATAATTACATTAAATCTTCCGATATGTAATACTTCACAAAAAATGTGCAGGTGTTATTGATTATGAAAGGAGTATAAGATATGAAAAGAAAAATCACAGCATTTGCGGCTGTACTTATGCTTATGCAGGCGGGACTTTGCGGCTGCGGTACAAACGAAGCACAGGTAGAGACCGCGGCACCCGCTCAGGCGGTACAGGAGAAACAGGCGGAGCAGGCAGAGCCTGTCGAGACCGTGGCGGAGGACGGCACAAAGCTTTCGTCCGATTCGTCGGATTTTGTGCTTTTAAGTGAGGCGGTGCCCGATGCGATACTTGAGATACGCTATTATTCGACCTATAACTTTGTGGGCGACCGTATAGACGGCTATGAGGAGCCTGTGGCGATACTCACAAAGGAGGCGGCATCTGCGCTTAAGGAGGTTAGCGACGACCTTAACCAAAAGGGCTACCGTTTAAAGATATACGATGCCTACCGTCCGCAAAAGGCCGTTACCAACTTTATGAACTGGGCGCTCGATACAGAGGATGTCCGCATGAAGGAATATTTCTATCCCGAGCTTGAAAAGGATGTGCTTTTCCCGCAGGGCTATATTGCCGAGCATTCGGGACACAGCCGCGGAAGTACGCTGGATCTTACGCTTTTTGATATGAAGACCGAAAAAGAGGTCGATATGGGCGGTACCTTTGACTATTTCGGTGAGCTCAGCCACCCCGATTATAAGGAAATAACCGACGAGCAGTACGAAAACAGGATGATACTGCGCGAGGCTATGACTTCCCACGGCTTTAAGCCGCTGGAGGAGGAATGGTGGCATTTTACCCTCGAAGATGAGCCCTTCACGGACACATACTTCACCTTCCCCGTAAACAGCGATTCCATTGAGGCAAAATAAAATTTAAAAAAGGAGAAAAAAATGAAAAGAAAACTTATTATTGCGGTGGCAATACTTTGTATGGGACTTACGGCCTGCTCGGGCGGCGGTGCGGAGCCCGTACAGACACAAACACCGCAGACAAGCGAAACAACTGCCGAAGCCGGTTCGGACGGCATACATTCCTCGATACAGCACGAGGTCGATTCGCCCGATTGGGTAAAGGCATTGCCGCAGGCACAGGACGAAAACACAAAGCAGCTTTTTATCGTTGGCGCAATGGGTATGGACAAGTCCACGGCCACCGTTTCAATGCACGAGCGTGACGAAAGCGGCAGCTGGAAGCAGATATTATCCACACCCGCCTTTGTGGGCAGAGACGGTATGTGCAAGGACGAGGATCATAAGGAGGGCGTGGCTCCGCTTACTCCTATGGGTACCTATCATTTTAACAAGGCCTTTGGTATCGCTGATGATCCCGGCTGCAAAATGGAATACACAAAGGTCACGGATGATACTTATTGGTCGGGAGACGACAGAGAGGGTATGCACTACAACGAAATGGTGGATATAAATGACCTGCCCGATCTGGATATGGAAAACAGCGAGCATATCATGGATTATGAGTATCAGTACCAATACTGCCTTAATATCAGCTTTAACGAGGATGCCACACCCGGTAAGGGCTCGGCTATCTTCCTGCATTGTTTCGGGCCGCAGAAACCCTACACAGGCGGCTGTGTGGCAATACCCGAAAACATTATGAAGCTTGTTATGCAAAGGGCGACAGAGGACTGCGTAGTAGTTATAGATACGTTTGAAAACTTAAACGGAAGTTTTTAATAAAATTTAATAAAAAAGGAGAATTAAAATTATGAAGAAAAGAATTATTACATCAGCATTGGCATTAACACTTGCGGCAAATATCTGTACAAATGTATTTGCAGCGGAAAAAACGATTGAAATGCAGGTGGGCGATCCCGTCATTAAGGTAAATGCACAGGAAGCGCAGATAGATGTGCCGCCCGTCATAATAAACGAGCGCACAATGGTTCCGTTGAGGGCTATCGCCGAAGCCTTTGGCTGCATTGCGGAATGGGACGGCGAGACCAAAACCGTGACCATAAAGCAGCAGATCGGCAGTGAAGAAAAAATCACCGTTTCCGATAAAACGGCATTATCGCATTGGACGGACGATGCGGAGGCAAAACAAGCATTAATTTCGTATATGAACAGCATTACCGACAAAAACAGCGCGGATTATATCCCTCCCGAAAGGCGTATAGCTGTTTTTGACCTGGACGGTACTCTTTTCTGCGAGACAGACCCCAACTATTTTGACTATACGCTTTTGGTGCATCGTGTGCTGGAGGATGAAAGCTACAAGGATAAGGCATCGGAGCACGAACGCGAAACTGCCGAAAAAATAGTTAAGCAAAACGAAACAGGCGAATCCTTCAAGGGGCTGGAGATAGACCACGGTCAGTCGATAGCATCGGCCTTTGCCGGAATGACGCTGGACGAATTTAATGACTATATCCAGAAATTTAAAAAGCTTCCGATGCCGAGCTACGACGGTATGAACCGCGGCGACGGCTGGTATAAGCCTATGCTTGATGTGGTGGACTACCTTCAGGCAAATGATTTTACAGTATATATAGTAAGCGGCACGGACAGATTTATTGTGCGCGGTATAGTTTATAATTCTCCCATAGATATCCCGATGGGTCATGTAATAGGCTCCGATGAAACGGTAGTTGCAAGTGCTCAGGGCGATAATGGCGGACTTGACTATGTATTTAAAGACAGCGATAAATTAGTGCTTGGCGGTGAATTTGTTGTTAAAAACCTTAAAATGAACAAGGTTGCCGTAATTGCACAGGAAATAGGCGTACAGCCTGTACTTTCCTTCGGCAACAGCACGGGCGATTCAAGTATGGCCGAATACACCACAAGCAATAATCCGTACAAGAGCCTTGCCTTTATGCTTTGCTGTGATGATACCGAAAGAGAAAACGGCAATATCGAAAAGGCCGATAAAATGTATAAGCTTTGTGATGAATATGATTGGGTACCCATTTCCATGAAAAACGACTGGACTACCATTTACGGAGACGGCGTGACAAAAAAATAAGGGCATAAGCGGCACAGCCGACTAAAAACAAAAGCACAAAGGGCAGCGGATAACAAAACGCTGCCTTTTGTGCTTTTGATATTTATTTTATTTTTGATGATATCCACCTCCGCAGGGTATCGTTATAAGAAAATCATAGCCTTTTTCGCCGCATAAGTAAAATACCGTGAAAATTACGGCTATTGTAAATAAAATCTCCTCTCGTTTGAAAAACGCTTTTATTCCTCTCATATCATACCTTCTTTTTATGTATATTTCTTATTGTCTTTTTCTTTTTCGGCTTTGCATCGGGTTTGTTTTTCTTAAAATTATTTTGTCCTACGTTTTTCCGCGGCTTTATAAGACAATGCTTGTCAAAGCCTATCAGGTCGGTGCGTCCTGCCTTTTTCAGCGCTTCTTCCACCAAATCATAATTTTTGGGGTTGCGGTACTGCATAAGGGCACGCTGCATGGCCTTTTCGTGCGGATTTTTGGGCACATACACCTTTTCCATGGTGCGCGGGTCTATCTCGGTGTAAAACATACAGGTAGACAGCGTGCCTGGGGTGGGGTAGAAGTCCTGCACCTGCTCGGGCATATAGCCTATATCCCTCAGGTATTCCGCCAGCTCGACCGCGGCCTTAAGGTCGCTGCCGGGGTGCGAGCTCATCAGATATGGCACCAGAAATTGTTTTTTGCCCAGCTTTTTGTTTATCTCGTAATATTTTTTTACAAAACGGTCGTACACGTCACGCCCCGGCTTGCCCATTTTCGCCAGAACGCGCGGGGAGATATGCTCGGGCGCGACCTTAAGCTGTCCGCTTATGTGATGCTCGCAAAGCTCACGGAAAAACGTGGTGTCGTTGTCGTAAATAAGATAATCGTAGCGTATGCCCGAACGCACAAAGACCTTTTTCACCTTTGGCAGTTCCCGCAGCTTGCGCAAAAGTTGCAAATAATCGGTGTGGTCAACCTTAAGATTTTTGCACGGGGTCGGGAAAAGACATTGCCTGTCGCGGCAGGCACCCTTTGTAAGCTGCTTGTCGCAGGCGGGGGCGCGGAAATTCGCCGTGGGGCCGCCGACATCATGTATATATCCCTTAAAATCTGGGTCGTTTATTATTTTTTCCGCCTCTATCAAAATTGATTTATGGCTGCGCGAGGAAATAACACGCCCCTGATGAAATGCGAGGGCGCAGAAATTACAGTTGCCGTAGCAGCCGCGGTTTGATATTATGCTGAATTTTACCTCTTCTATGGCGGGTATGCCGCCCTTGTCCTTATACATGGGGTGAAAATCGCGCATATAGGGCAGGCTGTAGGCACGGTCAAACTCCGGGCGCTCTATCGGCAGCGACGGGGTGTTCTGCACCACAAAACAGTCGTTATACGGCTCGACAAGCATTTTTGCCGTTATTGCATCGCTGTTTTGGTACTGGGTCAAAAATCCCTTTGCATAGGCAAGCTTGTCGGTCGAAACCTCTTTATACGAGGGCAGGGTGATATATTCGTCGTAAATGTGGTCAAGGGTCTTGGTTTTGTAAACCGTGCCTTTTATATAGGTAATATCGTGTATATCAAGACCGCTGTCAAGGGCATCCGCAATTTCAACTATCTGATGCTCGCCCATGCCGTACATCAAAAGGTCGGCCTGCGAGTCCAGAAGAATTGAACGGCGGACCTTGTTGTCCCAGTAATCATAGTGCGACAGACGGCGCAGACTTGCCTCCAGACCGCCTATCATTATGGGGATATTTTTATATATCTGCCTTAATTTCTGACAGTAAACTATTGTGGCGCGGTCAGGGCGCAGCCCCATTTCCCCGCCGGGGGAATAAAAATCGCGCGAACGGCGCTTTTTCGCCACCGAATAATGGTTCACCATAGAGTCTATGTTGCCGCCCGTTACCAAAAACGCCAGCCGCGGCACCCCGAGCTTTTTAAAATCCTCGTCACTTTTCCAGTCGGGCTGGGCGATGATGCCCACCTTGTAGCCGTGGTTCTCCAAAACACGCGAGATTATCGCGCACCCAAAGGACGGGTGGTCTACATAGGCATCACCCGTTATGTATATAAAATCAAGCTGTTCCCAGCCGCGTTTTTCCATGTCACCGCGGCAAACGGGCAAAAAGTCCATATAATCACCTCTTTTTGCGTTTCTTTTTCTGCACCGAATAGCCGAATTTCCCGAAATACTCCCCAAGGCCGTAATACTCGCCGTGGGAGTAGCATATTGGTTTTGATGCGGCAAAATCAAATTTACCGTTTTCGTCCATATATTTTGTGTCCGCCATACAGCCGACAATCTCGCCGATAAACATATCGTGTGTGCCGAGCGGGATTATCTGCTTAACCTTACATTCGATATTTATGGGGCTTTCGGCTATGACGGGGCAGTCAAGGTGCGCCGCCTTTTCCTTGGTAAGGTGCATTTCCTTAAATTTGTCAAAATCGCGGCCGCTTTTTACGCCGCACCAGTCCGTAGCACGTACAAGCTCCTCGGTGGTGACGTTTATTACAAATTCCCCCGTCTGCTTTATTATGTCATAGGAATAGCGTGACGGGCGCACGGATATATATGCCATAGCGGGGTCGCTGTTTATGGTGCCCGTCCAGGCAACGGTTATTATATTGCTGTTTTCCATAGTGCCGCAGCTTACCATTACCGCGGGTACGGGGTAGAGTATGGTGCCGGGTCTCCAAAGTTCTTTCATATATAGGCTCCTTGCTGATCGTGTAGTCATACATACAGTATAACACATATAAAAACAAAATGAAACAAAAAAATAGGACTGCCTTGCGACAGTCCCTTTAAATGTATGCGACAGGATTCGAACCCACGACCTTCTGGTCCGTAGCCAGACGCTCTATCCAGCTGAGCTACGCATACATAACCAACACAAAATATAATACACGAAAATATTTGTTTTGTCAACCCCTAATTTAATTTTTTTTGCGCAAAAAAAATATCGCAAAGCGGGGATAAACTTTTTGCTTTGCATATCAAAATAAGGAAACTCACACGGCATCGCTCTTGCAATGGCAGCCGATATATGGTATTATCAAACCAATTTCACACTGAGTACCACCGAGTCACACTGAGTCACACAAAAAAATCCGATTCCATGGGGCTTTTTAATGGTAGAAAGCT